>NZ_JAGEKG010000027.1:0-1202 GCF_049887755.1 Methylobacterium sp. NFXW15 | reverse complement strand
CCGCCGACCTTGCTCAGTGTTTGCCGGTGACCTTGTCGGCGAGGTTTTTGGCGCCGTCCTTGACGTCTCCGACGGTCTTCTGGGCTTCGCCCTTGAGTTCCTGGGCCTTGCCCTCGGCCACGAGCTTGTCGTTGCCGGTCATGTTGCCCACGCCCTGCTTGACGTTGCCGACGGCCTCGTTGGCCAGACCCTTCAGCTTGTCGGTGGTGCTGCTCATGATGTGCACTCCTGCTTCTGCTTCGCGAGGGAGGCCGGTCTGCCCGGCCGGTGGTGACCCCCGCCGGAGGGCGGGGGCCGGTGAACGGGATCAGACGCGGCGGGCGTCGTAGGTGCCCAGCAGCGTCGCGGGCTTGGGGGCGCCGAGGCGACCGCCGAGGAACGCGGCCAGCGCGCCGAGCACGAGGGCGATGGCGGCGTAGAAGGCACCCTGGGTCGCGGCGGACTTGGCGGTGACGGCGGCGGCCTCGGCCTTCTGCTTGGCGGTGGCGACGGCCTGCTCGTACTGCTTCTGGTAGTCGTCGATCTGCGCCTTGGCCTGGTCCGGCGCGATGCCCTGGGCCTTGGCCAGCGCGTCGGCGGCGCGGGTCTTGGCCTGCTCCTTCTGGGCCGGGTCACCGGTCAGCACGGCCTTCACGGCCGAGACGGCCGCGTCCTTGGCGGCCTGCGGGTCCTGCCCGGCGGATTGCTCGCGGACCTTCTGCTCGATGCCGTCGAGGGGGTTGGAGACCTTGGACAGGGACGGGGCGGCGGCGGTGGCGGCGGTCTGGATGGTGCCGCCGACGAGGTTGCCGGCGCCGCCGAGCGCGCTCGACACGGTGCCGAGGGTGCCGCCGACGAGGCCGGTGGCGGCGGAGGTGAGCATGTACAGGACGACGAGGGTGGTCACGGCCCAGGAGACGAGGCCGTGGAGGGCGGCGGCGCCCGGCAGGGGCTTGCCGGAGAGGCGGCCTGCGATGAGTCCGCCGGCCAGGGAGGCGACGATGCCCGAGGCCACGAACCAGATGCCTGCGCTGAGGGAGGCGGTGGAGGCGGAGGGGTTGTCGGCGGCGGTGGTGCCGATGGAGGCCAGCCCGATGCCGACGCCGACGAGGTTGACGACGACCTGCGTCACCAGGGCGGTGACGGCGCCCGCGAAGATGGCGCCCCAGGACACTTGGTTGAGCAGCACGGCACGGGTGTCGGCATGCGCCTCCGTGGCCAGG
>NZ_JAGEKG010000025.1:0-1691 GCF_049887755.1 Methylobacterium sp. NFXW15 | reverse complement strand
GCCAGCAGGTGCAGCACCATCGCCCCGAACCCGCCGCGCGAGCCCTCTTCCACCGTCACCAGAACCTCGTGCTTCGACGCGAGGTCGAGGATCAGCGCCTCGTCCAGCGGCTTGGCGAAGCGCGCATCCGCCACGCTCACCGCCACGCCCTGGTCCGCCAGCAGATCCGCCGCCTTCAGCGCCTCGGCCAGACGCGTGCCCAGCGACAGGATCGCCACCCGGGCCCCCGCGTCCTCGCGCACCATCCGGCCCTGGCCGATCGGCAGCGCCACGCCCTTCTCCGGCAGCTCCACCCCCACGCCCTCGCCGCGCGGGTAGCGCAGCGCGATCGGGCCGCTGTCATGCGCGTGGCAGGTCGCCACCATGTGCACCAGCTCCGCCTCGTCGGCCGCCGCCATCACCGTCATGTTCGGCAGGCAGCACAGGTAGGCGAGGTCGAACGCCCCCGCATGGGTCGCCCCGTCGGCGCCCACCAGGCCCGCCCGGTCCATGCAGAACCGCACGGGCAGGTTTTGCAACGCCACGTCGTGCACGACCTGATCGTAGGCCCGCTGCAGGAAGGTCGAGTAGATCGCCACGAACGGCTTGTAGCCCTCCGTCGCCAGACCGCCCGCGAACGTCACCGCATGCTGCTCGGCGATGCCGACGTCGAAGGTCTTGTCCGGATGCGCCTTGCCGAACAGGTCGATGCCCGTGCCCCCCGGCATCGCGGCGGTGATCGCCACCACCTTCGGGTCGGCGTCGGCCGCCTTGATCAGGCTCTCGCCGAACACCCGCGTGTAGGCCGGCGCGTTCGGCTTGGCCTTGGCCTGCACCCCCGAGACCACGTCGAACTTCACCACCCCGTGGTAGCGGTCGGCCGAGGCCTCGGCCGGGGCGTAGCCCTTGCCCTTGCGCGTCACCACGTGCAGCAGGATCGGGCCGTGCTCGGCATCGCGGACGTTCTTCAGCACCGGCAGCAGGTGGTCGAGGTTGTGGCCGTCGACCGGGCCGACATAGTGGAAGCCCATCTCCTCGAACATCGTGCCGCCGCCGACCACGAGGGAGCGGGCATACTCTTCCGCCGCCGCCGCGCGCTGGTAGATCGCCTTGGGCAGGAGCTTGCCGAGCTGCTTGGCCGCGTCGCGCAGCGTGCGGTAGGTGTCGCCCGAGGCGAGGCGCGCGAGATAGGCCGACATCGCCCCGACCGGGGGGGCGATCGACATGTCGTTGTCGTTGAGGATGACGATGAGGCGCGAATGCAGGGCGCCGGCATTGTTCATGGCCTCGTAGGCCATGCCCGCCGACATCGAGCCGTCGCCGATCACCGCGATCATGTTCCGGCGCTTCGCGCTCTGGCCCTTGGCCTTGGCGGCGGCGACGTCGAGGTCGCGGCCGACCGCCATGCCGAGCGCGGCCGAGATCGAGGTGGACGAGTGCGCCGCGCCGAACGGGTCGTAGACGCTCTCGGAGCGCTTGGTGAAGCCCGACAGGCCGCCGCCCTGGCGCAGGGTGCGGATGCGGTCGCGGCGTCCGGTGAGGATCTTGTGCGGGTAGCACTGGTGGCCGACATCCCACACGATGCGGTCGTCGGGGGTGTCGAACACGTGGTGCAGCGCCACCGTCAGCTCGACCACGCCCAGCCCCGAGCCGAGATGGCCGCCGGTCACCGACACCGCGTCGATCATCTCCGCGCGCACGGCATCGGCCAC
>NZ_JAGEKG010000024.1:0-1965 GCF_049887755.1 Methylobacterium sp. NFXW15 | reverse complement strand
CCGCCGGTGACGGTCGGGGCGTCGTTCCCGATCCTGGTCCTCGCGGGTCTGCTGGTCGGGTTCGGGGCGCGCCTCGGCGCCGGCTGCACCAGCGGCCACGGCGTCTGCGGCATCGGCCGCGGCTCGCCCCGCTCGCTAGCCGCGACCGGCACCTTCATGGCCATCGCCGTCCTGACCGTCCTCGTCATGCGCCATCTCGTCGGAGCCTGAGCCATGGCCAAAACCGCTTCCGCCTTCGCCGTCGGCCTCCTGTTCGGCCTCGGCCTCCTCGTCTCGGGCATGGCCAACCCGGCCAAGGTCCTCGCCTTCCTCGACGTTACCGGGCGCTGGGACCCCAGCCTCGCCCTCGTCATGGCGGGCGCCGTCGCGGTCTCGGCCGCCGGCTACCGCTGGGCGAGGCGGCGCGGCCGGCCGGTGCTCGCGCCAAAGCTCGATGTCCCGGCCCGTCGCGAGCTCGACGCGCGTCTGATCGCCGGAGCCGCGATCTTCGGCCTCGGCTGGGGGCTGGCCGGCCTTTGCCCCGGTCCAGCCCTCACCATCCTGACGGTGGCCCCGGCCGAGGCCGCGACCTTCGTGGCGGCGATGGTCGCCGGCATGCTGCTGTTCCGCCTGGTGCCGGCGGCGCGCTTGAAGCCGACGGCCGTACCGGGAGCCGACGCATGATGCCCGGTCCCCTCACATCCGGCCTCGCTGCCGGCTCGGGCGGGGTCGTGGGCGTGATCCTCGGCCTCGTCGGCGGGGGCGGCTCGATCCTCGCGGTCCCGCTCCTGACATACGTGGTCGGCGTCTCCTCGCCCCACGTGGCCATCGGGACCAGCGCCCTGGCGGTCTCGGTCAGCGCGGCGGGCAATCTCGTCCCGCAATGGCGGGCCGGGACCGTGAAGTGGCGCTGTGCGGCGGCGTTCTCGCTCGCCGGAATCCTCGGCGCGCTCGTCGGCTCGGCGGCCGCCAAGGCAGTCGACGGAAAGAGCCTGCTCGCCCTGTTCGGGGTCGCCATGCTCGTGGTCGGCGGCCTGATGCTGCGCAAGCGGCGCGGCGAAGGCGACCCGGACGTGCGCCTGACCAAGGCCAGCGCCCCGGTGCTCCTGCCGTGGCTCCTCGGCATCGGCCTCGCGGTCGGCCTGTTCTCAGGCTTCTTCGGCATCGGCGGGGGATTCCTGATCGTGCCGGGCCTGATGCTGGCGACGTCGATGCCGCTGCCCATGGCGATCGGCACCTCCCTTGTCGCGGTCAGCGCCTTCGGGGCGGCGACCGCGGCGAGCTACGCCGCCTCCGGCCTGATCGACTGGCCGCTGGCCGCCCTGTTCATCTTGGGCGGCGTGCTCGGGGGCTTCGTCGGATCGAGGCTCGGCTAGCGCCTCGCCGGGCGCAAGCGCGCCCTGACCGTCACCTTCGCCGGCCTCGTCATCCTGGTCGGCCTGTACGTCGTCGCCCGCGGGGCCCTGCCGCTCCTCGGCCTGAACGCCTGATCCCGGACAGGAGGAGATCCATGTCGAACCAGACCGTCGGAGCCCTGCGCGGGCATCCCATCGTGACCGGCTTCCACGACGAGCCGACCGGCAGCATCCAGTACGTCGTCGCGGACCCCGAGACGCAGCGCTGCGCGATCATCGACCCGGTCCTCGACTTCGACCCGAAGTCCGGCGCGACCGCGACCCGGTCCGCCGACGCCCTGCTCGCCCATATCGAGCGGGAGGGCTACGTCCTGGAGTGGATCCTCGACACGCATCCGCACGCCGACCACTTCTCGGCGGCCGGCTACCTGCACGACAAGACCGGCGTCCCGACCGCCATCGGCGAGAAGGTCGTCGACGTGCAGCGGCTTTGGAAGGGGCTGTACAACCTGCCGGAGACGTTCCGCACGGACGGTTCGCAGTGGTCCCGGCTCTTCGCCGACGGCGAGCGCTTCCGGGTCGGCGACCTCGACGTCGAGGTCATGTTCACGCCGGGCCACACCATGGCCTC
>NZ_JAGEKG010000022.1:0-9743 GCF_049887755.1 Methylobacterium sp. NFXW15 | reverse complement strand
CCACCGTGCATCCGGCCCAGACTTTGTGACCGTGATGTTCTTGGACTCGCTGAACACGCTGTCGAGCATCCCGTCTATCTGCCCCCCAACGGCGTCTGTAACTGCCTCCTCGAAGGTATCAGTCTGACCGCAGGTAGGACACCGAACGGTCTCGGGACCATCTGCCATGGCGAAAACTTCGGCCTTTGCGCCGTCAGCAGTGCAGTAGAGGTACTTGATTGCTTCGTCTTCCATGATCGATCCTGCAAAAACCGTGATGGCGAAGTATACCATCCGACCGATCAATAGTAACGCCCCGTCAACGATGTTTTTGATGCTTCCCGTGGATTTCGTCTGGCATCTCTACTGGGCGATCATCCGCTTGATGGCTTCAGCCCCGAACGGCTTGCCCGTGGCCGTGAGGTGCCCGGCAGCGGCCAGTTCAGCCGAGACTTCCCGCAGGGACCGGCGCCGACCGTTCACCGGGTAGCGGTGTAGGCGCCGCGCAAGATCGACCATGGCGCTGTCGAGATCGCGGTAGGAGTGCCGACCGCCGCACTTCACCTTCTCGCCCTTCTCGGCCTGGGCCTTCATGACGCGTTCGCGGGCGCCCTTGAGCTTGGCGACAAGGCTGGCCTTCTCGAACTGCGAGACCGCGCCCAGGATCTGCCGGACCATGTTCGAGGTCGGCGTATCCTCCACGAACGTATCGGGGCTGTCGGCGGCGATCAGCGTGACGCCCTCGCCCTTCAAGAACCTGTGGCCGGTCTCCTGCACGATCAGGTCGCGCGAGAAGCGGTTCGCGGCCTCGACGATGATCGTCCGCACCCCGTTGCCCGCGATCCGATCCAGCATGGCCGCGAAGCCGGGGCGCGTGTCCACCGGGTCGGAGCCGCGCACGTCGGCGTCGTAGAACCACGCGACGACCGTGTACCCGGCCTTCTGGGCGAACTTCTCGATCTCCTGGCGCTGGCGCTTCTCGGAGTCCTTGTCGGCGCCGACGTTGGTCGCCGAGCTAGTCCGCATGTACCCGACCGCCTCGATCAACCCCTTGCCAGCCATCACCTTCACCACTTTTGCTGTCTCTTTTCCTTGAGGAAACGTGACAGACGGGGCCCAGTTCCGCAACCGAAATTGACATTCGAGCAACCAGAACATGAAACCTGCCGACGCTTTCGGCCCCTGGGCCCCTGGCCTGTCCCCATGCGAGCGGATCGCGCGGTGCCGAACCCTACGGGCCGTTGCGCGCCTCCTCGCGGGACCCCGCGCTGAAGCTCTTTCCTCGGCGCTCGCATGCGCCGAGTCCGATCCTTCTCACCTCGACCGCGCCCTCGACGCGCTCGATCAGCTGGCCAGCCTCGACCGGCGGCGCATCCTGTCCTCGTACCAGCCCGTCATGATCGCGCCGCCCCCTTGCGCCGCTTGAACATTTGCAAGCCAGCCGCGCAGCTTATTGTCCGGCGTGGATGAATGGCGGACACGCCAAGCGCCAGGTGCCATTCCCAGAGGCTACCGATGCTGCGGCTACTGATTGATACCTGCGTCTGGCTCGATTTGGCCAAGGACTACCGCCTCCAGCCAACGCTACGTGCGCTAGAGCAGCTGATCGCGACCGGGGACGTATCTCTCATCCTGCCCCGGCAGACGGTCGACGAGTTTGCCCGCAACAAGGAGCGCGTTGTCCGGGAGAGCGGCAAGAGCCTCTCCAGCACGCTGAAGCGCGTGAAGGAGGCAGTTCGACAGTTCGGAGATGAGACGGCTCGGGATGGAGCTATCGCTGTCATGGACGACGTCGACCATCGCATTGTCATCTTGGGGGAGGCGGTCAACACTAGCATCGCACGGATCGAGAGGATCTTCGCCGACGCCGAGGTCATCGAGACGACCGACGCCGTCAAGCTCCGCACAGCCCAGCGCGCAATCGACAAGCTTGCCCCATTCCACAAGGGGAAGAACTCGATGGGCGATGCAGTGCTGGCTGAGATCTACCGGGATGCACTGGCCTTCGGAGACGACGAGACTGTGTTCTCGTTCGTCACACACAACAAGCTCGACTTCAGCGACATGAGTAGCAACGAGCGTCAGCCGCATCCGGATCTCACAGATCTCTTCGTCTCCGATGGTTCTACCTACTGGCTCTCATTGGGCGAATGCCTCAACGATTTTGCATCCGAGTGGATGGAGGATGTGAATTGGGAATTTGAGTACCAGGATGAACCGCGCAAGCTCAGCGAAATCATTGCAGCCCAGCGCTTGCTCCTCCGCCAGATCTGGTACAATCGGCACTGGAACCTAAGGTGCGCCATCGATAGCGGCGAACATCGAGTCGTCACCCATGAAGAGTGGGACGCCAATCCTGGCAGCCATCAGGACATGACGGTCGACAGCATCTGGGCAGGCGCCTTGGCCGCTGCAAAGCGGACCGAGGATGAGGTCGGGTTGGAGAACTTGGGCCCCTGGGACGACTTCGAGTGGGGCATGCTCAACGGCAAGCTGAGCGCGCTCCGCTGGGTCCTGGGTTCCGAGTGGGACTTCCTCGACACCTAAGCTCGGCGTTGAACTACGCCTGGGCGCGGCGATCCTGTAGCCAGCCCAGATCGAGCATGTCGCACAAGGCTTCGGCCACGCTACGAGCGACCGCTTCGCCCTCGTGGTCGCCAGCATCGTGGCGCACATCCGCCAGCCGGATGAGACGAAGCGTCAGCGCTTCTACTTGCTCGGCGGTCTCTCGATCCATCATTGACCCATCTCCAAAGCTACCGCATGTCTCGCGGTGTTGCAAGTAGAATTTGAGTCAATCCGAAGTGTTCCGCAAGATTTCAGGAACACATCATCGCTTGCATGTAACTTGCAAGGATGCAATCGATTTTTTTCAGCAACGTAGGGCGGCGTCGTGCCAGGTCGTTCAGGATTTATACTTTGAAAAGGCGACCCTATTCTTGCACGTACCCTACCGACCTGAATGCATTCGTGCATGCGACGACCTCTGAAAAATCTCGCCCACACAAAAGAGACCCCCATTCCATGTCCGACGACGATCACCCGGTGATCCGCGCTCTCAGAGAGACCGGCACCCTCCAGCCACGCGACTTGAACTACCTGCTCAAGCACGGCCGCTCATACGAGGGCACGCCCCTCCCGCCGGGGACCGAGACGTGGGGGCCGGGAAAGTGTGTTGTCGCCTCGCAGGTGCTGAAAGAGCGCCACGGATGGAAGATCGTCACCGGCTGGGCGCTCCTCCCGCCATCCGTGACCGATCTCGCCGTACCGATCTGGCATCGATGGAACAGCCGGGATGACGAGCACGCTCTCGACGGCGTGTTCCCCGATCCAGAGCGAAGCAGCTACTTCGGCCTGGGCGCCGGGCATGGAGCACGCATGATCGAGATGCTGGGCGGACCACGCCCATCCGGGAGGCGCAGCATTCTGACTGGCCTGGAGCCCGGCGCATTCGCCCGCAGGCTGGAGCGATCGTTCCGGCTGTGACGTCCAGAATAGGCCGGAGACGGCGACGACGGGTCTGGGTGGACTCCAACAACCATCGGGAGCACGAACGCCCGTCCTGGGCGATCCTGGCGAAGCGTAGAGGGGTGTTCTGGAGGAGGCGGGGATCTGCGTCTCCGCCACGCCATAAGCAGCAAAAGTCGGAGAAAATCGGCATCCCGCCGGTTCTGAGCAGAAAAACTCAGCAAAATCAACGACTTAGGTCAAATGGAAATAGGGATGCCCAACCCCATTACCGACCACTGGGTCGGTAAGCCAATTCGTGCTATGACATGCAGTTGAACAGCAGAAAGCCCGCCACCCACCGTGTCCTGGCAGACCGGGTGACGGGCTTCCACTTGGAGCCGTAATTCACCGTGACCATTACCACATCGGGGCCTCTCGTGCAAGCGCACGAGCCGTCCCAGGGTGTGTCCGACGACCTCGAAAAAGACCTCGACAAGGGGCCCGAGAACGTCGTCAGCGCACCAAACAACCCCGCAGGTTTTTCGGGGCCGGTCTCGCCTCCAGGCGATCAGCCGGTTCTGGAAATTCTCATTCCAGATCAAGAGCTTGGTCTATTTCAGCCGGATCGTCCCTCGCGCGGGCGTGCGCGCGCCCATCTTGGTAGCTACAAACCCCAACACGCCGACGCCCCCGAACCTGCCAACGACGACACCCTCGCCGAGGCCCCATCGAAGCCGAAGCGAGCCTGGAGTCTGCGGAAGCGGGAGAGTGAAGACCTCCGACGCCGGACCAAGACACTGGCGATCACCGGGGCCGTCTACGAGCAGGGACGACAGGCATTCGGCAGCGCCGAGGCCAAGGGTCACGACCTCGACTGCCTCGTGACGATCAGGCCCGCCGCCGTGGATACGATGAGCCCCGAAGAGCGGGAGGACCTGTTCAAGAAGATGGTCCACGCGATGCGGACGGCGTTCGCGGCCAACGAGAACCTGCCGGAACCCGCCTACCTGTGGTCGCGGGAGTCGAAGCGGGTCGGCACAGCGCGGAAGCCGGAGGGCGTCGGCGAGCACCTGCACGTCGTCGTGGCGAGCGGCGGGCGCCTTGATCTCGTGGAGAAGTACTTCCGCAAGCACCTCTCCGGCCACGAAGTAGACGTTCGGCCGGTCGATGCCGTCACTCGGCGACTCCGCAACGGGCAGATCGGCGACGCGGGGACGTACCTCATGAAGGCCGTCGAGCCCGCCTACTGGCGCAAGTTCCCGCAGACGCCTCACCGCGCGTCGGGCCCGATCTTCGGCCAGAGGGTCGGATGGTCCAAGAACCTCCTCAACGAGCAGCCGGTCGGCCGGAAGCCGAGACCACGCCGAGCAGGATGACACGGGCCCAGATGCACATTTTGTGCCATCAATCAACCCGGTTTCTTGCACTTTTCGTCGCAGTCACCATCTCTGGGTTAGAGGCCCGATAGGGCCGGTATGAGAACGGCGGGCTACGGCCCCGGTGCGGGGCGAGGCCCGGCGACCCGATAGGCGCTCGACGCCGCGCATCTGCACCCACGAGGTGCGCTTCGACTGGCGAAAGCCGACGGGTTCAAGGGACATCTACTCCGCGCTCTTTGGCCCGTTCGCCGCCCCTCACCTCCTCCACGACCAACCACATCACTGGAACATTCCATGAACCCCAACACGAAGGGGGGCACAATGAAGTTGCCCTTCGACGGCGAATTGCGAGCCGCGCTTGACGCCGCCCGCAAGCCCCGCCGCATGACCATCACTGGCTACGTCCGCGAGGTCGTCATGCGAGATCTTGTCGCCCAGGGCCTCCTCAAGGGACGCGCCCGATGAAGGGCATCTCGATCTCATTCGACTCGCAGGTGACGAGCTACGCCGCCGCCCACAAGCTCCAGTTGAGCCGGGAGGAGCTGGAGCACCTGGGCGCGACCTTGAACTCGATCTGCACCGTGGACGACGCGAGCCAGGTCTCCTTCGACATCGGTGGCGGCCGGGTCGGCTCGATCACTGACGCACTCGACGTCTTCGCAGTCGGGATGGGTAAGCCGGTCTCGTCGCCGACGACGAAGCCCTCGATCCCTGAAGGCACGAACGCCACAGCCCGCGCCTTGGCCGCGAACGCCGCCACCCGCGACGGCCAGTCCGCCGCCCGCCGCACCGAAGGCCAAGCCCTCGCCGATCAGCACGGCAACCCCTGGCACCATCGCACCATCAACCGCACGAGACAGGGCTTGATCTCGAACCTTCACCCACAACTCGCTGAACGCCTGCGGGCCGAGGCTGGAGCACGCTCATGAGCAACACGGCCCCTATGGGGATGAACCTGGGCGAAGCCCGCCGTAGACAGGAAGCCGCCAAGCGACGCGGCGAGCGGTTCAAGGTCAGCGACGACGTGAGAGCCGTCCGCGCCGCCATCATGGAGAAGCGCAACGCCATCCACGATCAGCGACAGGCCGAGGCACGAGCAGAACTGGAAGCCCGGCCAGACGCGGTTCGCGCGATCCTGGCGCACGCCTCCATTGACGAGCTTGCCGAGTTCCAGCGCGTTGCCGGGCAGCTCGACGGGCGCCGCCTCGCAGACATCGTGGCTGACGTGCTTCGACAGCGGCAGCGCACCTCCTACGTCGCACAGCCGGAACCCACTCCGGTAGAGCAGGCCGCGACGGCTCCAGAAACGGCTCAGGAGGCCGCTCCAGCCTCGAAGGCATCAACGCCCCGCCGGACTCGGAAACAGGCGTCCTGAGCCCGTTCTGGCGATAGGCGGGCCATCCTGGCGATGCCGGTTGCCTTTTCCTCCATCTCGGAAGCCCTTGAGCCGGTTCTCGCTGGTCTCGCGGTTTACAGAAAGAGATCTTGAAATCGGGGGCTGCACGGATTTGCAGGCACCCCCCCGGCCGCCACGGGCGATCCACGCACGCCACTCCTGCGACGTGATCGTGACGACGTTCGTGTTGCTCCTCCAGCGATCCAGGCGGCGTTCCTCGACATGGACGAGGCCCAGGCGCCGGGCCTCGCGGATCGCGTTGCGCACGCTTGTCTCGCTCACCCCGGCCCTCCCGGCGACGGCGCCGATGCAGAGCCGACAGTCGCCCTTCACCGCGACCTCGGCGGCGACGACGGCGAGCGCAGCTTGTTCGGCCAGTGAGAACCGGGCGGCGAGACCGACCGGCATTCCGCCCGATGCCGCCCAACGGCGACGACGCTCCAAGGACGACGGCGAGCGTGGTCTCGATCCGCCCCGTCGAGTAGCGGGAGCAGCGGGCACGATCCGCCGGGCATCGATCTCGGCCGATAAGATCTCGGCCTCCTCCTCCGAGACCTGTCCGTTGGCTACAGCGGCCCACAGCCCCCGCGCGACATCGGCGAGGGCGGCACGAGGCGCCGCCGCGATGGCGCGCCTCAAATGGTCAGCAAACATCGGTCCCGGTCCCTCACGGGCCGCGATCCAGGGTCCAGACACGACTCTACCGTGGACGGAATTGGCGTTCCGTCTTGACGCCGGGGGGCGTCATGTGGCTTGTCAGGGATTGCAAGGTTCCTGACGAACCACTCGATTTGACGGCCTCTCTGGTTGGCGCCAGGGGGGCCGTTGTCGTTTCAGGGTCTCGCGATCGTGGCGGTTAATCCTCGGTGAACGGGCGACCGTGGCGGTTGGCGTCGAGTCGGTCAAGCCACCTAGGGCTTGGCACTCTTGCAAGGCCATGCCTCGGAGATTGCCTGGTAGAGAACGACAGGCGCGGTGCGCTGCCGGATCTCGGGATGGCGATCCAAGTAATTGCAGAAGACATCTCTGGTTTGTGGGATCGTCACTCCCTCAGGGATGCAGATCTCGTACTGCTGGTTTTTCGACATGACCAGAGTATCCAGCGAACCACTCAAGTACGCCGAAACTGCTTCTCGCAGAAGCGAGCCTTTCGGCTGCTGGCACCATTCGTAGATCTTGTTCCCGTTCGCAAACTGCGCCTGGGACGGCAATCCAGAGAGTGCAATAATCGTCGATGCAAGAACGATGCGGGTCCGAGTGAGTGCGGGTTTGCGTGGTTGCGGGACCATGCGTCAAACGTCCTCTTCGCTCTTGTCCAGGTACAGGCCGTTCTCTTGCAGCATCAGCAGCAGGCCCCGGCGGTACAGGGCTTGTGCCGTTGTCCGGTTGTCCAAGGCCAGTCGCTTGATTGCGTCGAAGGTCTCCGGTGCCGCGTACAAGCTCACATGCGGCTTCTCGATCCGGGTTCGCACCTTGTAACCGTCGCGTGCCTCGGCCTCTGGTACGGCGTCCAGCATGTCGGGAACCGGGAGCATCTTTTGCGTCCGCGTGACAGCGGGTTTGCGTGATTGCGGGACAGCGGGGCCACTCTCGACCGGCTTGGACTTCGGTGCCATGTCGATACCGCCGAGCAGGTTGGGTCGCTTACTCACTGGTGCTGGCTCCCTTCGTGTACGTCCACAGTTCGGCAATCTCGGCAGCAGCCTTGCCGCCGAGTTCCAGTTCCGAGACCCCGAGACCGGTCGCCATCGCGTCGCTGAAGACGGTTCGCGTCGAGACCGTTGGCGCCACGTCCCCGCCGGCCTGTAGGACTGCGACGGCCTCGGCCGTGCGGGCCGGTGTGATCGGATTGGCGCCGTTCACCGCGAAGGCGAAGCTCCGGCCGAGGAAGCGCAGCCGCTCCACGGTCGGTCTCGCGGCTTTCAGGTCAGGAGCGGACGGGCGCACCGGCACCAGCACGAAGTCGGCGAGGCGCACGGCCCGGTCCACCGTGGCATCGAACGTGCCGGCGGTATCGATGAGTAGCGTCGTCGTCTGACCATGCTTCGCCACTCGATCCACGAAGGCTTGCAGATCAGCCGGCTTCACGGTGCGGAACACCAGTTCGCGTTCCTCGCCCCGCTCTGCAAGCCGGAGCCGCCCCCACTCGGCCAAGGTGCCCTGCGGGTCCAAGTCCACACAGACGACGTTCTCGCCGTCCTGAACCGCCGCCACGGCCATGCATGCTGCGAGCGTGCTTTTTCCGCTTCCGCCTTTTTGAGAGGCGAACACCACCGTGCGCATGATGCAACCCCGCTGTCCCGCAGCCACACGTACCCGCAGTCACGCAACCACGCAACGCGCTGGGTTCGTCTGTCTTCGATCAGCAGCGACGATGGCTTCGTGCCGGATCGCTACGGCTTTTTGGGAGGCATCGGAAGCGGGCGACGATCCCGTGATCGGACCTCGATGCGGACCTCTCTGCCCGGCTTGGCCCCCTTACCCTTGACCGGGGTCGCTACGATGGTACCCGGCTTGATCTCTCGGGGCCGCTCACCGAACACTTTTGCCAGTTCCAAGCTCTCACGGCGCGGCTTCTGCTTTTCTCGCCGTATTGCTTCCTCGAATACCCTGGCCTCGCGGTTCATCTTGACTGTTGCAATCTCTTCAAACGTCGAAGGAAAGAAACCGCACTCCTTCGCGATCAGCATCTCAGCAATGTATACCCACTGTTCGACGACGTATCCAACATCTCTGTAGATCGAATGCTCTCGACTTCCTTTCTTTTCTCTGAAGTCGAAGCCGTGTCGCTCTCCGAGATCAAGGACTTCATCGTAGTACCATTCATCAAGTCCAGCCAACGGTATAGCTGGAACTTGTTGCGTCAGTTCGTGCCGCGTGTACCCGAAGTACTGCATGCAAACTCGATCACATTCGGCTTCAATTGCATCTTCTGGAGCCTGTTGCTCTAGCAGTTCTCCGAGACGGGCAGTCTCGAACTCCAGATCAATCAGGTTGCTTCTGTGGTTCATTCTGAACCCTCGTGCTGACCACACTCCAAACAAGATGGTGCGCGCGATAGAATGATGAAGGGCAAGTTCAAGATCTATCGCACGCTATCCACAGGCAACTGAATACCGATCTTTCGGTATCGAGTTTCGCGGCTACACGGCTCCATCCAGATCTACTCGTGCGACTCGATCGCTGACCAGTCAAATGATGTGATCTCAAAACAGGAAGGGGCCCCGAAGGGCCCCCTGTCACCGCCCGTAGCGGTCTCGAATACTCACCTTGAGAACAGCGTCGCGCACCTCGTCGGTCGGGATCTTCCCCGGCCCTTTCGCCTTCGCTTCGACGATCAGGACTTCGAGGGCGGTCTTCAGTTCTTCGATGGTCATCGGGCCTTGTAACGTGTGGTCTACTCGCCGAGACGCCACCGTGCATCCGGCCCAGACTTTGTGACCGTGATGTTCTTGGACTCGCTGAACACGCTGTCGAGCATCCCGTCTATCTGCCCCCCAACGGCGTCTGTAACTGCCTCCTCGAAGGTATCAGTCTGA
>NZ_JAGEKG010000021.1:0-15986 GCF_049887755.1 Methylobacterium sp. NFXW15 | reverse complement strand
TTCGCGTAGGTCCTGGCTGTAGGGTCGGCCCATGCCTCGCTCCTCATCTGGAGCGCGCAATGAATCAGCCTCATACCGCCAAGTGAACCCCGCACGACCGACTCAGCTCAGACCGAAAACGCTCTAACGTGCGAGTGTCCACCGCATCGCGCAGGTCGCCATGGACCGCGTCGACCACGGTCTCGACGTTGATGCCAGTGGCGATGTGGTGGACGAACCAAACCAAGGTGGCGATGGACAGGAGTGCCAGCGCAATGGCGCCGCTGATGGCGAGGTGCGGGACGAACGGGCTCTCCTGCACCGTGCGGACCGTGCGCAGGACCATCAGCGCTTAGGCGAAGGTGCCCAGGAAGATGCCGAGCACGATCTGGTTGCGGGCGTCGCGGGTGAAGTTGCGCAGGAGCCGCGGGCCCATCTGTCTGGATGCCAACGTGAGGGCCGCGATGGTGATGGAGAAGGTCGTGCCCGCGACGCCGATGGTCGAGGACGCGACCGCGCTGAGCAGGGCGCGGGCCCCTTCGGCGCCGCCGGAGTAGCCCCAGTCCTTGTTCGGCGACGACGCGTCGTACCCGGCGATATGCGCCGTCTCCAGCCAGACGCCGAGCTGGGCGGCCGCGACACAGCCGATGACGATTAGGGCCGGACGCGATGCGCCGCCAGCGCATGACCCGGGACGATGTCCTCTCCGCCCTGCGCTCCGAAGGGCTGGACGACCTCTCGCAGGCCGCGGCGGTGGTGCTGGAGACGACGGCTCAATCAGCGTGCTCAAGTCCCTGTCCGACCAGGGAGATGGCTTGACGGGCGTTCCGCGGCCGGAGGCGAGCCAGCCCATGCCGGGCCGGTCGTGAAGGCCGTCGCCGGCTGGGTGCTCGTCCTGCTCGCCGCGATTCTGGCGGCTGCGATCCTGATCCCGCTGTTCCCGACCGAGTGGTGGGCGATCCGGCTGCTCGATTTCTAGCGCCTACAGCTTGTCGCCGCGTTGGTCGCGGCCAGCTCTAGACTTCTCTTCTCCCTTCGAAAAACTCCTAGACCGGCTGCGGCGGCACTCGTCCTCGTGGCGGCCGCGAAGGCGGTCGACTGTTTGGTCCCGAGATTTTGTGGTGCAGATGTAGATGAACCGAGAGGGCTCGTCCGTGCAGGCTTTGCACATTGAACAGCAGCGATGCCGCAGACGCCCCTCAGCCCCCCGCGGCCTCGCCATAGAACCAGTGGATCGGCGCCAGGGCGAGCCAGGGCAGGTAGGTGCAGATCAGCAGCACCACGAGCAGCACGCCAATATAGCCGAGATTGACCTTGGTGGTCTCCCAAATGTCCGCCTTCGCGATGGCGCAGGCTGCGATCAGCACCGAGGCGACCGGCGGGGTCTGCTGCCCGATGGCGAGGTTCAGGGTGAGAACCAGCCCGAAATGGACCGGGTCGATGCCGACCTGCTGGATCAGCGGCAATACGATCGGCACCGTCAGGATGATCGCAGCCGCCGAGTGCAGGAACATCCCGAGGATCAGAAACAGGAAGTTGAGCAGCAGAAGAACCAGATAGGGATTGGTGGTGTAGGTTTGGATCGACCGGGCGAGGGCCTGCGGCACTTGCGCCTCGGTGAGGAGTACGCCGATCAGCGCGGAGGACGCTACGAGCAGCATCACCACTGCGGTCTGGATGGCCGCGTCCACCAGCGCCTTGTAGAGGTCTGCCAGGGATAGCTCGCGGTAGACCAACGTGGCGATCATCAGCGCGGCCACGACGGCGACGGCCGCTCCCTCGGTCGCCGTGACGAAGCCGCCGAAGATCCCGCCCAGGATGATGACCGGCAGCATCAGCGCCCAGAGCGCCTCGCGCAGGGCCGTCCCCAGCACCGCCAGCGAGAAGCGCTGCTCGACCGGGAAGTCGTACTTGCGCGCGTAGCCGTAGCTCGCCAGGGCAAGGCCGGCTGCGCCGAGCAGGCCCGGGAGCAAGCCGGAGATGAACATCTTCACCACCGAGACCTGGGCCATCACGGCGTAGAGAATCATCGGGATCGAGGGGGGTAGTATGATCGCGAGGCTCGCCGATGACGAGGACACCGCGGCGGAAAATTCCTTCGAGTAGCCACGGCTCTTCATCGCCGGGATCAGGAGTGTGCCCAGGGCCGCCACGCCGGCCACCGCCGAACCGGAGATCTCTGCGAAGAACATCGAGGCGCCGATGGTCACCATCGCGAGGCCGCCGCGGACAAAGCCCAGCATGGCGGAGGCGAGGTTTACCAGCCGCCGCGAGATCGACGACGAGTTCATAATGCCGCCCGCGAAGATGAACAGCGGGATGGCGAGCAGCGGGAAATTGGTCGCCCCCTCGAACATCACCAGGGCAGCGTTCGGCAGCGAATCGGCCCCTTGTGTGAACCACATGGCGGCCACCGCGACGACGCCCAGCGCCACTGCGACGGGCACGTTCAGGAGCACCATCCCGAACAGGCCGCAGAACATGTAGACCAGGAGTGCGGTCATGGCCGAGCCCTCTCAAGTGCGGGCTCCCGGGCGGGCTCGGTCGAACCCAGCGCTTCCTTCAGCTCATGGTCCTCGAACCCTCCGGTGCGGGCGTCGTGGATCACCTCCGGTAGGCGCAGCAACTCGGCGACGATGAACAGGACCGAGGCGATCGGAATCACCGACTGGGTGACCATCTGAGATACGTCGGGCAGCGACACCAGGGTCGAGCCCTGGAGGACCAGGACGACCTCCGTCCCGTAGACGGCCAGCACCAGGAAGAAGCCGATCACGATAGCCTCAGCCACCAGGGTGACGGCGACGCGGAGCCCCGGCGGGAACGCGTTGACGATGCCGGGGAAGCCGATATGCGCCCCCCGATGAGCCGCGAGCGCACTGCCGTAATAGGTGAGCCAAGCGAGCCCGATCGATGCGATTTCGTCGTACCAGACCAGGGACATGCCCAGGAACCGGTAGACGAAGCCCAGGACGAGGATGATCGTCAGCGCCGCCATCAGGAGGGCCGCGATGGCCTCCAGACAGCGGTCGAACCAGCGGCGGACGGTTTGCATGCGTGGGTCTCAAGCTCCCGCGCGATCCCGCCTGGACGAGATCGGTACGTGCTGGGATCGGTATCCGGTGGGGTGGCGGATCAGGATCCGTTGCCGAGGGCCAGCGCCTTATCGATCAGCTCGCGGCCGCCGGGGACGTCCTTGGAGAACTCGTCGTAGACCGGCTTTGAGGCCTCGATGAAGGCCTTCTTGTCGGCCTCGTTCACCTGCATGCCCGCCGCCTTGAGCTTGCCGAGCAGGTCGTCGTCGAGTTTGGCGGCGATCTCAAGGGCCCAGGGCTCCATCTCGACGGCGGTCTCCTCCAGCGCTTTGCGCACGTCCTCCGGCAGGTTCTTCCAACGGCGCCCCGCGGTGAGATAGGCCGGCGTGTAGACGTGACCGGTGAGCGACAGGTACTTCTGCACCTCCTGGAAGCGGGCCGGATAAATCTGCGCCAGGGGGTTCTCCTGGCCGTCCATCACGCCCGTCTGGAGCGCCACGAATACTTCCGAGAACGCCATCGGGCTGGGCGTCGCGCCGTAGGCCTGGAACATCTTCACGCGCCACACGCCCTTCGGCACCCGGAGCTTGATCCCCTTGAGATCCGCGGGCTCCTTGATCGGGCGCTTGCTGTTCGTGATCTGGCGGAACCCGTTCTCCCAGGTGGCGATGATCGTATAACCTGCCTTGGCGGCAATGGGCGTGAGGACCGGTTTGATGATCGCGTCGCGGATCTTAGCCGCATGGGCCCGGTCCTTGACGAGATAGGGCATCTCGAACAGCCCAAATTCCGGCGCCACCGTGGTCATGACCGTCGAGGGTAAGGCGAGATCGAGGGTGCCCAGCTTGAGCTTCTTTAACATCTCGTCGTCGCTGCCGAGCTGGCTGGACCCGAACACGACCACCTTGGCCTTCCCGGCGAGCTTTGTATTCGCGCGCTGTGCAAACTCGGCTGTCGTCTGATCGAACAGTGAGCCGGGCTCGCCGACGTGGCCGAGTTTGACCTCGACCTGGGCCATCGCCGAATTCGCCACGAGCGACAGCGCGGCGACGAACAGAGTCGTCCTGAAAAGCTTCACGACGCTTCCTCCGAGTGCATTACACGCGGTCGGTTTTCCGACTCGCTGCCCGTAACTCATGCGAGATCGAGCACGTGAGTTTTGAATACAATTCCCCATATGACAAGTGACAGCCATCATTTTCGGAGGGCTCTCGTCATTTAAGGTGATTGAGGGTCCGCGGCGAGGCAGAGAATACCGCTGAAGCTTGCGGCGGTCTCCAGTAGCGGATCGAAGTGGGCCGTCACGCTTTTAGTCATGTTCACAGCCGCTCGCGACCCACAGCCAAAGCTTATGCCTTGGAATGTCCGCTCTCGGGATGCCGTCGGAGGCGGCAATATGGCTGTTATGGGCGCAAAGCGGAACGGCTGGTTCTCGGATTAACGCTGTCCGATATGGCCAGCACCATGGAGAAGGCAGCGTCGATGCCGAACGCGCTGACGGACGGCACGTAGAACAGAATCGTCAGGTTGGCATACAGGGCGGTCCCGAGGGATGCGGTTTCGGCCCTGAGGAGAGGCGTGCGCCGCCCATGCCCGTTGGTGGTCAAAGCCATGATGCGGACGAGGGCGACCGCCGCGATTAGGAAGGCTGAGCGCGCGACCGCATCAATGGGAGCCCTCGTAGCCGGTCAATCACAAGCACCACCCTCGGAGCGAAGATACGATTTGGACGGCGAGGACGCCGAGGAGGCTGCGGCCCCAGCCCCGCAACCCCAGCCGTGGACGTCGATGTAGCTGGCCGTCTGGTCCTTGATGTAGTTGAGGATCGAGGGGTCGCCGCCGTCGCTACGGACGCTCGCCTTGAAGAAACCGACGCCATCCAAGGTGAATGGCTTGGGTCGGTCGAACGCGGTCAGCATGCCCTTCCGGACGGCGTCCACCGCGGCCTCGCCGGCCGCGTTCAGGGCGTCCACGACGGCGGGCCGGAACACCTTCAGCATGTGCGTGTCGACCTCGCGCTCGAATCCGGCGACGTCGATTTCGAGGCTGACCTTCAACATGAGCGGCAGCCTGCGGATGGCGTCCGCAACGGCCAACCCCCTTGGACGGTGTCACGAAACCGCTAGACACCGACCTTGTCGGTTGCCGCGGCCGGGCGGAATCTCCCCCTGAGGAGCCCGCCATGTTCGACCGCATCGAAGCCTTCCCGAAGCCCGACGACAACTTCGCCAAGCACATCCCGCTGACACCGGCGGAGCGGAAGCGGGCGGAACGGGCTGCCCGTCGAGCGGCCGGTCTTCCGGACCCGCGCGTGGTCGACGCGGCGGTCGCAACCGCCATGGCGGAGGCCCTGCACGCGGCTGATTTCGTCGGGCACTGCGTCCGCCGGGGCAGCGTCGCGGGCATGACTGTGGACGTCGAGGACGTGATGCGGCGGGCCATCGCGCACGTGCGGGCGGCCAAGGTTCAGGACGGACAGGTCTCCCGGGCCGCGGCGCATCAGGCGGTCGCGCAGCGGCTGCGCCTCGTCTGAGGCGGATGGCGGCTTTCCAGATTCGGCGTTACACAGTCAGGAAGTAACGGGGCGCTAACCTCAGTACAAAACCCCGGCCTGCGGCGGTGTCACGGCCAGGGACAACAGTTGACTCCTACTCGACAGTGAGTCTCGGACCCCCGATCGTGAGGGCATACCCGGACGACGGAGAGCCCCATGCGCGCCCACGACATCGCCTCCACCTTCGACCATGTCGGCCTGGGCCTCGCCGGCGTGCTGGCGACCAGCATCGAGGATGCCCGCGTCCGTCAGGCCGACGCCGACTACGAGCAGGGCCTCCGGAACGTCTCGGCCGCCGGTCGCGCGATGGCCGCCGTCACCCGCCAGCGCGCCCAGCTTCAAGCCGCCGTCGACGAGGCTGCCGACCTCCGCGAACAAGTCGCCTGGCTGCAGCGGGAGCTCGCCACGTCCCGTCAGGAGACCTCCACCGCCCGGGCCGAGACCGCGAGCATGCACCGGCGCGCCCTCCGCGCGGAGGGCCTCGTCCTCCGCGCCGCCCGGTCGGCATAGCGTCAGCACGACGTGCGCACGTGAGAGCACGACAAAGTGTGCACGCCGCAAGTATCAAGGCCATCCAGGCCGGTGACCGCACAAAAAGAAAGGCCCGCCTCGGTACCTCCGAGGCGGGCCTTTCGCTGTTCGGGGGTTGCTCATTAGATGCCGTGCTTGAGCTCGAAGGTGGGGCTGTTGATCATCTCGTCGAAGGCGGCGTCGAGGGTCTCGTTGTACTCGGCGATCTCCTCGCGCTGGCGGGGTGTGATCCTCGCCGCGCTCCCCAGGACATGCCGGTACTCCGCCAGGGTCGGGCACAGGGGGAGGCCGGGGATGGCCTTGATGCCCAGCATGTGGGCACCGGCCTGCATCGGGCCTCCGCGCCAGATGTGCATCATCTCGGCGGTGTTGAGGCTGGAGAGCCACGCGGCCTCGGCTTCGTTCAGCCCGGCGCTGGAGGGCTCCTCGTCGAGGGTCGTGAGGGCGCAGGCGTATGTGTAGGCGATCTTGCCCTTCGCGAGGACCGGGTCGAGTTCGACGACCTGAGCCGTCGCGGCCGGCTTGAGGGCGGCCTCGGGCTTCGGGGCCGGGGCGGGCGTGACGGTGTCACGGGCATTCTGTGACGGCGTCACGGGTGCGGCGGCGCGGGCGGCGACGTCCTCGAACGCGTCCTCCATAGCCATGCCGGCGGGCTCCGGCGGGGCGAACAGGCTCTTCATGACCCACTTCGAGCCGTCCCAGACAGCTTTCGTGGCGGCGGCCATGGCGGCGAAGGCGAGGAGGGCGAGCTTGGCGATCTTGCGCATGGTGGTCTCGATTCCTGGGATGATGAGCCGTCTCTGCGGGCCCGTGGGGGAAGGCTGAGGCTCGGGCCGGAAAATCACCAGCCCGGTGATGATCACGCCGCAGAGGGGGTGGCTGCCGCGTCCTCGGCGACCTCGGCGCGGATGGCCGCGATCAGGTCTTGGCCGACCGGCGCGGTAGGGACGACACCGCCGCCAGCGAGGATCTCCGCGGTCGTCGCGGCGCGCATCCAGACCTGTTTGGCGGTCGTGTCGGTGACGACGGCGTACCAGCCGCCGCGCACCCGAAGCTGCCCTTTCACCATCGTGTGCCCGGAGGGGTAGTGGAACCGGCGCGACACGTAGTCGAGGCCAGCCTCTCGCATGAGGCGCTCGTGCAACCGGGGCGTCGCCTCAGCCGGGTCGAGGACGTCCTGCGCCTCGTGCTCGTGGACGTGCTGCAGAACGTCCGAGAGGATGACGAAGCACGTGCCGAACCGCTCCGGCATGCCAGCCTGCGTCGTCACGACGACGGTGCCCTCGGGGAGGTCCGTCTCCACGACGCCGGTGTGGATGCCGTCCGTGTCTTCGTAGCGGACGGGGTGGATCAACCTGTCGACGACGACGCGACGCGTCCCCGGCGTGAGGGCGGCCGTCCAGAGCCAGAACTTGGTGGGTATGGCGAAGGCGAGGTTCACAGGGTTCGGCTCCTGGAGAATCCGCGGATATGCGTATTGAAGCACACCGTTTTTTAGTGGAATGAGCAACCGTCAAACAAAATCAAACACACAGCGGAGGAACGCGCCCCAACTTCACATTTTGTAACGTTGGGTCCTTCATGACAACCGATCCTTCGACTTTCGAAGCTTTCCGTGACCTTGCGGATAAGCGGAAATGCGGTACTCTCGACGCAGTTGATCGCGTCGGAGGCGCCGGAGATGGGCAGGACTACTCCGAGGTTGCGCCGCGAGCAGGTTGTCGACCGCCTGCGTGCTGCGTGCGCCGGGGCCGGCGGGCAGGCCGCAGGGGGGCGCCAGAACGGTGTCTCCCAGCAATACGTCCACGACGTCCTGCGCGGCCGCCGGGACCCCGGTGACACCGTCCTGCGCCCGCTCGGCCTGCAGCGCGCGACCGTCTACGTGCCGCGCGAGCCCGAGACCGTCGCGCTCTACGACGCCGACGGCCTGACCCTCATCGAGGCGGAGGTCCTGTGATGGCGAAGCGCCGGCCAGACCCCAATCAGCTCGCCCTCGATTTCTCGCCGTGGACGACGGAGCGCCTGATCCAAGTCCTGAACGACCGTGGCGTCATCACGTCTCCCTACATCCTGAGCATCAGCGCAGGGACGCTGCAGGATCCCAGCGTCCCGTACTCGCCCCGCTCCTACTCCTTCCCCGTGAGCGTCGAGCTCGTCGACGGAGCGGTCCGCCTCTGGCTGCGCACCCCTGCCACGGGCGCCCTCCCGTTCGTGAAGCGGGTCGAGGCCGTGCTCGGCGTCCGCGCGGTCTGGGACGAGAGCCGCGTCGGCGCCGTGGACGCCCGGTGGCATCACGCCGTCGACCTCGTCACCGATGGGCGTTGGCGCGACCTGCTCGACAGCCGCGAGCACACCGAGGACCGCATGATCGTGCGGGCGGCTCAACTCGGTCTGGAGTGGGGCAAAATGAAGCCGTACGAGGCCCGCGAGATCCTCGCTGCGCTCGGCATCGAGGAGCCGGCCGACCGCAGCGATGCGTTCCTGTTCGGACCTACGGGGCTGCGCCCGTGCCGGTCCGTGCAGGTCCCGAACCTTTACCTGACCTCGCCGGTCGAGGGATGGGGCATGGTCCACGCCTTCGAGGACGGCTGGGTTCGAACCGTGAAGGGCCACGCCAAGGTGACGTCGGCCTACTGGCAGCGCGTCGACGGGAGGGCCGCGGCATGAGCGACCGTTCGCGATTCGTCGACGGTCTCGCCGCCCTCGACGCCCGCGAGACCCGCGCCCGCTACGCCGCCGTCCTGACCGCAGCCCGGACCCGCGCCGGTACCGGCCGGTGGGCGGACGAACGCCTGCAGCGGCGCGTCGCCAGCGAGGAGGCGCTCGTCCTGTCGCAGGTGCGGGCTTCCATCCGCTCCATCGAGGCCGCCATGGCCTGGGTCGACCCGAACGAGGGGAAGCCATGACCGACGAGGCATACCCCGACCTCTCCGGCCTCGACGGAACCGACGTGATGGTAGAGACCGCCGCACTGCTCGCGGCCGAGCCGTGGTTCGTCTCCGAGATCGCCGGCCTGCAGTTCTACGACTACGGGAAGCTCGACGAGCTCACGGGCGAGCGCGTCCTGCCGCTCCCGGGCGACCGCCTTCACCTGGTCCGCGAGCCCGCGAATCCGCACGACGGGAACGCAGTGCAGGTCTGGTGGCGCAACTCGCGGATGCTCGGGCACCTGCCGCGTTACACCGCCCTGCGCATCGCGCCGCTGCTCGATGCCGGCGCGGCCGCCCGGGCTTACGTGCATCACCCCGGCGACGGCGAGGCATGGAGCCTGCGGGCCCTCGTCGTCGGGCCGGCGGCCGCGGAGATCCATGGGCGCTTCATCCAGCACCTGGCGGACGCGGCCATGTGCCGGTCGGACGCGGAGGTCGAGCGCGACCGGGTGCTCCGGGACCGCGCCGAACGGAACAGGCTGACCCTGCGGCAGCAGCGCCGCCGGCGCCTCCGCACTGCCGTCGACGTGCTCCGTCATGTGCCGTGCGAGCCGGTGCTGCCGGAGCCGAACGCCAGCGGCCGGACGGACGTCGACGATATCGCGGACGTGATCCAGTGCTCCCGCTCCACGGTCGTGCGCATCGCGGCGTCCGTGGACATCGCCATCGGACGCTGGGACTACACCGTTGAGGTGACGCCGGCCTTCCGGGAGGCGCTCCTGGCGTGGGACCGCAAGCCGAAGCGCGGGAAGGTGACGCCCAAGCTCAAGGGCAAGTTGGGTTTCCGCGAGTTCTACGCCGAGCCCGACACCGGAGGGTCCTATGCCCGCTCTTGGTAAGCCGAGAAGCGCGAAACCGCCCGCCACGCATGTCATCGTGGACCGGCGCACTTGGAGCGTCGTCAGCCGCCACCCCTCGCTCGCCGATGCCCGAGCGGCGTGGAGGCGCCGTGCCTTTCCGAAGCCCGGGCTGATCAAGGCCAGCATCGGGTCATGGGCCCACACGCACATGATCATGCTCACCGCCGCGGCTGAGAACGCTGCCCACCGCCGTGCCATCGAAGCCGAGAAGAAGGAACGCCTCGCTTGACCGCTCAAGTACCGTTCACGCCCCGCCTGCCGCCCGTCGCCCGGGGAGCGTGCCGCGCCCTGCATGCAGTTTCCCCGCCGCTCTCGGAATCCCCGCCCGCGCCGGCCGAGGACGCACCCGTTCAGGAGGTCCTGGCCGATCAGGCCGAGTCCCTCGCCCGCGCCGTCGCGGAGACCGACCCGGCGCTGTTGCAGGCCGCCAGGGACGCGGCGCCGGTCAGCGCTATGGAGGAGGCCATCGCCGGCGCGAGCGAGACGTTCGCTCGACCGAGGACGCTCACCCACTGGGGCTACGGGCCTGAACCAACGAGCCTCGATGAGCGAGCCCATGTTGCCCGCTGCAGGGCAGCCGGATTCTCCGGGGCGGCGGCGCGTGTCAGGCCGTTCCTCGACGTGGACCACCCGCGTGCCGCGGAGGCCCGCGACCTGCATGACCGCCTGGTCGCCGCGGAGGCCGAGTGGAGGGCGCGGGCAGAACGGGAGCGCCACCCCAGCCGGGGGTGAGCGCCGTATATAAAGAGAGGGCCCCGGCATCGCCGCCGGGGCCCTTTCTCTATTCGGCGTGCTCGCAGACGACCGGGTTAATCGTAGCCCCGGTCGGGCAGTCCCCTTGGCGGGCCTTGCGATAGGGTCCCCACTGCCCGCACCCGCGACACCGGTACTCCTCCACGGAGGCCGGCGTGGGCCAGTGCTTGAGCCGGGACGGATCGGCCAGCCGGTACGCGTTGTGGCGCTCGACATGTTCCTCGGCGTGGGCCTTCGTCACGGCGTACGAGACCCAGCCGCAGCGCAGACAGGTCACCGTGTCGGCTGGAATCTCCTGTTCACGCGGCATCGTCGTCCTCCCCTTCCTGTCCGAGCCGGATCTCCTCCGGGATGTCTGGGGTCGCGGCGAGGCGCTCCCGGATCTGCCCGAGCGTCACGGGGGCGTACGACCACCTGTCCACGCCGACGTCGCAGCTTTGCCTGGTGTCAGGCAACGAGCCGTGGGTGTGCCCGAAAAGGTGGATCGACCCGCGCCAGGCGCCCAGCCATCATGGGGTAATGGCAGGCGACGACCCGGATGCCCTCGATCTTCCGGCTGAGCAGGTCGTGCTGCTCGTGCCACTGCAGGTCGAGCGTGCGCTTCCGGTCGTGGTTGCCCCGCACGAGGCACTTGCGTCCCCGGAGCCGGCGGAACAGGGCGGTGCACCGCTCCGGGCTCGCCCCCATGGCGAAGTCTCCGAGGTGCCAGACCTCGTCCTTCGGTCCCACGACGGCGTTCCAGGCCGCGATGAGGGCCTCATCGTGCTCCTCGATGGAGGCGAACAGTCGACCCGACATGGCGAGGACGCCAGCGTGGCCGAAGTGGGAATCGGCAGTGAAAAATGTGGTCATGGCAGCCTCCGCGAAGGGGCTGCGCACGCGCGTCACGCCCCGGGTGTCGGTCTCGTCTGGCGGGGGAGCGCTATTCGGCGTTTCACGTCGGCCTCGTGCGGCTGGTGAGGGGGGCGATGATCGCGGCGCGGACTCAGGCGGTCAACGGCGGCCGCGATGTTATCCCTGGGCGGCGCGCCGGGGCTGAACATAAGGAGCGCCGAGATAGCCGGATGCCGTCATGTTCTGCGCATAAAGGGCCCGAAAGCGGGATATCCTGAACGTAGGCCGCCGCGGGACGTGTTCACCTCGTTCCATCGATGACCGTCATCAGGCGACGAACCATCGCCTCCTGTCCGGCACCTCGTCCATCGCACCATCCGTCGAACGTCTTGCGCGATACACGAAGGGATTCAGCCGCAGCGTCGCGCCCGCCGACCGCCTTCGCCCATGCCTTGCAGATGTCGGCGAACTGACGCTCGTCACCCTCCCAGTCGACCCGCTCGGCCACCCGGCGAGGCGCCGGCGAGTTGAGCGCGCCGTTCGCATCGGCCGGGTTGGCCCATGGGTCGAGCCGTGGGTCGTCTCCCGCGATGCGCCCCTCGCCGAGCTCGCAGTCGAACCGTGAGAACCAATTCGAGACGTTGCCACCCTCGACCGCGCCGCGGGGCGGCTTGAACACGGCCGCCACCGGCTCGCCGATGAGGTCTTCGCGGTCGAGGAGCGCCCGGTAGGCGACCATGGCCGCCTCCGGGGTTTGGTATGTGGCGTTCTCCAGTATCTGCGCGCCGTCGTGGGCGCGCAGGCGGACGGTCCATGACATCGAGTACCCCTCAGATGGAATCGGCAAGCCGGATGCGGTCCGGCATGAACACGCCGGCGGGGATCTCGAAGCCACCAGCGCGGAGGGTGAGGATCTGCGCGAACTGTTCCACGTCATCACCGGTCTGCAGGTCGAGCCAGAACCTAGCCGAGGCGCCCTTGAACGCGGCCACAGCCTTGTCGAGCATCGCACGATCTTCGTCGCTCCCAAGGGTTTCACGGAGACGGGCGAACCCCTTGGCGAGGAAGCGCGCCTGCAGCGCCACCTTCTCCTGCGCGTAGGCCATCTGCCTCTCAGAGACGGCGCTGGTCACGACCGCCGGGATAATAACGGGCAGGGATACAAGTTCCGCAGCCTCGCGACGCGCAGTGATGATGCTCATGCGCGCGCTCTTCCAGTGGAACCGCATGGCTGCGGCGAGGTGAGCGCGCACCAGCTCGCCGTCGAGCTTGGCCTCCCGACGGGCGTCCTTCCAGGAGGCGACCATTATATGACGGAGGATGTGGGAGGGGATGCGGTTCGACATTGGCTAGACTTCCATCTTCGGTCCCGGATCGCCCCGGGCGGCTGAAAGAGAATATACCGCAATCTGCGGTATATTCAAGAGGTCTTCGATGGAATGTCTACTCGGGGAACGCAGCCTCATGCCGCCTGTTCGCCAGGGTGCGCAGGGCTAGTCTGACCTCCCATTGAGCCACATGCATCGTGCCATCGAGCGCCTCGGTGCAGGGCACGATCTTATGCTTGTCGGCGTCGCGGATGATGAGGCGGTTGCTCCCTCCCATGTAGGGGGCGGCCGTCAGCCCGATGCGCTCGCAAAGGGCAATGACTTCCTCGGGGTGAGAAGGCCTCGGACGGAAAAGGGTGGAGGTCCGACAGGCCGTAATTACCCGCCGGGTACCGACGGCGGAGTTCCGCATCGACGTGATCCAGGCTGGTCGCGACGATGACATCGGGCTCGAGGTCATCGAGGCCGATCAAGTGGAAGCGGTATCCAGACCTGGGCGCCGCGTCGATCACGGCCTCCAAGGCGCTTGCGTCGTAGCGCATGTCGGAGGCCTGCGAGATATGGAACGCGGTCATCGGGTCTCTCCATCGTCGGTCCCGGATCGCCCCGGGCGGCTGAGAAGGAATATACCGCATATTGCGGTATATTCAAGGGGTCTCGTTAATGGTCGGGTGGTCGCCCCGCGCGCAGGTCGTCGTAGGTGGCACGGCACCAGGGCACGTACTGGCTCGGCCCCCGCCGGCCCCATGGTTTCGGGCGCGGGCACGTCCGCGTGATCCAGCGCAGCACGGTGTCGAGGTCGGCCTCGGCGCCGAGGCGGGCGGACAGGCGCTCGATGCAGTAGTCTCCGCGGCGCCGGGGGCACCAGACGCAAGTCACCCGCACCCGCCTGTAGGAGAAATCGCCAAGCCCGCGAGGTTCGCGCATCCCGTTCTCATCCCCCGTTGAAGCCGCCCAAGCGTTCCCTATTTGTTCTCAAGGATGGAGAGGTCAATGCTCAGCTATCAGGATGTCGCGGATGCGGGACCGGAGGAGCGCGATGCCGTCATGCGTGCCCTCGCCGAGGACCTGATGGAGGCCTCCGGCCATCAGCGCGGCGGAAGGGGATTCGTGTCGGCCGACCGGCCGCGGGATCTCGCTCGGGCCCTCGGAGCCCGGGGTTCCGGTAGGACCGGCGCGGCAGGCATCCGCGCGTCGAAGGCGGCCTTCTCGCGGGCGTAGGTCGCAAGGACGGCCTCGGTCCACACCTGCATGCCGAGAGCCTTCAACTCGATGCGCTGGGAGTGGATGTAATGCTTGAGAGTGATGGACGCCGGCAGCTCGCGCTCCGCGTCCTGATCCCCGTTTGCCCGGGCCTTGCTGTGGGCCAAGATGGCCGAGCCGGAGCCGCCGAGGCGCTCCATGTCGAGCAGCGACGACAGGGTGCGGCGGACGTCGTGGGGGGTCCAGTGCCGGATGCCGTAGCGCTCCATTAGGTCGCCCTCGGGCCGGACCGTGAGGCCGCCCTTCCGAGCGCCCTTGGCCTTGCCCTTCAACCGGTCGAATAGGCCGGTCATGGCCGAAGCCGTCACGGCTCGCCGCGGGTCCCTGCCGGGGAACAGGTATGTGCTGCTCCGGTCCACGCCAAACCGCGCCAGCGCCGCAAGCGCGGCGGGAGGAATCGGAAGCCCATGCGGCTTGGGCTTGGCCTTCTTCTTACCGGCTCCGCCCGGCCCCTTCATTTCGACGGCGGTCCACGTCCAGACTTTCCAGCCCGGGCGCTCGTCCCAATCCCGTGTCGTCGTCCGTCGGGTTCCGACAAGGGCGGACAGCCGCTGGGCGGTCAGCACGATGGCCCACAGGGCCGCAAGCGTCGCGTCGTCGGTCTCCTTCGCGGTGCCGCCGAGGGCGCGGTAGTGTTCGGCGACGACAATGGTGCGCGCGAGCTCGTCTAGCGTTGGCGTGTGGTCACGCGTCCCGGACTGGTACTCGACCTGGACGCCCTCCCGCCACCAGGGATAGGCCGCGCTGTCGAGCCCGGAGAGGATCGGCTCCTGCGCCTTTGCCCAGTCCATCGCGGCCTTGATGGCCTCCACGGTGTCCGCGGCCGCGCTCGCCGACCGTTCATTCAGGATGCGAGCGCGGAGCTTGAGGAGGTCCTCCTGCGTCACGTCCTTGACGAGCTTGCGGCGGAGGTAGTCATCAACCGCCCGGCGCAGGTGACGCTCGTACTGCGTCGCCCACCTCTCTTTCAGGGTGGGAAGCTTCTTCGCTAGGTAGACGTCAACGAGGTCGTGCCACTCCCAAGGACCGTCCCGGCGCCGTTCGTCCTGGGTCGGCTCGTGCAAGGTCTTTGGGAACGCTACGGCTCGCGCCGTCCGAACCGGGACCCCGCTCTTCGTCGCATCCTCCCAGACCCGCAGGTCGTCCCGGGAGGGATTCTTGCCAGCCTTGAGGTCGGCCTTGGCACGCTTGGCAGCCTCGCGCGCGGCGGTGACTGACATGCTCATGTCGCCCAGCCGGACGGTGCGCGCCTCCGTCTTAAGGTGCCATGCCCCGCCCTGGCGACCCACGCGCAGGATCAGCCCCGGCCGGGTCGTGTCCGCCCACTCGTAGCCGCGCCCCTCGAACGCTCCGCTCGCTACCAAGGCGTTCGCGCGATCGATGTGGATCTTGCGGATGGCGACCCGCTCCCGCGTCCACTTGTTCGGCGCTGCAATCGGACCATCCCCCCTGATACCAGCCCGATACCAGCCGCATCCGGGCCTCCCAGCGCAAGGGGGTGCGTTGGTGGCACGGGCGATTTCCCCTTCAATATCAGTATCGATAGCTCTCTAGTTAACCGTCAGTTGGCGGGATGCAAAGTAATCGAGTCAGCTTCCCAAGCTGAATGTCGTCGGTTCGATCCCGATCGCCCGCTCCATTTAAACCCCTGCTCGTGCAGGGGTTTGTGTTTCCGGCGCCAGCGGCGCGCGCGAAGTGTGATCGGTTTTGGCCGAGTTACGCAGATTTCCCGCTAGTTTAACACCGGCATACACACCAGATCTGGGCTCACTATCGAGCCACCCTGGTTGCATTAGAGCGTTTTCGGTCTGAGCTGAGTCGGTCGTGCGGGGTTCACTTGGCGGTATGAGGCTGATTCATTGCGCGCTCCAGATGAGGAGCGAGGCATGGGCCGACCCTACAGCCAGGACCTACGCGAA
>NZ_JAGEKG010000020.1:0-16344 GCF_049887755.1 Methylobacterium sp. NFXW15 | reverse complement strand
TTCGCGTAGGTCCTGGCTGTAGGGTCGGCCCATGCCTCGCTCCTCATCTGGAGCGCGCAATGAATCAGCCTCATACCGCCAAGTGAACCCCGCACGACCGACTCAGCTCAGACCGAAAACGCTCTAGCGCTGACGTAAGGCAAGTCAGCGAGTCATTGGACAAGCTCGAAGAGCAAATTTCTGCCGGGCAGTTGCAGCCATATCCAAACAATCACGTGAATATTGTGTCCGAATATCGCAAATACCTGGCAGCAGCATCGTGAACTTGAGCCGTTTCAGGGCGTCCGCGGCTTCGCTACCTTCGCGTCGATCATATTCAAACGAAAATGCCCGCCGCGGCGTCGGCCGGGCGGGCTATATCGGGAAGGGGAACGTGACTTACCGGACGAGTTGGTCGGCTCGGGCTTCGGCTTCAGCAATAGCTTCCTCGATCGAACTATAAGACGACGAGGACTCTTCGCGGAACAGCTTGCTCGTGCCGTTCAAAGTCCAAAGGTAGCGCTTACCGTCCTTGGGATCGGGGCGAATGCCAATCCGGAACCCGTGACGCACGCCGTTTGCCATCCTCGCTCTCCCAATTGTTTTTAGCCGATCCGGCACATGTCTTTTAGGCGTTAAAAGTTCCTTCTGGCGTGCGGAAATGACGAAGTGGCCGACTTATCCAGTCGGATTTCTTAGCTCAGGGTCTGACAGTTCGTCCGCCTTGCCCCAGTTGTCCGGCGGCCCACTCTTCTGGCCTCACGGCAGCCCGCCCGCCACACAAGATCGACCCGGCGCGCGCCGCATACCTCTTCGGAGACCAGGGCGGCATCCACGCTTGAGACGAAGAGGTCTTACGCGGCTCTTACGGCCTCAATCGGCTCCAGCTCCAGCCAAAGGTCGAGGCCAAGCGGGCCTTGTTTACGGAGCGTGATGCGAGCGGACCGGACATCACCGTCGCGGACGAAGGTCACTTCGCCAAAGTGTCCGCCAGCCGTCATGACACGCACGCGAACAGCGTTTTCGTCGGACGAGAGGACCGAGCACGGCACGTCATAGCTGCCCATCCGGAGGAAGGCCTTCGGACGCGAGGGCGCCTGAACGAAGTGCTTGTTGGACATGCTGCGCGGGTCCCTCACTCGATTGAGGGAAGCCTAGGGAGCCAATCCTTAACCATTCGTTGCACCCACCTTGCCGCCTTCCACTGTAAAGACCCACGCCGCTCTCCTGGGGGAGGGGTACAGCAAGGTGTGTCGGCGGGACCGGGCGGGGCTCGGCCGGTGAGCCGTCTCCGACCTGATGGCATCGGGTCGGCGGCTCTCGCTCTTTGTTGTGACGCGCATTCTTGCGACGAGCCGGTATCCCCTTCGTCGGGATGCGCTCTAGACGATTCCGCTAGCCTCGTAGGGCCACGGCAGGCCCAGCTTCCCGGCGACGGCCGCGGGATCGTCGCCCACATCCTGCACGGCGGCGATGACCTTCTCCACGGGCACCTGGAACCGGCGCGCCCAGTACGCGGCGGCGCTCGGCTCCTCGACGTTCACACGCGTCGGCTCTTGAGACATATCGGTCATCGGATCCTCTCTGAGAGGCAATCCGTCGGCGACGAATTGGTTCTGAGGGCCGCCCCCCCCTCAGGCCACGGCGGAATTCGATGCCTCGAAGCCCGTCGCAGTCGCACCGGCATCGGCAGCCTCCTCGAAGAAGGCCATGGCCAACAGCCGTGAGCGATAACACCAGAAATCGCGCTGCTCGCGCAGGCGATCGAGCCGACCGGTGGATTCCGCCACGGCGATGCGCAGCATGTCGAGCTCGGCGCGCAGGGCGGAAATGCGATCGCGCTCCTCGGCCAAGGCTGCCTTGAGGATCGCGATGGTGACCGTTTCATGGGAGGGGAGGGGCGTCTCCGCCTCCGGCACAGGTCGGGCCGCTTGCGAGGGGATGAGGGGCGCGATCTCCTTGCGAAGGCGCTCGGCATCCAGCGTGCGTGGCAGCGACTCCAGCAAAGGTCCCGGCGAGGACGCGGCCATGCCCTCCTCCTCCAAAACGAGGTTGTGCAGCATGGCGAAGACCTGATCACCGTCGAGGCGGCGCAGATCGAACCCGCTCTCGTCGGCGAGGCGGCTCCATTCAGCCTGCCCGCCGGGCGAGCGGCCGACGAAGGCCATCGACCATTCCGCAAAACTCCGCTGGGTGACAGGCCGACACTCCAGCACCGTGACGTCGCTGTGGCGCAGATCGCGCTGGATGCGTTCGAACGTATCCTCGACTCCCTTCTGCGGCCCTTCCAGCACCTGCGCGAAGGCGCCATCGTTGAACATCAGCGCGCCCGTCACTCCGGCACGGGCATTGTTGCGGCGGGACGCCTCCAGAATACGTTCCACGGCCGCGCGCGTGTCGGTCTCGCTCGCGCCGAGGAGGTTCCTGCTGGCATAGACCAGTCGGTAGAGATCGCTCATCGGGCTGCCCCCAGGATGGAAAGGCGGTCTTGAGGTGTCTGCGGCAACAGACGCATGAGCTCTTCGAGCGGCACCGGACGACTGATCAGGTAGCCCTGAACGTCGGTGCAGCCCTCGGCGCGGATGCGGCGCATCTGCTCCTCGGTCTCGACGCCTTCCGCCACCGTTGTCATGCCGAGGCTGCGGCCGAGCCCCGCAATGGCGCGGATGATCGCATCGCCATCCGGCGCGGTGGCGAGATCTTTCACGAAGGAGCGGTCGATCTTGATCTTGTCGAAGGGGAAGCTGCGCAGGTAGCTTAGCGACGAATATCCCGTGCCGAAATCGTCCATGGAGACGCGCACGCCGAGGGTGCGCAGGCGGTGGAGGGTTTCGAGCGTACGCTCGTTGTTCTGCAACAGGACGCCCTCCGTGATCTCGAGTTCGAGGCGGCTTGCGGGCAGACCGGAGGCGCCGAGCGCCGAGACGATCATCTCCACGAGCCGACCACTCTTGAACTGCGCGGGCGAGACGTTCACCGCCACCGTGATTGACGAGGGCCAAAGGGCGGCGTCGCGGCAGGCTTGCCGCACCACCCATTCGCCGATCGGCACGATGAGGCCGACCTCTTCGGCCAGCGGGATGAACTCGGCCGGAGGTATGGTCCCGCGCTCGGGATGCTTCCAGCGGAGCAACGCCTCGCAGCCGGTGAGGCTCTGGTTCGCGAGGTTCAATTGCGGCTGGTAGTGGAGCACGAATTCGCGCCGGGCGAGGGCCTGCCGCATGTCGAGTTCCAGGCGGCGGCGGGTCTGCATCCGCACGTCCATCTCCGGCTCGAAGAAGCGAAACGTGCCACGACCGTCGAGCTTGGCGCGATAGAGCGCGAGGTCGGCATGCTTGAGCAGCCGCTCGGCCTCGGTGCCGTCCTTGGGCGCCAGGGCCGCACCGAGGCTCGCGCCGATGGTGAGCAACTGACCATCGATGATGTAGGTGCGCCCGACGAGGTCCACGAGCCGCCGGGCCAGGACGGTCACGTCCTCCATCCGACCGGCACCAGCCTGGATCACCACGAACTCGTCGCCGCCGATCCGCGCGACCGTGTCGATGCTGCGGACGGCCGAGCGCAACCGATCGGCCACCTTTTCCAGAAGGGCGTCGCCGACCGCATGGCCCAGCGTGTCGTTGATCGGCTTGAATCGATCGAGATCGATGAGGAGCACCGCGCAGGGCTCGCCGTAGCGGGCCAGCCGGTCGAGGGATTCCCCGAGACGCTCGCGGAGCATCAGCCGGTTCGCGAGACCGGTCAGCGGATCGAGCCGCGCCAGCTCGGCCGAATTCTTTTCGTGCGCGCGGGTGGTGGTGACATCCTCTAACGCAACGGTCCAGCCTTCCGGCATCGGGCGGATCCGCACCCAGAGGATCCTGTCTCCCACCGTAATCTCACGGATCGCCGTGCTTCCCTCGTTGCGGATGTGACGCAACATCCAGAACACGTCGCGCCAACCTGTGCCGGTGGCGGTGCCAACGGCCTTCGCGAAGACGCGCAGCAGAGGGCGCGCAGGATTTCCGAGGGTTGCGGGGCAGCCTAGCCCGCCGAGGATCGCCCGCGCCGGGGCGGTCTCGACGACGACGCGGCCCCGCTCGTCGATGGCGACGACGCCTTGGTCCAGCCCATCAAAATAGGCGGTGAGCCCGAAGGCGCGATCAGCCTCGTAGGGGTTTTCGGCGGCAGCGAGTGGCGACGGCGATGCGGGCATTGCGGAACGGTTTTCGCGGGGCGCCCCGTCTCTACGGGCCGCGTTCCACCATGAACGCGTACAGGCGTCACCAATTCGTGACTGCGGTGCGGTAAGACAAAAAGAAAGCGTGAGAATTTCGCCCGAAAAGCGCGAGTACAATTGTATGTGAATCTCGTCAGCACATCTTCGCGTTCTGCGCGACTTCATCCCCTCCGCAAACAACGGCGGCCGGCGCATTCGCACTGTGCCCGGCGCGCCACGCCGTCCGAGCCGCGAAACTGACGTTAAGAAACCGGTTACCATCCAGCCTTAGCGCCCGGCCCATGGTGTCGTGAAGCTTCGACACCGCCGCTGTGCAGCATTGATCCTCACTATGACAGTCTTCGAGTCTACGATCGCCGTCGCCGGTCAGATCGACGTCTTGGGCGCGCTTGGCCTATGCCTCGGCTTTGCCTCTGGCGCCATGACGGGGCGGGAGCGGATCCTCTATGTCTCGGCCGCGTGCGCGACCTGCTTCGGGCTCGATTATCTGCGCCTCGGAGCTTCGACCGGAGCGGCGATGTGTGCGCTCTCCGTGCTTCAAAGCCTTGCTTCGGCCCGGTTCGGAGGGGCCGCCCGGCGACCTGCCTGGTTCGGGCCCTTCTTCGCCGCAAGCGCGATGACGGTTCTCATCCTGACAGCGGCCACATGGTCGGGCTGGCCCTCGGCCTTCGCGGGGATCGGCGCGCTTTGCGCCATCCGTGCACGATTTCAAGCCGACGCCGAGGCCATGCGCTGGAACTTCGTCGGCGCCTCCCTGGCCTGGGCGGGCCACAACATCCTCGTGGCATCGCCCTTCGCCCTGGCCTGCGATTTCGTCACCCTGGCGGGCCTGTTCCTGGCCCTGCGCAGGGGCAAAAGTCGCCGATCGGCCATGGCCTGACAGAACACGCGAAAAAGGCCGGCGGCGCCGCCTCTCAGGGAGACGGCGCAACCGACCTGACGGACCCTCAGGTCATGACGGATCTTACCAGCGGCGCCAGCCATGATGCCAACCCCAGTGGCGGTGCCAGCCGCCATAGGCCACCGGGCGGTGCCAGCCCCAGTGACGGCGCCAGCCATAGCCGTAGACCGGGCGCACGACGATCGGCCGATAGAAGCCGTTGGGGCGGCAATACCCATAGAAGTTGCGATGGAAGCCCAGACCACATCCGTCACGTGCTTCCGCAGTACCGGCCGTAGCAGCGACAGTACCAACCGCCAGAAGGGCAGCGCCGATCAACTTCATTCGCATAGAAGTCATCCTCCTTCGTAGGTGCCTATAAACACCGGATGCTGGATGACGGTTGCAACGCTACCTTGTTGGCTCTGTATCATTTTGTTTCAAGCTGCGGCAGCCGGTTTCCTTCACCTCCATGACTTCGATCACGCGCTTGAGACCCAGGTGTAAGCTTGCCGGCGCCGCCATCCACCGGGGAAGGAGACGTCTCCTAAGTTCCCCGGTGGAGGGACCTAGAGCCGTATCCCACTCGGTTGAGCCGCCCCCGTTGCTGGAGTCCCGGCCGTCTTTGCGAGCGTAGCGAAGCAATCCAGGGAGGCGCACCGTTCTGAAGCGTCCCGCGGCCCTGGATGGCTTCGCTGCGCTCGCAAAGACGGAGACACGTGAGCCACGTGGCCGAAGACGGCTCTCATAGTGTCGGCAGCAATTCAGCTGATATTTGAGGGATCTCTCACCTTAGATCATTTCAAAACAAGACTTCATCACTCGATCCGTTGCGGGCAATGCTTGCCACACACGCTTGATCGGCTCCGCTCCTTCACTTACTCCCCCGTTGATCGGCCCGACGGAGCCGGTCCCAAACGCTGCCGCCCGGTGGGTGGCACCGGAGCCCCATCATGCCGAGTCCCCGCGCGATCCTGTTCCGCCTGCACTGGGCGCTCGGCCTCACCGCGGGGCTCGTCCTGGCCGTGATGGGGGCGACCGGAGCCCTGCTCAGCTATCAGGAGGCTCTGACCGATTGGGCGAATGGCGACCGGCTGGTGGTGTCCGCGCGCGAAACGCCGCCGCTCGCCCTGTCGGCTCTGACGAAGCGGATCGAGGAGCAGAATCCCGGCCTCAGAGTGGCCCGGCTGACAATCAAGGACGAGCCGACGGCCAGCGTCGCCGTGCGCTTCGACCGCGATGCGAACACCAAGGTCCGGCCGGATTCCGTCTACGCCGATCCCTACGATGGCACGGTGCTTGGCCCGATGCGCGGCGAGGCATTGTTCAACACGGTGCTCGGCCTGCACCGTTTCCTGCTCATTCCAGGAGATTCGAAGGGCTGGGGACGGCAGATCACGGGCATCTGCGCCATCGCGCTGATCGTCTTCCTCGCCAGCGGGCTCGTGCTGCGCTGGCCGCAGATCCATCGCCTGCGGATCTGGCTGCGCCCCAACCTGTCGCGGCCGGGCCGGGCGCGGTGGTGGTCCCTGCATGCCGTGGCGGGGACGTGGCTGCTTCCGGTCTATCTCATCATCGCCGTGTCGGGCCTGACGTGGTCGTATGACGGGTTCAAGGACATCGTGAACGCCGCCCTTGGCGCTGCGAAGCCTGCCAAGCCGATGCGCACGATGAAGCGCCCCGAAGCCTCCCCCGAGGCGAAGCCGGATCTCGACGCCGTCTGGACCGCCTTCCGCGAGGGCGAAGGGCGTGGGGCGAACCGGATGCAGATCCTCCTGCCGGAGACAACACGCCAGCCTGTGCGCATCCGGTGGTTCTTACGCGACGACGACCGCCCCGCCGCCCGCAACGAGGCGAGATACGAGGCCGCCACCGGCACACTGATCTCCACCGAACGCGCGGCCGATCAATCCCTCGGCCAGCGCGCCGCCTTCAACATGCTGGAAGTTCATCGCGGGCGGTTCTTCGGCGAGGGCGTCGCCATCCTGTTCTGCCTCGCATCCGTGGCCATGCCGGGCTTCGCGGCGACGGGGATCGCGCTCTACGTCCTGCGTCGGCGGGCAGCGGCCCGGCGCGGGATGCGCAAGGGCTTGACCCCCGTGGCCGCCGAGTGACCCGGCCTCACATCCTCACGCGAATGGCGGCGAGCACGGTGAACGGCGCGCCCGGCGTATTGTTGAACTGATTGAACGGCTGCTCGATGTAGCGGGCGTTCGTCAGATTGCGCAGATTGACCGAAAGCCGCCACCGCTCGTCGAAATCGTACCACGCGGCGGCATCGACGCGGGCGTAGGCGCCGACGGAGTAGCTGTTGGTGACATCGCCAAAGCGGTTTCCGACATAGGTCACACCAGCGCCGAGCCCGAGGCCCCGTAGCGCGCCCTCGTGGAATTCGTAGGTCGTCCACACATTCGCGCTGAAGCGCGGCACGCCCGCCAGACGGTTGCCGACGATTGGCGTGACGTCCCGCGTGACCTTCGCATCGAGGAAGCCCACCCCGCCGATCACGTTCCAGCCGGGCAGGATCTCGCCCGCGAGATCCGCCTCGAAGCCCTGCGATTGCTGCTCGCCGGTGATGATCGAGAAGCCGGTGTTCACGGGATCGGAGACGGCGACGTTGTTGCGCGTGATCCGGAAGGCCGACCCCGACAGGGTGAGGGTCGGCAGGATGTCGATGCGGGTCCCGATCTCCATCTGCTCGCCGGTTTCCGGCGGCGGGCTGACGACGTTCAGCACATTGGCCGTCTGCGGCAGGAAGGAGGTTGCGTAGCTGGCGTAGAAGGTCAGCGGCTCGACCGGCCGATAGATCAGGCCGACGCGAGGCGAGGCGCCGAACAGATCCTGCTCCGGAGGGATCGTCCGGGTGTTCGGTTGGCGGTTGAAGTAGAATTGCGTGCCCAGATCGAACCGCGCGCCGACGACCAGCTGGAGCTGCGGGGTGAGGACGATCTGATCCTGTAGGTAAAAGCCGAACAGCTCGACCTTCTGCTTCAGATCCTGTTGGAGGCTGACCGCCACCGGCCGCGCGCCAAAGACCGGGTTCAGGAAGCTCACGGAGGGCAAGGTCCCCTGCTGCGAGTAGGGGTGGCGGAAGCCGTTCGCGTATTCGAAGCCGAACAGGGCCGTGTGGGACAGGCCCAGCGTATCGAACTTGAGCACGGCCTCGGTCTGGGTATCGATGGCCGAGAAGATCGAGTCGACCGTCGCCTCACGCCGCTGCACGCTGGTGCCCGCTGCGTTCACCCCCGTCGCGCGAGACGCGAAGACGTTGAACTGCCCCCATTGCGCGCTCACGATCTGGCGCAGCATCAGGTTCTCGTTCACGTCGTGCTCTACGCGCAGCGTGCTGGAATTGAACTCGCCGTAATAGCGCGACCAGGGCTCGCCGTAATACCGCTTGATGTTGTCGAGCGGCACACGGCCGCGAAAGGCGATCAACCCCTCATCGTACTGGCTGTACTGGCTGGAGAATTCCGAATTCCAGTAGACCCGCGTGTCGGGGGTGGGCGTCCAACTGAAGGCGGGCGCCACGAAGTAGCGCGAGTTGGTGTTGTCGCCGATGTTGCGGAAGGTCGGATCTTCCTGCGCGGCGAAGCTGATCCGTCCAGCGAGCGTATCAGAGCCGAAGAGTGCGCTCGACACCGTGCCCTGCACCCGCCGGAGGCCGAAATTGCTGCCGAGCACGGTCATCTCGCCCGAGGGCTCCAAAGTCGGCCGACGGGTGACGATGTTGACGACGCCCCCAGGATCGCCACGCCCGTAGAGGACCGAGGCAGGGCCCTTGATGACCTCGACACGCTCGGCATTCGCGAGATCCCGTTCGACGGGGTAGAAGGCGAAGGCCGGATTGATGAGCACGCCATCGACGGCGAAGATCTGCGTGCTGAAGCCGCGGATGATGTAATTCTGCGAACGTCCCTGGACGGTGCTGCCGGGGATGACGTTGCTGACATTCGTCACGGCATCCGTGAGTCGTAGGTCCTGCTGGTCACCGATCACCTGCCGTGGCACGACGTTGATGGTCTGTGGCGAATCGCGCAACGCCGTGTCGGTCTTGGTCGAGGTGGCCGAGCGCGTCGCGCGGTAGCCCACGACCGGCCCGAAGGCCCGCTCCTGCCCCGCTCCGCCCTGACCGACGACGCTCAACTCATCGAGGGTCACTTCGCTGCTCGTCGGCTGCGCCTGCGCCGGACCAAATCCCGCCGCCATGGCGAGGCCGAGAGAGAGCCGGGTCCGCAACGGGGAACGGCGCGGGAAACGGGTCGACATGGCTCTCCAAGACAAGATGCAGCGCGACACTCGCGCCATTCGTGTCTTTGACGGCCAAGCTTGTCAGATCAACCGAGTATCCATTTTTGCTTCTGGGTTTCCCCGCATTGATTGTGCCTGTTCCACAAAGACAACAGGACGAATTAGATTAATTCTAGGGAGCGGGATCTTTCCTGACGTCGCCCACCACGAGAAAACAGCACGGAGACCGTCCAACAAGATTGCGCACGATGTGTCGCGAACGACGCTCCGGTCGCGGGGGTCGGCCCTTGAGCGTGGAAGGCTCAACCGCTACCTGTCCGCCAGAGGTATCGTTACCGGGTCCAATGCCTCCCCGGGGCCGGCATTCCCGGCAGCCTGCGGCCGAGAGGGCAGTCGTGGCGTCGAGTCTTCCGCCGATCCCGTCCCCGGATATCGATCCGAATGCGCCCAAGCGGCGCGTAAGCGCCCGCGGACGATTGCGCACCTACTTCCTCACCGGCGTGATCGTGGCGGGGCCCCTGGCCATCACCGCCTACATCACGTGGTGGATCATCGCCCTGATCGATTCCTTCGTGAAGCCGCTGATCCCGGCGAGCTATCTGCCCGACCATTACCTGCCGTTCTCGATCCCCGGAATCGGTCTCGTCATCGCTTTCCTGGCGGTGACGATGCTGGGCTTCCTGACCGCAAACCTCGTCGGACGGTCGGTCATCGAATTCGGCGAGGTGCTGCTCGCCCGCACGCCGGTCATCTCCGGCCTGTACAAGGGCCTGCGGCAGATCTTCGAGACGCTGTTCTCGGCCAACGGCACGTCCTTCCGCACCGTCGGGCTGGTGGAATTCCCGGTGAAGGGAACGTGGTCGGTGGTGTTCCTCTCGGCCCCCGCCGCGCCGGAGGTGGAGAACGCACTCCAGGCCAGGGGAGCGACGACAGGCGCATCACCGGGCACGACGAAGGGCGACCTCGTGGGTGTGTTCCTGCCCTGCGCGCCCAACCCGACCACGGGCTTCTTCTTCTACCTGCCGCGCTCGGAGGTTGTGGAAGTGCCGATCAGCGTGGACGACGCGGCCAAGCTCGTCATGTCGGCGGGGGTGATCCAGCCCGAGGATCCCCAGGCCCGGCTCAACGCCATGGCCGCGACCCTTCGGGCGACCCACGGCCCCGGCACCCCGTCGCCCACCCGGCAGACCGCGCCGGAGGATGCCTGAACATCGAAAAGGGCCGCCCCGTCGGATGACGAGGCGGCCCTTTTCGATCTCAACGATCGCTGGTGTGCGATCAGCGCTGCAGCGAAGCCTGCTGAGGCGCGATGGTCGGCGGCGTCGCCTGAGCGACCGAGACGGTCGCGCGCTGGGCGGGAGCCATCCAACCGGTGCTGGCCTGCACCGTCAGAGCGAGGCCCAGGGCAACAACGAGGCCATTGGCGGCAATCCAGAAGGGGCGAGAGGCCCGCTTCACGGCAGCCTGCAGTTCTTCCGCAGTCCGGTTCGCGCTGGTCTCCCGATCCGAGATGGGCATCAGCCACGGCTCATTAGGGAGCGCGAAGTGGCAGGCCATCTCGTTGGAGCCCGGCAGGTGCTGGAACAGTCCGTTCGACATGTCCGTCCTCCAGATTCGTCCGTGACAACCCGGCGTACCGGGCCATTCGTTCATCTGCAGTTAAGGGACGATTGTGTCGGATGCAAGGTCTCAGGGTAGGACCAGCCTGCCCAGAGCCGTTTCCAGCCAAATTTCTGTTCTTATAACCCATTGCAAACGTTAGGGTTTCTCCAAACCTGCGGCGCAGTGCCTAGTCTCCTGCAAATTTTACAAGTTTTCTCGCGCCTGTCGGTTTCCTGAACGAACCCACCCTTTTCTGAACGAACCCGTTCAGCCAGCGCCGATCAAGTGGATCGCCGCTTCGCGCTCGAACAGGTAGAGCAGGACGCGCAGGGCCTGTCCTCTCGGGCTCTCCAGCTTGGGGTCGCGCTCCACGATCAGCCGCGCATCGTCGCGAGCGGTTTCGAGCAAGTCGCCGTCGCCCTCGATCCGGGCGAGCCGGAACGCGGCAAGCCCCGATTGCCGGGTGCCCAGTACCTCGCCCTCGCCGCGAAGCTTCAGGTCGGCCTCGGCGATCCGGAAGCCATCCTCGGTCTCGCGCATCATCTCGAGGCGTGCTCGCGACACCTGACCGAGCGGGCCACGATAGAGCAGCAGGCAAGACGAGGCCTTGGCCCCGCGCCCGACCCGCCCGCGCAACTGGTGAAGCTGGGCAAGGCCGAAGCGCTCGGCATGCTCCACCACCATGATCGTGGCCTCCGGGACATCGACGCCGACCTCGACGACGGTGGTCGAGACCAGCAGCGTCGTCTCGCCCGCGGCGAAGCGGGCCATGGCCGCGTCCTTCTCCGGGCCCGGCATCTTGCCGTGGATCAGCCCGACCCAGTCGCCGAAATGCTGCTTCAGGTCTTCGAACCGCTCGGCCGCCGCCGCGAGGTCGACGAACTCGGATTCCTCGACCAGGGGACAGATCCAATAGACGCGCTCGCCCTGGGCCATCGCCCGGCCGAGCCCCGCCACCACCTCGTCCAGCCGCTCGGTCGACAGAGTGACGGTGCGGATCGGCTGGCGGCCCGCAGGCTTCTCGTCGAGGATCGAGACATCCATGTCGCCGAAGAAGGTCAGGGCCAGGGTGCGCGGGATCGGCGTCGCCGTCATCACGAGGAAGTCCACGGCCTCGCCCTTGGCGCCGAGCGCGAGGCGCTGGTGGACGCCGAAACGATGCTGCTCGTCCACCACGGCGAGGCCGAGATCGTGGAACGTCACCGCTTCCTGGAAGACGGCATGGGTGCCGACGAGGATGTCGATCTCGCCCGCAGCGAGATCCGCCAACGTCGCCCGGCGCTCGGCAGCCCTGTCGCGACCGGTCATCAACCGCAGGCGCAAGGCACCGGCAAGCGGCGCGAGGCGCTCGAAATGCTGGCGGGCGAGGATCTCGGTCGGCGCCATCAGCACGGCCTGACGCCCGGCTTCCACCGCCGAGGCCATGGCCAGGAGCGCCACGGCCGTCTTGCCCGAGCCGACATCGCCCTGAAGCAGGCGCAGCATCCGGCGCGGAGCCGCGAGGTCGGCGCGGATCTCGCGCACCGCCCTGGCCTGGGCGCCCGTGAGCCCGAAGGGCAGGCCTTCGGTCAGGCGCGCGACGAGATCCCCGGCGCCCGCATTCACGCGGCCTGCCTTGCGCCGCGCGCGGGCGCGGGTGAGCGCGAGGGCGAGCTGCGAGGCGAGCAATTCGTCATAGGCCAGACGCCGTCGCGAAGGCGTTCCCGGTGCGGGCTGGAGTGGATCCGACGGGCGGGGCGGCACGTCGTCGGGCCTATGCTCCGTGCGCAAGGCGTCTGCGAAGGTGGGGTACCGGTTCTTGGCGAGCCACGCCGGATCCTGCCATTCCGGCAGGGGTGCGAGTTTATCGAGGGCCGCCACCGCCAGCTTGTTGATCGCCCGCGAGGTCAGACCCTCGGTCGCTCCGTAGACGGGCTCCACGGCGGGCAGATCCGCAAGCCCGGCCTCGTCCATGATACGCGAGGGATGCACCATCTGGCGCATGCCCTCCCACACATCGATCTTGCCCGACACATAACGGTGGGCGCCCAGTGGCAGCATCTTCTCGATGCGGGCGCGCGGCATGCCGAAGAAGACGAGGGTGACCTCGCCCGTTGCATCCTCCGTCACGACGCGATGCGGGCGGCGGCCGGCGCCCACGGTCGGCGGCCGGTGGGCCACCACCGTCACGCCGATCGTCACCGGCTCGCCCACGGGCGCCTCGGCCACCGAACCCACGAGACGGCGCGAGACGCCCCCCTGGGGCAGGTGGAACAGCAGGTCCACGATGCGCGCTTCACGCTCGGGCGTGCCGAGCAGCTTCTCGATGAGCGGCGCGACCTTCGGTCCGACGCCCGGGAGGGTCCGGGCCGGGGCGAAGAGCGGATCGAGGAGGCTCGGGCGCAGGCTTGTATCGGTCATCGCTATCGGCGCCACCCTAGACCCGCGCGGCTTACCGGAGCCTTCCTGCCTCGGCCACTCATGACGGCGACGCAGCCGTCTGCGTCGGCTACAGGGAGTCTTTCGCTCGCGAGGTCCCGTGGCCGCCGACTTCCTGCCGGGCTTCGCCCGCCACCGCATCGACACCGCCCCAGGGGTCACGATCCATGCTCGCTCCGGCGGCTCCGGCCCGCCGATCCTGCTGCTTCACGGCCATCCGCAGACGCTCTCGACCTGGCTTCACGTCGGTCCCCGCCTTGCGGAGCATCGCAGTGTCGTCGCGATGGATCTGCGCGGTTACGGCGATTCCTCGAAGCCCGAAGGAGGCGAGCGCCACGAAGCCTACTCCAAACGCGCCATGGCCGCCGATGCCGTCGCGGTGATGCGCGCCCTCGGCCACGAACGATTCGCCGTCATCGGGCACGACCGGGGCGGACGGGTGGCGCATAGGCTCGCCCTCGATCACGGCGGGGCCGTGGAGAAGATCGCCCTGTTCGACATCGCCCCCACGGCGACGATGTACGCGCGCACGGACAAGGATTTCGCCACACGCTATTTCTGGTGGTTCTTCTTCATCCAGCCCGCGCCTCTGCCCGAGCGTCTTATCGGCGCCGATCCGGACTATTTCCTGCGCCACCACATCGAGAACCAATCGAAGACGCCAGGCTCGACCCCGCCGGATCTCTACGCGGAATATCTGCGGTGTTACGCGGATCCGGCCTGCCGCCACGCGATCTGCGAGGATTACCGTGCCTCCGCCGGGATCGACCTCGACCACGATGCCGCCGATGCGGACAGGCGCATCGCGGTGCCGCTCCTCGCCCTCTGGGGCACGAAGGGTACCGTGGGCAAGACCTACGACGTGCTCGCCACGTGGCGCGAGAAGGCACACGACGTCACCGGGCGCGCCCTCGATTGCGGCCACACCCTGCAGGAGGAACGGCCGGACGAGGTGCTGGCCGAGCTGGACCGCTTCCTGGCTTGAGGGTCTGCCCTTCCGTCGCACACCCTTGGCAGCGGCCGGGGAGGGGGACAGATAGACGCCGTGCCGTGAGGGCACGAAACGGAGACGGGACATCGTGCAGGGCGTGTCGGCGCAGATAACGGGTTCGCGTTACGAAGTCGCCGTGGTGGGCGCTGGCGCCGCTGGGCTCGCCGCAGCCCTGGCCAGCGCGCAGGCGGGTGTTCCGACGGCCCTGGTCGGCCGTCACGCTCCGGTGGCGGATGGGCGCACCGTGGCCTTGCTCGACGGCTCCGTGCGCTTCCTGAAGGCGCTGGGAGCCTGGGACGAGGTGGGCGCCAAGGCGAGCCCGCTCTGCACCCTCCAAATCATCGACGACACGGGAAGCCTGTTCCGCCCGCCGCCCGCCCGGTTTCATTCGTCCGAGATCGGCCTCGAGGCCTTCGGCTGGAACGTGGAGAGTGCGCATCTCGTGGCGGCGCTCCGCCGCTGCGCCCGCCAGCAAACCAACCTGACCCTGATCGAGAGCGACGCCGCCGGAACCGAGCCGGGCGAGGAGGTCAGCCGCATCGGCCTGGCGGATGGCGGCATCGTCGAGGCGAGGCTCGTTGTGGGCGCGGATGGAAACCGTTCGCCCTTGCGGCAAGCCAGCGGCGTGAAGGTCAGGGAGTGGACTTATCCCCAATCGGCGATCACCACGATCCTGGCCCACGCCAAGCCGCATGAGGACGTATCGACCGAGTTCCACACCCGGTCCGGTCCCTTCACCCTGGTCCCGATGCCCGGCGGCCACCGCTCCAGTCTCGTCTGGGTGAATGGCAAGGCGCCGGCCGAGCGCCTCGCCGCGCTGGACGATCCAGGCCTTGCCGAGGCCGTGGAAAGGCAGGCGCGAGGGATGCTGGGCGCCATGCGCATCGATGGGCCGCGCGGTCTGGTGCCGATGCGGGGGCTACTGGTCGCAACGCCAGCCGCCCCGCGCCTCGCCCTCATCGGCGAGGCCGCGCATGTCTTCCCGCCCATCGGCGCGCAGGGGCTCAATCTCGGATTGCGCGACGCCGCCTCCCTCAGGGATGTGGTGGTGCGAGCGCATCGGGACGGACGCGATCCGGGAAGCCGGGCGGTGCTCTCGGGCTACGCCAACGGGCGGCGAATCGATGCGGCGGCGCGCACGGCCGCCGTCGACGTCCTGAATCGCTCGCTGCTCACGGACCTTCTACCGCTCGATCTCGCGCGCGGCCTCGGTCTGCTCGCCATGGCCAATCTCGGGCCGCTGCGGCGTATGGTGATGAGAGAGGGAGTGCTGCCCCGGTTCGGGGCGCCCGAACTGATGCGGGCCGAACGCCGCGCGGCCTCGGCTTGAGCCGAGCCGCCGCGACTCAGAAGGAAGGACGCGCGGCGACGCAGGCGCCGAGGCGCGTCGCGAGATCGACAGGCGCGCCCGAGCGGGTCTCGCCGTTCTCACCGATCAGGATCACGGGGATGCCGCGTTCGCGCATCAGCGCACGGAGGCGGGCCGCCCGGCGCGCATAGCTCGGATCACGGCGTGTGGACGCCTGAACCAGCACGGCGGCGGGAGGAGCGATCACGGCTAGCACATCGTCCGCGGCCTCGAGCGAGGCAGTGACGCTGGCATAACCCAGCCCGGCGAGTTCGCCAGAGAGAGAGCGGTCCACGGCTCTTACGCCGTCGTCCACTACGAGGACTTGCTGCAGCGCAACCATAAGCTAGAGCGATACCCCATTGCCCGCGGACTGAAAAGATAGCCGCGCCCGGAAACCTAAGCCAAACCCACGAGAAGCCTGTTGGATCCACCGATCGTACTCTGCACGAAGGGTGAATGGCGCAAGCTGAGCGGGGCATGAACCGGTTTGGAGGGATCGTTCAGGTAGCAGGAATGACGCTCAAGATGATCGGCCCCCACGAGGTGGTCCAAGGTCAAAGTTAGTGCAGGGTTGGTCGCTGGACCACGGCGAGCTTGGCCGGTGCAGCCGGCCTAGCGGCTATAGCTGGCACGAACACCTCTGGCGCTGGCGG
>NZ_JAGEKG010000019.1:0-23557 GCF_049887755.1 Methylobacterium sp. NFXW15 | reverse complement strand
GCCGTTAAACACGCCAGCGCCCATGGTACTGTGCCTCAAGGCACGGGAGAGTCGGTCGCCGCCAGACCCGCACAACGCAAGTTCAAAGCCATTCCCTCTCACGACACCGATCCAAAAAGGCCGCCCACTCGGGCGGCCTTTTTGCGTTTGGCGCCCGAACATGACGAAGCCGTCATCCTGGTGCGACCCTCCCGAAAGGTTCACTACGTCATCCTGCCTACCTCACCGGTTTGGCCGGGGGAGGGGAGGGCGCATGCTTGCCGAATCACATTCCGCCGCACCGTCCCGTGCGCTAAGAGCCCCGGTCATGCGGCTTCTGATTATCGAGGACGATCGCGACGCGTCCGCCTACATCGTAAAGGCCTTTCGCGAACTCGGGCATGTTACCGACAGCGCCGAGAACGGTCTCGACGGTTACGCCCTCGCTAGCGAGGGTGATTACGATGTGCTGATCGTTGATCGGATGCTGCCGAAGCTCGATGGGCTGTCGGTCATCCGCTCACTCCGTGAGCAAGGCATTGCGACGCCCGTACTGATTCTTTCGGCGCTCGGTCAGGTCGATGACCGGGTGAAGGGATTGCGGGCGGGCGGGGACGATTATCTGCCGAAGCCCTATGCCTTTTCCGAACTGCTCGCGCGGACCGAAGCCCTGGCCCGTCGGCGTGGCGCGCCTTCCGCGTCTGAGGAAACGCGATATCGGGTCGGCGATCTCGAACTGGACCGGCTTTCACACCGAGTCAGCCGCAGCGGTAAGGAGATCCCGCTCCAACCACGCGAGTTCCGCCTGCTCGAATATCTGATGCGTCACGCGGGTCAGGTCGTCACTCGAACCATGTTGCTGGAGCACGTCTGGGACTACCACTTCGATCCGCAGACTAACGTGATCGACGTCCATGTCTCTCGGCTACGAAGCAAGCTCGACAAGGGCTTCGCCCATCCGATGATCCATACCATCCGTGGGTCGGGCTATGTCCTGCGTGCGGACGAAGGCGGAGCCTTGTGACGGCGTCGTCGTTTTCGGGATCGGATGGCGGGCAGCGGGAGTCCCTGGCCGCCCGTGTCTCGAAGCTGTTCCGCACTACGGCGTTCAAGCTATCGCTCGCCTATCTCGCCGTCTTCGCGATCTGTGCCTTCCTGGCGCTGGGGTACGTCGCGTGGAATGCGCGGGCGGTGCTCGATGATCAGATCGTGTCCACCATCGATGCCGAGATCAACGGCCTGTCCGAGCAATACAATACAGGTGGTCTCCGACGCTTGATCTCCGTGGTCGAGCGGCGATCACGCGAGCCCGGTGCGTCGCTCTATCTCGTGACCACGGCCAATGGCGAGCATGTGGTCGGCAACGTGTCGTCGGTGCCCTCCGCCGTATTGGCAAAACCCGGCCAAAGCGAAGTGAGCTATGGCCGGGGTGAGGCGAACGCGGACGAACATTTTGCAATTGTCCAAGTCTATACACTGCCGGGCGGGTTCCGGCTGCTCGTCGGACGCGACACGGAGGAGCGGGATCGCCTTCGCGCCGTGATCGGGCGTGCCTTCATCTCATCGCTCGCAGCGGTGATCGTGCTCGGCATCATCGGTGGCTGGCTTGCAGCGAGTCGTGTGCTCGCCCGCGTCGATGCAATGACGCGCACCACGCGGGCCATCATGGCGGGGGATCTCGACGATCGGCTGGCCGTGGCGGGGAACGGCGACGAATTGGATCGCCTCGCGACCAACCTGAATCAGATGTTGGAGCGGATCGGCGAGTTGATGCGGGGAATGCGTGAGGTCTCCGACAATATCGCGCACGATCTGAAGACACCGCTCACGCGTCTGCGCAATCGAGCCGATCAAGCCCTGCGCCAATCGAGTTCCTCCGAGGAATTGAGGGCCGCACTGGAAGGAGTGATCGAGGAAGGCGATGGCCTAATTCGCGTGTTCAACGCCCTTCTGATGATCGCCCGCCTCGAAGCGGGAAGTGCCCGCGAGATCATGGCGCCTCTCGATCTCGGAATGTCCGCGCGGAGCGTCGGTGAACTCTACGAGGCTCTGGCGGAGGATCACGGCCTCACCATCGATGTCCGGGCCGAGGAGGGGATCGTCATCGAGGCCAACCGCGAATTGATCGGACAGGCGCTGGCGAACCTCGTCGATAACGCGCTGAAATACGGCAGCCCGGAGGGGGGCGAAACGGGCCGAATCCTCATCACCGTCGAGCGCAGTCCCGGCGCGATCGTGCTCTCCGTAGCGGATGCCGGTTCGGGAATTCCCGAAGAAGAGCGCGACCATGTGCTCGCCCGCTTCGTCCGGCTTGAGAAATCGCGCTCAATGCCGGGCTTCGGGTTGGGACTCAGCTTGGTGAATGCCGTGATGCGCATTCACCGCGGGACGCTGCGCCTTGAGGATAATGCGCCGGGGTTGCGTGTGGAAATGATCTTTCCGGTGATGCAGGGAATGATACCGGAGGCGCGCTGAAGGACCAGGGGTTTCGTCATCCGGCGCTCGGTTTCGTCATACTTGGACGACCCGGGCGTGGCACAGGCCCCCGGCAAAGCGGTATTGCGGCCGGTACCGGCCCAACTCGGAGGTTGCCATGTCCCTGAAGTCCAAGGTTGCCCTGGTCACCGGTTCGACAAGCGGGATTGGACTCGCCATCGCACGGGCTTTCGCGGCCCAGGGGGCCGATGTCGTGCTCAACGGCTTCGGCAAGGCCGAGGAGATCGAGCGCAACCGCGCCGCGATCGAGCAGGAATTCGGCGTACGAGCTGCCTATTCCGCTGCCGACATGACCAAGCCCGCTGAGATCGAGGCGATGATTCAGGAGGCGCAATCGCGCTTCGGCTCGGTCGACATCCTCGTCAACAACGCAGGCATTCAGTTCGTCTCTCCGGTTGAGGAGTTTCCCGCCGACAAGTGGGAACAGATCATCGCCATCAATCTGTCCTCCGCCTTCTACGCCATGAAGGCAGCGATCCCCGGCATGAAGGCACGGGAATGGGGCCGGATCATCAACACCGCCTCGGCGCATTCCCTCGTCGCCTCGCCGTTCAAGTCGGCCTACGTGGCGGCCAAGCACGGCATTGCCGGGCTCACCAAATCGGCAGCGCTGGAACTCGCCCCGCACAAGATCACGGTGAATTGCATCTCGCCAGGTTATGTGTGGACGCCTCTCGTTGAGGCGCAGATTCCGGACACGATGAAGGCGCGCGGTCTTACCAAAGAACAGGTGATCGAAGACGTGATGCTGAAGGCGCAGCCGACGAAGGAATTCGTGACCGTGGATCAGGTCGCGGCCCTGGCCGTCTTCCTGTGCTCTGATGCGGCGAGCCAGATGACCGGCTCCAACCTCACCATGGATGGCGGCTGGACCGCGCAGTGAGGTGAAGAGACGGCCCCGCCATCGAGCGGGGCCGCCCCTGACGACTCAGCGGCGTCCGTGCACCAAGAGGGCGAGGCCGTAGCCGACGGCGCCCGCGATGAGCAGGGCAATCATCGGATTCTCCTCGACCTGCGCCGTCACCGTGCGGTGGCCGCTGCGGAGGTAGGAACTGCCTCGCTCATACGCCTCGTCGGCATAGTCGCCGGCCCGGTCGTAAGCCTCGCTGGCATAATCGCCCGCGCGGTCCGCGAGATCGCTCGCCGTATCCTTGGCGCGCCCGTAGGCGTTCTGCGCCTGGCCCTGTGCGTCGCGGAAACGGCCCTCGACGGAATCGCGATTCGAGCCGAGCGCGTCGCCAACCGTACCCTGCGCCTTGCCGAGTGCCTCCTTGGCTCCCCCGACGATCCGATCAGTGTCCACCATGGTGATCTCCTCGACGCGGCTGTTAATGCCGCTCGTGCAGGCGCGCGGCACCCGCGTCCATCGAACGCGCGAGATGCGATTTGTTCACCGGGTGGAGGTGTTTTTCTTGTGATCGAGAGCCGTCGAACCTTTCGGACGTGACGCGCGATCTTTGACGCGTGTCCGCGACAGCTTTGTGCCGCGCCTAAAGTCCGATCAGTTCGGCGATTGCCGCCGCGCCCGCTGCCGGAGATGTCTCGCCCCGCGAGACGCCGGACTCTGCCTGGGCGGTCTTCTGCCGAACCTCGGCGGTGCCGACAAGACGCTGGTGAAGGCGTTCATGGACCAGGGCCCACATCCATTTCACGTCCTGCCCCCGGCGCTTCTGGGCGATCTCGCCGGTCGCGGTCAGCTTCTCGCGGTGATCGACGATCTTCGCCCAGAGCGCGTCGAGGCGCAGGTTATGGAAGCCTGAGATCGTCACGACCGGCGGCGTCCACGTCGCCGAAGCGGGGGTGAGGATGTGCAGGGCCGCCCGGTATTCCGAGGCGGCCGCATTGGCCCGCGATTCCGCCTCGCCCTCGTCCGCCTTGTTCACGGCGATCATGTCGGCGAGTTCGAGGATGCCCTTCTTGATGCCCTGAAGCTCGTCACCCGCGCCTGGGAGCATGAGGACGAGGAAGAAATCGGTAAGGTCCGCGACCGCAGTCTCCGATTGGCCGACGCCGACCGTCTCCACGAGGATGACGTCGAAACCGGCCGCCTCGCAAAGCAGCATCGTCTCGCGGGTCTTCGCCGCCACGCCACCCAGCGTGCCGGAGGAGGGCGAGGGCCGGATGAACGCCTTCGGATCGTGCGACAGCCGCGCCATGCGGGTCTTGTCGCCGAGGATCGAGCCGCCCGTGCGAGAGGAGGAGGGGTCCACGGCCAGTACCGCGACCCGGTGGCCAGACTCCGTGAGATTCGAGCCGAGAGCATCGATGGTGGTCGATTTTCCGACGCCGGGGACGCCCGTGATGCCGACGCGGATCGCGTTTCCGGTCTGGGGCAGAACCGCATCGATCAGCGCGGCGGCGGCCGCTCGGTGATCGGCTCGCTTCGATTCGACCAGGGTGATCGCGCGTGCAAGCGCGGCTCTGTCACCGGCCAGGAGCCGATCCCGAAGGGAGTCGATGTCGAGCGGAGCAGTCATACTCCTTCATGGCCGGGGTCGAGCCCGCCGTCGAGGGGTGGATAATGCCTGCCGTCGAAAACGGCTGCGATCGGGCAATTCCAGTCAAGGTTAAGGCTGTGCATGGCCGAGGGAAGCCCGTGTTGCCGCTGACGAATCGCGTCCGCGACGCCGAGCCACGCCTGTGGCCGAAGCGGCACGGGACTTCGCAGGCGCAGCAAATCGCTGACGATGCCCCGTCTTGGTCACGATCCTGAGGCTACGGTTCCGTTCAAAGGGCGGCTCGGCCGCTCGTGCGCAGACGGATCATGACGCTTCGGCACCCTTCCCGCCGCTTCCTCCTCCGTGTCGGCGCCGCCTCGGCCGCCGCCGGGGCCCTGCCCATTCTCGGGGGCTGCGTCACCGACGAGATCGGTTCGAGCGGAGCTCTGCCGGAGAAGCAATCGGCGCTCGATGTGATGCCGGTCCTTCTGGTGGCCACCACGCGCAAACCGGTGGGAAGCCCGCCACGGTCCCCCTGGTTCTCGTCCGATCGCGGCCGGGGCTTGAGCTTCGCGGAGGTCCGGCTCTCCCCGCCGGATCGTTCGCTCCTCGGCAAGGTGTCCTCGGTGATCACCGGGGATTGGACCATTGGCGCGGTGCCGAAGGTGGAAAGCGGCCCGGGGGCTCCGGAGGCCTTCGCCCAGGCGGCGCTGGGTCGCGACGTGCTGATCTACGTCCACGGCTATCGCGAATCGTTCGAATCCGCCGCCGTCAGTGCGGCACGCCTGTCGGACGGCATCCGCTTCAAAGGCGTATCGGGACTATTCACGTGGCCTTCCGCTGCCGCGACTCTCGATTATGCCTATGACCGTGAGAGTGCGATGTGGTCGCGCGATGCGTTCGAGGATTTGCTGAAGGCCTTGGCCGCGACGCCGAGCGGTGGCCGCATCTTCATCGTCGCGCATTCCATGGGCACGCTCCTGACGCTCGAAACCTTGCGGATGCTGCGCGCCGAGGCGGGTGAGGCTGCGATGTCGCGCATCGGCGCCGTGGTGCTGGCCGCGCCCGATATCGATTTCGACCTGTTCTCGAACGGCGTCTCCCGGCTCGGGCAGGACGTGTCGAAGATCACCGTCATCTCCGCCACCAACGACCGCGCCCTCGAATTGTCGGCGGCCATCGCGGGCGGCACCCGAGCGGGGGCTGCGGATCGGGCGAAGCTGGAAGCGTTGGGCGTGCGCGTCGCCGATGCGTCGGATTATGCGGGCGGCCTCATCAACCACGACCTGTTCCTCTCGAACCCGGAAGTGCAGGGCGTCGTGAAGCGCGCCATCGCGCGGGGCACGGGCGTATAAGTCACGGGGGCGGAGCGAGAACGGGCTTGGCCCGGGAACGCTTCCCCCCTACAGGAGCCGCGTGCGGCGTCGGCGGCCGGGTCGGGCGAGAGCCGGGTTCGGGCAGGCACATCGCACCACGCGCCCTGCCGGGAGCGTGCAGGCAAGGTCTGAAGAGAGGATGCCGGCCATGTTCACCCTGGAAATCGAGGGCACGGCGGTCGCGGTCATCAACAGCGATGAGGCCTCGGCCAAAGACCTGTTCACCTGCGACGGCTTCAAGGAAGACATCAAGACGATGACGAGCGGCGGCAAGCCGCTTTGGGATGGCAAGGCGGCACTCACCGTGCGCCCGTCCAACGAGGACGAGGTCGAGGTGTTCGAGGACGCCCTCGCCGAGGACGATGGCGAAGGCGACTTCGTGGACGATCCCCGCTACGCCGATGCCGATGACAGCGACGAGGATGAAGCGGACATCGTCTTCCTCGTGGATATCGATGAGGACGACACCGCCCACGCCTGAGTGCGTAAACGGTGACCGGACCGGTCGATCTGTCGGGGAACGCCCGGTCCAGGCCTCGCCGCCGAGCCCGGCATTGTGGCATATGGTGCGCACGGATCCCGACCGGCGGGAGGCCGCCGGCCGGGGTCGTTGAATGGTTGTGGTGATGCGGCGGGCTCTCGCCCTGTATCTGGCGGCTTTTGCCATGGCGGTCTCGCCTGCTGCCGCCGCCGATGCCCCTCCGGCACCGCTCACGCTCTCATCGCAAGGCAGCTTCTTCGTGGGCGGACGGGACGTGTCGTCCGAGACGCTCTCCACGTTGCCTGCCTACCCGGCCTCCGGGACGGTCACGGTCGATCAGATCTATGTGCGCTATCAGGTGCCGGTTTCACCAGCGCGCCCTCCGCTGGTCTTCATCCATGGTTGCTGCCTGACAGGGAAAACTTGGGAGACGACACCTGACGGACGGATGGGCTGGGACGAGTATTTCGTCCGCCAGGGCTTCCCGATCTACGTCATCGATCAATCCTGGCGCGGACGTTCCGCCGGTAACATCAGCACGATCAACGCGGCGAAGGCGGGCAAGGCCGAACTCGGGAGCCTGCCGCCGGTCTTCTCGGTGGGGCGCGAGGCGGCATGGGCGATTTTCCGGTTCGGTCCGGAATTCCCCAAGACCTTCCCGGGCATGCAGTTTCCCCTGGAGGCCCAGGGCGAATTCTGGAAGCAGATGGTACCGGATTGGTCCGCCGCCCTGCCGACCCCGAACCCGACGGTGACCGGGCTTTCGGAACTCGCCAAGCGGCTGAAGAGCGCCGTGCTCGTTTCGCATTCGCAATCGGGCATCTATCCGTTCCAAACCGCTGCCCTCGACCGGAACGGCATCCGGGCCATCGTCGCGATCGAGCCCGCCGCCTGCCCCGATCCGGCCAAGGACGATCTCGCGCCCTACAAGGACCTGCCGATCCTCGTGCTGTTCGGCGACTATGTCGATCAATCGGCGCGCTGGGCGCCGAGGCTGAAACTGTGCCGCGCCTTCGTGGCAGCGGCGAATGCCGCCGGGGGCCGCGCCGAACTGATCCTCCTCCCGGAGATCGGCATCCACGGCAATTCGCACATGCTGATGCAGGACAAGAACAGCCTCGACATCGCCGATTGGCTGGCGGGCTGGCTCGATAAACGGGTGCCCGTGAAGGACTGAAGGGGAGGCGTGCGGGCTCGCACGCCCCGGCAGCAGAGGCAGCCCCCACGGCATGGTGCATCGCGGAAGGTGCCCCAAATGAGGGTGTGTAATCCGGAGTCATGCCATGAAGGTTCGACCCAAAGCCGGCCGCCTCGCCATCGCCGGACTCGCGCAACTGGTTCTCGCCGTCGCCACTGGCTTGCCGCTTCGCTCGACTGAGCGGCTGGTGCCGCGAAGCGAGGATCCTAGCGGTCCGTTCGTCGGCATCTGAGCCTCTCCGTCACCGCACCGCAATGAACCGGCTTCGCTCGTCCTTGCCTTTTGGCGGTCGATCTTCGTAAACCCGCGCGACGGCTGAAGCTGCGCCATGGTCGGCTGCGCGGTAGGCTGGACCGGTTCGGGGACGAGGTATCCGATGCTCGATTACGCGCAGGCGCGGCGGATGATGGTCGACTGCCAGTTGCGGACCTTCGACGTGAACGACAATGCCGTTCTCGACGTGTTCGATTCGGTTCCGCGCGAGACCTTCGTCCCGAAGAGTCAGGAGCCCTTCGCCTACATCGATCAACCGATCAGGCTCGGCACGGCCGAGCGTGACATCCGGGTGGCCCCGGCGCCGATGGTGCTTGGGCGGATGGTGCAGGCTCTGAAGATCCAGCCCGGTGTGAAGGCCCTCGATGTCGGCACCGGTTACGGATACTCCGCGGCGGTGATGGCGCAACTCGGTGCCGACGTAATTGCCCTCGAATCGATTCCCGAACTCATCGCCGCTGCGAAGGAACGCCTTGCCGGCAAGGCCGAGGTGGTCGAGGGGCGCCTGCGCGACGGTTTCCCCAAGCAGGGGCCGTTCGACGTCATCTTGGTTAATGGCCGTGTCGAAACACGTCCGCAGGCCCTTCTCGATCAACTCAAGGACGACGGTCGCCTCGTTTGCGTCTTCGGGCCCGATCGAGGCGCAAAGGTCACCGTATTTGTGCGGGCAGGGGATGCGTTCGGATCCCGGCCGCTCTTCGATGCATCGCTCCCGGTCCTTGCGGACTTCGCTCAGGAAGCGACTTTTGCCTTCTGATACTCACTCCGTGTGAGATTTCGCGGGCTGGCGAGGTGTCGCCTTTATGCGCCACCCACGAGGATTCAGGTCTGAGAGCCCTCTCAGTCGATGCCGTTTTAATGACTTCCGGCTAAGGTCCATTCAGGGCGGGCTTGTTCAGGTTGGTGCGGTTCGCCGCACGTTCGCCGAGGAGGCGAGAACCTGACACACCGAAAGCCGCGAGGGTTGAGCACTGTGAGTCAACGAGTGCCGAATTTCCGCGTTGCGAAGAGCCGTGCCGGCTTCGCCGTCACGGCCATCGCTGCGGTGTTGGCGACGAGTCAGGTCGGTGCGGAAACGCTCGAGGGGGCCCTGTCGCGGGCCTATCGCGCAAACCCGACCCTCAATGCCAGCCGGGCGACCACCCGGTACACGGACGAAAACGTCGCCATCGCTCAGTCGGGCTACCGTCCTACTGTAGATCTCAGCGCCGACATCGGTGTTGCCTATGCGAATGGCCGCCTTGGGGGCTTGAATTTTGATCGGGCGACACGGCCCGGCGGCGCTGGTCTGACCGTCACGCAATCGCTCTTCAACGGCTTCCAGACCGACAACAACGTCCGCAGAGCCGAATCGACCGTCTACAGCCAGCGCGAGACGCTGCGCTTCACCGAACTGACGGTGCTCTACAACGCCGTTCAGGCCTACATGAACGTGCTGAGCAACACGGCTACGCTGGAGTTGAATCGCAACAACGTCGAGGTTCTGGAAGAGCAGCTTCGGCAGACCCGCGACCGCTTCAACGTCGGCGAGGTGACCCGGACCGACGTGGCTCAGGCCGAGGCTCGCCTCGCCGGTGCACGGTCGCAGGTCAGCGCGGCTGAGTCCGCCTTGCGGACGTCGATCGGTATCTATCGCCAGAACATCGGCGTCGAGCCGCGGTCCCTTGCGCCTGGCCGTCCGCTGGACCGCTTCGTCCCGGCAAGCCTCGACGTCGCGATCTCGACCGGTCTGCAGGAGCACCCGCAGATTGTCTCGGCGATCCACGCGCTCGACGCGGCCGAGTCACAGGTCAAGGTGCTGGAAGGGCAGCTCTATCCGCAGGTCACCGTGCAGGGCTCGGTGACTCAGCGTTACGATACCCAGTTCCCCGGTGATAACGGCGTGACCGCTACGGTGCTCGGCCGCGTCAGTATCCCGATCTACGAAGGCGGCCAGGTCTACGCTCAGGTCCGGCAGCAGAAGGAGCTGGTCGGCCAGTACCGCGTGCAGGTGGAGCAGGTCCGCGATCAGGTCCGCGCCCAGATCGTGGATTTCTGGGGCCGCCTCGAAGCCGCCAAGGCGCAGGTCATCGCCGCACAGGCGCAGGTCCAAGCCAACGAGGTCGCCCTGAACGGCGTGCGCGAGGAAGCTCGCGTCGGACAGCGAACGACCCTCGACGTCCTGAACGCGCAGCAGGAATTGCTGACCTCGCGCGTGAACCTGATCGTGGCGCAGCGCGACCGGGTTATCTTCTCGTATGGCGTCGTCCAGGCGATCGGCCAGCTGACCGCCCGCTTCACATCGCTGCCCGTCGAGCCCTACAGCGCGAAGATCCATTATGATCAGGTCAAGGATCTGTGGTTCGGCCTTCGCACGCCTGACGGACGCTGAGTCGGTCCGTCTCTGCTGTGAGCGCCGCTCGATTTTTGCAAGACTGTGCTGTCGGGCGGCTTGTCGTAACTCAGGGGCGTGAAATACTGAGTTTCGGCGCCTAACGGGCCACCTTCCGGTTTCATCGCATCCGAGCACGCCGTCGTCATGAGTGCAGCAAGCCCGCAGATTCAGGACAAGGCTGCCGACAAGGCGCATGAGCCGTCGATGGAGGAGATCCTGGCCTCCATCCGCCGGATCATCGCCGACGATCAGGCTGCCAAGCCGAGCGAGCCCGAACCCGACGAAACCGACGACATCCTCGACCTTGCCGAGGCGGCCGAGCCCGTGCCGCCTCCGCCGGTCTCCTTGGTTCCGCCGCCCGAGCCGCCAGCTCCCAAGCCGGTACCCCTCGAGCTGGAGGAGATCAGCTTCGAAGACCTCGCCATCGAGGACGAGATGCTGCCGGAGCCTGAACCTGAGCCCGAACCGGTCGCGGCTGTTGCCAAGCCCGCCTTCGTGCCCGAGCCGCCGCCGCGGGTCGAGCACGCGCCCGAGCCCCCGCGCCCGGCGCCTGCGGCCGACCGCCTGATCTCGCCCGCCACCGATGCCACCGTCGGCCATGCCTTCAACTTGTTGGCGCATACGGTTTTGACCAACAACGCTCGGACGCTTGAGGACATTGTGCAGGACATGCTGCGCCCGATGCTCAAGTCATGGTTGGACGACAACCTGCCGGTGGTGGTCGAACGCCTTGTCCGGGCGGAAATCGAGCGTGTGTCGCGCGGGCGCTGAGCCGCCTGCCGTGTTGACGCGAGCGGCCTGACGGCCGAAAGCGAGAGCTCGTTTTTCAGCTCAGCCCGCCTTCGGCCCGACTCCCGCGATGATGGACAAAACCTTCGACCCAGCCTCCGTTGAGGCGCGCATCCGCGTCGCCTGGGAGGATGAGGGCGCTTTCCGCGCCGGACGCCCCGAGCGTGCGGACGCCGCGCCCTATTGCATCGTGATCCCGCCGCCGAATGTGACGGGCTCTCTGCACATGGGTCACGCCCTCAACAACACCTTGCAGGATGTTCTCTGCCGCTTCGAGCGGATGCGCGGACGCGATGTGCTGTGGCAGCCCGGTACCGATCATGCGGGCATCGCCACGCAGATGGTGGTCGAGCGCCGCATGGCCGAGCGCCAGGAGCCCGGCCGCCGGGAGATCGGCCGCGATGCATTCCTGGAGAAGGTCTGGGCCTGGAAGGCCGAATCCGGTGGTGCGATCGTCGAGCAGTTGAAGCGGCTCGGCGCCTCCTGCGACTGGTCGCGGGAACGCTTCACCATGGACGAGGGCTTGAGCCGCGCCGTGCTCAAGACGTTCGTCGATCTGCACAAGGACGGGCTCATCTACCGCGACAAGCGGCTCGTGAACTGGGATCCGCGTTTCCAGACGGCAATTTCCGATCTTGAGGTTCAGCAGATCGAGACGAAGGGTTATCTGTGGCACTTCGATTACCCGGTGGTCGATGCCGCTGGCACGGAGACGGGCGACATCATCACCGTCGCCACCACCCGGCCGGAGACCATGCTGGGCGACACAGCCGTTGCGGTCCATCCCGACGACGAGCGCTACACGGCCCTTGTCGGCAAGGCGGTTCGCCTGCCGCTGGTCGGACGCCTGATCCCGATCGTCGCCGACAGCTACTCCGATCCGGAGAAGGGTACGGGCGCGGTGAAGATCACACCCGCACATGACTTCAACGACTTCGAAGTCGGGCGCCGCCACGCGCTGGCGATGATCAATGTGCTCGATCCCGAGGGTAAGATGTTCGTCGAGGGGAACGAAGCGTTCCTAGCCGACACATCACCCGAGGCCGAGGTGCTGGCCCTGCACGGCCTCGACCGGGCCGCAGCGCGCAAGCGCGTCGTCGAGTTGATGGAGGAGCGGGGCCGCCTGCGGACCATCGAGCCCAACACCCACATGGTCCCGCACGGCGACCGTTCGGGGGTGGTGATCGAGCCTTACCTGACCGATCAGTGGTACGTGAACGTCAAGCCGCTGGCCGAGCGTGCCATGCAAGCGGTGCGGGACGGCAAGACAAAGTTCGTTCCCGACAACTACGAGAAGATCTTCTTCCAGTGGCTCACCAATATCGAGCCATGGTGCATCTCGCGCCAGCTCTGGTGGGGCCACCAGATCCCGGTCTGGTACGATGACGAAGGCCATGTCTTCGTTGCTGAGAGCGAGGCTGACGCTCTGGCGCAGGCCGAGGCCAAGCACGGCCGGACCGTCGTCCTGACGCGCGACCCCGATGTCCTCGACACGTGGTTCTCGTCGGGCCTGTGGCCGTTCTCGACGCTCGGCTGGCCGGACAAGACGCCCGAACTCGGGCGCTACTACCCGACCAACACCCTGGTGACCGGCAAGGATATCCTGTTCTTCTGGGTCGCCCGCATGATGATGCTGGGGCTGCACGTCACGAACGAGGTGCCGTTCGATACCGTGTACCTCCACACGCTGGTGCGCGATGCCTCCGGCGCCAAGATGTCGAAGTCGAAGGGCAACGTCGTCGATCCACTCGAACTCATCGATCAGGTCGGCGCCGATGTCCTGCGCTTCACCCTTTGCGCGTTGGCCGTGCAGGGGCGCGACATCAAGCTCTCCACCGACCGGGTTCAGAGCTACCGCAACTTCGCGACGAAGCTTTGGAATGCGGCTCGCTTTGCCGAACTGAACGGCTGCAAGCTCGATCCGGCCTTCGAGCCCCGTGCCGTCAAGGGGGCAATCAACAAGTGGGCGCTCGGTGAGGCGGCCCGTGCCGTGGGCGAAGTGGAAGCCGCCATTGCGGCTTACCGCTTCAACGACGCGGCGAGCGCGGCGTATCGCTTTACCTGGAACATCTTCTGCGATTGGTATCTCGAACTGGCCAAGCCCGTGCTTCAGGGCGAGGGGGCCGATCCGGCCGCCCGCGCGGAAACGCAGGCGAGCGTCGCCTTCCTGATCGATCAGGTCGCGAAGATCCTACATCCCTTCATGCCGTTCCTCACCGAGGAATTGTGGGGCATCAAGGGCGAGGGCATCGAAGGGCGCGGCCTTCTCGCGCTCGCCTCTTGGCCGGACCTCACGGGTCTGGCGGATGCGGCGGCCGAAGAAGAGGTCGGCTTCATCGTCGACCTCATCGGTCAGATCCGCTCGGCACGTTCCGAGACGAATGTCCCGGCCGGCGCGCAGATTCCCCTCGTGCTGGTCGGTGCGGAGGCTGCGGTGAAGGCGCGTGTCGAAGCGTGGCGCGATACGCTCGTGCGCCTCGCCCGCCTGTCGGACATCACCTTCACCGAGACGGCCCCGGCCAAGTCGGTGCAATTGCTGGTGCGCGGCAGCGTCGCCGCTCTTCCGCTCGAAGGGATCGTCGACCTCGCCGCGGAGGTCGCGCGCCTCAAGAAGGAGAAGGCGAAGGCCGAAGGCGAGATCAAGAAGGTCGATGCCAAAATGGCCAATGCCGACTTCGTAGCCCGCGCTCCCGAGGAGATCATCGAGGAGAACCGCGAGCGCCGCGAGGCGGAGAGCGCACGGCTGGTGAAGATCGACGAGGCGCTGACGCGTTTGAGCGGGGAATAAGTCCCCGCTCCAGCATCACCAGCGTCGCGAAGCGATCCATGGCAGCGTGACCCGCGAAATGCGGTGCTTCCCTGGATCGCTTCGCGCCGCTCGCAAGGACGGTAGCCAGTCCGCCCACCTGACAAAACGGTAATCTACCCGCCACACCGGGGTGAGTTGGCCCCCCTTAGAACGATCCCATCGACGGCCGCGACAGGCGTCGTCCCGATCGTTTCCAAGGTGTGAGCCTCATGACTCAGTCCCGTCTCGCCCGCCGCTACACCGGCCGTGCCCTCGCTTCCGTCGCCGCTGCCGCGCTCGTGGCCGGAGGTGCTGTCGGTGGCGGCTACCTGCCCGCCGCTACCCCGGCTTTTGCCCAAGCCCTGCCGAAGTCCCCGATCGAGGCGCCGGAGCATCCGCCGGGCTCGTTCGCGGGGATCGTCAACAAGGTGAAGCCGGGTGTCGTCTCGGTGAAGGTCAAGCTCGATGATTCCGCGAGCGACGACGACGAGGGCGGCAGCACCGGGCCGAATGGCCAGAACCTCCAGAACGTCCCGCCGCAACTGCGCGAGTTCTTCAAGCGCTTCGGTGAGAATGGCGGTCCCGGCGGCATGCAGCCCCAGCATCGCGGTTCGCGCGGCGCGGTCGGCTCGGGCTTCATCATCTCGGCCGACGGCTATGTCGTCACCAACAACCACGTCGTGGACCATGCCAAGACGGTGCAGGTCACGCTGGACGACGGCCGTACCCTCGATGCGAAGGTCATCGGCAAGGATGCCAAGACCGACGTGGCGCTTCTGAAGATCAAGGAAGGTGGCAACTTCCCCTACGTGCAGTTCGGCAAGACGGCGCCGCAGGTGGGTGATTGGGTGGTCGCCATCGGTAACCCGTTCGGCCTCGGCGGAACGGTGACTGCGGGTATCGTCTCTGCTCGGGGGCGCGACATCGGCGCCGGTCCCTATGACGACTTCCTGCAGATCGACGCCCCGATCAACAAGGGCAATTCCGGTGGCCCGACCTTCAACGTCAACGGCGAGGTCGTCGGCGTGAATACGGCCATCGCCTCACCCTCGGGTGGTAGCGTCGGCCTCGCCTTCGCCATCCCGTCCGATACGGTGCAGGCTGTGGTGGATCAGCTCCGCACCGACGGGAAGGTCGCCCGCGGCTATCTCGGCGTGCAGATCCAGCCGGTGACGCAGGACATCGCCGAGGGCCTTGGTTTGCAAAAGGCCAAGGGTGCCCTGGTCGATCATGCCGAGAACGGGACTCCGGCCGCCAAGGCGGGTCTGAAGTCCGGCGACGTGATCGAGAAGGTGAACGGCGAGTCGGTGGACAGTGCCCGCGAGCTCTCCCGCCGTATCGCGTCCATGAAGCCCGGCGCGAAGGTGGAGCTGAGCTATCTGCGCGGCGGAAAGTCCGACACGGCGACCGTGACCCTCGGGACCATGCCGACGGACGGCTCTAAGGTGGCGGCTCGCGAGGATGATGGCTCCGGTCAGGTGCGCCTCGGCCTCGGCCTCGCCCCGGCTGCTCAGGTCGGCCTGTCCGACCAGGGCGTCGCGGTGGTGCAGGTGGACCCGGATGGTCCGGCCGCCGCCAAGGGCATCGAGCAGGGCGACCTGATCCTCGATGTCGGAGGTCAATCGGTCTCCAGCCCCTCGGACGTGGCTGCCCAGGTGCGCAGCGCCGAGAGCAGCGGTCGCAAGGCCGTGCTGATGCGGGTGAAGAGCGCCAAGGGTCAGACCCGCTTCGTGGCGATCTCGCTCAGCAAGAATGCCGGCTGATGCCGGCTGTTAAGGGGGGACCCCTCTCCCCCCGGTGACGCCCCTCGACTGGCGCCGGTTTCTCGACCGGCGCCATTTTCGTTTCAGGAGTGAGACGGCGGCAGGGGAATGCCGAGCCCGGCGCCGAGGCAGGAGCGGCATCGTGCCAGCACGGCAAAGGCCGCATTCGAATCGCGCCCGAGCCGCATGAGATCGCCGAGGCGCGCGCGGCCAGTGACCAGGGCCGAGAGCACGCCTCTGATGTCGGGCTCGCCCTCCGGCGTCAGCGCGTTGGCCGCGAAGGCCGGAAGCGCCCTGTCGGCTGGGTCGCAGATGACGCGGATCGCCGCGAAGGGCAGGCCGTGTCGACCGGCGAAGGTCGCCGCCACATGCGACTCCATGTCGACAGCGGCGGCATTGGTGGACTCGCGCAGGCTCGCCTTGTCGGCCACTGAGAGTACGGCGGCATCGACGCCTGCGAGATCGGCAGAGATCACCCGGTTCGGCAGTCCCGCGAGCAGGCCGACCATTGCGGCGGCTGCGTCGAGGTCGGCGCTGCGTCGGCCGTCGCGCGAGACGATGCCGGTGCCGATCACCACATCACCCGGCTTGAGGCTCGGATCGAGGCCGCCCGCAATGCCGAAGCTCACCACCGCCCGGCACCCCGGAACGGGCCGTCCTTCCAGCAGGATACGCAGCCGAGCCGGGTCTCCACCCGCGCCGACGGCTTCGACTCCGGTTCCCTTCGCGATACGCCGTTCGCGGGCGAGGCCGGTCACGGCGAGGACGGGCAGGGAAGGATCGATCATGGTGCGGGGCTGGATCAGGTCCGCGAGCAATCCGGCGGGAGGCCTGGGGCGGGGCTGATCGGGTTCGGAAGAAGACAAGGGACGCCCGGGTCGAAAGGGCCGCCGGTCGGGCGTGCGATCGACCTCATATCAGGGCGAGCGCGTCGCGTCCTCTCGCGGAGAGACAGGGCGGCGAACCGCCCCGTCCCGGTCACACGGTCACATACCGAAGGCGACGCGGCCGGTATTGCTCTTCTTCAGGTTGCGGTAGCGCGCCAGCGCCCAGAGCGGGAAGAACTTCGGGTAGCCATGGTAACGGAGGTAGAACACGCGCGGGAAACCCGTCGCTGTGTAACGCTCCTCGTTCCACAGGCCGTCCGAGGTCTGGGTGCGAGTCAGGAAGTTGATACCGCGCGTCACTGCCGGCTCGTCCACAGCGCCCGCCGCCATGAGCGCCAGAAGGGCCCAGGCCGTCTGCGAGGCGGTGGAGGAGCCTGCCTCGAACGCCGGATCGATCTTGTAGGAGGACGCGTCCTCGCCCCAGCCGCCATCCGGGTTCTGGATGCGGACGAGCCAGGACACGGACTTCTTCACCCGCGGGTCTTCCTTATCGATGCCCGCCGCGTTCAGGGCGTTCAGCACCGACCACGTGCCGTAGATGAAGTTCATGCCCCAACGGCCATACCACGAGCCGTCCTCCTCCTGATCGTTCAAGAGGTAGTTCACGCCCCGGTCGAGCGCGCGGCTGGACTCACGGGTCTCACCGAGCTGAGCCAGCATCCCGACCACGCGGGCCGTCACGTCCGCGGTCGGCGGGTCGAGGAGCGCGCCGTGATCCGAGAACGGAATGTGGTTCAGGTACATGTAATTGTTGTCGGCATCGAAGGCGGCCCAGCCGCCGTCGGCCGATTGCAGCCCGACGACCCACTCGACGGCGCGGGAAATCGACGCCTTGTAGTCCGGCATGTCGGCCACGAGGCCGTGCTGGCGCATGGCGCGATCCATGGCCATCACCACGACGGCGGTGTCGTCGAGGTCCGGGTAGTGAGCATTGGCGTACTGGAACGCCCAGCCACCGGGACGGACATCCGGCTTGCGCGCCGCCCAGTCGCCGACGATGTCGAGCACCTGCCGGGGCTTCAACCAGTCCAGACCGGCGCGAGCCGTCGCCTCGGCATCGGGGCCACCGGCTTCGAGGAAGGCGTGGCTCGCAAGCGCGGTGTCCCACACGGGAGAGACGCAGGGCTGCACATAGGCCTCGTCGTCCTTGATGACGACGAGCTTCTCGATGGCTTCCAGCGCGACCTTCACCTGAGGATGGTCGGGCGTGTAGCCCATGATCTCGTACATCAGCACGGAGTTGACCATCGGCGGGAAGATGGCCCCCAGGCCGTCCTCGCCATTCAGGCGCTCGCTCACCCAGGCGCGGGCCATCTCCATGGCGCGCTGGCGCGGGCCGCGCGGAAACAGATGCTCGGTGTTCTGGAGGATGCGGTCGATGAAGCCGAAGATCGGAGTCCACGGCCACGTCGCGTGCGGGGAGCCCGGCCACGAGCGGACGCTCTCCGGCGGCGTCACGAACAGTTCCTGAATGCCGATACCGCGCGGATTCTTCGCCCGCGGCTTCGTCGCCTGCAGCACGAACATCGGGACCATGGTGCAGCGAGCCCAGTAGCTCACCTTGTCGATGTGGAAGGGGAACCACTTCGGCAGGAACATGATCTCGACCGGCATCGCCGGCACAGCGCGCCACGGCACCTCGCCGTAGAGGGCCAGGAGGAAGCGGGTGAAGACGTTGGCGTTGGCCGCACCGCCGCGGGCCAGGATCGCCTCACGCGCCCGGCGCATATGCGGGGCCTCGATGTCCTCGCCGATCATCTTCAGGCAGAAATACGCCTTCACCGTCGCGCTCATGTCGAACGGACCCTCGTGGACGAGGGCCCAACCGCCATGCGGTCCCTGGGTGCGGCGCAGGTAGTTGCCGATCTTGCGCTCGAGGTCCGCGGCCGGAGGATGGCCACGGAAGTGATGGAACAGGACGTACTCGGACGGGATCGTCGCATCGGCCTCGAGCTCGAAGCAGATGTGACCATCCTTCTGAGCCATGGCGCCCAGGGCACGGGTCGCCACGGTCACGCTGCGCTCGACGGTCTCCAGGCTGATGTCCTGGGTCTTCGGACGCTGCAGCGCCTCTATCTTGTTCACGGCCTCTCTCATGTGTCCTCGCCTCACGGTCGCCTGCAGCCTTTCCCGAACGCGCTGCGTCCAGAAACGGCTTCAAGCCCATGTGTCCCGCGCTCCCTCGCACCGAACCGGTATCCGGCTCGGTGGCGAGCGCTCAAGTTGCAACCGCCATGCCTCAGGCGGCGCCGCGTGCCGGTGATGCCGCACACATCAGCGTGTGCGCGGCGGTCTTTCCGGAGCGGATCGCCCCTTCGATGGTCGATGGCAGGCCTGTGGCGGTCCAGTCGCCTGCCAGCACGAGGTTGGTATGCCGCGTGCGTGCCTGCGCGCGCCGCGCCGCCTCCGCTGGGGTGGCTGCGAACGTCGCACGCTTCTCCTTGACGATTTGCCAGCGCGGCAGTTCCGAAGCAAGATTGCCGAGCGTGGCAATCTCTCCCCAGATCTGCCTCGCAAGCTCCTCGCGGGGTGTGTCGAGCAGACGGTCGGCCCCTGAAATCGTGACTGAATACCGGTCCGAATAGGCGAACAGCCACTCGGTAAGACCGTTCACCACGCCGAGAACAAGCGGACTTCCCGGCTTCGGCGTGAGCGCGAAATGCGCGTTCACGATCGAGCGGAACTCCTGCGGGGCGGGGATTTCGGGCAACACATCCGAGGCCACCCAGGGCGGCAGCGCAAGGACGACCGAATCATCCGGGCCAATGGCCTCCGGCCCGTCAGCGAACAGGAGCGAGGTCACCCGCCCGCCAGAGGTCTCCAGGCTGCGCAGGCGGCGGCCGAACCGCATCTCCGCGCCGCGCTGCGCCAGAGTTTGAAGGGCCGGGTCGACGAAGGCGTAGGACAGCCCCTTCTCGGCCACAAGCGGGCGGCAGGCGCGGCCTCCGGCACCCAGGGTTTCGCGAAGGATGCGGGCAGCGAGACCGACGTCGCTGTCGCGCGGCTCGGTGTTGAGAGCCGCCAGCAGAACCGGGTGCCACAGGCGCTCGTAGAGCGGACCAGAGCATTCCATGCTCTGCCCGATCGTCCCACCCGTGCCCTCCGCCTTACCGGAGGCGGCGCGCAGGATTCCGAGCGGCGCAAGATAGTCGCGAGCGCGGGTGCCCGGCACCCGTCGCGACGGACTCAACACCCACCAGGGCAGGCGTCCGGCGTTGGGGCGCAGCGTCCAGCGCTGGCCGGATTTCAGATCCGCGAAGTCGAAAGCCGCCTCGTCGGGGCCGATCAGGGCGTCCGGCGGCGCATTCACCTCGCGCAGGAAGCCCAACGCATCGGCATTGCCCGACAACAGCAGGTGGTTGCCGTTGTCGATCGTCAGGTCGAGGCTCGGATCGAAGTAGGAGCGGCAACGGCCGCCCGCCTGCTTGGCCGCCTCGTGCAGAACGACTTTGCGGCCGCCTCCGCTCAAGGAAACGGCCGCCGAAAGACCGGCGAGGCCGGCGCCGACGATGTGGACCTTTGCCATCACACGAGACCGTGTCGAAGGGCGACGAGAATGAGCGAGAGCTTGCCCGGCTTCACGCGGGCGCGCGGTGGCGCCCAGCCCCGGCGCATCACCGCCTTGAGGTAGAGATGATAGGCCGCCGCCATCAGGCGTGACGCCTTGGTCGGCTTGCGCGGGTTGCGGCGGATGATCTCCCAGGTCGCCCGATAATGCTCCTCGGCCTCGCGGGCGATGGCCGAGCACACTTCGCCGATGCGCGGATGCATGATCGCCTGCATCGGTGTCGGGTCGGTCAGGCCGATCCCGGTGAGCTTTTCGCGGGGCAGGTAGAGACGCCCGCGCTCGGCATCCTCGTCGATGTCGCGCAGGATGTTGGTGAGTTGCAGCGCCCGGCCCTGGTGCCAGGCGAGCTTGATTCCGTCCGCCTCCGGCATGCCGAAGATCCGCACCGACAGGCGGCCCACGGCGCTGGCGACCCGGTCGCAATAGAGGTCGAGGGTCGCCTCATCGGGGGCGACGATATCCTCTTCCGCATCCATGGCCATGCCGTCGATCACGGCCTGGAAATCCTCGCGCTTCAGGTCGAATTGCTCGATCGGGCCGACGAGATCCCGAGTCCGCGCTACGGGGCGCCCCGCGTAGAGCGCGTCGATATCGGCGCGCCAGCGATCCAGTTCCGCGCGGCGAACCTCGCGCGTGCCGCCATCGTCGGCCACATCGTCCACCGCCCGGCAGAAGGCATAGACGGCGTACATCGCCTCGCGCCGCTCCTTCGGGAGCAGGCGCATGGCGGTGTAGAACGAGGAGCCTGCGGCGGGCAGCGCCGGGGCTTCGGCCTCGCCAGCCGGAGCGGGCGTCGCGGTGGCGCTCAACTTTTGGCTCCCTGAATGGCCGCGCGGACGATCCGGCCGCGGAACGGGCGTCGGGCGAGGGTGGAGGCCACCCCACGCAGGGCGAACAGGGCGAAGGCCGCCTTGCCGTGGTGGACTTTCTCGGACAGCGGATCGCGCTCCAGCAGTCCCCTGGACAGGACCACTGCGAGGCGATGGATCGCCGCGATTTCCATGGCGAGACGCGTGTCGTCGATCAGGTCCGGCAGGCTCGCGCCCTCGTCCAGCAGTTTGAGACAGCCTTCCGCGAGTTCGCGGATCACCGCCCGCAGGGCCGGGGGTGCCTTAGCCTCGCCCAGCATGGCGACGGTGGCGCCGTGCCTGTCGAGGGTGTCCTGCGGCAGGTAGACCCGGTCGTTATTGCGGTAGTCCTTGCCGCAATCCTGCAGGTGATTGATGATTTGCAGCGCCGCGCAGATCTTGTCCGAGGGGCCGTAGACCCGCGCCGGATCCTCACCATGCACGTCGAGCACGAAGCGCCCGACCGGCATCGCCGAATAGCGGCAATAGTGGATCAGTTCGTCCCAATCGGCGTAACGGTTCTTGCGCGCATCCATCCGGAACGCGTCGAGCAGTTCGAGCGCGTGACGCGGCGGAAGGCGGCGCACCGCGAGTTCCGCCTTCAGCGGCTCCGCCTCCGGGTCCGACGGGCCCGCCCCTGTGAGGGCGTCGGCGAGGCCATCGAGCAACTCGATCTTGCGCTCGGGGGAGAGCCCGGCATGGTCGGCCACGTCGTCGCCCGCGCGGACATAATAGTAGAAGGCCAGGATCGCCCCGCGATGGCGCGGGTGGATCAGGTGCGAGGCGACGGGGAAGTTCTCATCCCGGTGGCCCTTCCCGGAACGCGCGGCTGTCGCACTATCGAGGCTGGTCATTTCAGGTATCCCGCGGCCCGGAACCAGTCGATCGCGTCGGACAGCCCCTCGCGATACGGACGAGCCGTATAGCCGAGCTCGGCTCGCGCCTTCCTGTCGGAAAAGAACATCCGGTAGCGGGACATGCGAATGCCGTCGATCGTGGCGAAGGGCTGATGGCCCGTAAACCGGGCGGCCAATTGCGCGAAGAACGCCACCGGATACACCACCGCGCGGGGCAGGTTCACTGTCGGCGGCTTGCGGCCCACCATTCCCGCGATGTCCGCCAGCATCTGCGATAAAAACACGTCCTCGCCGCCGAGGATGTAGCGCTCGCCAATCCGGCCCTTGTTCAGGGCGAGCAGATGGCCGTTCGCGACGTCGTCCACATGGGCGAGGTTCAGGCCGGTATCCACGAAGGCGGGCATCTTGCCGAGTGCGGCCTCCTGAATGATCCGCCCCGTGGGGGTCGGCTTCACGTCGCGGGGGCCGATGGGCGTAGAGGGGTTCACGATCACCGCAGGAAGGCCGTTCCGGGTGACCATCTCTTCCACGACGCGCTCGGCCACGACCTTGCTGCGCTTGTAGGCACCGATCGCCGTCTCCGGCGTCAGGGGCATGGTCTCGTCGGAGGGCGTCACGCCATCGGCCGGTGGACGGATCGTGGCGACGCTCGACGTGTAGACGATCCGCTCCACACCCGCATCCAGGGCAGCCTGCATCATCAAGCGGGTGCCGTCGCGGTTGGTGCGGACGATCTCTTCCATGTCCGGCGCCCAGAGCCGGTAATCGGCGGCGGCGTGGATCAGGTAGCGCTGGCCGCGCATGGCGGCGGCGACGCTGCCCGCATCGCGCATGTCGCCCGTGACGATCTCGACATCGGGCCACGTGACGTTGGTGCGGGGGCTCGTTGCACGCACGAGAATGCGCACCGGGAAGCCGGCCCGGCGAAAGACGTCGACCAAGGCGGAGCCGAGAAAGCCGCTCGCGCCTGTGATCAGCACGGGGCCGGTCTCGACCGGGCCGGAAGGGGTGGCCTCAGCCATTCTGTCTCGTCACGTCGCAAAAGAAATCGCGGCGGGCGAGGGGCCCACCGCGCTGCGTTCTAATCGGGGCGGGCAGGCCGCGGCAAGGCGCGGCCCGATCACCTCAGGCCAGCCGGAGCCGCGACCGTCCGTCCTTCCGCTCGGGCAGCGTATCGGTGACGACCTTGGCGATGCTGTTCGCGTCGAGGCCGGCCTCGGCGTACATCTTCTCCGGGCTGTCGTGGTCCTGATACAGGTCCGGCAGCGTCATCGTCCGCACCCGCACCCGGCCCGCATCCAGCGCGCCCTTTTCCGCCAGCAGGTGCAGCACCATCGCCCCGAACCCGCCGCGCGAGCCCTCTTCCACCGTCACCAGAACCTCGTGCTTCGACGCGAGGTCGAGGATCAGCGCCTCGTCCAGCGGCTTGGCGAAGCGCGCAT
>NZ_JAGEKG010000018.1:0-42856 GCF_049887755.1 Methylobacterium sp. NFXW15 | reverse complement strand
CCCAGAACCCGATCCCATCTCGAACTCGGCCGTTAAACACGCCAGCGCCCATGGTACTGTGCCTCAAGGCACGGGAGAGTCGGTCGCCGCCAGACCCGCACAACGCAAGAAACAAACCATTCCCTCTCACGATGCAGCCTTGCCGCGGGGTGGAGCAGTCCGGTAGCTCGTCAGGCTCATAACCTGAAGGTCGTTGGTTCAAATCCAACCCCCGCAACCACAATCCCGATCAAACCCGCCCCGTCGAAAGACGGGGCGGGTTTTTTCTTGGTCTATACAAGACGCCGCCCTGCACCCGCCAAAGGACTGGGCCCTTTGGAAACCCCGATTTCGGGGCCTATCTTGGGGGCATGACGCATCCCCATCATGGCCGTTATCCCTACAGCGCCCTGCCAGACCGGCCGGTCTACGATTGGCCTGGGGGGAGGCGCCTTGCGGTCTATGTTGCGCTGAATCTCGAGACATTCGACTTCGGAGATGGCTTGGGCGCGGAGCTGGCGCCGGGCGGTCCGCAGCCGGACGTATTGAATTACGCGTGGCGGGATTGGGGAAACAGGGTCGGAGCGTGGCGTCTGCGAGATCTGTTCGATGCGCTGCATTGGCCTGCCAGCATCCTCGTGAACAGTCGACTCTATCGGGATTGTCCGGGGTTGATCGAAGCCTTTCGGGCGCGGGGTGACGAGATCGTCGGCCATGGCCGTACCAATGCCGAGCGCCAGGGCAACCTCGATGAAGCGGACGAACGGGCCCTGATCGCGGAAGCGACCGAGATTCTGACTCGGGAGGAGGGCAGGGCGCCGGAGGGTTGGTTGGGGCCTTGGATCTCACAATCCAAGGTCACCCCCGATCTGCTCGCCGAAGCGGGTTACCGCTATCTGCTCGATTGGTGCCATGACGACCAGCCGACCTGGTTCACGACGCGCAGCCGTCCGATCCTGGCTCTGCCCTATCCGCAGGAACTCAACGATATCCCGGCGATCGTCGCCCGCAAGGATACGGGCCGGGATTTCGCGCAATCGATCATCGACGGATTCGATGAGATGCTGGCCCAATCCGCCAAGGCACCGCTGGTGATGGGTATCGCCCTTCACCCGTATATCGTCGGACAGCCGCACCGCCTACGCCCCCTCCGCGCGGCTCTCGCTCACATCGCCGCCCACCGTGACCAGATCTGGCTCACCACCGCAGGCCAGATCGCGGCTCACATCACCGATCGAGGGATCCCAAAGGGCTGAGCCCTTTGGCGGGGTGTCGGGGCGGCGCCCCGACGAGATCTACGTCCCCCGCCCCAGTGCATACAGGGTGATCGCCGCCGCGTTCGACACGTTCAAGCTGCGGATCGCCCCCGTGAACGGGATCTTCGCCAGCACGTCGCAGCAGGAGCGCGTGCGCTCGCGCAAGCCCTTCCCCTCGGCACCCAGCACGATGACGAGGGGCCGCTTCGGTTCGAGCGCGCCGAGTTCGACCTCCGCATCGGAATCGAGCCCGATCCGCATGAAGCCGCGCTCACCGAGGGTGATCAGGGCCTCGGCGAGATTGCGCACGTTGATGAAGGGCACGTGCTCCAAGCCCCCCGAGGCGGATTTCGCCAGGACGCCCGTGGCGCCGGGGGCATGCCGGACGGTGGTGACGATGCCCGTCACGCCGAAGGCCGCCGCCGTGCGCACGATGGCGCCGACATTGTGCGGATCGGTGATCTGGTCGAGGGCGAGCAACAGCGCATCCGGCGGCATCGCGTCGAGGGCCGGGGCGGGGAGGGGATCCGCCTCCAGATAAAGACCCTGATGCACGGCATCCGCGCCGAGAAGGCGCCCGATCTCGGGAGGGCGCACGATCTCCGGCGCGAGGCGGAGGCGCTCTCCGAAGGTCTCCTGCAGGCGCAGGGCCGCGTTCTCGCTGGCGAGCAGGCGGCGCAGGCCGCGCCGTTCGTTGGCCAATGCTTCCGAGACGGGATGCCACCCATAAAGGACGACAGAATCCTCCGCCGCGGCGCGGGGAGGGGGGCCGGAGGCTTGGCCGGGGCGGTGATGAAACCGGGGTTTGAAGGGCCGGCCGGGTTTGCGGGTGTCGGGTGGCGCCACGGAGAGGAAGGCTCCTTCGAACCGTGCGGAAAGGGTCTGCCCTTCGTGAAGCTGTCGCCCGTGCTTTCGTCAAGTCGCTTCCTTCATTCCCTCCTGGGTGAGCCGCCGCTTTGGGGATAAGGCTGGCATATTCCCTTCAAAACATGTTCATTCCCTCTGAACCCCCCTGTCCGTTTTAGCGGACGACCCTCGCGCTGATTAGGAAAACTATCTAAATCATTTTATCAGAGAGTCAGTTCGGTAAGTTATATGCCGCTGGGATTTTATCTGTCTGTCAGAGGGTTGAGGCCACTTCCGGTATCCGAATCTGCGCGGAGGCGTATCGAGCTCTGCGTGGGTGCGTATGGGAGTCTGCGTGAGTCCTGCGTCGGAGCGCATGGGATTCTGCGTGGCCGCGTATGCGATTCAGCGCGGAAATCGAGGGAAGGGTGTGAAGTCCGGGGACAAACGGGCGTATCGAACTCTGCGTGAGCCTCGGAACGACCGCCCGCGCTCCCCTCGCCCCACCGGCGGTGGAGCCCGATACCGTGGATTGCCGGGACAAGTCCGCCAGAGCTCACGCCTCGCGAGGCCGAATCGTGCCATGCCCTCAGGATGGCCTGTTCCGTCCGGGCGGCCTTGGCGTGGGCATGGGGTTCGATGGGGATCGAGGAGACGATCGCAGAGATCCGCGATCCCGACCTCCTGGCCGAATTGGAAGCGGCCAGGGGCGGCTTCCTGTTCGCGCAGATCGTCGCCCACCTGCACCACCGGCAACGGGAGCGGAACGAAGCCCGCGCGGTGCGGGGGCAGGAGGAGGCGCGCCGGGCCGAGCTGTCGCGGGACCAGCGGCGGCGGGATGCGGTGCGCCTCGTCATCGAGAACGAACCCGCGCTGCCGGAGAACCTCCAGCACATCCATTCCGTTCTCGCCCTGTGTGGCCTGCCCTATCGCGATCCGGGGGCGATGCGGGAATTTTCCCGCACCTACGGGCGCAACTCCCTCAATCTCATCGCCGGGCGCCTGAAGGACCCGACGACGGGCGCCTTCGAGCCCCAGGGCCTGCCCTATGGGCCGAAGGCGCGGTTGATGCTGCTGCACCTTTGCACGGAGGCCGTGCGCCAGCGCAGCGCCGTGGTGCAGGTGGCCGATACGCTCTCCGGCTTCATGCGCGAGATGGGCTTCGCCGTGACCGGGGGCGAGCGCGGCACGATCCGGCAGTTCAAGGAGCAGCTCAACCGGCTTGCCGCCTGCACCATGCAGATCGGCCTGTGGGACGGGCGCGACAGCGCCACGACCCTCAACGTGCCGCCGTTCCGGAGCCTGGAATTGTGGCGCCCCCGCACCGGGGAGGGGGAGGAATCCCTGGACGGCGCACGCACCGTGCGGTTCGATCAGGAATTCTACGAGACGCTGATCCGCCACGCCCTGCCGGTCGACATGCGGGCGGCCAAGGCGTTTTCCGGGTCGGCCCGCAAGCTCGATCTCCTGTTCTGGCTCGGCTACCGGCTGCGCGCCCTTCCCCGTCCCCTGCGCCTCACCTGGAACAACCTGCACCAGCAATTCGGGGCGGAGAACGCGTCGATCCGCAGCTTCCGGCAGGGTTTCAAGGCCGACCTCGCCCATCTGCAGGAGGTGTTCCCGAAGCTGCCGGCGAGCCTGGATGAGAACGGCCTCGTTCTCTCGCCCGCCGACGAGACGGCCTTGCTCGTTCCCCCACGGAAAGGAATGAAGAGAAGATCGGCGGGGCAGAGAACGGAAGACATAGAATAGGAAGGGGAACGCCGATTATTCCGTTGCGGCGTCCGGGATCGTCCCATATTCCTTGGAAGGAATTGATGCGGTAGGAACGGAATGGGCCTTTCGGAACACGACGCGGAAGAGAGGCTGGCGCAGTTGCGCCGCCAGCGGGAAGCCCTCGACCGGGAGATCGCGGATCTTGTCCTCTATCTGGAACTCGGGCGGCGGCTGAAGGCGGGGGCCCCCCGGCCCGCGACGCCCGATCCCCTGCCGATGGCGGATCATCCTCCGTCCGTTCCCGAGCCTTGGTCCGAGCCTTGGCCCGAACCCCGGCCCGAGCCCGAAGCCGTGCCGACCTTCACCAGCCCCCCGCCCCGCCCCAGGCGGGCGAGTGCGCCGGAACCGGTGGCCTTCGCGGAGGACCCGACCGGCGCGCGCCGCTACGGACGCGCCCTGGTCGAGGCGGCCTGCGCGATCCTCGCGGCGGCGGGGCAACCGCTCCATGCCAGGGAGATTCATGACGGGCTGATCGCGCGGGGCTTCGCCATTCCGGGGCGCGACCCGGTGGCGGCTCTCAACACGCGGCTCTGGAAACGCTCGGGCGAAGGCGGACCCCTGCGCCGCCACGGCGATGCCGTCTACGGCCTGGCGGTCGAATAGCGGGTTTCAAAAGAGCAAGCCCTTTTGCGGTTGCAAGGCGGAGCCCTGCGGCGCTCGGGGCGAAGCCCCGAACCCCACCGAAGGGCTCGGCCCTTCGGGAACCCCGTCAGTTGCTCGCGACGTCGGCGCTGTCGCCGGTGCCGCCGATCTTGCCGTCGCTGCCCAGCGAGTAGACCTCGTAGGGCGAGCCGCCGAGGCCGGGCGAGCGGTAGAGGTAGGGATGGCCCCAGGGGTCCACGAGGCCGCGGGCGTCGCGGACATAGGGACCGCGCCAAGCGGGGCCGGTGGGCTGCACCAGGGCCTGGAGGCCCTGATCGGGGCTCGGGTAGCCGCCGAGATCGAGATAGTAGAGCTCCACCGCCTGGGCGATGTTCTTCACCTGGATGCGGGCGGTCTCGCCCTTGGCGCGGCCGAGATAGCCGAGCACCTGCGGCGTCACCATGGTCGCGATCATGCCGATGATCGCCAGCACGACGAGCAGTTCCACAAGGGAGAAGCCCGCCTCCCCGCGCTCACGCGGGTCCGCGTCGTCGCGGCGCCCGATCGCGTGTTCGTCCATTCTCCGGCTCCGACAGTGATACTGACTACAGACCGGCAGAATGAAGGGTAGTTCTAAAGATTTCGCTGGCGGACTTTGGGCCGTTCGACGGTTTTCGGCCTGGGACGGAGGCAGGGTTTTCGCCTTTGTTAACGCGATCCTGCGACAGAAACGGTTCTGTCCCATGGGGAGAGGCTCGAAGGGGCCGACAGAGACGATGACCGCTGCCCGTTCGAGCCTCCTTCCTGTGATCGGCGCGGGCCTGATCCTCGGTTTCCTCGGGGCGGCTGCCCCCGCTGTCGCGGCACAGTCCCCGACCGAGGCGCTGACCCTCGCGCTGCCGGGGCCGCTGCCACCGGTGCGTGTGCTCACCCTCCTGGTGGGGCTGCATCTCGTCGGCCTGTGCTTCGGCCTCGGCGGGGCGACGATGCTCGATTTCTGGATCCTGCGCTGGATGCGCTGGGGCGGGTTGCCACCGGAGATCGCACGGATCTTCCTGTTCGTCAGCAAGGTCTGCAGCGTGGGTCTCATCCTGCTCTGGATCTCGGGCCTCGGCTTCCTGGCGGTCTATGCGGTGGAATCGCCCGAGAAGTTCCAGAACCCGAAACTCTGGGCGAAGATCACCGTGGTGGGGGTGCTCACCCTGAACGGGCTCATCATCCACAGCGCGGTCCTGCCCGGCGTCCTGCGCGATGTCGGGCGCCCGATGCTCGATGGCATCTCCGGCGCGCGTACGGGCATCTTCCTCGTCTCCGGCGCGGTCTCCGGGGTCTCGTGGTACACCGCCTTCGCCCTCGGGCTGATGCGCGAGTTGAACGGCACCGTGGCCTATTCCACGTTGATCGGCCTGTGGCTCCTGGGAGTCGCGACCGCGTCCTTCGGCGCCTACACCCTGTGGCTGCACCTGCGCGAATGGAGCGCCTTCCGCCGGGGCAAGGCCGAGGGCGCCGCCGCCCTGGATGCCGAACCTCGTATTCCGCCGAGCCAGTTCGTGCGGATCCGCGCCGCCGCCAGTGCCTAAGGCCCCGTGGCGGACGCGATGACCGGCGATCTCTTCCCGCTCGCGCTCGTTCTGGCGCCGCTGCCGCTGACCGTGCCCATGGCCGTCATCGACCTGCGGCGGCGGATCATCCCGGACGGGCTGAACCTCGCCCTGCTGGCCACTGGCCTCGCGCTGACGGCGTGGCGCGACGCCGATGCGCTCGACGTCGCGATGCGGTGTGCGGAAGCGGCCCTCGCCTTCGGCTTCGGCTGGGTGGTCAGGGCGCTCCATGCCCGTCTGCGCGGCCGGATCGGCCTCGGCCTGGGGGATGTGAAGTTCCTCGGCGCCGCCACGGCCTGGACCGGCCTCGCGCAAGTGCCGCTACTGATCCTCGTCGCCAGCCTCACGGCGCTCCTAGCCATCGGCCTCGTCGCGCTCTCCGGCCGCCGGATCGGGGCCACGACGCGACTGCCCTTCGGGCCGTTCCTGGCCCTGGCCCTCCACATGGCACTGGCCTTGGGGCCCACGACCTAATGCATCGATCCGGACGGAGGCGTCAGCCCGGTCTGGAAACATGGATGCAAGGTCAGTGATCCCGTGCGCGTCTGCATGAACGGAGTGAACGCATCGGAGCGCAGGGCGACCGGCGGCGGCTGGACAGCTTCGGCGATCGATCGCTCTCCCGCGTTCTTTCGGGGTGGCGGGCCGGGTCAGTGCCCCGGCTCGCCACCCGCATCGCCCGGTCAGGCGGCGCGGACGGTCGCGAGGAAGCGCTCGACTTCCGCGCCGAGATGTTCCGATTGCCGCGACAGTTCGGAGGCCGCCGAGAGCACTTGGCTGGCCGCCGCTCCGGTTTCCTCCGAGGCCTGGGCCACGCCCGCGATGGTCCCGGTCACTTCCGAGGTGCCGATCGCGGCCTGCGAGACGTTGCGCACGATCTCCTGGGTCGCGGCGCCCTGCTGTTCGACGGCCGCCGCGATGCTGGTGGCGACGGTGTCGATCTCGCGGATGCGGTGAGCGATGCCGCCGATGGCCGAGACCGCCTGGTCCGTCACGCCCTGGATCTCGCCGATCTGGCTGGCGATCTCCTGCGTGGCACGGGCCGTCTGCTCGGCCAGGGCCTTCACTTCGGTCGCCACCACCGCGAAGCCCTTACCGGCCGCGCCGGCGCGCGCCGCCTCGATGGTGGCGTTGAGGGCCAGGAGATTGGTCTGGCCCGCGATGCCGGAGATTAGACCGACCATCTCGCCGATCCGGGTCGAGGTCGTCTTCAGGACCTGCACGAGCTGGGCGGTCTGGGCGGCCTCGCCGACGGCTGCCTGGGCCAAGGTCGCCGAACCCTGCACCTGCCGACCGATCTCCTGAACCGAGGAGCCCAGCTCCTCGGCCGCCGCTGCGACGGTGTTGACGTTGGACGAGGCCTCCTCGGCGGCGGCCGCCACGGTGGTCGACTGGCTGGCCGTGCCGGCGGCGGTCGCGGTCATCTGCTGCGCGGTCGCCTGGAGTTCGGTCGCCGACGACGAGACCATGCCGATGATGCCGCCGACCGCGGCCTCGAACCCGTCCGCCATCTGGCGCATGCCGAGCTTGCGCTGCTCCTCGGCGGCGAGACGCGCCTGCACGGTCTCCTCTTCCAGCGCCCGCATGCGGATGAGCCCGTCCTTGAACACCTGCACGGCATCCGCGATCTGCCCGATCTCCGTCCCAGCGCCCTGATGCGGGATGGTCACGGCGAGGTCGCCGCCCGCCAGGGACTGCATGGGGCTCACCACCGAGCCGATCCCCCGCGAGATGCCCAGGATGATCGTGGTGGCCAGCACGAACGCCAGGATGGCGGCGGTCAGGCCGGCGCCGATCAGCGTCAGGCGCGTCCGCTCGAAGACCTCGCGCCCCTGGATCTCGGCCTGTAGGGCTCCGTCCTGGTTGAGCTGGATGATCCGATCGAGCGCGATCGACGCGTTCCGGCGCGGGGCGATGCTGTTGGCCGCGTAGAACTTGAGGGCCTCCGCCTTCTCCCCCTTGCGGGACAGGACGAGGATGCTGTCGACGGTCCCCAGGAAGGCCCGCCACTCGCGGGAGAAGGTCTCGTAGAGAGCCCGCTCCTCGGGCGAGCTGATCAGAGGCTCGTAGGCTTTCGCGGTCGCGTCGATCTTCCCCGCGCGGTCGGTGAGATCGCCCTCGATGCTGGCCATCATCTGGGGTTCGTCCGTCAGGATGTGCCGCAGCAGGCTCGTCGTGTAGCGGCCCGTGAGCGCATCGGCCTGGCCTGCGGTCCGCATGCTCGGCAGCCAGTTCGTCTCGACGTCGATGAGCAGGCCGTTGATCCTCAGGGCGCTCCAGAGGCCGACCGCGGTGAGGCCACCGAGGAACAGGAGCAGCACCGCGAAGGCGGCGATCAGTTTGGTGCGGATGGAGAGGGATTGTAGCGACACGACCGACCTCGGGACGGTGCCGACAATCCAGGAGTGCGTGCGGCAGCCGGTTGGAAAATTGCCGCAAAACAGTTAAAAGTAATCGAAGAATGAGATACGATTGAATACGCTATATCGAACACGTTTTCGTTGTACTGTCGGCTGTTGCAAGGGCCTCTTGATCAGATCTGTTGATGCCCTCCGTTCCCCTCGAACCGGGGGGCGGGCCACCCTCACTGGGCCAGCTGCCCGACGCTCAGGATCGCGCCCATCACCGAGATGATCAGTCCCCCGATCACTCCGCCGATGGCGACGGTGACGAGGGGGGTGAACAGGGCGAGCATCCCGTCGATGCGCTGGCGGGTCTGGGTTTCGTGCATGTCGGCGGCGTGGCCCAGCACGCTGCCCAGCCGGTTCACCTGCTCGCCGCTGGCGATGAGGTTGAGGGTGGAGGGCGCATAGGGGCGAAGGCGCGCGAGGCCCGAGGCGAGGCTGCCGCCTTCCACCAGCCGCTGCCCGGCCTCGTCCAGGGCGAGGCGGAACAGCCGGTTTCCCGCAAGCGGCGTCGTGGCGGCGACCGCATCCGGCACCGGCACCTGCGCCTGGAGCAGGGTGGCGAGCACCCGGCAGATCCGGCCCATCTCGATGCCGACCACCACGTCGCGCACCAGGGGCAGGCGCAGGGCCAGGGAGGACCGCGCCCGCGCGAAGCCCGGCCTCGGCCAGAGCCGCGCGAGGAGGACGACGGCGAGGACGGTCCCGCCCGTCAGGACCGGCCACCAGACGGAGACGAAGGCCCCGAACGCCCCGGCGGCGCGGATCGCGAAGGGTGGCGCCTGGCCGCTTCCCTCGAACATCGGTGCGAGCGCAGGCACCAGCACGCCGACGATCATCGCCACGGTGCCGATCGCCATCAGGATGAGAAGGCTCGGGTAGATCATCGCGGAAGTCAGGTGGCGGCGCACCGCGTCCCGCCGCTCCACGGAGGCGGTCAGCGAGGCGATCACGTCGGTGAGCGTGCCGGTCGCCTCGCCCGCGCGGATGATATCGACCATGTCGGGCGGGAAGGCTTGCCGGTGGGCCGCCATGGCCCGCGACAGGGAGGCGCCGCCCACCACCCGTTCGAGCAGGTCGGCGAGCACGGGTTGCAGGGCCTTCGAGGCCTGACGCTCGGTGAGACGCAGCGCCCGGTCGACGGTGAGGCCGGCGCCGAGCAGCGTGCCGAATTCCCGCAGAAAGGCGACGCGGGCGGCGTCGTTCACCCGGTCGCGACCGAACAGGTCGCGCTTCCAGAAGGCGTCCGGCCCGGCGGCGGCGGGCTCGATGGCGAAGACTCGCAGGCCTTCTCCCTGCAAGTGCGCCACCGCCCGCTGGCGGGTCTGCGCCTCCACCTTGCCCGAGCGCATGCGCCCGTCGGCGGAATAGGCCCGGTAGGCGAAGCGACCCATCAGCCGAGACCTTCGAGCACGCGGCCGACCTCGTCGAGGCTCGTCCGTCCGGACAGGACGAGGGCCCGCCCGCTCTCGGACAGCGAGACCATGCCCTCCGCTCGCGCGCGGTCGGCGATGGCCCGCTCCCCGGCCCGGTCGGCGATCATCCCGCGCAGGGCTCCATCGAGGAGCATCACCTCGGAGGCGACCATGCGGCCCCGGTACCCGGTGCCGTTGCAGGCGGGGCAGCCGCAGGGCCGTCGCAGGGTGAAGGGCTTGGCAGGGGGCAGCCCGAGCACGATCCGGTCCCGCTCCGTGCCGGGCACGGTCTCGGCGCAGTCGTCGCAGAGGCGGCGCACGAGGCGCTGGGCGACGACGCCGTTGAGGGTCGCGGCGATCAGGTAGGGCTCGACGCCCATGTCCATCAGGCGCGTCACGGCGGCGGCGGCCGAGTTGGTGTGGAGCGTCGAGACCACGAGGTGGCCGGTCAGCGAGGCCTGCACGGCGATCCGCGCGGTCTCGCCGTCACGGATCTCGCCGACCATCACCACGTCCGGGTCCTGGCGTAGGATCGAGCGCAGCGCGGCGGCGAAGTCGAGGCCGATGCTGGGATGGGCCTGCACTTGGTTCACCCCCGCCATCCGGTACTCCACCGGATCCTCGACGGTGACGACCTTGAGATGGGGCCCGTTGAGGCGCTTCAGCGCCGCGTAGAGGGTGGTGGTCTTGCCCGAGCCGGTGGGGCCGGTGACGAGGACGAGCCCGTTCGGCCGCGCGGTCATGGCCGCGATCCGGGCGATGGAGGGGGCATCGAAGCCGAGCCCGGAAAAGTCCTCGACCCGGCGGGAGCCGTCGAGCACGCGCAGGACCACGCTCTCGCCATGAGCGGTCGGCAGGGTCGAGACGCGGATATCGACCTCCTGGCCCCGGTCGGGGGCCTTCATGCGGCCGTCCTGCGGCAGGCGCCGCTCCGCGATGTTCAGCCCGGCCTGGATCTTGATGCGCGTGGTCAGGGCGAGCTGCACGGATTTCGCCAGCCGCTCGGATTCGATCAGCACGCCGTCGACGCGGTAGCGCACCCGCATGTCGGCCTCCTCGGCCTCCAGGTGGATGTCCGAGGCCGAGAGTTCGAACGCCTTGCGCACGAGGCGGGCGGCGAGCCGCACGATGGGCGCTTGGCTCGCCACGTCCTGCAGGCGGGCGAGGTCGTCGTCGGGCGCCCCGTCGTCGTCCTGCGGGGCATCGCCGTAGATCGCCCGGTGCGTCCGCTCGAAATGCCCCGGCCCGACGAGGACGCGCGCCACGCGCCGGTCGGCCAGATGCTCCAGGGCCTGCGCGATCTCGGGATCGAACGGATCGACCACCGCCACGATGAGGCTGTCCGCGTCCGCCGCCACCGGGAGGGCACGGGCGCGGGCGCAGTAATCGGCACCGATCGATTCCGGCAGGACGGGGGAGGGCGGGATCTCCTCCGGCGCCAGGATCGGCAGGCCCGTCGCCTCGGACAGGGCGGTGACGAGGGTCGCCTCGTGGACGAGGCCGAGTTCCACCAGCAGCACGGGCAGCGTGCGCCGTCCCGGCAGATCGAGGGCGGCGAGCGCACGCTCATGACCCGCCGCGTCCAGCACCTCCCGTTCCGCGAGGAAGGCGATGAAGTCCCGCGCGTCGTCGCGGGGACCCCGCCTGTCGCCGCGACGATCGGGCTGGGAGCGGAGCGGGCGGCTCTTGGCAGCCCAGATGTTCAGCATCACCCGGTGATCCCGTGTCGCTCTGATCCGTCCGCACACCATCGCAAAGCGAGCGAATGCAGATGAGACGTCCTTAAAGGGTTGGAAATACCGGAGGCTTAACGAAGGCCGGTGCGGGGAATCTGAGTTTGACCGTGAACGTCATATCCGCCGTTCCGTCCGCTATCCGCCTCTGGCTGGCCGGAGCCCGGACGGCGCGGCTGCGGCAGATCTTCGATTCGGCGGTGCACCTGTCGGGCTTCACCGAACCGAGGGCCGACCGGATCCAGACCGCCCTGACGGTGTGCCTCGGCGCGCCGGGCGACGAGACCGTGACGCTGACCGAGCGGAGCGGGGACGAGACGCGCACCTACCGCTTCAGGACCGGGGAGGGCGACCTCGTGGAGCGCCTCGCGGCGGTGGCGGGCGGACGCGGCGGCCTGCGGGCGAAGGTGCTCCTCGACCCCGCCGCCTGCTTCGTCCGCAGCCTCGACCTGCCGAGCGCCGCCCTGCCGCGCATGCGCGCCCTGCTCGCGGAGGAACTGGAGGCGGCGACGCCCTTCCGCGTGGGCGGCGTCTACAGCGACTGGTTCGTGGAGGGCGAGGACGTGGCCGCGCGGACCCTGCGGGTGCGCCACGTGGTGATCAAGAAGTCCCGCCTCGATCCGGTGCTCGACGCGCTGGCGCAGGCCGGGTTGCCCGCCGGGCCGGTGGCGGTGGGCCGCGCCGAGGACCAGACCATGCCGGTCGATCTCTTGAGCCACGGCCACCGGGCGCTGCCCGCCCTGACCGGCGCGCGATCGGGCGACGCCGCCCTGTGGCTTGGCGCGGGGCTTCTGCTGGCCGTGGCCTTCTGGGGCTGGCGCACGCATCAGGACGCGACGCTCGCGTCCCTCGACCAAGCCTTCACTGCGGCACGCCATGCGGCCGGAACCGGCATGGCGCCGCCGGTCCAGGCCGGTCTCGCGACGATCCTAGCGGGCCGCGCCCCGCCGCTCGCCCCCACCTGGGACGCACTCTCCGCCGCCCTGCCGGAGGGCGCCTCCGCGGCAGCCCTCCATCTCGACGCCACGGGGGCGCTCGTGACCCTCATCGTCAGGGACGAGGCGGGCGCCCTGGCCGCCCTCGGCCGCCTGCCCGGCTTCGGGCCACCCGTCCTCCAGACGACGCAAGACGAGCCCGGCGGAACGCGCCGCCTCGTCCTGCACCTGCCTCGCGCCAGCTGGGGAGGCCGTCCGTGATGCGCGTGCCGGATATGGCCCTGAGGCCCCTGCTCGTCCGCCTTGTGGGGTTCGGGGCGCTCCTGGCCCTCGGCGCAGGAGCCGTCTCCGCCTCCCTCGACGCCTCGGCCGACATTGGAAACGCCCGCGACCGCCTGGACCGGGCGCAGGCGCGGGCCGCCCGGCCCGATGCGGTCCCGCCGCTCACGGGGGCGGATGGCGAGTCCCTGCTCGCGGCCCTCCGCGCCCGCCTCGAAGCCCTCGCGGTCGACAAGGCGGTGGTGATCGACACGACGGGCCTCGATCCCGATCCGTCCCGGCCGGACCTGCCGCGCCTGCACGGCTCCCTTCACGGCACCGCCGAGGGTCTGCACGGGTTCGTCCAGGCCCTGGAGACCGGCACGCCCCTCGTCGTCCTGGAACAGGCCGATCTCGGTATCGACCGCCCGGCCGATGCCGAGATCGGACGCCCGACGATCATGCGCCTCGTCCTGACCGCGCGCGGGGTCGTCCTGCCGCCGCCCGCCCCCCGGAGGAACCCGTGAGCGCCCTGACACGGATGCTGGCCACGAGCGGGTGGGGATCGCGCTGCGCTTTCGCCCTGGCGGCTCTCGCCGTCGTGGCCGTTCAGGCCCTGCCGGAAGAGGACATCGCGCCGGTGGCGCGGGTCGCGTCCGCCACGCCCGTATCCGGGGGGCAGGCCGAAGGCGCCGCCGTGCAGCGGCCGCTGTTCGACCCCGCGCGCCGGGCCTGGACCGCCCAGGGCAGTCGCGACCTGATCCAGCGGCCCGATCCGGCCGCGCCCGTGCTGGTGGTGCGCGGCATCCGCGTCGATGGGCGAGAGACGCGGACTTTCATCGATGACGGCAGCGGTGATCGCAGTTGGCTCGCCGCGGGCGAGGGGCGGGGCGATTGGCGCATCGCCGCCATCGCGCCGGACCGGGTGACGGTCTCGCAGCGCGGGGTGTCCTATCAGGCCGAATTCCTGGGGGCTCCGGCGACGCTTCGCCCGGCGCCCTTCGCGGACGCGCCGGTCGCCTTGCGGCGGTAGCGCAGGGCTCTGCCCTGCACCCGTGAAAGGGCTCGCCCTTTCGAAACCCCGAATCCGCTCAAGCCGTATCCGACCTGATGGCATCAGGCCGGCGACTCTCGCTCTTTGTTGTGACGCGCATTCTTGCGACGAACCGGTCTCCACTTCGTCGGAATGCGCTCTAATCCATCATCCGGCGGAGCACACCCTCCGTCCCAGGCATCGGCATGGCCATGGGTGGCGGCGGGGGGACCGGGCGGACGGGCATCATCGCCCGGAATTGCTGCCGGAAGTCGTCCGCGATCTTGTCCGCCTCGGCGACGCCGCGGATCACCTTCGGGCGGATGAAGACGATCAGTTCCGTGCGAACCCGCTGGTCGGCGCGGTTACGGAAGGCGGTGCCGATGATCGGCAGATCGCCCAGGATCGGGAAGCTCTCGTTCGAGAGCTGCGACTTCTCCTGCACGAGGCCGCCCAGGGCGAGGCTGTGCCCATCATGCACCGCCACGCTCGTCGCCACCCGGCGCTGGCGGATGGTCGGGGAATTGATCGTCGAGGTGGTGGTCGGCACCACGTCGCTCACCTCCTGGTTGATATCGAGCACGACCAGGCCGTTCTTGTTCACCCGCGGCGTCACCGAGAGGATGACGCCGGTATCCTTCAATTCGATCTGGTTGAGGATCGGCGCGCCCGCCGCGAGGGCGCTTTGCCCGCTCTGCTTCACGATCGGCACCTGATCGCCGATCTGCAATTTGGCCGTGCGGTTGTCGAGCACGGTGATGTTGGGCGACGACAGGACATGCACGGTGGTGATGCCCTGAAGGGCATTGAGCACCACGTTGAAGTTCGTCGCGCTCATCAGATAGTTGAAGCCCGGCACGCCCCGCGTCGCCGCGCTGATCAGGGCGGCGGTGCCGCTGACCGCCGTGCCGGTGGGCGTCACCGGCAAGGCCGAGTTGCCGATTCCCGCCGTGGCGCTGGTGGCGAGGTTCAGCCGGTCGCCCCGGTTCTGCAGGAACCATTGCACCCCGAACTGCAGCTGGTCGTTCAGCGTCACCTCGGCGATGACGGTTTCCAGCAGCACCTGCGTCGGCATCGCGTCGAGGCGCCCGAGGATGCGCAGGATCTTGTCGTACTGGTTGCGGGTGGCCGAGATGACGAGGCTGTTGTTGGTCTCGTCGGCGACGATGCCGATCATGTCACGGCGCGGCATCCCGTTGGCTAGGCCTCCGGCCGAGCCCCCCGCCATGCCGTAGCCCGCATCGGTGCCATAGCCGCCCGCATAGCCGCCGCCCGCGCCGCCGGTGAGACCCCCGCCGCCGTATCCGCCTCCGTATCCCCCGCCCTGCGCGCCCGGCTGGTAGCCGCCCGCCCCGCCGAGGGGCGCCGTCGCGGCGAGGCTGCCCGGTCCGGACGGCTGGCCGCCCGCGCCGTATCCGCCGGGGCCGCCTCCGAGCGTCCCCTGGCCGTTTCCGAATCCGCCGGGATCGCCGCCGAAGCCGGAGGTGCCGAACCCGGCGCCGATGCCGGAGCCCTCCGCGCCGAACCCGCCCGAGGCGGCGCCGCCTGCACCAAGCCCGCCTGTGCCAAGCCCACCTGCACCAAGCCCGCCTGCGCCGAACCCGGCCCCGGCGGTGATGTTCACGCTCGTGCCGGTCTCGGCGGCGACGACGCCCTGCAGGACGGCGGCGAGTTCCTTCGCCGAGCGGTTCTGGATCCGGTAGACGAAGAGCTGCCGCTCTCGGTCGGCGGCCAGCATCTCCAGTTCGGAGAGCCAAACGCGGGCGCGGTCGAGATAGGCCGCCCGCGACGTCACCACGAGCACCGCGCTCAGGGCCTCGTTGGGGACGAAGCGGATGACGTCGCCGGTGCCCGCCGCCTCGCCGCCGAAGATCTGGGTGAGGTCGCGGGCGATGGCCCGCGGGTTCGAGCTGCGCACCGGCAGCATCGCCGTCGACATGCCGCGCATCCAGTCGACGTCGAACACCTCGATCGTCTGGCGCAGGATACGGATCTGGCCCGCGTCGCCGTTGAGGATCAGCACGTTGCGTGCCCGGTCGGCCCGCAGCACCACGTCGCGCGGGGCGACGGAGGCCAGGATCGCCTGCATCTCGGCGGCGGAGATCCAGCGCAGGGGCACCACGACGGCTCCGGCCTCGGCCCCGGTGCCGCGCACGGGTTGGAGCGTGTTGCCCCCCGCCGCCACGATCTGGGCCGTCCGGCCCCGGCGCCGCAGGGCGAGACCCCGGCTCGACAGAGCCGCCTCGAACATCGAGAGCAGGGTCGCGCGGTTCACCGGGCCACCGGTCTGAAGGGTGAGGGTGCCGTTCGGATCGGCGTCGAGGGTGTAGCCCCAGCCGAGGGTGTCGGTGAGCACCGCCTTGGCGGCGACCGTCAGCGGGACATCGACCAAGTTGAGGTTCACGGTCCCGGCGGGGAGGGGTTCCTGCACGGCGGCGTCGCTGCCCACGAGCCGATCCGTCCCCCGGACGATCACACCCCCGGACCCACCGCGCAGGCCCGTGCCGTCGGGAAGGTTCGAGAGGGGTTCGGCAGCCGGTGCTGCGGTGGCCGCCACGCACAGGATTGCCGCGCCGAAGATCTGTGCGCGACCCTTCATACCACCTGTGGTCCCCGTGACGGCGTGACGTTCAGGGCTACAGGACTAAGGATTTGTGGTTAATAAACCATTTAATTGCAATCTACACGTGTTCAAACAGCGTCATCGGAAGGTGCGGAATACGGACCAAGTCTTGTCGACAGTAAGAGTGGCGGCTTCAAAGAGAGTTCTTCGATTCGCAAGGCAGGGGTGCGGTATAGAAGCGAGAAGGATCACCGAGGATCCTCACCGCTCCTTCCAGGCCTTGGCAATCTGATCGGTGAGAGGCTTCGTCAGGTAGGAGAGGACCGAGCGGTCGCCGATCTGCATGTAGGCTTCCACCGGCATACCGGGGACGAGGCGCAGGGCGCCCAGGGCCTCCTTCGCGCTCGGGTCCAGGCGGATGCGGGCGGTGTAGAAGGTCTGGCCGGTCTTGGGGTCCTGGCTCACGTCGGCGGAGACGCGCATCACCTCACCCGCGACCTCGGGTGTGGTGCGCAGGTTGAAGGCCGAGAAGCGCAGCATCGCGGTCTGGCCGGTGCGGACGTTGTCGATGTCCTGCGGCTGGACCCGCACCTCCACGAGGAGCTGATCGGCCTGGGGCACGATCAGCATGGCGGGCTCGTTGGGCGTGACGAGGCCGCCCACCGTGTGGACGCTCAACTGGTGGACGATGCCGTCCTGGGGCGCGCGCATGTCGATGCGCATCAGCTGGTCCTGCGCCGCGACGCGCTTCTCCACGAATTCCGACCACTTGCCTCGGATCTCGGCGAGATCCTTGCCCACCTCGGTGCGCATCTCCCGGTCGATCTGGATGATCTGCAACTCGGTCTCGGCGATCTTGCCGCGCGAGGAGGCGGTGGCGGCGATGAGCTGGCCACGCTCGCCCTCGAGCCGCGCCGCGTCGCGCTCCAGACCCGTCACCCGCGAGAGCGGCACGAGGTTCTTGGCGAAGAGGTCGCGCACGCCGACCAGCTCCTGCTGGATCAGCGCGATCTCGCGGTTCTTGGCTTCCGTCTGCTGGCCGAGGCCTTGGATCTCCTGACGCAGCTGCGCGATCCGCTCGGTCAGCTGCGCCTTCTGCCCTTCCCGGGCCGCGACGCGCGATTGGAACAGGCGGGTCTCGCTCTCCATCAGGTGCGCGACGGCGCGGCTCGTCCCGGCGCGGTCCGTGAGGTCCGGGGGAAAGGCGATGGTGGCCGTTCCGTCGCGCTCGGCCTCGTCGCGGGCGCGGCGGGCGGACAATTCGTCCAGAGCGCTCAGGACGATCTCGAGGTTGGTGCGGATCTGCGTGCCGTCGAGGCGCAACAGCACGTCCCCGGCATGGACGTGGCTGCCCTCGCGCACGAGGATCTCGCCGATCACGCCGCCCGTCGGGTGCTGGACCTTCTTCACGTCGGATTCGACCACGAGCTGGCCGGGGGCGATCACGGCCGCCGAGAAATGGGTGAGCGTGGCCCAGCCGCCGATGCCCGGCACCAGCACAAGGCCGAGGCCCAGCGCCGCCAGGAGATGGCGGCGGATCGAGGGCAGGGCGAGGGAGGGCGGCGGGGCGAGGGGCGCGCCGAAGGAGCCGAGGGCGGGCAGGCTGGAATGGCTCATCACGCGCTCTCACGCAGGGTTGCGACGGCGGGTGCGGGGGCGGATGTCGGGGCCTGCGACGGACGCAGAACGTGCCGCAGCACCTCCTCCTTGGGGCCGAAGGCCTGGACCCGCCCGTCCGACAGGACGAGCACGAGGTCGAGGGCGGCGAGCGCGCTCGGCCGGTGGGCGATCACCACGCAGATGCCGCCCCGGCGGCGCACGCCGTGGATCGCCTCGGTGAGGGCGGCCTCGCCCTCCGCATCGAGGTTGGAATTCGGCTCGTCGAGGACCACGAGGAAGGGTTCGCCGTACAGGGCGCGGGCGAGGCCGATGCGCTGGCGTTGGCCGGCGGAGAGGCCCATGCCGTTCTCGCCGATGCGCGTGTCGTAGCCCTCGGGCAGGCGCAGGATCAGCTCGTGGACACAGGCCGCCCGCGTCGCCGCGATGACCTTGGCGGGATCCGCCCCGTCCTCGAACCGGGCGATGTTCTCCGCGATCGTGCCGGGGAACAGCTCCACCTCCTGCGGGAGATAGCCGAGATGCGGTCCCAGGGTCTCGCTCGACCATTGGTCGAGGGCCGCCCCGTCGATGCGGACTTGCCCATGCGCGGGTGGCCAGATGCCGACCAGGGCGCGGGCGAGGGAGGATTTCCCCGAGGCGCTCGGGCCGATCATGCCGAGCCCCTGTCCGGCCGAGAGGGCGAAGGTCGCGTCTTGCACCGTCGGCTTGCGACCGCCGGGCGGGACGACGGCGAGCCGTTCCACCGTCAGACTGCGGCTGGGGGCGGGCAGGGCGTGCGGCTTGGGCGCCTCCGGCAGGCGGCCGAACACGTCGGACAGGCGGCGCCAACTCAGGCGGGCGGCGGCGAACCCCTTCCAATGGGCGATGGCGAGTTCGGCGGGGGCGAGGGCGCGCGAGACGAGGATGGATGAGGCGATGATGATGCCGCCCGTCGCCTCGTTGTGGATCACCAACCACGCCCCGAGGGCCAGGACGCCGGATTGCAGGGCGGTGCGGAAGGTCTTCGACAGGGCGCCGAAGCCGCCCACCACGTCGGCCGTACGCTGCTGCGCGAGACCGTAGGTCCGGTTGACGTGCGCCCAGTGCAAGCCGAGGCGGCCTTGCATGCCCAGGGCCGCCAGAGCCTCGGCGTTGCGGCGGGAGATCTCCGCGAGGCTACTGCGCTGCTGCGCCGTCACCGCCGACTGGACGGTGGGCTTGCGGGTCGCCCGGTCGGTGAGGAGCGTCACCGCCACCAGCACCAGCATGCCGACGATGGCCGCCACGCCGATGAGTGGATGGAACAGGAAGCAGATGGCGAGGTAGACCGGCATCCACGGCAGGTCGAACAGGGCCGAGGGACCGCCACCGGTGAGGAACGCGCGCACCTGATCGAGGTCGCGCACCGCCATCAGCCCATCCTGCCCGAGCCCGCCCTTCAGGGGCGCGCGCACCGTCACGTCGAAGACGCGCGCGCTCAGGGCCTCGTCCAGCGCCATGCCGACACGCACCAGCACCCGGGTGCGGATCGCTTCCAGCACGCCCTGGATGGCGTAGAGCATGAGGGCTAGCACGCAGAGGCCGACCAGCGTCGGCACCGAGCGGCTCGGGATCACCCGATCGTAGACTTCCAGCATGAAGAACGAGCCGGTGAGATAGAGTACGTTCACCAGCGCGCTCATGCAGGCCACGCCGATGAAGGCGAGCCGGCACCGTTCGAGGGCCGAGGCGAGCGTGGGAGAAGTGCCTGTCGTCGCCATGATCCGCTCGGAGTGCCGCCGTGATCGCCAAGCCCCCTCGCTCATCCGGGACGAGGAAAGAGGCACCGTTCCTGCATGGTGTCACACGCCCTCGAGACCGAATCGCCGTGGCTTCAGCGAGGAAGGCGTTCGCATTCAAAGGTTTGTCCGCACCGGCGAGGCTGTCTCACCGGGTACGAATCAGGACCATGAGGATCAAGCGTTAACAATCTTTAACCCGCGTCCCAGCATTCGGGAGGCCGCGGTCCGGTGAGGCCGGAGGGCTCAGGCAAAAATTTTCTACTGCAGTGGGAGTGATCGAGGGCAGAATCTTTTCCGGCCAGGCCCGAAACGCCGAAACGCCCGCGAACACCCGGAAAGGGCGGCGGGACGCTGAATCATTGCAGTGCAACAAAGGATTCTAGAAGCCTTACGGCTCAGCTATAAAAGGCGCAAATGCTTGATGAATATAGTCCTCGTTTCACTTACCCCCAAAAGGGTTCCATGCAGAAGGACGAAAAAAGCAGCCCGCCTCATCCAAGTCGCGTCTTGAATTGTGCAACGCAATCTGGCATTCGAAACTTAATACCCAGTTAAAAATCAACGGCGCCACCCCGTGTCATCAAGGGACGCAGAATGCTGCTTTCTAACCTGCCCCTTCCTGCCCTGCGCTCGCGCAAAGTCGCATCCGGCCTGCAGTCCGAGGGCCGGTATGGTCGCCAGCGCATCCATGACAGGGCGATGAAGCGCCTGTTCGATCTGAGCGTCGCGACGGCACTGCTCTTCATGCTGCTGCCGCTTTTCGCCTTCGTCGCCCTCGCGGTCTGGGCCGTGGACCGGGGCTCGCCGTTCTACAGCCATCGCCGCCTCGGCCGTGATGGCAAGACCTTCGGATGCCTGAAGTTCCGCTCCATGCGGATGAATGGCGACGAGATCCTCGTGCGGTACCTGTCCGAGAATCCCGCGGCCCAGGCCGAGTGGGCACAGAGCCGCAAGCTCAAGAAGGATCCGCGCATCACCGCGATCGGCCACCTGCTGCGCAAGACCAGCCTGGACGAGCTTCCGCAGCTCATCAACGTGATCCGCGGCGAGATGAGCCTCGTCGGGCCGCGCCCGATCGTCGAGGCGGAGGTCGAGAAGTACGGCGACGCCGCCGTTGCCTACTTTGCCGTACGGCCGGGCCTGACCGGCGCGTGGCAGATCAGCGGACGGTCCGACACGACCTATGCCGAGCGTGTCCGCCTCGACCGGCAGTATGTCGAGTCGCGCAGCTTCGCGGGCGACATCGTCATCATCATGCGCACCGTGCCGGCGGTCTTCCTGGTCAAGGGTTCGTACTGAACGGGACAGGGATCATCCCGCCCGGTCTCCCGTCCGGATACCATCGATCTGGGTCGAGACGAACAAGTCGACACGCGTCTTGACCCGGTGAAAAGCGGCAAAAGCATTCCACCCGCCACGCACAATGAGGCTTGTCCCGTCAAACCGATGCGGCTTGACGGCAGGTTTCGTTTCTAATTCACAAAAATGTATTCCTTTCGGCCTTCCTTTGGGAGATAAGTCGCTCACGTAGGTATTGTTCACCGACAGGACGCCAGGTGCACCTCCGGAACAAGTGACGCGCCAAGGGTCGGCGGCGAGCCCGTGAGGGGTGCCGCGAGCCCGTGACGCCGAGACAGGCCGGGGAACGACGGGGCGGGACTCGGAGAGGACCGATGGAGACGACGGGCGTTCTGGCACTCTTCGGCGTGTTCGGTGTCGTGTGCGGACTCTACGTGTCGGTCGTCGGTTTTGCGGTGACCGCCCTTGCCTTCGCCCTGCTCCTGACCCTCGTCGCGTACCTCATCGGCGGTCTTCTCGGCGGATGGATGCCTGCCCTCGCCTTCCTCGCCATGCAGGTCGGCTACTTCCTCTGCCTCGTCGGCACCGCGCTCGCGATCCATGTCCGCGGCCTGCCGAAGGATGCGCGCCGGACGACACGCCGCCTCCACATCAACCACGAGTGAGCGGCGGTCCCCTCACGGGAGGGGCAGCACCGCCATCCGTCCGGTGTCGTCCACGGCGACGGCTAGCAGGCTGTCCGGCGTGCACGGTCCGGCGGGGATACGCACGCGATAGCCGATCCGCCGCTTGCCCACGCCTTCGAAGCCCGGCTGGCCGACGAGGTCCCTCCGCAGGCGGCGCGGCCGCTCAAGGCTCTCGAGCCGCCCGCCGCAGAACAGGGCGAGCCGCATCGCCCGGCCCGGCTTCGCCGGATCGAACGCGTAGGCTCCCACCAGCCATTCGGCCCCCGGCAGGGGCTCGATGGACTCGACCCGTGCCTTGACGGAGGGGGGCAGGGCGAGACCGCGCCCGGCCATTGCGGCCTCGGCCGCCTCGCGCGTGGTCCAGGAAGCGGCAGGCAGGCTCGCGATCGCGTGGCGCGCGCGGCTCTCGGCCCAATCGTGCTGCGCCGTCTCCACGCTGCCCCAGAGGGCGCAGCCTCCGAAGAAGCTGAGGAACGCGATGGTGGCGCGCTTGCCGGCTGCGGGGCTCAGGGCGTCGATCCACCCGCGCAGGCGGCGGTACAGGGCGACGTCGAGCGGACCGAGGAGGGCGGCGGCGGTCAGTGCGCCTGCGATGCAGACCGCGCCGTAGGCGAGGCCCGACCAATGCGGCGGACAGGCCCAGTTCGCGAGCATCAGGACCGGCGGATGGGCCAGATAGAGGACGTAGCTCCAATCCCCCAGGGCGATCAGCCCCCGCGCCGCCGGGCTCCGGCGCCCGATGGCCGGGGCGGTGACGGCAGCACCCACGAGCAGCACCGCCGCGATGCCGCCGAGCCAGCGCGCGGCGGCCGCATCGACGAAGAAGCAGGCCCCCGCGAAGGGCAGGGCGAGGAGCGCCGTCGCGGGGCGGACCCAGCCCGCCGCGATCAGCCGCGGCAGCAGCAGCCCCAGGGCGAAGGGCACGCAGGAGGCCGTGACCGGCACCAGATAGAGAGGCGGCGGCATCATGTTGCGGCTGCCGGGCGGCAGCAGCGGGAAGGCCACCGCCATCAGGACGAGCCACCCGGCGGCCACCGGCACGAGGCGCCGTGCCTGCCCGAGGGAAGCCAGCAGGAACAGCCCGACATAGAAGGTCACCTCCAGAACGAGGGTCCATTCCACGTTGAGCGGCCAACTGCGCGGTCCCACCGGTGCCAGGGACAGGGCCAGCACCGAGAGACCGCCGAATTCCAGGCCCAGGGCCGCGTACAGCACGGCGAACAGGCCGACCACCGCGAAGTAGGTGGGAAAGATGCGGCTCACCCGGTGCGCCAGGAACACCATCGGGGGATCGCGGGTGACGAGCCGCGCCATCAGGAAGCCGGACAGGGCGAAGAAGATCGCCACGCCCCACACACCCATCAGCTGGTCGAGGGCCGCGAAGGGCCTGTCCGCCCCGCGCAGGATCTGCCCATAGATCGCCACGTGGTGAACGAGGACGAGACCCGCCGCCAGCGCCCGCAGGAGTTGCAGGTTCGTGAGCTCTCCGGCCGCCCGGGCGATGCCCACCTGCCCCGGAGCCGGGATGGCTTCGGGCACGGTTCTGGGGATGTCCCGGCTGAGGCGGATCGGCATCGCTGACATCTCGAGTGTCGAGGCGCGCCGTGTGTCGGCGAACGCGGACCTCTCGAAAGATCGAGAAACGTGGCCAGTCTATGTCGAGCGCGGCCGACGTCCGAAACAGCTCCGCTCGAAACCCTCAGCCTCGCCGCGTCGTCCGTCGTACCTTGCGACCGACGAGGCAAGTCGTTTTCATGTTGCGACAATGCATCGCGGATTATCGGAAGATAAGCTTGGGCATATTACAAGCATAGGTTCGGACAAATAGTGTCGCAGAATTTCATCGGCAGGAACGTCGTCGGCTCTGCACGGTTGGCCTGACACGCCACCGAGGAGACCATCATGACGGCCAAGCCGCCCCCCGTCCCGCCCGCGAACCAATCCGACAAGGGCCCCGGAAGCGCGCCCGCCGCGCCGCTCTCACAGGGCCAGGGCGGCGTCCAGGCCCAAAATCCGGAGAAGGTCGGCCAAGCGGGCAATTCGAAGGTGAACACGACCCATCAGGGCCACCAGCAGGATCGGTGATGAGCACCTCTCAGAAGAATCCCGCCGCCGACCGCCACCATGGCGGTCCCGGCAGCAGCCATCAGGACGCATCGAAGCCCGCCCACGAGGAGCGGAGCGGACCCGCGCCCGGCAGCCCAACGAACGATTCGAAGTCTCACGTCTCCGGCGGCGGAGGCGAGCGCGACAGTCACCACACCCACGGGGGCAAGGGCCGCGCTTCCGACCGCACGGACCGGTCCCACTGATCCCAAGCCTCATTGAAGGAGCGCCACATGGCCAAAGCCAACAAGCACACGTTTGGATCGGGCGCACAGGGCAAGGGCTCGGGCACCGGCGCCATGACCGAGTTGCTGGACGGAATCCTGCCCGAGAACATGGTGCTGAGTAACCGCGACAAGTCCCAGCACAGCGACCAGCGCGGCCTCGACAGCAAGAACGTCCAGACCGAACAGTACCAGGACCATGTGGCCAACCGCCGGGTCGACGATCCGGGATCTCCGGATGAGGCCAATACGAGCGGGCTGGCGAGCCCGTCGATGGGAGCGTCCGGCGAGGACAGCAGCCTCGAGACGCAGCGGGAGGGCTGAGGCCCGCTCAGATCCCGACCCGCCCGATCCCCGGCAGCTTGAGGCCGGGGCGTCGGATGTCGAATCCGGCCACCGCGCCGAGGAGGTTCACTTCGACCCCCTCGACCCAGCCTGCGGTGAGCCCGAGATAGCCGCCGAGATTCAGGCGGAGACCGGTGCGGGACGGAGTGAGCCCGATCCAGCGCCCGTCATAGGGAAAATCCTTCCCGATCGCCGTGGCGGGCAGGCTCGCCTCCATCTCCGGCACGGCGCTCATCACCGCCGCCACGAAGGTGTTGGAGTTCGGCCCCGGCCAGAGGCGGTAATCGCCGATTGCAGCATAGCGATAGGTGGCGATGGTCTCGCGGATCCGCGGCAGCATCCGTTCCGCCTCCGGACCGTCGGCGGCAAAGATCACCTCCGGCAGGCTGCCGAACCAGCGGCCGTCCGGCACGAAGCGGTCGACCCAGATCGGCTGGCCCCAGGCCGTGTAGTCGAAGCGCTGGTAGGCGCGCTCGCCCGCCCCCTTCACGACGATCCAGCTATGGGTGGCGACGATGCCGCGCCAACTCACCGTGCGCGCGGAGAACACGCGGACGACCGCCTCGGGCTTGCGCTGAGCGGGCGGCAGCAGACCCGCGCTCGACCGGTCGGCCAAACGCCAATCCGAGATGTCGTTGAACCAGTAATAGCGTGCGGCCGAGACGGCGATCGGTGCGAGGAAGACGACGACGAAGACGAGCAGGGCGGTGCGAAACAAGGGCGTTCGGTCCGGACGGCGTGACAGCCAGGATCTATGGGTTCGGTCCGCTCCCGTGCAGGGGCATGCGACGTCCTCACACGAAGACGAGGACGAGCCCCAGGGTCAGCACGACCGCGAGACCCGCCAACAGGACCACGCGGGTGACATCATTTCCCTCCGCCTCGCCCGCTCTCGCTTGCGCCCGAGCGGCGGCAGGGGCCGTCTCCCGCGACCGGGCCTCGCTCGCGGTGGTCGCGGTGGCCTGCGGCACGCCGGGATCGGGCAGCGGAAGGGTCAGCCGGGGCAGGGGGCCGGTTTCGGCGCGCGGGCCGAACGCGTCCGGCTCGACGCTGATCCCCGCCTCCTCCAGTTCGAGCATCACGAGGACGAGGGCATCGACATCCAGTGCATCCACCGGAAGGGCCGCCTGCAATTCGCTCGCGGTGAGTTCGCCGCGCACCCGCCCCAGGGCGATGAGCCGGTCGAGGGTCGCGCGGTCGATCGTGCCTGTCATGAGAACTTACCGTCCCGTCCGCCGCCTCGTCCTCACGCCGCGTCCTTCTCCGGATCGGCGGCGGTCGTTTCGGACGCTGGAATGTCCAGCGTGTAGTAGGGCATTGCCTCCCGGCGGCCCCGAAGCGGTTCCCGGCTGACCTCCCGCCACGCGGCGGCCTCCGCCCCCGCCGCCCGGCGGACAGCCTCCGAAGCCAGGACGGAGACACCGTGGACCTTGGTCGCCTGCTCCAGGCGCGCGGCGACGTTCACCGTGTCGCCCAGCACCGTGAATTCGTAGCGGGCTTCCTCGCCGATGATGCCGCTGAACACCTCGCCGCAATGGAGACCGACGCCGATGCGCACGCTGGCATCGTGCTCGCCCTTGTCGTTCCAGCGGGCGATGACCGCGACGAGGTCGCGGGCGAAGGCGACGGCCCGCGCCGCGTCGTCCGCCGCCGGTTCGGGCAGGCCGAACACCACCAGCGCGCCATCGCCGATGAACTTGTCGACCACGCCGCCGTGCAGGCGCGACAGGCGCATCACGCGCTTGCGGAAGGAGGACAGGAACGCGGAGAGTTCCTGCGGATCGAGCCGTTCGGCGATGGCTGTCGAGCCGCGCATGTCGATGAAGGCGATGACCGCCTGCTGACGGCGCCCGGCCTTCAGGCTGCCGTCGTCGTCGGCGAGGCGCGAGACCAGCTCCCGCGGCAGGAAGCGCGACAGGCTGCGGCGGCGGGCGGCCTCGCGCGTGGCCGACAGGGCAAAGAGGACCAGGGCGACCACCACCCCCGCGAACAGGCCCCAGATCAGCAGGGCGATGCGCGAGATCGTCGCCTGCCGCTGCTCCATGAAGGCGGCTTCGTGATCCTCCATCCGGCCGATGACGGCGCGGATCTCGTCCATCACCTGACGGCCGTGGCCGGCCCGGACGAGGCTCTGGCTCCTGTCGAGATCGCCGTTGCGGCGCAGATCGACCGTGGTGCCGAGTTCATCGAGCTTGGTGCGGATCAGCAGGATCAGCGTATCGAGCTCGGCCCGCTGGCTGGCATCATCCCGCAGGAGTTCGTGCAGCCGGGCGACCTCCCGGTTCACCTTGGCGCGGCCCTCGCGGAACGGCGTGAGGAACACGTCCTCCCCGGTGAGCAGGTAGCCGCGCTGTCCGGTCTCGGCATCCTGGACCGCCGACAGCACACGGCCGAGCATCCCATCCACCACCATGGCATGCCGGACGGCCTCCGTGCCGCGCTGCTGATAGGTGAACGCCCCCACCGCGATCCCGAGCATGGCGAGGATCACGACGCAGCCCACGACCATCCGGTCCACCGTGCGGGAGCGCGTCGGCAGGCGGTCGATGACGGTGAGGGCGGCGTGGGTGCTCATGGCGGCGTGGGACGATCGTGACGGCGGAACCTGGGTTCCGGCACGGCGAAGACGACCGCCACGAACCGCATCGGCGCTGTCTTCCCCGCATGGGACATCGGCCGCCGGTCGGGGGCGCGACGAGCGGGGCTGATGCCTCAAGGGACGACCGGGGTCTTTGTTCCCAGGAGACGGCGCGAGGCGAGCGGCACTCGCCTCGCGGATTGCTTCAAGGGCGGTGGGTCCTCAAGCAAGACCCCGCCGCGTGGCGGCGCCTTCGACCGGCCGATCCGAGGGAAGGAGCGGCTCGACCTCCTCCAGGCTCTGCTGTCGCGGCTCGACGCCGAGCGTGATCACCGTGACGATCTGGAGGATCAGCAGGCCGATCATCAGGGCCATGACGCCGCCGATCCCGTAGGTTTGGAACAGCGAGATGACCACGAAGGGCGTGACGATGGTCGCGCCGCGCCCGAACGTGTTGCAGATCCCGGAGGCTCGCAGGCGCACCTCGGTGGGGAACAGTTCGGGGATGTAGATGCCGAACAGCAGCGCCACGAGGACGTAGATCGGCACCGTGAGGCCGAACCCGACGAGGGGCAGGAGCCACGGATCGGTGGTGAGCGGATAGACGATGCCGAACAGGATCGCCGCCGCCGAGGCGCCGACGATGGTCGGCTTGCGGCCCCAGCGATCGGCGGTGAGGGCGCCGATGGCGCTGCCCACGGGGGCGCCGAGCCCCATCAGAAGCGAGTAGCCGAACGAGGTCGCGACGCTGAGGCCCTGCTTGATGAAGAAGACCGGCAGCCACGTCACGAAGCCGTAGAGCAGCGTGTTGATGACGATGAGGCAGAGGCAGCCGACGATCATCCGCGCCAGCAACGGGGGTTGGAACAGCGTGGCGAATGCAACCTTCGGCGCCGGGGCCGACACCGGGGCAGGGGGCGGCAGCACGCCGCCGCGAGCCGCCTCGGTCTCGATTTGCCGAAGCAGCGCCTCCGCTTCGTCGGTGCGCCCGACGGCTTCCAGCCAACGGGGCGATTCCGGCAGGTTCTTGCGCAGATACCAGACGCCGAGCGCCCCCAATCCGCCGAGCACGAACATCGCCCGCCAGCCGAAGACCGGGATCACGAGCCAGCCGATCAGCGAGGCGACCGGCAGGCCGGTGACCACGAACACCGCCATCAGCCCGAGCCAGCGCCCCCGCGAGCGGGCCGGCACGAACTCGGTCATGGTGGAATAGCCGACGACGTTCTCCGCGCCGAGGCCGAGGCCCATGATGAAGCGCAGCGCGATGAGGGTCATCATGTTGGGGGCGAAGGCCGCCGCGATGGCGGCGAGCCCGAAGACGAGGAGGTTCGCCTGATAGGTGAAGCGCCGCCCGTAGCGGTCGCCCAGGAAGCCCGTGAGGAACGAGCCGCCCATCATGCCGAGGAAGGTCGCCGAAACGAAGAGCGCGTTTTCCGGCAGGGTCGAGAATCCGCTCTTCAGCGTGGCGCCGAGCACGGTCGCCGCGATGTAGATGTCGAACCCGTCGAAGAACATCCCGATACCGATCAACCACATGATCCGGTAATGGAACGGGCCGATCGGGAGCCGGTCGAGCCGGCCTCCCGCATTGACGATCGAGGTCATGGCGTTTCCTCCGCGTAAGGGATCGGCGCGGAGGGCACCCGTCTGACGCGGGGTCTGTCGCCCTCCGTCCGGGTTTCGTGTTCGTCAGTTCAGGCGGCGCTGGCCCGCCGTGTCGCGATACCAGTCGAACGGGGTGTCGTGGGTCGCGACCATGACGCTCTTGGTGTTGAAATGGTCGTCGAAGCTCTCGAGCCCGCACTCGCGGCCGAGCCCGCTGTCATCGACGCCGCCCCAGGGGGAGGCCGGGTCGAGGCGGTGGTGGTCGTTCACCCATACGATCCCCGCCTTCACCGAGGCCGCGACCCGGTGGGCGCGGGCGACGTCGCGGGTGCGGATCGCGGCGGCGAGGCCGAAGGGGGAGTCGTTGGCGAGCCGCAGGGCGTCCGCCTCGTCCTTGAAGGGCGTGACGCTGGTGAAGGGGCCGAACACCTCCTCCTGGAAGATGCGCATGTCGGAGCGCACGTCGGCGAAGACGGTGGGCTCCACGAAGAAGCCGTCCTCGCCCCCCGCGACCCGCGCCGCCTGCCCGCCCGCCACCGCGCGGGCGCCCTCGTCGCGGCCGTAGCCGGCATAGGCCAGCACCCGGTCGCGCTGCTTGCCCGAGATCACCGGGCCGAGCTGGGTCGCCGGATCGAAGGGATCGCCGATGCGGATGCTCTTCGCCTTGGCGGCGAGCTTCTCCACGAAAGCGTCGTAGATCGAGGCCTGGACGAGATGGCGGCTCGCGCAGACGCAGGTCTGGCCCGCGCCGATGAAGGCGCCGAAGGCGGCGTAGTTCACCGCCTGCTCCAGATCGAAATCGTCGAACACCATCACCGGGGTCTTGCCGCCGAGCTCCATCGTCTGGTGCGCGAAGACCTTGGCCGCCGCACTGCCCGCGATGCGCCCCGCCTCGGTGCCGCCGGTCAGAACCAGCTTGTTGATGTCGGGATGCTCGGCGAGGTGCTTGCCCGTGGTCGGCCCGAGGCCGAGCACGATGTTGAACACGCCCTTGGGCAGCCCGGCCTCGGTGAAGATCTGCGCGAGCTTCAGGGTGGTGAGCGGGGTGTATTCGGAGGGCTTCACCACGGTGGTGCAGCCGGTGGCGAGCACGACCGCCAGCGACTTGCACAGGATCATCAGCGGGTGATTGAACGGCGTGCAGTTCGCCACCACGCCGATGGGCGTGCGGCGCGTGTAGTTGAGGTAGGACCCCTCCACCGGGATCACCGCATCCCGCCGCGCCAGGGCGAGGCCCGCGGCGTAGCGGAAGAAGTCCGGCAGGCGCGAGAGCTGGGCGCGGGTCTCGTTGATCGGGCGGCCGTTGTTCAGCGTCTCCAGCTTGTAGAGCGTGTCGAGGTTCGCCTCGAACGCGTCCGCGAGGCGGTTCACCAGCCGGGCGCGGGAGCGAGTGTCCATGCCGCCCCATTCCTTCGACTCGAAGGCGGCGCGGGCGCTGCGCATGGCGCGGTCCACATCCGCTTCCGTCGAGTTGGGGATCCGGGCGATCACTGCGCCGGTCGCGGGGTTCCTCACGTCGATGAGCGGGCCGTCCCCGGCCTCGATCTCACGCCCGTCGACGAAGTTGCCCCGCGTCTCGACGGCGAGGTCCGGTCTCGTGATCATGTTCATGGGGTGATCTCCCTCAACGGATGACGGCGCTGCGTTCGAGCGCCGGGATGATGCGGCGCTGGGCCTGGGCGACATGCTCGCGCACGAGACGCCGGGCCGTGCGGCCATCGCGCCGCTGCACGGCCTCGATGATCGCGACATGCTCCGCGATGAGCTGGTCCGGGTCCCGGCCCTTGATGCCTGAGAGGCTGACCCGCACGAGGCGATCGGCCTGCTCGATCAGGTCCCGCGCGGTGGCCGCCATGCGGCGGTTGCCGGAGGCCTGAGCCAGGGCGGTGTGGAAGGCGCGGTTGTAGTCGATGAAGTCGGTGCCCTCCTCGAGCGCCCGAAAGGCGTCGAGGTCGGCCAGCGCCTCCGTCGTTCCGGATTCGGCGGCATCGCCGGCGCAGGCCGGCTCGATCACGAGGCGGAAGGCCAGCAGATCGCGGGCATCCGAGATCGAAATCGGGTTCACCTGATATCCTTGGCGAGCGTGAACCGTCACCAGCCGCTCGCGCTCCAGCCGCAGCAGCGCCTCCCGCACCGGCTGGCGGCTCACCGCGTAGCGCTCAGCCAGTTCCTGCTCCCGAACTTCGGCCCCCGGAGGCATGCGGCAGGCCAGGATCTCTGAGCGGATGGCGTGATAGATGTTGTCGCGAAGAAGCACGGTTCTGACCCGATCAGGTTGCCTTAAGATTGCATCCGTGAAATATCACGTCAACGAAAAATTCAGGCTGGACGGGAGGACGAGGATGCGGATCACGCTCGCTGGCGGACGGATCGCGGCGCAGGTTTCGGGGGCGGGGGAGCCGCTCGTCCTGTTCCACTCGCTCCTTGCGGATGCGGCGAGCTTCGACCGGATCGCCGGGCCTCTGGCGGAGCGGTTCCGGGTCATCGTGCCGGACCTGCCGGGCTTCGGCGGGTCCGAGGCGGTCTCCGGCGGCCTGGAGGTCGTAGCCGACCGCATGGCCGAGGCTGTGCGGGATCTCGGCGAGCAGCCGAGCGTGCTCGGCAATGGATTCGGTGGATTCGTGGCCCTTCAGATGGCGATCCGGCATCCCGGCCTCGCGCGCCGTCTGATCCTGGCCGATTGCGGCGCTTGCTTCTCCGAGCCCGGGCGTCAGGCCTTCCGGACCATGGCCGCCGTCTCGCGCGAGAAGGGGCTCGGCGCCTTGAGCGAGACCGCGATGCGCCGTCTCTTCGCGCCCGATTTCCAAGCGGCGAACCCGGCGCTGATGCGAGAGCGCCTGGCCGCTTTCCTCCGCACCGACCCGAGCGTGTTCCGCGCCGCCTGCGAGGCTCTGGCGGGGCTCGATCTCCGGCCGGATCTCAAGGCGGTCGAGGTGCCGGTGCTGGTGCTCGTCGGCGAGCAGGACGAGGCCACGCCCCCGCCGATGTCGCGTGAACTGGCGGCCGGGTTGCCCGAGGCACGCCTCACGATCCTGCCGGGCTGCGCGCACGTTCCGCAGTTGCAGGAGCCGGAGCGGTTCCTGGAGGCTCTCGTCTCGTTCCTGGACGAGGGGAGCGCCGTGGTGGCCGACGAAAGGGTCTCGACGAACGCGTGAGCGGAGACGGCATTCGCTCCGCACCTGAATTCCCACCACGAGCGCACGGTCTCTCGCGAAGCGTATTTTCTCAGGAAGCGGTCCCGGCCCGGCGGACATTGCCCTAGATCAACGGCCATGCGCGAAAGCTCACGGCTGCCGCGCCGCGCCGAGAGCTTGATGCCGAACCTGTCCGCCGAACATCTGCGTGTCGCCGACGTAATGGCCCACGACGTTGAATTCATCGAGCCTCAGGCGAGCGTGCAGGAGGCGGCCGTCCTGATGGGCGAGATCGAGGTCGGGGCCCTGCCGGTCGGCTCGGCCGACCACTGCATCGGCATCGTGACGGATCGGGATCTGCTCTACCGCGTCGTCGCCCGCGGCCGCGATCCGACCTCCGTCACGGTGCAGGACGTGGCCTCACGCCCCGTGCTGTCCTGCAAGCCAGACGACACGCTCCGCTCGGCCCTGGATGTCATGGGGGCGAACTATGTGCGGCGCCTCCCGGTCCTCGATGGGAACGACAGGGTCGTGGGCTGGCTGACCCTCGCCGATGTCGCGCGCCACCTGCTCGTGAACGACGACGAACTGCAGGTCTCCCTGCAGGACCGCCTCGACGGAACGGAGCGCTGATCAGACCCGATACCGCCGCTCCGCCGCACGGACCAGCGTCGAGGGCAGGGTGCGGGCGGCGGCGACATAGTCCGCGAAGGCCGAGGCTGCCGGTCCGCCCTCCCGCGCGGCGACCAGACAGAGGATGAAAGCGATCAGATCCATCTCGGGCGTCGTCAGACCGGCCAGGGCCACGGTGAGGGGCGGGGGTCTCCGCAGGGCGTCCTCGAAGGTCGCGAGGGTCTCCTCGTCGGCCCCGCTGGCGGCGAGCCACGCCCGCACCGGGCGCTGTGCCTCCGCCGCGCCTCCGGCCAGCACAGCCACCGCGGCGAAGCGGGCGACGGCCATACGCTCCGCCCCGGCCAGCGAGGTCAGGTTGACGCTCAGGGGCATGAGGGTCTGGTGCCGGTTCTGCAGGAAGCCATGAAGGACCTTCTGGCCGACCGCGTCCAGGATCTGGCGACGGCCGGGGGCTATGTCGCGGTGGCGGCGATCGATCGCCTCCCGCTCACCGGCCGTTGTCCGGTGGTCCTGTCGTCCGGCGACTTGCTCCAACACCCATTCCTTCCAGCCTGCGCCGCTCCGGCGGCGCACCGAACAGGTGTTCCTGAATGACCGTCGATCAAGTGCTCGCCTTCAGCCTGATCGGCGTGACGGTGGCCGCCTTCGTCTGGGATCGCCTGCCCTACGACGTCGTGGCGCTGACCGCGCTCGCCGCCGGCATTGCGCTGGGCCTCGTGCCGGCGGACAAGGCCTTCTCGGGATTTTCCGACGACATCGTCATCATCGTGGGCTCGGCCCTCGTCCTCTCCGCCGCCATCGCCCGTTCGGGGGCGGTCGAGACCCTCATGCGTCCCCTGATGCCGCGCCTGACCAGCCCCGGGCGGCAGGTGCCGATCCTCGTGGCCGGGGTGCTGCTCCTGTCGATGGTCACGAAGAATGTCGGGGCGCTGGCCATCTTCATGCCCATCGCCCTGCAGCTTTCCCGCCGCAGCGGCACACCGCCCTCCGCGCTGCTGATGCCGATGGCCTCCGCCTCGCTGATCGGCGGCATCGTCACGCTGGTCGGCACATCGCCGAACGTGATCGTCTCGAAGGTCCGCGCCGACCTGACCGGCAAGCCCTTCGGCATGTTCGACTACGCCCCCGTGGGGCTCTGCGTGGCGGCGGCCGGGTTCGTCTTCCTGTGCCTCGGTTGGCGCCTGCTGCCCCGGCGCGACGGGGGCACGCGCTCCATGGAGGCCGCATTCACCCTGGAGCGCTACACGACGGAGGCACGCCTCCCGCCCGGCCACCCGGCGGTCGACGGCACGGTGGCCGCCCTGGAGGCGCAGGGCGACGGCGAAGTCGGCGTCGCCACGATCCTGCGCGAGCGCTTCCGGCGATATCCTGCGAGCCCGGATTTCCGCCTGAAGGCCGACGACGTCCTCCTGCTCAACGGCGAGCCGGATGCCCTGGAGCGCTTCGTGGCCCGCACCGGGCTGACCCTGACCGGCGACGCCCCCACCGCCGAATCCGTGGTGATGGAAGGCGTGGTGACGGCGGAATCCGAGCTCGTCGGGCGCACCGCCGCGCAACTCGACCTCGAGCACAGTGCGGGGCTCGCCATCCTCGCGGTCAGTCGGCGCGGGCGGCGGATCGAGCAGCGGCTCTCCTCCGTCCGGTTCCGGGGTGGGGATGTGGTCGTGGTGCGCGGGCGGGCCGCCGCCCTCGCCCCCGCCCTCGGGACCCTCAAGGTGCTGCCCCTCGCCGCGCGGGAGATCGCGCTCGGCCGCAACGACCGGAGTTGGTTGCCCGCCGCGATCCTGATCGCGGCGATGGCCCTCGTCGCCCTGCATGTCGTGCCGGTGGCGGTGGCCTTCTTCGGCGCCGTCGTGGCCGTGCTGCTTCTACGGAGCATGACGCCTCACGAGGCGTATCAGGCCGTGGAATGGCCGGTGCTCGTGCTGCTCGGCGCCCTGATCCCGATCTCCGAGACGGTCAGCACGACCGGCGGCGCCGATCTGATCGCCGGCCATCTCACGACGCTGGTGCAAGGCCTGTCGCCCGTGACGGCGCTCGGCGCGATCCTCATTTTGGCGATGGCGGTGACGCCGTTCCTCAACAACGCCGCCACCGTCCTGGTGATGGGTCCGATCGCCGCGAAGCTCGCGACCAAGCTCGGGCTCAACCCGGATCCGTTCCTGATGGCGGTGGCCTTGGGTGCCGCCTGCGACTTCCTCACGCCCATCGGGCACCAGTGCAACACCCTGGTCATGGGCCCCGGCGGCTACCGCTTCGGCGACTATGCCCGGCTCGGATTGCCGCTCTCGCTCATCGTGATCGCGGTGGGCATCCCCCTCATTGCCCTGGTCTGGCCCCTTCGTCCGGTGTGAGCACGGCCTCTCGGGAATCGCCCTCGGCCGCGAAGAGGCGGGGGTGGCGTGCCTGAAGGGCCAGGACGAGGGCCAGGGTCTTCAAGTCCCGCACTTGCCCGGTCGCGGCCATCCCGGCGAGGTCGGAGAGGGACATCTCCACGACCTTGATGTTCTCGTGCTCGCCCTCGGCGCCACCGCCCCCGGTCTCGCGGTCGGTGGTGCGATAGGGCGCCAGGAACAGATGGATCTGCTCGGTCGAGATCCCCGCGCAGGAATAGGTCGTGCCGACCGATTCGAGGTCGTGCAGGCGCAGGCCCGTCTCTTCGAGAACCTCGCGCCGCGCATTCTCCTCGGGAGAGCCGTCATCGATGAGGCCGGCCGGCGCTTCCAGCTGGGATTGTTCGCCGGAGACGTAGAGGGGCGGAACCCGCAATTCGCGCACGAGCGTCGCGACGCGTCTCTCGGGATCGTAGGGGAGGACGCCGACGGAGTTGCCGTGATCCTCGATCTCGCGCTCGGCCTCCGTGCCATCGGCCAGCCGGACCTTGGCCAAGCCGAACTTGGTCCAGCCGTCGTGAATGATGCGGAGGCTGAGGATTTCGGCTTTCATCGGAACCTCCTGCGGGCGCGTTGGGTGCGTGTGAACGAGCGGGAGCGGTCGCCTGCCATCGCAGCCAACCGCCTCACGTCGCTCGCGTGACGGGGGGCGCACACCGTCTGATCCATCGCTCGGACTCACACGTCACACTCCGTGCGTGAATCCCCCGTCGACGGCACTGTATTAGCGGCGAAGATGAGCCAGTTCCTCGAGCCCGCCTCCGTCGGCATAGGCCGTCTGGAAGCTGTCGCGCGCCGTCCATCGCTGCCAGAACCGGTCGAGCTGCTCGAAGCGCTCATCGAGCGGCGTGGCCACCGGCCCGAACTTCGAGAAGGCGATGGCGGTGCAGAGAGTGATGTCGGCGAAAGTCGGGTTCTCACCGCCCAGCAGCCAATCCCGGCCATCGGCCAGATGACGATCAACGAGCGCCGCGTGCGAGAGCGCCTCCTTGCGGCAATGCTCACCCCATTGCGGGTTGTTCGTCAGTTCGAGCTTCGGTCCGAGCCCCTGGTGCAGAACGTGGAACTGCGTCGTGAGCCGGTAGAGGATCTGCACCCAGACGCGATCGTCCCACATCGTATCGAGACCTTGCTCCAGAGGCGTCGCCCCGGTGATCTTGCGTCCCTCATGGTGAGCGTCGAGGTAGCGCACGATCGCGGCCGATTCCGACAGGTAGGATCCATCGGGCAGTTCCAGCGTCGGCGTTTCGCCCCACGGGTTCATCTTGAGATGGCGCCAGCCGCGCTGCTCGCCGCCCGGCGCCATGTCATAGATCACCTCTTCGTAAGCATCGGCGATTCCCTTCTCGTGCAGGAAGAGGCGCAGGCGCTGGGGGTTCGGGAAGGCGGACGGGGACGTATAGATTCGCGCTTTTGTCGACAAGAACACTCTCCGCTGGATGGCATCCGATAAGACGGGAACGCCGTGCAGCAGGGTTTGGCTCGCCGGATCAACCTTTCAAGGCGGCCCGCGAAAGGTCGCAGGGCGGCGCGGATCGGAGGTCGGCTGCAGGGTTCCGACAGCGCTTCCTCCTGTCAGAACGCGGCACGTCCGAGGCGCATCGAACGTGCAACCTTTGCCATCGGAGTTCTCGCCACCCGGTATCGAGCGCGATGAGGCCCCCACGCCACCGTTGCGCTCCCCGCCCGCTTGGGCTAGGTGAAAGACACGGTCAGCACCCGTAGCTCAGCTGGATAGAGCGTTGCCCTCCGAAGGCAAAGGTCACACGTTCGAATCGTGTCGGGTGCGCCAATCTTCCAAAGACCTCAGCAAAATTCGTGGGCCCTTGATGTGGGGCGCGGAAGCGTGGCGCAGTGTTTTGTGCGTCGGTGCTCGGTCGCTGACCGTGCTCAGGTAAATAGACCGGTAGCACGTCTTTCGAAGGATGAGTCGCACGATGCCCATCAAGGCACTCAATGAGCGGAAGAAGCTCTCAAGCGACTTCAACGAGGCCAACGACGCGTTTATCGACGCCGTCCTCGGCGCCCTTCAATCCGGCGAAATCCCCCTCGACCTTGCACGCGCCTATCTCGCCCATCCGGTCGCCATGATGCACTCGGACGGCGCGCAGGCCGTGGCGAACTATTTCGATCGGATCCTGTCGCAACAGCCGAAAATCGATTGGACGCCGGGAGACTGATCGTCACCGACGCCTCAAGGCGACACGCCTTGAACGGGGGGCCCTCGAAGCTAGGTCAGTGAAGCCGAGCGGCGTTCGGACACGCTGCACCGCGCATCCGATGGGTTGAGGGCGACCTGACATGAACGAAGTGCCGGAGGCCGACCGTCGCGCCCGTACGATCGCTGAGAACGTCTACGCGGCTTATTGCAGGCAGGCGACGATGCCGATCCCCTACCGCGAAGAGCAGACGGTTTTGACGCGCCTCGTCGAGGCTATTCGCCCGCAGATCGGGGAGGGGTCACCGGGTGAGCTCAATGAAGCCGCCAACCTGGTCCTGTCGGAATGGGAGCAACGCGATGCCGACGTGCGGGGGCCGCGCGTGGCGTCCATCAATCTGATCGATGGCGCGGTGACCGTCGGTTAGCGGTCCGGTGTCTTGTGGGGCGAGCGTGAGGCGGGAAGGCCATGAACGAGATACCAGACGATAACCTCGACCATTACGCCCTCGGTTTCTATGCTCCGGCCAAGAACCTCAGCCGTGAGGCATGCCCCTATGCCGAGGGGGTGGACGCACATGATCTGTGGCTGGCCGGCTACGATGCCGCCATACGCGGCGAGAGGCTTGAGGATCGCTCGAAGGGCTCGGCTTGAACCGGCGCCCCATGAGGCCGAGCGCTGACGAGAGGTTCGGGCTCTCGGTCGTGTGACCTTCTTGGCGTCCAGACGTTGGCCTGAGATGCGGATGCCTCGCTTCGAAGCGGGGCGTCGCCTCTCGAGCCTCGAAGGACAACGCCATGAAACGGATCCTGATCGCCTCCGCCCTCATCCTGTCGCCGTTCGCACTCGCTGCGACTGCGCAAGCCCAAGGTACCATTCCCGGCGCTCAGCGAGGCGCGGAAGATGGCAATCGCGCTGCGGGGCCGATTGGCGGTGTCGTCGGGGGAGCGGTCGGTGCGGCGACGGGGACAGTCGGCGGCGTGCTGGGTGTCGATCCGGAGCGGGATCGCCGGGAAGAGCGGATGGAGCGCCGTGAGGAGCGGCGTGAGATGCAGCGTCGCTAACGCCTGATTTCACTCCTGCTGACGAGATCGCTGTTCGCCAGCAGGAGTGCGAGGGGCGATCTCGTGAGGCCCTTTGCACGGGGCCGGAATGACCCCGCGTCGTGCCGGCCTGCCCTGTCTACGCCCCGAGACACGCCGGAATTCGGCGTGCCCGTCTCATTCACTGCGCGCTCTGACCACCCGTCTGTAACGAGATGTTAGCGAGCTCAACTCCAGGCTGTATGCGCCCGCATCCAGATGGACGGTCGACATGGGCCACGCTCTCGACGCGCCGGACAACAAACGCGAACTGCACCGCGCGCCGACTTTCCTCGACGGCCTGCTCCACATTTCTGGGCGAGACGCTATCGCGTGTATCGTCTGGGATATGTCGGAACGCGGCGCGAAGATCGGTATTGGCTGCGATGTCCCGCTGCCGCTCTACTTCGAAATCTCACTGGTCGATGAGGACGTACGGTTACCTTGCGAGGGCCGGTGGCGCTCGGGCGAAAGCGTTGGCGTGCGCTTTCGACTGAACCGAGGACAGTAGCGCGCTGAGCTTCATCAATAGCCTGGCGGGAGACCGGGCTGCCGCCGCGAGCCGTAGCAAAGGTCGATCTATTCGACATGGCACCCTGGCCGCTCATGCGTCTCGCCGGATAGCCAAGATTCGACCGCTAAAGCATGGCCTTGGATTTCAAGCCACGCCAATGCTATGTTTCTGGAATGTGTCCGTCAGAGATACTCTGTAAGATGGTCCAGATTGTTGTCGCGACATCATTCGACGAGCTCGTATCTGTACAGGGTGCCTGGGAGGCGCTGAGCAAGCAAATATTTCCCCGACATCCCTTCGCGTCATACCAATGGTGCCGATCCTGGTGGGAGAGCTATCGCCGAGGTCGCGACTTCATCGAAGACCGGCTGATGGTCTTCCTTGTCCAGCGTGACGGTGAAATCATCGGCATTGCGCCGATGATGCTGACACTCCGCCCGGCATGGGGCCCGCTGCGGATGCGGGAATTGCAGTTTATCGGTGCAGATACCAACGTGACCGAGATCCGCGGACCGATCTGCCGACCCGGCGACCTCGAAGCCGTGGTGGCGGCTCTTCGGGACTACCTCGACGCCCGATCCTCGGAATGGGATTGGATTCAATGGCGCGGCCTGCACGACGTCGACGAACGATCCGAGCGCATTCGATCCAGCCTCAAGCTCGAAGACGTCAGCAATATCAGCAACTACTATCTTCCATTGCCCACCAGTTGGGCCGAGTTCCACAGTGCGTTGCCACGAAATATCAAAGAGAGCATCAGAAAGTGCTACCGCTATCTGGATCGCGATCATATTTCATTCGAATTTCGTGCGGTTTCATCGCCAACGGAGATTGAATCTGCAGTAGAAGAATTTCTATCCCTGCATCAGCAGCGATCCAAGGCGGAGAACACGGTTCATCATCTCAATATCTTCCGGACCAACGCGGCAAAGAATTTTCTTCGGTCTTACGCGGGTGCTGCCTCCAAAGTTGGCGCCATCTTTGTCTTTCAGATCAAAATCGGCGGCCAGACAGTCGCCGCTCGTCTTGCGATAAAGATCGATGATGTTCTGTATTTGTATTACTCGGGTTATGATCTGAATTACCGCAAATACAGCATCATGACGACCTTGCTGACGGAAATTCTGAAGTGGTCGTTCGATAACGGGGTGCGTATCGCGAACTTGTCGACCGGCACAGACGTCTCCAAGACCCGCTGGCGGCCTGAGATGATCTCACTGCTGAACGGCTATCAGGTGTCCTCGACCTGGCGCGCGCGAATTTTGTACCGATCGATGGCTTTGGCGCGGCGTTGGCGGACCAAGCTCAGGTTTGGCTCCGTGGCCGTGAATGTTGGTCAGATCGGGCTTACCTACTCGGCGATCCCGCTGGAAGCGATCTGAGGCGATCAGAGCAACGTCAGTGCAGCGTGACTGCCGACGCTGCATCGAGCGTGGTTTTCGCGCTTGGGGGCAGGGCGCCCGTTCGAGCCGACGCCCGCTTCGGTAGCGGGGGAGGGGGTCACCGCAAGCGCCGGTTCACGGCCTCCAGATCTTCATGATCGGCTGGATGAAGGACAGCGGATCGCAGCGGTCGGGTGCCCCCTACACTTCTGCTGCGAGAGCACCGGTATTGCACCCCGCGCGCCCTGCCTGTTTTGCAGGACGCGCGCAAGTCATTCGAGGAACTCAGAAAAATCCGGCTTACTCTGCAGCCTCAGCCGAGGCATCGTCGCCATCCAGGATGACTTCCAGATCGCCGACCAGGGCGTCGAGCTGTTCGGCAGTGCCCTTCAGCTTGAGCTTGGTCCCATCATCAGCCTCAATCGCGATCTCGATATGATCGCCGACTTTGGCGGCCATGGCCTCCTTCACGGTGTAGGTCGTCACGTCCGCCTTACTGGCCATGCCTGTCTCCTTGGTTGGCATCAGGCAACCGCGATGACCGGCTTTCGTCGCTGCGGCAGAACCTCGCGTCGCCGCTCCTCTGCATCATCGCGGGCCACGCTCCCGAGATCGGTGCAGTGGAGCCGAGGGACACCGGACGCCCTCGGGTGAACATCAAATTGTTTTCGAGAATATCCTCGCAGGAACAGGATCTTATCCGTCAATTCCATGCATTTTCGCGTGATGGGCTGATGCATCGGCGCCGATAGCTCAGCTTTTGGGCAAGGCGCCTCATTTTTGGAACGGTTTGTTGGGGTGGCTGCTTGGTAAGTCCGAGAAGACCCACGGAGTTGAACATGCGAACACCTCTTGCTGCGCTTGCTCTAACGGCCCTCCTGGGCTCGGGCGCGTATGCCCAGACCACTGTCACGGGAACACCGGCCGCCCCCGATGCAAAGACCAGTCAGCAGTCCGGCGGACAGCAGAGCGTGACGCGTCCGAACACGGACAAAATGACCCCCGACGGTGCGACCGCCAATCCTCATTCCGCCGTCAAACTGGAGAAGGGGGCAAACAGCTTTACCGAGGGTGAGGCACGCTCTCGATTGGAAAAAGCAGGCTTCAAGGACGTCAAAGATCTCAAGAAGGACGGTGACGGCATCTGGCGCGGTACGGCCATGCATGAAGGAAAGTCGGTCCCGATCGGGCTCGATTTCAAAGGCAACGTCGCCGCGCAGTAATTTTTGCAGGAATCGCCTTAGGAGGCTTTGATGGCCCAACAGACACTGACTGCCTTATTTGATCGATACGAAGACGCGAGTGCCGCAGTCGATAAGCTTGAGGCTGGCGGGATTGCTCATGGCGACATCAGCCTCGTGGGCAACAACGAGGGGGACCGCCACGCGGGTCTGATCAAGCATGGCCATGATCACGTAAGCCCTGATACGAAGGAGAAGGCGAAGGACGGCATCGGTGCGGGCGCGACGCTCGGCACCGTCGTTGGTGGCGCAGCTGGTTTGCTGACCGGGCTCGGCATGATCGCCATTCCCGGTGTCGGCCCCGTCGTGGCTGCAGGGTGGCTGGTGGCGACCCTGACGGGAGCGGGAGTCGGCGCTGCCGCGGGCGGCCTTGCCGGCGGTCTCACGGGAGCGGGAGTGAGTGAGAAGGATGCCCATGCCTACGGAGAGGGCGTGCGCCGTGGCGGCACTCTCGTGACCGTGCGAGCGGACGAAGCCCGCGCTCCGATGGTGATGGATATCCTCGAACAACACGGCTCTGTCGATCTCGATCAGAAGACCGCGGCCTGGACCCAGGAAGGCTGGACGCCGGCAGCAGCATCGACCACCGATCCGTACCCATCGGGGACCGGTCTCTCCGGAGCGAATGACGGACGGACCCGGGTTCGGTCCTACCCCGGCACCGGCAGCGGGATCTGACCCCTCCGGCATTCGGAGTTCACCATTGCGGCCGGAGCCTCATCTCCGGCCCCTTTGTCCGCGGGGGCACGCATCGAGGGTCGCGCTGAAAAAGGTCTAGGACCTATAGCGATGGCCACCTGCCTCTTTGACCGGACCGGCACAGGAAAACGGCCGAGCAAAAAAGCGGCGCGAGTAGCTTCTGTGGTGCGAAAATGCACCGATCCGACGGAATGGCGTCGAAATACCGATGCGCTCGCACCTGCGAGCTTGCTTGGTGCGGTGCAAAGGATTACATCGGCAGTGCGGGACGGCGATGGCGTCGCGGTCCTGCTGCCCTTCTTGGGCGTTTCCTCCCTAGACTTCAAGCCGCTCCTTGTGGGCGGCTTTTTTCTGTCCGGGGCGATGGCCGTAGCCGAGAGCGGGCCGCCGATCAAGCACGATTGCGCTGAAAAATAAGCATACTGGCAATTTAATGCAGCGAGTGGGTCACTCGCAGTGGATGATTTCCGTGCTGGCGTTGTCCGAAGGCGGTCGCGACCCCGCTAGGCTCGCACCGGACGAGAGCGTGACGACTGGAGAGGTCCGAGCCGGTTTCCCGTGTCTCGTTCGTGATGCCTCGTGCTCAGATGCACGCACCGGGGCGGTGGCCCGAGGGCCGGTGCGGCGGGGAACAGGCCACCGCAAGCGCCGACTCACGGCAGCTTTGCCAAGTCTTACTCGATAAATCGACCGCTTACACTTTGCTAACCAATGTCGATCTTCGAGAATGCGGCCCTCACTCCGCAAATCACCTTCGGAACGAGTGTGTCTCTTTGGCTACAGCGTTATTTTAGGCGATGATTTAGGAGGGGCTCAACGAAGTTTTGCTGGAGACAGCCACATCATGAAGACCCTGATCGCCTCCCTCGCCGCCTTCACGGCCCTGACCGCCGCCGCCTCGGCCGCCGACCTTCCGCGCCGCGCTGCGCCGCCGCCGGTGTTCACGCCGGTGCCGGTCTTCACCTGGACGGGCTTCTACGCTGGTTTCAACGCCGGTTACGGCTTCGACGC
>NZ_JAGEKG010000017.1:0-50357 GCF_049887755.1 Methylobacterium sp. NFXW15 | reverse complement strand
GTTCGCGTAGGTCCTGGCTGTAGGGTCGGCCCATGCCTCGCTCCTCATCTGGAGCGCGCAATGAATCAGCCTCATACCGCCAAGTGAACCCCGCACGACCGACTCAGCTCAGACCGAAAACGCTCTAAACGTCTGGACGAATTGAACCTCGTCGGGGAGAATCCCAATCGGCTCGACGCCAGGGATGTTGACGAGTTCGCTGATGGGCCCCCACGCAAGATCAGCCTCGCCTGTCGCGAACACGACCGTTGAGTTGGCTCCGGCGAGCGCTGGGCGATTGCGAGCCTTGCGACGTTGGCGGTGCCGGAGTCGGGGGCAGCGTTGGGGGTGCTCTCGGAGGCCAACGACGGGGATCGGGACATCGAGGTTCTCAATTTGGGCGGGTCAGAACAACGAAACCGCTAGACAGGGCTTCGGTCAGGCCGCTCCACCGCGGAGGGGCCGCTATGCACCATCGACACGACCGCTAAAGCGTCCGAAACGGCAATAGTTTTCCACGCAGCAGCAGGCTCACTGTTCTGAGTGCGATCCATCCAATGATCAGGTTGGCCGCAGCGAACAGCGGGACGGCGAGGGACGCGTTTGGCCCTTCCAGCCCGCGTTCAGTCAGACGCAACGCGGCGAGTGGAAGAGCGGAGACGCCAAACGTGTAAGCCCAGGCGGCCGGCGAGAACGGCTGCTGGCGTAGCCAGGGCACCAACCGCACCATGACCAGGGCGTGCAGCAGGGCGTAGCCGAAGAGGATCTGGGCCAGTCGGTCAGGAGGACCCTCGGTGACCGCCAGGTAGGCCACGCAGGCCAAGGCAGGCGGTGCCAAGTGCAGCCCGAGCGAAGCGCGCAACGGCACGGGCAAGGTTTGCAGTATCAGCCGGTGTATGACGACCGACTCCAAAGTGAGCCATGAAAGGAGGCCGGCGCCGAAATAGAGTAGGCCGAGCTCCTTCATGCCGAAGGCAGCACAGGTCATAGCCGCCACGAAGCCTCCGCCGACCGTGGGCAAGTAGAGGATTGGTGTCGTCGCCTCGAAGGTGCGGTCGCCCTTCCAAAGGCCACCCACACCCCAGACGGCAAAGAGGGTCGTACCAACAAGCCCCGCAACGGCCATCACCCAGGCGGGGCCCGACCAGGTCGGCGCGAGGCCGACGCTGGCGATCATCGTGGCGACGGGAGCCATCGAGGCGAAGAACGAGAAGGTGGGATCGCGCACCTCCACCAAAACCGTGTCGCGGTCGTTCAACCACCGAGCGCCGTAGAAGACGAGCCACGCCGCCCAGACCGCCACGCCGAGGAGTGAGAGCGTCTCGCCGGCCCAGGCGGGCGCCAGTCCGAGACGCGCCATGGCGCGCCAGCCGTTTCCCAGGCCGCAGATTCCCAGGACCATCCCGAAAAAGGTGGCCGGAACCCTGGTCCGCCTAAGCCAAGCGAGGTCCCGACGAGCCTTGATGGGATCGTCTCGCTTCCCGGTCGGGATCGCCACGTCAGGCACGTCAGACGACCGTCGAGATCGCGCCGGGTGGGCGCGTCAGCAGCGTCGCGAGCAGGCTCAAGCCATACCGTAAGGTCTCGGCATCAGGAGCAGCCCCCAATGAAACGCGAATGGCCTCGGGTGCCGGTCCGACGGCGAAGGCATCGCTGAGGATGACCGACAGCCCGAGCTGACGCGCATGCGCCCCGAACTCTCCGCGACGCCACGGTTCGGGAAGCCGAAGCCAGAGATGGTGGCCGCAGGAATGGGCGTGGACGTCGAGTCCCTGCAGCGCCACACGTGCGACCGCTTGCCTGAGACCGTTCTCCTGTCGGATGGCTGCAACGACCGTATCGAGCTCGCCTTCGGCGATCCATTGCGAAGCGAGCGCGGCCGTCAGTGGCGAGGCCATCATGTTGATGGCCCGTAGCTCGGCGGCGAGCCGTACCGCCTCGTTCGTCCCGGGCACCGCCACGTAGGCGATGCGCAGGCCCGGACTGACGCACTTGGACAGGGTCGCAATGTGCCAGGAGATGTCCGGCGCCAGGGCGGCGATGGGAGGCGGGGCGTCCGGCGGCAATGCGCCGTAGGCATCGTCCTCGATGATCGCAACGCCGTGCGAACGCGCGACCTCGGCAATCTGCTCGCGGCGCGTCCTCGGCAGAGTTGCGGTCGTCGGGTTGTCGAGCGTCGGCACCACGTAAAGGGCTCGCGGCCGTTCGGCGTTGCACCTCTCACGGAATGCGTCCGGATCGAGTCCGTCCGCATCGCAGGCGACCGGAATAAGCCGAACGCCGCGGCGCTCGGCGGCCATGCGCAGGCCCGGATAGGTCAGAGCCGGGACGCAAAGCGCATCCCCCGGCTTGAGCAGTGTGTCAAGCACGGCAGCGAGCACAACCTGGGCACCTCCTCCCACGAGGACGCTGTGTACCGGAAGCGGTCCAAGCCGCTGGCCAAGCCAGTGCGCCGCCGCAGCGCGATCGACCATGTTCCCGGCGCTGTCTTGGTACTGCATCCGGTCGAGGAAGCCCGACGACGTGGCGAGCTGCGACAAGCCAGCCTCCATACGCTCGGCCAAGTGCGCCGCGGCCGGCTGGGGCGGCATGTTCATGCTGAAGTCGACGCTCCCGGACGGGTCGGGCCTGCGTCTCTCTGCCGGCGACGATGTGGGGCCACGAACGAAGCTGCCCCTGCCGGTCGTCGCTTCGATCAAGCCTGTCCGGCGCGCCTCGTTGAAGGCGCGCGTGACCGTAGTGAGGTCGACATTAAGGTGCTTGGCCAGGGCACGCTGCGGGGGCAGGCGCATACCCGGCGGCAAACGGCCGGCACGGATGTCCTCGGCCAGGGCCTTCACGATGGCGAGGTACTTCGGACCTGCGTCGCCTGCGATTGTAGGGTTCCAGGATTCCATCATTGACCCCTCATCTTGCATTGTTGTATACATACAAACGTCATACAGGCAACGCGAGATACGGCTTTGTCTGGCAAGGCGCCTCGGAGGCAGCCAGCTTTGAGAACAAGTGTATGGACAGGTAAGCCATACATTCGGATCGAGCAAGGCGCTTCCCCTGCCGCCGGACGGCAGGCGATTCAGGATCGTGGACGATGCAAAGGACGACCGATCAATCCCTCATGTCAGTCGGCCTGCGTTGCCGCTGCCCGCGGTGCGGCGAGGGGCACCTGTTCGACGGTTTCATCACCCTGAAGCCACACTGCGAAGCATGCGGTCTCGACTATAGCTTCGCTGACCCGGCCGATGGGCCCGCCTTCTTCATCATGATGACGATGGCCTTCCCGGTGACCGCTTTCGGGATCTGGCTGGAGCTCGCCTACGATCCACCACTCTGGATTCACGCGGTGGTGACGCTGCCGCTGCTCCTCCTGGCCTGCGTGCCGATCCTCCGGCCGCTGAAAGGGCTCTTCATCTCCAGCCAGTACATCAACAAGGCCGAGGAGGGCCGCTTCGCGGTCACGAAGGTCCCCGGCCTCAGTCCCGCGCCCAAGGACTGACCTTCCCGCTCTCCCTGCGCGATCCCGGATGGACGCGCGCTGGTGGCATGAGACTTCGCAGGCCTGCCGCGATCTAATCCGACCCGTTGAGGACGGGGATGGTGCTCCCCTATTCTGACGTGTTCGAGGACGCCGTTCGGAGTCTGCGCGAAGACGGTGGCTACCGGACATTCATCGAACTTGAACGGAATGTCGGCGCGTTCCCGGTCGCTGTCTGGAGGTGTCCGGACGGCAGCCGTCGGCCCGTTACGGTCTGGTGCAGCAACGAGGACCTCGGAATGGGCCACAGCCCCTTGGCCCTCGGCGCCATGCACGACGCCCTGGACCGCTACGGCGCCGGTGCGGGCGGCACCCGCAACATCTCAGGCACCGCCCACGACCACGTCCTACTGAAACGCTGGCCTACCAATGCTGGACCCCAAGCCCCCGCTGTTTCGCCAACTCGGACCTGCGCGTGGAATAGCTCGGCGTCGTCATCGGATAGTCGGCAGGTAGACCGAACCGAGCGCGGTAGCTCTCGGGCGCCATGCCGTTGACTGCCGGATGCCGCTTCAGCGTCTTGTAGGGCCGTCCGTCGTGGAAGGAGGTCAAAGCGTCGGGACGGACGCTTTTCCTGAGCTCCGCGGCCGTAGGCAGCTCCGGCGCGGGCTCGGCCGGTACGGGCGCGGCAAGCCCGACCAGAGAGGCGTGAACGCCGCGGATAAGTCCGGCGTGCCCGATACCGGTACCGGGTTGTTGGCGACGTAGGCGGAGACGATCTCGGTGGTGAGAAGGATCGCGGTCTGCCCCGCGGCAGCGAAGCTCTCGATCATGGCCATCACCGGTCAAAAGGTGCTTGAGAAGGTCGAGCGATACACGCGCGCTGCGGGCAAGGCAGGGCTCGCAGACAGGGTAATGGCACTATTCCTAGGCCGGGAAAGAGCAACGCAAGAGGTCCCGCCGCAACCGTCCATTACCGGACCGGTGGGACCAATGTCTGAAAAATGATTGTGCGCCGACACTTAAAGAAGGAATGGCGCTCCCAAGGGGAATCGAACCCCTGTTTTCGCCGTGAGAGGGCGACGTCCTAGACCGCTAGACGATGGGAGCTTTCCGGCGGCGTGGCGTTGCTATAGCGACGCCTGTACGGCGACACAAGTGCCGTCTGGAAAGTTTATTCGACGAAGGGTGCGGGCGCGTGGAAACTCACGGAGAGGAGCGGGTCGGAATCGTGGAGGACGGAGGCCTGCGCCTCGATCGCGCTTTGGTCGTCCTCTTCCCCGATCTGTCGCGGGCACGGCTTCAGGATCTCGTGCGTGCAGGCCAGGTCACCCGCGACGGCGGGGTCGTTCGTGACCCCTCACTCAAGATCGCCGCTGGCACGCGTATCGTCCTTGATCTGCCGCCACCTTCCGATCCCGTGCCTGAGGCCGAGGCCGTCGATCTGGTCATCGCCTACGAGGATGATGATCTGATCGTCGTGGACAAACCCGCAGGGCTCGTGGTGCATCCCGCGCCCGGTCATTCCGGGGGCACCCTCGTCAATGCCCTGATCGCCCATTGCGGCGCCAGCCTGTCGGGCGTTGGCGGCGTACGCCGCCCCGGGATCGTCCATCGCCTCGACAAGGACACGAGCGGCCTCATCGTCGTCGCCAAAAACGATAAGGCCCATCATGGGCTCGCCGCACAGTTCGCGGACCACGGCCGAACCGGGCCCTTGGAGCGAGCCTATCAGGCCTTCGTATGGGGAACCCCGCACCCGGCGATGGGGACGATCCGGGCGAGCCTGGCCCGGTCACGTCACAACCGCGAGAAAATTGCCGTCGTCTCCGACGAGGTCGGCCGTGATGCGATCACGCATTACGCGGTGATCGAGAGATATGCGGAAGCGAGCCTCGTCCGCTGCAAGCTGGAAACGGGGCGCACGCATCAGATCCGTGTGCATCTGTCCCACCGCGGTCATCCGCTCCTGGGCGATGGCGTCTATGGTGCCGCGTTCCGCACCAAGGCAGCCCGCTTGCCAGACGAGGCGAAGGCCGCGCTGACTGCGCTCGGGCGGCAGGCGCTCCACGCGGAATTGCTCGGCTTTGCCCATCCGCGTACCGGCGAAACGCTCCGTTTCGAGAGCGCGCCTCCACCGGACATGGCCGCGCTAAAGGCTGCCCTGATCACGTCTTTATGACGGTGAGCGTGCGAAAGGGCACGACAGGCCGCGGCACTTCGTGTCATCTTTCGACCCAATGATCCCATCGTGCGTTGGTAGCGACGTCAACGTGCTTCAGACGCGGCGGGATTGTTGGAGTGGCCCTTTGAGATGGGCGCTCACGGGGGTCGGCTCAAGAGCGGCCTCGCCGACAACCACGTCCGCCCATCTGGGGGACTGTATTTAGGAGTGATGCCATGGCCGGTACGCTGCCCGTGCTCGCCAACGAAGGTGGCCTTTCGCGCTACCTCGACGAGATCCGCAAGTTCCCCATGCTGGAGCCTGCGGAGGAATTCACCCTCGCCAAATCCTGGCGCGAAGCCGGCGATCGTGAGGCCGCCCACCGCCTCGTGACCTCCCACCTGCGGCTCGTTGCCAAGATCGCCATGGGCTATCGCGGCTATGGCCTGCCGATCGCGGAAGTCGTGTCGGAAGGCAATGTCGGCCTGATGCAGGCTGTGAAGCGTTTCGACCCGGATAAGGGCTTCCGTCTGGCCACCTATGCCATGTGGTGGATCAAGGCGGCTATTCAGGAATATATTCTGCGTTCGTGGTCGCTGGTGAAGATGGGCACCACGGCCAACCAGAAGAAGTTGTTCTTCAATCTGCGTAAGGCCAAGGGACGCATCTCCGCACTTGAAGAGGGCGACCTGCGCCCCGATCAGGTAGCCCAGATCGCGACCCGTCTCGGCGTGCCGGAGCAGGACGTGGTGGACATGAACCGCCGCCTCTCCGGCGATACTTCGCTGAACGCGCCTCTGCGCGAGGAAGGCGAGGGCGAGTGGCAGGATTGGCTGGTGGACAACACGCCGAGCCAGGAAACCGTGCTGGTCCGTGAGCAGGAGGGACAGAACCGGCTCTCCGCGCTCCGCGATGCGCTTGGCGTCCTCAACCCCCGCGAGCGGCGTATCTTCGAGGCGCGTCGCCTCGCCGAAGATCCGATCACGCTGGAAGATCTGTCGGGCGAGTTCGGCGTGTCCCGGGAGCGGGTGCGTCAGATCGAAGTGCGCGCCTTCGAGAAGGTGCAGGAGGCGGTCAAGCGCAACGTGGCGACGCGTGAAGCACCCCGAGCCACCGCCCACTGAGGGCTCATACCGCAAGAAACGAACGAAGCCGGCGGGCCACCCCGCCGGCTTCGTTCGTTTTAGAGGTCATTTCCAGGCGTCGAAGGCTTGCTGAAGGACCTGCTCGCCTGAAGGACCCTTCTCGAAGGTCAGGACGGCGCGTCGGCCTGAGGTGTAGCGCACCGCAAGGTCGAACCAGGGCCGGTGCAGGAGCAGATCGGTGTTGCGCTCGACATCGGCGGGAAGCGAAGACAAGCCAATCAGGAACAGGTTGTCGCGTACACGCACCGGAAGGCCGGAGACCGGCGAGCCTCTGCTGTTCTCGTCATCCTTGGCCTGAAGCAGACCGACGTCCTGCACAACTCGCGAAGCCGCATCCGCCCCGCTTTCGGTGAAGGACAAGCTCACCGTGTGCGAGGCGGGCAGCGTCGCATCGAGGTTCTTCTGGATCGTCATGGTGAGGGTCAGGCCCCCATCCAAGAAGCTGACCACGGCCGTCGCCGAGGTCTGCAGCGGCTGACCCTGTTCGCCGTTGGCAGTATCGAGCCGCCATGTCACGCGGCCCGGCGTCGTCTGGGGTTGCGAGCTCTCCGTCGAGTTCGACTCCTCGATCAGGAACGCGCGCTTCGCTACGGCGACGGTCGGCTGTTCGGGCACCGGGGGAGCCTGCGTCCGGGGCGCAGCACCGTCCTGCTTCGGCTTCGGCCGCTCGGCGGGGGTTGCCTCGCCGCCCACACGGTCGTTGAACTTGGTGTCCGGGTTCTCCCCGGTCTGCTGCACCGGATCGGTGTTCAGGCGCACAGCGCTTTGGGGCTTGTCCCGCAGGAGGAAGGCCGCGACCGCGATGGCGCCGATCACCGCCACGAGGACAGTGCCGATGAGCAGATTGCGCAGAATCTTCGACCGCCCGGCCCTGGGCGCAACGACCGCAATGCGCGGACGCTGACGGCCCTGGGCGGGATCGAAGCTCGCGTCGAGATCTTCCGCTTGCGGCTGTGCCGCAGGCTCGGAAGCGGTGGGCCCGGTGGACGTGAGTTCCGGATCCTGAACAGAGGCGGATTTCGGCGGCGCGAAGGAGACGGCCGCCTCGCGTGGCTTCTCCTCGACCGGCTCGGGCGTCAGGACGAAGCGCGGCGAAGACGCGGCTGGTAGTGCGGGCTCTTCGGCGGAAGCCGGTTGCGGCCGGTCCGCCTCAGGCAGCGGCTCCGCCTCAGGCTCAGCCGGAGGCGCGGGTTCTGGTTGAGGAATCGGCTCGGGGACCAGCATCGGCGCAGGAGGAGCTGGCGGAGGCGGCGCGGCCGACTCCGGCTTATCCTTGGCGGCATCGTTGGCCGGCGCAGGAATGCCGCCATGCTCGACTTCCAGACGCTCGATGGCCGTATCGAGGGCACGCCGTTCGAGATCGATGTCGTCTTCCGACAGGGGCGGTTCGAGGGAGCGCAGCTGGCTGATCAGGGCGTTGCGCGCCCTGTCGTAGACGGCTCGCCGCAAGCCGGGCGAGCGGTCGGGAAGAGCGTCCAGGGCCCTCGCCAGTAGCGGGTAATAATCGGCCATACTGCTCCGGTTCGCCCGCTTGGCGCCCTGGCGGCTGCCATTGAACCCGCAGCCGCCTCCTTCTCATGCTCTATTAACCGAAACGGCGACGGTTCAACACCGTTGGCGGCACGACTTCCGCGCCGTCAACGACATATCCGGCGCGCCGATCAATCCTCGAAGGGATTGTGCATGAGAATCGTGTCGTCGCGCTCGGGCGAGGTCGAGAGAAGCGCCACAGGGGCGCCGATCAATTCCTCGATCCGCCGGACATACTTGATCGCCTGAGCCGGGAGGTCCGCCCATGAACGGCCGCCCGCGGTCGTCTCCGTCCACCCTTCGAACGCCTCGTAGATCGGCTCCACGCGAGCCTGATCGGCCTGGCTGGCCGGGAGGTGGTCAATTTCGCGGCCGTCGAGGCGATAGCCGGTGCAGATCTGGATGGTCTCGAACCCGTCGAGGATGTCGAGCTTGGTCAGGGCGATACCGTTGATGCCGGAGGTGCGCACCGTCTGGCGGACCAGGGCGGCATCGAACCAGCCACAGCGGCGCTTGCGCCCGGTGACGACGCCGAACTCGCGCCCACGCTCGCCGATCCGCTCTCCGGTGGCATCGGTCAGCTCGGTGGGGAAGGGGCCTTCGCCCACGCGGGTCGTGTAGGCCTTCACGATGCCGAGCACGTAGCCGATGGCCGAGGGACCGAGGCCGGAACCGGTCGCTGCCTGCGCCGCCACGATGTTGGAAGAGGTGACGTAGGGGTAGGTGCCGTGATCCACGTCGAGCAGAGCGCCCTGGGCTCCCTCGAACAGGATGCGCTTGCCTGCACGGCGCGCCTCGTCGAGCAACGACCAGACCGTATCAGCGAAGGGAAGGATCTTAGGCGCGATGGCCAGAAGCTCGGCCTTCAAGGCCGCGCCGTCGATCTCGTCGATGCCGAGGCCCCGGCGCAGGGCGTTGTGATGGGCGAGTAGCCGGGCGATCTTCGCATCCAGCATATCGGCATCCGCGAGATCGACCACGCGGATCGCCCGGCGGCCGACCTTATCCTCGTAGGCGGGGCCGATTCCGCGCTTCGTGGTGCCAATCTTCAGCACCGAATTCGAGGTCTCGCGGTAATGATCCAACTCGCGGTGGAGCGGCAGGATCAGCGTGGCGTTGTCCGCGACGCGCAGATTCTCGGGCGTGATCGTCACGCCCTGCTGCGCGATCTTGGCGATCTCTTCCACGAGGTGCCAGGGATCGACCACCACGCCGTTGCCGATCACCGACAGCGTCCCACCGCGCACCACCCCCGAGGGAAGCAGAGACAGCTTGTAGGTCACTCCGTCGATGACGAGTGTGTGGCCGGCATTGTGGCCGCCCTGGAAACGAACGACCACGTCGGCCTGCTCTGAGAGCCAATCGACGATCTTGCCCTTGCCCTCGTCGCCCCACTGGGCGCCGACTACGACGACGTTGGCCATGCCTGCCTTGAACCCGTGTCAATGCCCGCCACGGCCCCGGACGCAATCCGGGATGGCAAGCTCACAGTTCGTTTTCGCGATCCAGCAGGGGAAATCAAGCAAACATGGTCGGAACCGGGCAGTTGGGCCCGGCTGTCCGCGCCTATTTTGCCTCGGTACCGGGCTGGCGGCCGGGCAATTCACCGGGTTTGATCACGGGCATCGTACCGCTCTGGTCGGGCTTGACCACGTTTCCTGTCGCCGCGTCGGCGGGCGGCTTGATGACGCCGTCGTTCTTCTGAAGCTTGTCCGACAGGGTCTGATCCTGCGGTGGGGCGTCGGCGCTCGGGCGCACCCGATCCGGCGGCGTCTGAGTCGCCGGGGGCAGGGCGGGATCACTGTCCTGCTTGCGCAGGGGGACGTCCGGGTTTTGGGCCAACGCCACCCCGCCGGTCAGCAGCACCGCGAGGGCGGCGGCGGGCACTTTGGAGAGACGAAACAGGCTCGGCAACGCGGCCTCCTGGCTTGGTTACTACGTCCCGACGAAACAGGTGGCACGCCAAACCGTTCCGCCCGCCGTCGAAAGCGCTCTCAGCCAGCCCGCGCCAATTCCAGATAAAGCTCACGCAGCCGCTGCGTCAGCTGGCCCGGCTTCCCATCGCCAATCGCTTTCCCGTCGATCTCGATCACCGGCATCACGAAAGCTGAGGCACTGGTGTAGAAGGCCTCTGCGGCCGCGTGCGCTTCGGCAACGGAAATTAACCGCTCCTCAATGGTCAGATCGGCCTCGGCGGCGAGCCGGAGGACGCTGGCGCGGGTAATACCTGGCAGGAGCGCGGTAGAGAGCGGCCGCGTCACGAGTTTGCGGTCGCTGCTGACGATGAACGCCGTGGAGGACGAGCCTTCCGTGATCGAGCCGTCCTCGATCATCCACGCCTCGGCGACGCCCGCCTCGACAGCCTGCTGCTTCGCCAACACCTGCGCGAGCAGGGCGACCGACTTGATGTCCCGCCGCTTCCAGCGAAGATCCTCGACCGTGATGACCCGCGCGCCCGTCTCGGCCAGAGGGTTGGCGGCGACCTTCTTCGCTTGGGTGAACATCATCACCGTCGGCGCCGTGCTGGCCGGGGGGAAGGCGAAGTCGCGCTCGGCCACGCCGCGCGTGACCTGCATGTAGACCAGACCCTCGGTCACGCCGTTCCGACGGACCAGTTCGGTCTGCAGCTTCTCCCATTCCGCCGAATCGTGCGGGTTGCGGATGCCGATCTCGCCGAGCGAGCGGTCGAGCCGCGCCAGATGCGCCGCGTTGTCCACGAGGTGTCCGTCGAGGATGGCGGACACTTCGTAGATCCCATCCGCGAAGAGAAAGCCCCGATCCATGATCGGAACCTTGGCCTCCTCGAAGGGCAGGAATTCGCCGTTCAGGTAGACGATGCGGGACGCGCTCACGGCGTTATTCCTCGAGATCAGGCGGTCGGACGATCGTGCAGCTTCTGCGGCGATGCTTCAAGCTTGCCCGAAGACACGCTGGAAGATCGTGTCCACATGTTTGAAGTGATAGCCGAGATCGAAGCATTCCTCGATCTGCTCAGGCGTCAAGGCCGCCGTCACTTCCATGTCCGCCTTCAGCAGGGTGAGGAAGTCGCCCTCGCCACGCCACACCGGCATCGCGTTCCGCTGGACGAGTCGATAGGCGTCCTCGCGCGAAACGCCAGCCTGGGTGAGGGCGAGCAGCACCCGCTGCGAATGAACGAGGCCGCCGAGGCGGTCGAGATTCTTCTGCATGTTGGCCGGGTAGACCAGCAGCTTCTCCATCACGCCGGTCATCCGCGCCAGGGCGAAGTCGAGGGTGACGGTCGCGTCCGGGCCGATCATCCGCTCCACCGACGAGTGCGAGATGTCGCGCTCGTGCCAAAGGGCCACGTTCTCCATGGCGGGCATCACATAGCTGCGCACCATGCGGGCGAGGCCGGTGATGTTCTCGGTGAGAACCGGGTTGCGCTTGTGCGGCATCGCCGAAGAGCCCTTCTGCCCCTCGGAGAAGTATTCCTCCGCCTCCAGCACCTCGGTGCGCTGGAGATGACGGATCTCGATGGCCAGCCGCTCCAGGGATGAGGCGACGACGCCGAGCGTGGCGAAGAACATGGCGTGGCGGTCGCGCGGGATGACCTGCGTCGAAACCGGCTCGGCGCTCAGCCCCATCTTGCGCGCGACGTATTCCTCGACGCGTGGGTCGATGTTGGCGAAGGTGCCGACCGCGCCGGAAATGGCGCAGGTGGCGATCTCCTCACGCGCGGCGACGAGGCGGGCGCGGTTGCGGGCGAACTCGGCGTATGCCTGAGCGAGCTTCAGGCCGAAGGTCACCGGCTCGGCGTGGATACCGTGGGAGCGGCCGATGGTCGGCGTCATCTTATGCTCTTCGGCCCGATGCTTCAGGGCATCGAGCAGGGCATCGACATCGGCGATCAGGATGTCGGCGGCACGGACGAGCTGCACGTTCAGGCAGGTATCGAGCACATCCGAGGAGGTCATGCCCTGGTGGACGAAGCGCGCCTCCGGCCCGACGATCTCGGCGAGATGGGTCAGGAAGGCGATCACGTCGTGCTTCGTCACCGCCTCGATGGCGTCGATGCGGGCGACGTCGAACGTCGCGTCCTTGCCCATCGCCCAGACCTTCTCGGCCGCGTCCTTCGGCACGACGCCGATTTCGGCCAAGGCCGTAGTCGCGTGGGCCTCGATCTCGAACCAGATCCGGAAACGCGACTCGGGCGACCAGATCGCGGTCATCGCGGGGCGGCTGTAGCGGGGGATCATCGAAGCGCACTCGACCGTCGGGGAACGGTCGGCGGGTAGCACCGTGCGGCCCTTAGCTCAATGCGCACGGGTGACGGGGCAGGGCGGCGTTATTCCACGCGCACCCAGCCAGGGCCCATCAGTCGCTCCTGCGGCTTGAACTTGGCCTTGTAGTCCATCTTCCGTGAGCCATCGACCCAGTAGCCGAGGTAGAGATACGGCAGTCCGAGTTGCTTGGCCCGGCGGATGTGGTCGAGAATCATGAAGGTGCCGGGGGAACGCCCGGCTTCGGACGGCTCGAAGAACGAGTAGACCATGGATAGGCCGTCCGCGAGCACGTCCGTCAGGCAGACGGCGAGCGGGCCGCCCATACCGCGTCCGGTGATCGCCGTATCCGGCCCATGGCGGCGATACACGACGAGATGCGTGTCGACGTGGCTGTCCTCGATCATCATGGCGTAATCGAGCATGGTCATGTCGATCATGCCGCCATCGTCGTGCCGGGCGTTCAGGTAGCGCCGGAACAATGCGTATTGTTCGGAAGCCGGACGGTTCTGCTCCGGAGCGCCAATCAAGTCGCCGTTGCGGGCCATCACCCGCTTCTGGCTCGCACTCGGCTCGAAATCGTCCACCACCACCCGCACCGAAATGCAAGCGCGGCAGGATTCGCAAGCCGGGCGATAAGCAATGGTCTGAGACCGGCGGAAGCCGCCCTGGGTCAGAATCTCATTCAGATCGCGGGCGCGCCGCCCGACGAGATGGGTGAACACCTTCCGCTCCTCCTGGCCCGTCAGGTACGGGCACGGGGAGGGTGCGGTGAGGTAGAATTGCGGTGTGTCGCGCGGGTGGCTCGTCACGCTTCGTCGGAACCTCGGCGGCGGCAGGACCCGCCGCCCCGCTCACAATCTACAAGGGTCGCGGCCCGGCTCAATGGCCTGTTTGGCCAAGCACGCCGCAAAAAAGCGCGACCCTTAGAAACACGCATTCCATGGAACCGAATCCGCGCGTGCCGTTACCGGGCGTGCACGACCGCAAGACCCAGCAGCACGTCGTGACCGAGGCGGCGATCCGAGCGCAACACGCCGAAGGCAATGTCGGCGCACCATAGGAGGAACGTCGAGACCGCGACGTAGAACAGCAACGCGTGTACGGCAGCCGAAATAAAGTCGACCGGCCCGCCGCGCTCGGGTGCCACGACCCGAAGGCCCATGAGGCGCTGGCCGATCGTGCTCTGGTGTCGCCCACCGACGGTGATCGCGCTGTAGAGAATCCCACTGGCGGGAAGCACGGCGAAGAGCGTCCAGCCCAGTCCGAAGGTCACGATGCCGATCACTGTGATCGCCAGCGTAAGGAGGGCCGTGAAGCCAAGGATGAACAGGATATCCAGCAGATAAGCGAGCGTCCGCGCGCCGATGCTCCCTCGCACATAGGGGATCGGCAAACCGCCCGGGAAGGCGGTGGCGGCCGGACGGCCAGCATAGTCGGTGCGAGAATCGTACATGGTCGGCAATACCTGCAAGCGGTGCAGCGACCACAAGGTGGGCGCCCCCATCGCCCGCCGCAAGGGTTGCGTCAGGCAAGGGTGGATCAGGGCTTCGCGGGATCGTCCCGCGCCGCATCGGGCGTGTCGAGGTAGTAGCGCTGGAGCATGTGCAGGGCCGGGCCGGACAGGGCCGTGCCGTCGTTGGCCACCTCCACGAGGTTCGAGGCGCCGTCGAAGCGGCAGAGCAGCCGATGCTGGCGGGTGCCCTCGGTGTAATCGACTCGCACCGTGCCGACCGCAGGGCCGGGGCCCGCGCCTTGGAAGCGGATTCCTGTCCCCTGGGCGATGGCGGGCAACGCCCTGCGGCACGTTGCGACCCGGTCCCGCCGCAACGTGTCCTGGCAGGCTGCGAGGCCGCCGAGGAAACCCACGACGACGCCTCCGGCCAACAGCCAGCGATGCGAACGCCTCACGGCGCGGATGCCCGTCCTTTGCGGCTCAGAGCGAGCGCAGCCGCTCGGCGACGCGCGGAGCGTGATAGGTCAGCACACCGTCGGCGCCCGCGCGTTTGAAGGCGAGCAGCGCCTCGACCATCGCGCGATCACCGTCGAGCCAGCCGTTGCGGGCCGCCGCCTCGATCATCGCGTACTCGCCCGACACTTGGTAGGCGAAGGTCGGTACCTCGAACGTGTCTCGGACCCGGCGGATGATGTCGAGATAGGGAAGTCCTGGCTTCACCATCACCGAATCGGCGCCTTCCTCGAGGTCGAGGGCGACCTCGCGCAAGGCCTCTGCCGAGTTGCCGGGATCCATCTGGTAGGTGCGCTTGTCGCCGACCAAGGCGGCCTTGGTGCCGATCGCATCGCGGAACGGCCCGTAGAACGCGCTCGCATATTTCGCCGCATAGGCCATGATCTGGACGTCGAGGAACCCGGCTTTGTCGAGGGCGCGCCGGATCGCGCCGACACGGCCATCCATCATGTCCGAGGGGGCGATGATGTCGGTGCCCGCCTCGGCCTGGATCAGACTCTGCTCCACCAGTACGGCGACTGTTTCGTCGTTGAGGATCGCGCCGTCCTTCATCAGCCCATCGTGGCCATGGCTGGTGTAGGGGTCGAGCGCCACGTCGGTCATGATGCCGAGGCCGGGAACGGCTCGCTTCACCGCCCGCACCGCGCGGCAGACGAGGTTGTTGGCGTTCAGCGCCTCCGACCCGACCGGGTCGCGCAGGCTCACTTCCGTGAAGGGAAAGAAGGCGATGGCCGGAATGCCGAGCTTCGCGGCGCGCTCGGCATCGCGGACGATCTCGTCCACGCTCAAGCGCTCGACACCCGGCATGGACGCCACCGGCTCGCGGCGATTCTCACCCTCGATGACGAACATCGGCCAGATCAGGTCATCGACGGTCAGCGTGTGCTCGCGGACGAGACGGCGGGACCACTCCGCCTTGCGGTTCCGGCGCGGTCGCTGGGTGAGGCCGAGGCTCCCGCTGCGATTGTCCTCGCGCACGGCGGCATACGCGAGGGGGCGGGGTTCCGGGGATCTGTCCGACATGCGCGCGGGTGTCCGGGCTCGAAAGAGGCGGCCGCGCGGGAGGCTCCCGCAAACACGGCCGCGACGGGCGAGCGGTCAGCCCGCCATGTGCGAGCCGGGCGTAGCACGCCGCGGGAGGGCGACCCAAGGGGGCCCATGCAGGGCAGGGGTGCCACACGTTGACGACGTGGCATCAAAGGGGTTCAACCCGGCTGGGAGGGGCCGCGAGTTCGGGAGAAAAGCCACGTGAGCATCGAGCGGAGCCTGTACGCATGCGCGGCCTGATCCCGTTGCGCAGCAAGCCGGCACGGCCGGGGAGCCTTCTCGGCGACCGCATCGAGCGCAACGCGGCGCCCCCGGCCAGCACCTGGGACACGGCGCTGGTGTGGTTCATGCGCCTCACGGCCCTGGCCTGGCTCGGCAAGGCCGTCTTCGCCTGGGCCACCATCCTCGATGTCCGGCCCGGCGCGCCGCCTTTCGAGGCCGAGCCGTTCGGACGGCAGGCGGCCATCGTCTATTTCGCCGTGGTGGATGCGGTCGCCGCGAGCGGTCTCTGGCTCACCAGTGCCTGGGGCGGGGTCATCTGGCTCCTTGCCGTCACATCAGGACTGACGCTCGCGGTTCTGACGCCCCAACTCGTGCCGGTCTCGACGCCGCTGCTCCTATTCGGCGTGCTGGTGATGCTGATCTACTTCCTGCTCTCCTGGCTCGCCGCGCGCGAGAGCCACTGACGCATTGGCCGCAGAATCCGATGCGGGCGCTGCCATTCGGAAGCCGCCGCGTAGGATTGACGAAGGATTAGCGAGCACGTCTTGGGCTTCGACCGTGAGAGTGAACGAAATCTTCCTTTAATCTATTCAGTTTGTCTTTACTCACACAGGTAAATCGCGAATTCATCTTGCCGCTTAAATCGTCTTTCATTCCCGCCGGATAGGTTTGCCAATAAGAGCGGTGACGGCCCATACGATCACCGCACGATCCGTCAGGGATTGCACCGATGAAGAGCCAGACCGCCCGCACCCAACTCGCCGCCACCGAGGAGCCCGCAGCCGCTCCCCACAACGCCTATCTGGAGGCGCTCCACCTCGTGGAGCGGCTTCACCGCCGCCTGCTCGATGTGATCAAGGACGAGTTCGAGCGCCGGGGGCGCGAGGACGTCAACAGCGTCCAGGCCCTGCTGCTCTACAACATCGGCGACAGCGAACTCGCCGCCAGCGAGTTGCGGACGCGGGGCTACTATCTCGGCTCCAACGTGTCCTACAACGTCAAGAAGCTTGTGGAGGCCGGGTACCTGCACCACGCCCGCTCCAAGACGGACCGGCGCTCCGTGCGGATCAGCCTGACCGATAAGGGCCGCCAGATCCACGACATCGTGCAGCAGCTCTACGACAAGCATTCGCGCACGATCGCCCCGATCGGCGGCATCTCGGACGAGGATTTCGACCGGCTGAACCGGGCGCTCGGCCGGTTGGAGCGCTTCTGGACCGACCAGATCCGCTACCGCCTGTAGGGAAAGCGCTCCAATCGCCCGTGGCCGCATATCGGGTACACCCGACGTGCGGGCGCTTCTGGACCGACCAGATCCGCTACCGCCTGTAGGGAAAGCGCTCCAATCGCCCGTGGCCGCATATCGGGTACACCCGACATGCGGGCGCTTCTGGACCGACCAGATCCGCTACCGCCTCTAGTAGAGGTGCAGCAACCCGGCGACACCGGAAACGACGGCGTAGGCGAATCCCGCGTTGATCGCCACGCCGAACAATCCGATGCCGAGGCCGGCTAGAACGACGATTCCATCGCGCTCCACGAGGCCGAGCCCGACGAGACAGACGGCGAGCCCCAGCGGGATCTGCCCGATGAGCGGGGCCGCCACGATGAGCGCCAGAGCGAGCGCGAGAAGCGCAACGCCCATGCCGCGCATGCCGATGGCGGTTTCGAACACACTGAGGCGCGGGCGCGACCAGCGCTCAAGCTGCCGTAGGACCGGCACGGCCCGCTTCACCGCGCGCTGCACGTCCGATTGCTTGATCGATTGCCCGAGCAGGCGCCGCGGGAGCCACGGTGCCGACATGCCGACCGCAATCTGAATCGCGACGAGCAGCAGCAGCAGGCCGCAGACGAGCGGAATCGGCGGCGGCATCGGCAGGCAATTCGGCAGGCCGAGAAGCACGACCAGAAGGGCGAACGCCCGGTCGCGCAGAACCGCCACGATATCCGCAACCGTAAGACGCTCGCCCTCTTGGCTCGCGAGCACGGTGAGGACGTCCGAGGTGCGTGCACCGTAAGACAAGTCTCGCCCAACCTTCTCTGACTTGCGGGCGGCTCTATCCGAGAACGCCGCCCTCGCCAAGCCACGCGGTGTCCCCAAGCTTTTTGCAACAGCCGATTCGGACCTCACGTCGATCGCACCCGCGTGTTGCGACACCTGAAGTCTATTTCTGCTGTCCTGTCGTTGTGTCGGGTCCGCTTGCAACTTTTCCTATCCATTACTGCGTGGGACTCCATCCCTTACGGATCAGGCCGACGGCAGCGACTCTGAGCGCGATGAGGATGCCATCGACCGGTCTCGTCTGGCTTGCGGCGTTCGCGCTCTTCGCATCCGCGATCGCACGCGCCGCTGCGGCCGACCTCGACATCCTTCTCTTCGGCAGTCTCGATGGCGGAGCCGAGAGCTTCGCCACGGTCGGCGCGAAGGCCGGGTTCAGCTCATTCGACGATAGCGGGTTCGTAGCCCTGTGGAGTGTCGGGGGCGGCATGCGGCACGAGCGGATGTTCTGCGGTTGTGGCAGTCGGGCGACCTTCACGCGCCTGTCGCAGACCGTGTCCGAGCTGTTCGGCTACCAGTGGATCATCCCCGAAGGGGCCATCGCAGTCTATGCCGGATCCGAGACCGACCTCGACGCACTCGTCGGCGTCGCGGCCGTGCTGCGCACCGGCTGGCGGCTTCAGGGCGAGACTTGGCTTCGCCCGACTGAAGACAGCCTCTTCCAAACCACTGTCATTGCAGGAACGGCGCGCAACAGCCTCTGGATGCGCGCGGCCTGGGGCTACAAACTCGCGGGCGCATACCTTGGCCCGGAAGGCAGTGCCTCCCTCAATGAAACCGGCTACCGGAAGGTGAGCTTCGGCGTGCATGCCACGGACGTCGCGGTGGCCGAAATCCGCCTGCGCGTTGCGGCAGGGCTGCAATGGGAAACCCATCGCGCTGGGCCTCGCCCCTATCTAGGTTTGGCCGCTTGGTCGCCCCTGTGATCGGTCGTGAGTGAGGCGAGGAAGCGAGCGGCGTCCGCCTGTATCTCCTTGCGCCGAGCCTCGTCCATCTTGCTCAGTGTCCGGTAAGGCATGGCCATCCGTTGATTGTCGGCGAGGCGGTCCTCGTTCTCGATCAGGAAGTTCCAGTAGAGATAATTGAAGGGACAGGCCTTCGGACCGTTCTTGATCTTCACATCGTAAGAACAACCGCGGCAGTAATCCGACATCCGGTCGATATAGGCGCCCGAGGCCGCGTAGGGCTTCGAGCCCATGACACCGCCATCCGCCCAAAGCACCATGCCGTGCACGTTGGGGAGTTCCACCCACTCATAGGCGTCGGCGAAGACGACGAGATACCATTCCTCCACCTGCGCAGGATCGAGTCCGGCGATAAGGGCGAAGTTGCCGGTCACCATCAGCCGCTGGATATGGTGGGCATAGGCGTGAGCGCGGGTCTGGTCCACGACCTGCCGGATGCAATGAAGCTCGGTCTCGCCCGACCAATAGAACCACGGGAGCGGACGACCAGCATCGAGGGCATTGGTCTCCCGGTACTCGGGCATCCGAGCCCAGTAGAGCCCCCGGACATACTCGCGCCAGCCTAGGATCTGCCGGATGAACCCCTCCGCGCAATGCAGCGGCACCGCTCCCTCGCGATGGGCGCGTTCGGCTGCCCGGCACACCTCCTCGGCCGTCAGAAGACCCGCGTTGAGCGCCGGAGAAATGAGGGCGTGGTAGAGAAAGGGCTCGTCGCCCTTCATCGCGTCTTGATAATCGCCGAAGGTCGGAAGGCATTCCTCGATGAAGTGGCGCAGGGAGGCGAGGGCGTCCCTGCGCGTCACCGGCCATTGGAAGGCAGCCAGATCGCCGAAATGGTCGGGGAATTCCCGCTCAACCAGGGAGATGGCCTCGCGTGTCACCGAATCCGGCTGGAAGCCGATCCGGTCTGGGAGGCGGTGGCCCTTGGGCAGCTTCTTCCGGTTCTCGGCGTCGAAGTTCCAGCGTCCGCCAAGTGGTTCGCCCTTCTCCATCAGGAGACCGGTCCGCTTGCGCATTCCCCGGTAGAAGGTTTCCATCCGCAGATGATGACGGCCCTCGGCCCATTTCGCGAAATCCTCGCGGGGGCAGAGGAAGCGGTTGTCCGGCCGTATCTCGACTGGCACCGGCAGGGTGTCCCGCCAATCCTGCATCATCTGCCAGACGCGCCACTCCCCCGGCTCCGTCACCACCACACGGGAGACGGCATGGCGGGTGAGGGCGCGTTCGAGTTCCCCCGTGAAGCTGCCGGTGTTGCCCTCGTCGGTCAGGCGGATGTAGTCGACCTCGGCGCCTTCCTGCTTCAACTCTTCCGCGAAATGCCGCATGGCCGCGAACAGAAAGGCAATCTTCTGCTTGTGATGGCGGACGTAAGTCGCTTCATCTCGCACCTCGACGAGGAGGACCACGTCCGCATCGGTGTCGAGGTCGGTCAGGCTGGAGACGCGCCGGTTGAGCTGGTCGCCCAGGATGAGGCGCAGGGCCCTGTCGTGGCTCGCCTTCTTGCGGGTTGGTCGGCTCGCCACAGATCCTCTCCCGCTCGCTGCGCCGGTAAGGCGCCGCATGAGATCCCAAAGGGGTCGCGCTCAAACTAAAGCGGGCCTATGACCGCGGGTACCGGGCATACCCGGTCGTCCCGGCACCACGACGTCGCAGGCCTCCCATGAAATTTGCCTTCGCCGGCATCGACTTCCTCGGCGGCGTGTTCGAGGCGCTGATCGAGGCGGGCTGGACACCGGTGAAGCTGTTCACCCGTGCCTGCGACGGCATCTACGATCACAACGAGGTCGTCGTCGCCCGCGCCCGCGCGGCGCGGATCCCGATCCAGTTGTCGAAGATCCACCCAGGCGACATCGACGCGCTGAACGCCGTGCACGGGCGAGATTGGGCTCTGGTGGTGGCAGGCTATCCCTGGCTGGTGCGCGGCTGGCGCGGCAAGGCGAATTACGCCTTGAATTTCCATCCCTCGCCGTTGCCCACGGGGCGCGGACCCTATCCGCTATTCCGAGCCGTGCTCGACGGCTATGAGACCTGGGGTGTGACGGCCCACGTGCTGGCCGAAACCGGTTTCGACACGGGCGACATCATCGCCCAGGAAATCTTCCCCCTGCGGCCGGGGGAAACCCACGAAACGCTTTTGGCCAAGTGCCAGATGTCCGCGCGTCGTCTGGCCGCCGGGCCGCTGGCCCGTGACCTCGCCCATCGCTGGAAGCGCGCCGAGCCACAGGGTGATGGCTCTTACTGGGCGCGAGCCACCGATGCCGACCGTACCCTCGACTTTCGGCAGGACGTCGCGGCGATCCTTCGCCGCGTGCGCGCCTTCGGCACCGTCGAGACGATCGCGCGGCTCGGCGACGTCCGGGGTTTCATCTCGCAGGCCGACGGCTGGACCGAGACGCATAACCACGTTCCCGGCACCATCGTGCACCGTCACCGACGCCACCTCGTCGTGGCGGCGCGTGACGGCTACGTGCAGATTCTCCGCTGGTCGCCCGCCTCCTTGATCGAGGCGGCGCAGATCGGCCGCTGAGGCGATGCCGTATTCTCCCGCAAAGGGCCGGATACGAAGCCGCCTTCCGTTTTTCCCCGGCCTTCCCTAGAGGTTCTGGAAAGAAGCTCGGCGAACCTGGGCTGGCTTGTTCGTGATGTCACGCGCTGTGGTTCGCTCCGTCCGGGTGTACCGCGAGGGGGAGCGCACGCCATGGCGCAAAAGCCCGACGAACGGTCCGTCGCGGCCGAGACGGTCATCGTTGCCGGCATGGCGATCATCGTCGGCGCCTGCCTGTTCGAATGGTTGGTGATTTCGCCTGATCACCCCGGACACGCGCTGCTGCGCGTGCTGGCGGCAAGCCTCGTGGCGACGATCGCGATGGCCATTTTTACGTGAGGCGCTCGCCACGCAAGCGCGGCAGGGGCGTTGACTCGGACCTCTCGAATGGTCCAGAAACTCCCCCGACGCGGGCGTAGTTCAGTGGTAGAACGTCAGCTTCCCAAGCTGAATGTCGTCGGTTCGATCCCGATCGCCCGCTCCAACTAACCCGCTGAAGCGTCAGCTGTTCTGACAGTCTACCGCTGATCTCGCGTCCCCCATCGCGTCCCTTATGGCTGTTCCGCGCCCGTTCCGGCCTTGCGGTGCGCGGCCCGCATCGTCGCGACCGCGCGCGATTTTCCGACTGCGCCGCGTGAGTAGCGCAGGGTGGTGGCGAGCTGGGCATGGGCGGCTGACGAGCCGATCGCGTCGAGATCGGCGCCCGCATCCTCGGCTTCCGTGATGGCGCCGGCCCGCGCATCCATGTTCCACACCGTGTCCGGCACGCCAGCCGCCCGCGCCACGATCCGCCATTCTCGACCGTAGGCCGATTCTGCGTAGGGGCGCCCGGCCAGCTCGTCGATGATCACCGGCCCGACGCGCCGATCCGAGGGAACTCGCGCGAGCAGCGGTAAGACCAGCGGCGACAGTTTGAGGTCATGTGCGGCATAGGCGCCCGTCTTGGTCGTGGCCTTGCGTAGAATGAGATCGGCGGAGAGGTCCGCCCAGGTCAGCCCGTTCACCCAGCGTCGACCGTTGAGAACGATGCCAGTGGACGCAGCCCCCTCGGGGATCGGCTCCCATTCGCCGATCACGTCCTTCTGGCGCAGGACCGCCTCGAACTGGATCGCAGTGCCCAGCGCCAGCGAGAGACGATTCACCTCCAGCGCCTTGGCGACGAAGGCCTCGACATGGGCCAATTCCATCGAGACGCGGCGGCGCGCCGGTTGCTTGAAGCGGGCTCGTGCCAGGATGTCGTAGAGCCGCGCGCACTCCGGAAGCTCGGCCATGATGCCGAACGCGAACAGCTCACGCAGCTTCTTGATGATGCCGTAGGCGCGCCGCACGCGTTCCGGGCCACCCGGCATCTTGGGTTTCCTGGCGGCCTCATACCAGCGGTAGAAGTCGTCGATCCGAAGCGCCGCGAGAGAGCGTGAGCCGAAGGCGGCCTCGATCAGCTTGAGCGTGTAGGTATCCTTGGCCTGGGTGTTGTGCTTGAGCCGCTTGAACGGGCTTGCCTCGTCGGTCTGGTAGCGGCGCGACAGTCCGAGGATCGTGCCGTCGAAGCGGGCATCCGGCTGGCCGCGATGGGCCGACCATTGAAGCATCTCGGCCTGCAGACGAAGACAGGCGGCCTCAATGAGGACGCGGCCTGCCGGATCATCGAGGCTGTAGGGCAGGCGCACGGTTGGCGGGCGATAGCCCGCTTTGACGAGATCGCTGCGGGCGCACCAATAGAGACGTCGGCTCCCGTCGCGATTCGGCTTCGATTTTAAGCCGGGGGCTGTGAGATCAGAGGGCATTGAGGTTCTCCACGCCGTCGATGGCGGATGCCTCGACCGCGGAAAGACCGTAGCGCCTGCGCCAGAAGGCATCGACCGCCGGCCAGTACCGGCCGCCCATCACGGGGTCGATCTTTGGGAGCCCCGCCCTTTCCAGAACGATCGCCTTGGCCGACCACTCGGACGGGCTTTGGCTGAGGCGGCGTGCCACCTCCGCCTCACACGGGAATAGACCCTGCCGCCGATACACATCGCGACGCGCAGGCCGCGACGGGATGGTAGCGACTCCATCACTCCGATCGGGGACGCGCGAACTACGGGGCATCGTCGCCTCTATCGACCTTCGCGACCTGCTGAAGCAGCGAGACTTCGCCATCGAGCAGCCAAAGGCCGTCGCATGCAACAGGATCGTGCGGGCCGCCGCCGGGCTGGCTCCATGTCCAGTCCGCCCAATCCTGTCGCCACGGGTTCGGGCGCGTGCCGCTGGCCTCGTTGCGGTAACAGTCGCGTCGTGCCGGGCAATTCTCGCTCGGGCACATGCTGATGGCAGGCATCGCGCGGCCTCACTCCGGCCGCTTGCCCGCCGGCCGCAGGATTTCGGCCTGCAGGTACGGCCGGCGGGCCAGGATCTCGGCGGGATCGCGCCAGGACCGGCGGCCCGCGCGCTCGCGGCGATCCTCCTCGCGGAAGATGGCCGCGCAGCGATTCAGCAGGCGCCAGACCTTCAGGGCCGTCGCCGTCCGGCGGTCGTGGCGTAGGGCCATGAAGAGATCGTAGAGTTCAGCCCCACGCTTCGCCCGGCGGTTGTTGAACACCATCCGGCAAGGCGGGCCGCAGAACTCGGCCTCCCGCACGCCGCTGCCGAAGGGCTGGCCGCATTCCAGGCAGGTGCGCCGAAATGGTGTCGCGGACGGCGTCGCCGGACGCAGGCCGGCCAGCGCAGAAGGCCCGGCGTTCATGGCTCCACACTCCCGCGATGCCGGATCGCGCGGGCCTGCCGCACGAGTTCGTCGCCCGCCGACCGCCTCCGGCGGGGTGCCAGGACGACGGGAGTACCCGACTGCGCGAGCACCATCGCCCTGTCGCGATAGGCCTCGATCTCGGCGAGGGTGAACCCTGCGGCGCGGGCTTCCTCGACCGTCAAACCCTCGCCCGGTCCATCGCCACGGCCCCGCATCAGCGCGGCGAGATCGCGAATCCGACTGTCCCGCCCGGTCATCGTGGGCTCGGCAGGCTCGGTGACGTCCATCGCGCGCTCCTTTCGGTGTGCCGTGATAGTCCACTAATCGTAGACATATCAAGCTTAAAAACCACATATTGTGGACGCAGCTCGTGGATACGGCTCGATCTGACTGCCGTTGGCACAGCCGGGATTGCCCTGGGCCTTTCTTCCCAGGCGGATGACACGATGATCGGCGGCGGAGGCAGCTGATTCGACATGGTTCGCTGCGATCCGTGCCGCGTTGGAAATTCTACAGCAGCTTGCCGCCTGCCGATGCCACAACTTCAGATCATCTCCGGTGCTGCCGGGAAGGGGAGCGCGACTTATGAGGAGGGCGTCCTCAGCCTGCCGAACGGCGACGTCTGGTATGCGGAGCAATTCGCCGACGTGGCGGTGCTCAGCGGCGTTGACGAGAAGGAGCATTGGAGCGGCCGTCTCGTCGGGGGTCTCCGGGGCGGACTTTCCATGGCGTCGGCCCTAGACCTTTCGCCGACGCTGAGCCTGGCTGCCTCACTGGTCGGCGCGGGAGCCGAAAGCTTGGCGGCGGACCCCAAATCCCGCGCTGTGATTGAGATCACAGCGCAGGATCGGAGGACGGTGGTGGCGATCGCTGCCCCAGGCCTCGCCGCGCTCATGATTCATGATCGTGCGGTCTGTCTCTCCGCACGTGGCCAGGCGCTGGAGATCCCGGCAATCGAGGCCGCCGGGTCGGATCCCGCACGCGGCCTCCCGGGCACCTTCACCGACGTTGCGGCCTCTGCGACCGCGACGGCCTCTCTTCTTGCGGGACGGACGGGACAGGCCCTGTCTGGTCTTTGGCCCTTCGCCGCTAAAGAGATTCGCGATGATGAAGAAAAAGCACCGGATCCTGTCATTCGGGGCTGAACGAAGGCTTTAGTTCAGCATACGCTTCGATGGCGCGGGCGTGGACGTGTCGGCTCGCGTCCTTAATGGAGTTGCGTCATGCCGAATAAGAGGCCGAATACAACCGCAGATTCACAAAGTCAAAAATTACTCGCAATACAATTGGTGTCACAACTTCCGAGGGACCGAAGCCAGGCCTTAGCGGTCATCGACCATGCGCGATGGCTGATCGAAAATTTTCTTGCCGAGGGGCGATCTCCCGCCATGGATGCGAAGACAGGATTGACAGTCATCTGCTCGGGTCTCGATCCAACCGCCTCTCGGACATCGAGGCAAGGATGATGAGGCAGGGCGAGTAGGAGGCCACGGCGTACTGTGACGATGCCGCGTCAGGCGGCCTCGTTGGCGGCGCGGTCCCTTTCCCTTCGCGACAGCACAGCCTGAGCGAAGTCGTAGGCCGTGCCGCCGAGATCACCGTGATAGAGCCAGTTGAAATCCAGCTTGGCCGCCGTGAACGCGGTGATCACTCGAATGGCCATGGCCGGCTTCATCAGCCGACGGCCCGCTTCGTAATTCTCAAGTTGCGTCTTCGAGAACCCCACCGCCTCGTAGAACTGTCGAGGCGACAGCTCCAGCGCCTCGCGGGTCTCGCGCAGTCGGCGCCCGATCGCCTCCTGGCTCTCCGGGGGGATTCGTTCCTCGCTCATGGGCCGAGAATGCGATCGTCCACAATCCGTGGCTAGAAACTTATCGTGGACTTGACATGACCACATAACGTGGACAAATGGCGTCATGTCCCAGGCCGGCGAACTCCTCGCGACGACTGATGCGGTCATCGATTTCCTCGGTGGCAACGGCCCGGTCGGTGTACTTGTCTGCGCCAAGCCCAAGGCGGTCTCGAACTGGCGGAATGCCGCCCGAGGGCGATTTCCCGCCGAGACGTTTCTCGCGCTCCAGCGCGCTCTCGCCGCGCGGGGCCGAACGGCCCCACCCGGCCTTTGGGGAATGATCGGCCATGACGCGTCCGCCCAGTCGGTCGCATCATGACGCCATCTGCCTCAGTGCGGCGTGCCGCCTGCGCGACTCTGCGCATAGGTCTTACGGCGATCACCAAGCTCCTGCGCCAGCCGGTCGGCCTGCGCCGCGTCGAGGTCCAGCGTCGCCAGCGGGGCGTCGTCCCGCCCCAGAAGCACGATCCGGCACCGCCCGTCCGGGCCGAGCTGAAGCTGGAACCCTGTGGTGAGCGGCGCTCCGGTCGTGGTGACGAGTGGATCGTGGGGCTTCATCGTCCGTCCTCGTATGCGCCCGACATCGTTGCGGCCCCCTCGGCGGAGCCGCGCGATGCATGAGCCTCTGACCTGGCTCGCGGATGCCACGCTGCCTGTCCTCGGCGACGCCGTCGAGGGGGCGAAAGCCCGGATCGAAGCTGGCCTGCAGGCCGTGTCGGATCTGGGCTCTTCGGTGGCGAGCCAAGCGGCTGATGCCTGGGAGCGCATCGAGCCGTCTTCCTTCGATCTGTCGTGGCTGTCGTCCCTTTCGTCTCTGTCCTGGCCGTTCGGGTCCGACCCCGTCGCGGCCCTGTCGTCGTGTCCACCCCTCGCTGAACCTGCCGCTTCGGCCATGTCCGTGGCTGCCGCGCCCTCCGCAGAATGGGGGAGCACGGTGGGAAAATCTGGTCTGACCTGGGATCTGTTCTTCTCGAACACGGGCCACGATTGGTCCGGCGAGATCGATATGAGCGGGCTCGTGCGGTTTCTGCGCGGACGCTACCCGGACAAGACGGCGGCGAATGTCTCCGCCGACACGCGCTTGCCGGCCGACACGGTGAAGAAATGGCTCGGCCTCGTCGCGGCGCCGAACGGTCGCGCGATGCTGGTGCTCGCCTGCGTCTATGGCCCGGAAGTGCTCGTGGCGGTGCTGCGTCGACCGCCGGGCTGGCTCGTCCAGTCCGCGCGCATGGCCGAGCAGGTCCGGCTTGAAGCCGAACTGGCCGAACTGACGGCGAAACTCGCCAGGGTCAGGCCATGACGGGCGCGGTGCGCCTCGCCTGCGCGCTGGGCGGCCACCTGCTGCGCAAGGTCGCGACGCTCTGCGCCGCCGCCTGCCGCCTCGTCCTGTTCCTGGCCCGCGCCTGCGAGCGCCGCGCCGCGCCGTAACCGCCCCGGGCCGCGTGCCCGTCCCATCCCCCGATCGAGGCCGCCATGGCGTCATCGTCCTTTGCCGAGTGGGTCGCGCAAGCCCGCGCGGTGCCGATCACGGCGCCGCTGGAGCGGGTCCATGCGCCGCTGAAGCGGACCTCCGGCGAGCTCGTCGGGCCATGCCCGGTCTGCGGTGGGCGCGACCGGTTCGCGGTGAGCCTGCGCAAGGGCGTGTTCAACTGCCGGGGCTCGGGCGAAGGCGGCGACGTGATCGCGTTGACCCGCTATCTCGAGGCCTGCGATTTTCTCGTGGCCTGCGAGATCCTGACAGGGCGGAAGCCACCCGGCCGTGATGCGGGCGAGAGCGCCGAGGCGCGGGCAGCCCGTTTAAACGCCCTGGCCAAGCGCGAGGCCCTTCGCGCTCGGCAATCGGAACAGGACAGGCGCACCGAGGAACGGTTCCGCGAGCGCGAGCGCAAGCGGTGCTGGGAGATCTGGCGGGCCGGGCGGCCGCTGCCCGGCACCGAAGCCGAAGCCTATCTCGCTTTGCGCGGCCTCCTGGCACCGCCCCAGGCGCCCCTGCGCTTCCTGCCCGATCATCCGCTCTACGCCCACGGGGGCTTCGACGAGCCCATTGTCCATCGGGGCCCGGCGCTGATCGCGGCGATTGTCGGGCCGTCCGGCCGGTTCGCCGGCCTTCACGCCACCTGGATCGATCTCGATGACGCCGACGGGAAGGTCCGCGTCGCCGACCCGGAGACCGGCGAGTGGGTGACGGCTCGCAAGGTTCGGGGCTCGGCCGGCGGCGGTCATATTCCCCTGGTGGACGTGCCCCGTCCGACCGATCTCGTGATCGGCGAGGGCAACGAGACCGTCTTGTCGGTCTGGCGGGCGCACAGCGCCCTCGGGTGGGATCGCCTCGCCGGTGCCGCTTACTGGGCGGCCTACAGCCTCGACAATATCGGCGGCCCCGCGGTGGGCAGCGTGGCGCATCCGACCGAGCGCGTCGTGGATAAGCGCGGCCACGCGCGGCCGCGGCGGGTGAAGGGACCGGTCCCGGACCTGTCCCGCCCCGGCCTCGTGATCCCGCCGAGCGTGGAGCGGGTCTGGCTTCTCGGCGACGGCGACAGCGACCGTTTCACGACGGAGACGGCGTTGCGGCGCGGAGCCGCCCGCGCTCGCGCCGCCCGGCCGGACCGCGAGGTCTTCGTGGCCTGGGCGCCGGAGCATCAGGATTTCAACGACGTTCTGCGCGCGGTCGCCGCGTGAGCGCCCCCGATTGTCCGTCCCAACAGGTTTGCCTTGGCTCCATGGCCGACGACACCGAAAACCCGTTCGCGCGCATTGTCCGCATGATCGCGGCGGCCGAGCCGGTCCCGCGCGAGACGGCCGAGGTGGAGGACGAGGACGGCTGGAACGGTGATCCGCTGGCCCCGAAGGCGCTGTTCCTCGACCTCACCACCACCATCGCGAAGGATGCGGCCCCATGAGTTCCCCCGATCTCCTCGCCGGCAACCGCTTCCGGGTGCTGCGCTCGGCCGGCGGTTCGCCGGAGACCTTCACCTTCCTCTGCATCGCGCAGACGAAGACGCTGACGCAGACGAACACCTTCGAGGATGCGACGGTGCCCGATTGCGACACGCCGCTGGCGATCCCGCACCGTAAGAGCATCCTGACCTCGCGCGGCTGGAGCGGCCGATTGGCGGGCGTGGCCGATGCCAAGCGGTTTCAGGACCTCCAGGCCGATGCGAATGCGGAGACGCCGCACCGCTACCAGTTCCTGATCGACAAGACGGCCGCGCAGGGCGGCGGCTCCTATACCGGTGCGGTGTTCTTCGAGAGCCTGGAGCTGACGAGCCAGAACAACGGCCTCGTGAACTTCACGGCGCAGTTCCGGGGTGACGACGCCCTCGTCTGGGCGGCGGCGGCATGACCGACGTTGTCACCGGCCGCACGGTGGTCGACGCTGACTTCGCCGGCCAGCCCCGCCGCTTTCAACTGCGCCTCGGCGAGATCGGCGAACTGGAGCGCCTGACGGGATCGGGCATTGGCGCGATCCTCCTGCGGATCGCGAGCCACCAGTTCTCGGTGCGGGATGTGTGGGACACGATCCGCCTCGGCCTCGAAGGCGGCGGCACCCCGGCCGTGGAGGCGAGCGCCCTGGTTCTGCGCTACCGCGACGAGCCGCTGGTCGACTTCCTGCCGCTCGCCGGTTCCATAGTGGCGGCGGCGGTGAACGGCGTGCCGAAAGCGCCGCCGGGAAAACCGGCGACGGAGGGGAGGGCGCCCACCGCCCCGGCGACCTCTCCGTCTTCTACGCCGCCGGGGCCGCCGCCGGATGGTCCCCCGAGCAGGTCGACCGCATGACGCTCCCCTCCTTCCACGCCGCCCTCGACGGATTCGTGAGGGCGCATGGGGGCGGGGAGGCGGGGCCGGATGTCAGTGCGGAGGAGTTTGCGCGGGTGTTGGCCGAGGAGATGGCGGTGGGGCGGGCTTAACTTAATATTTTCGCAAATTAGGACCGATACGATTTGGTAAATATATTATTTTCGATTAAGTCTCCAAATGTTCGCATCAAGTCTATCGTTTTTTCAGTAATATTGTCAAGATCTTCAGCCTGTATATATGTTTCTTCGCCATGAGCAATCGCGTTTCTTCTTTTCAGCAACAAAATATCAATGAAGTCAGACTCATCGTGAAAATACTTCGAATCGACGCCGCAGACCAAACATATGTCACAGACTACGAAAGAATTAAGATTGGACTGCGTGTTAATTAAATCATCGTTGACTTTTCCAAATCTTTCATCGCCGGAATTTAATATTTGATCAACTAAATTACATCGATCGACAATACTCGTATTAGAGCGCGACAGGGCAGCGAGACGCGGCATAAAGTAATTTCGAAGAAACTGTCGATCTAATTCCGCAAATCTCAAACGTCTTAGTGCAATGTGCTCAAAATATTTGCGGGCTGCAAATCTTACCGAACCCTCCCAGTGAGCATAGCATAGAGTCACAACAGCTCTAAGTAGCACGGTCCTCAAATTAATATCGGCTCTCCGTGTCGCCGATTTCAAATCAGATATTTCTCGAATACGCCAAGCGCGGTCCTCAGCTATCTGATTTGACAATTCATCTTCAGTATAAGGTTTGCTCATGGGCAAAACCACTTCTCGCCAAACGGCACTGTGCGGGTCAATCGCACAGTGCCGCGAAGTCCAGGAGATGTGAAACCCGCCGACTCTTGCTGTGCCCAGAAAGCTTGCGAACGATCTCGAACATATGACTTTGGATCCGCAAGGTTTAATATATTGTCGATATTCTTGGCTACACCAACTGCAATACCTTCGAGCCCTACTAGTCCGACTTTCTGTACATAGCGGCCGCCTTCGAAGCGACGTAGCGCATTCTCGCCAACTGCAGCAAACAAAAGATCAAATGTCCTGATAAACACACTTCGAGCATCAGGAATATTATTGAGACGGCAAAGTTTTACGGTCCCGTCATCGATGTACTCTTCTACATCGAGCTTGCCATCATATGACGTAAAACAGTGTATTAGGAATCGCGTTGCAAACTCCATATGTTTCTGTCTATCTTTTTGATCATCAGTAAATCCGGTTATCTGTCGGAACGATTCAGTCTCGGCAAGTGACTTAACCATACGAAAATATTCTTTATTCACCATCAGCATAACGCAGTTGCGTAGCTCTTGCGCATTGGCAATAGTTCCTCCAGCATTGAGTCTTTGAAAAAGATCGAATTTTGTTTGTTCGTCACTCGGCCTCTTGAGTATTTCAACTCCTATCCGCGCGCGACGTATCGCAAGCTGGTTGATTTTTCCGACTTCTATTTGATTATCTACGTCAACATCTTCTATTTTTTCAGACTTCTCCCATACACAGTTATGCAGCGACGGGAGATATTTAGTCGATTCGAGAATCGATGGCCGTTCCTTCATGCCCTCAGGGGTTCTCAATTTTCCCATAAATTCGAGGAGAGTAGATAGCCGTTGAAGTCCGTCAACCAATTCCCATTTTGCATCTTCTTTTTCGAAGACAAAAATAGGAGGTAGAGGAATACCAAGAAGTATAGATTCTATAAGTCTCGATTTCTGACTATTACCCCATCTAAATAACCTCTGAAATTCCGGATCGATAATTATCTCCCCGTCATCATACAGGCTTACGATTTCCCCGATTGACATTTGATATGCATCTGTCCGCACCAACCTTTTTGCGTTTTCGATTTCGTCTGTTAGCATCTCTTGATATCCTTTTTATAAAAAGTTTGACCTACGATACAAAAGTTCAATATATCTTTCTAATTCTACTTGTGAGTCGTATGTTATGCCGCTGCCGCGTGATCCAACCCAATGGCCGCCAGCCGCACGGTCTTCGGCAGCAGATGCGTCCCCCCCTCGTAATACCGCCACATCCGCGCCGACACGCCGAGCGCTGCCGCTGCCTCGGCCTGGCTCATCTTCGGTGAGCGCCCGAGGCGCCACGCCTTGAGCCACGCGGCGCCCTGCTCCAGCGCAAGGCGCCAAAGCGTGTCGGTCGAAATCTCCATGTCGTCGGTCCAATGGGCGTTCCAGCCCCATTCGCCGACCGACACCACGCCGAAGGCGGCGGGATCGTCCCGCAGCGGGGCGAACACCGTGTAGGCGTCGAGATGGGCGCCGACATCCACCGGCGTCTCCGTCCCGTTCTTCCACGTCACGATGAGGGTGCGGCCCGAAGCCGGCCGGATCGCCTTGATGCTTTGCGCGTCCACGGTCTCAGCTCCTCCGGTTCAACCGGTCCCACTCGGCTTGCAACAGGTCGCGGTTCGCCTGGGCCCATTCTAGCGCGTCACCACCGCGACGTGCATCGCCGACCTGAACCTCCATCGTCGCAATCACCACCAAGGCGCGCCAGCCGCGTCCCTCGATGTGAAAATGCGGCGGATGGTGGTCGTCGGCATAGATGGCGATCTTGCACGTGCTGAAACGCTGGATCGTCGCCATCGCCAGCCCCCGTCGGCAGGCCACTCATAGGCAATGATTGCCTCTCCGTCAACAGGAAAGCGGCAACAGTTGCCTATTCGCACGTGCGCATCCGGCGATTGCGCTCAGCCGTCGCCGACCTTCGGCCGCCGGCGTGTCAGCGCCGCGTAGAGCGCGGGCGGCAGCGCCTCGCGGGCCGGGCGCATCTGGGCGATCTGCTCGTCGGTGAGCTCCGGATTGTCCGGGTCCTGGGCAATGGCCGCCTGAAGCGCGGCCTCCTCCTGGTCGCTCAAGAGCGGGATCGCTGCGATCCCCGCCCGTACCGTCTTCGAAGACGTCTCCGTCACCGCCGCCCCCGTGTGTGTCCGCGACGGGACCAGTCTTCCATGCCCCACGTCGTCCTGTGAACCCTCCCACCCGAAGCCGATCCCGACCCGATGGCCGAACCCCTCGTCATCCAGTTCGCCGCCGACACGTCCCGCGCGCAAACCGCCATGGCGAATCTCGCGGCGCAGATCGTCGGCAACATGACCCAGATCGGGGTGGCGATGGCGGGCGGCGCCGCCAACACCAACGGCTTCGGCGCGGCGCTGGAGGGCATGAAGGCCAATGCGGCCCGGGCCGTGACCGCTGTGAGTGCCGACGTGAAGGCCATTGCGGGGGCCACGAGCGCCGCCGTGGCGGCCGAGAGCGCGACGCTGCAGAGCGTGGCGACAGCGTTCACGGCGGCGGCCGTGACCTCGAACACGGCCACGGCGAGCGCGCGGGCGGGGGTGGCCGCCACCACGACGGCGCTCGGCTCGGTGGCGACGCAACTGCCCGTGCTGGGGCAATTCGCGGTGGCGCTCGGCGTGGCGGGCGGGGCCTACCTCACCCTCTCGGCGGCCGTGTCGGCGGCCAATGCGCAGATCGCCAAGTTCACCGCGCTGAGCGTCGAGGCCGAACGGACCGGCTTCGGCATCGGTCTCCTGCAACGCTTTCAGGAGGCGGCGAAGGCCTCCGGCCTCGCGGTCGAGGAGATCGACCGGGCGCTGCGCCACGCCTCGCAGGCGACGATACCGAAATTCGAGCAGGACAATCCCGTCCGCAAGCAGCTCATCGACCTCTTTCAGAGCGGCTATACCGGCGACTTCCAGTCCAAGGGGCTCGCGGATTACCTCGGGGCCAGGGACGCGGAGACGCGCCTGCGCGCGGTCATCACCGCCATGCAGGAGTTGCGCGATCTCGGCCTGTCGCTCGCGGCCATCGATCTGGCCGAAAAGGTCTTCGGTGCCGACACGGCCGAGCGCATCCGCTCCGGCCGCCTCGACATCGACGCCATCGCCGAAGCCCTCGACCGGAAACGGGACGATCTGATCACGCAAGCGCAGGTCGACCGGGCGGTCGATTTCCGGGACCGCTTGGACGCGGCCTACGAGACCATCGCGAAGGTGCTCGAAACCTCCCTTGCGGTGACGGAGGCGGGCTTCGCGATCGACCGCGCCTGGCTCGCCATCGTCGAGACGACGGCCAAGGCCGCGGTCAATGCCGGCCATTTCCTCGACGCGATGCTGAAGGCCGCCCGCGCCGGGGACACGCAATCGCCGCTCGCGCCGCGTCAGCGCCTGCCGGGCGAGGGCAGCCTCGGCGCCGATCTCGGCGAGATTGCCGGCCAGTCGGCACGCGGCCGCACCCTCTACGACGCCCCCATCGGCCCGGAGCGTCCGGCGACATTGATCGCCGACCCGCCCGAGCCGCCGCGTCGGCCGCTGAGCTTCTTCACCGAGACTCCCCATGCCCGGCCGTCGCATCCCCGGGGCGAGGGCGCCGACCCGTCCGATCCACTGGAGACCTTCGTCCATGGGCTGGAGAGATCCGCAGCCGCCGCCAAGGCCGAGGCGGAGGCCTTCGGCCGCAGCAACGCTGAGAAGGCCGTCGCGGTGCAGCTCGCCAGAGCGCAGGAGATCGCCAGCCAGAACGGCCGCGCCCTCACCGAGGCGGAAACCCAGGCCGTGATCCGGGCGGCGAGCGCCGTGTCGCAATACCGGGACACGCTCGCCGATCTCGAACAGCAACAGCGGCAAAGCGCGGACACGGCGCGGTATTTCGGGAGCACGCTGGCGAACAGCTTCGCGGATGCCATCGTGAACGGCCGCTCCTTCTCGGACATCCTACGGGGCCTGCAGGCGCAGATCGCCCGGGCCGCGTTGCAGGCGACCTTCACCGGCCAGGGGCCGCTCGCCGGCCTGCTCGGCACCGCGCCGGCGGCGAGCGCCGGGCCGGATGCCGTGGGCGGCCTCGCCGGCCTCGCCAAGACGGCCGCGAGCTCGATCGGCTCGTTCTTCGCCGCCAATGGCGGCCCGGTCGAAGCGGGCCGCGCCTACACGGTGGGCGAGATGGGCCGGGAATTGTTCGTGCCGAACGAGAACGGGCAGGTCGTGCCCCTCTTGCGCGGCGTCCCGGCCGCGCCCGCCCCGCGCGAGGGGCCGCGTCCCCTGACGGTTCAGATGTCGGTGACGACGCCGGACGCGCCATCCTTCCTGCGCTCGGAAGCGCAGGTGACGGCGGCCCTCGCCCGCGCCGTGCAGCGCGGGTCGCGGGGACTCTGACGCATGGCCTCGCCCTTCCACGAGGTGCGCTTTCCCCTGGCCCTGGCCTACGGCTCGCGCGGCGGCCCGGAGCGCCGCACCGACATCGTGACGCTCGGGTCCGGCGACGAGGAGCGCAACAGCCTGTGGCGCCATTCCCGGCGCCGCTACAATGCCGGGCCGGCCCTGCGCACAGCCGCCGACGTCGCCGTCATCCTGGCCTTCTTCGAAGAGAGGCGGGGGCAGCTCTACGGCTTCCGCTGGCACGACGTGTTCGACCATTCGAGCGCCAAGCCCGGCGAGGCCCCGAGCCCCCTCGACCAGACGCTCGGGCTTGGCGACGGCACCACGCACGTCTTCCCTCTGACGAAGCGCTACGGCGGCACCTTCGCGCCCTACGACCGGCCGATCCGCAAGCCCGTGCCGGGCAGCGTCCGCATCGCCGTGAATGGCGGCGAACTCGCCGCCAACGCCTTCGCGGTCGATACCGGCACCGGCCTCGTCACCCTCGCGAGCGCACCCGCCGCCGGCGCGGCCATCAGCGCCGGCTTCCAGTTCGACGTTCCGGTGCGCTTCGCCACCGACCGGATCGAGATCGATTACCGCGCCGTCCAGGCCGGCCTCGTCCCCGACATCCCCATCATCGAGTTGCGCCGATGAAGACCCTTCCCTCCGGCCTCGCCGCGAGCCTCGCGAGCGGGGTCACGACGCTGTGCACCTGCTGGATCGTCACCCGCACGGACGGGCTCCGGCTCGGCTTCACCGATCACGACGAGGACGTGACCCTGGATGCCGTGATCTGCTCGGCCGAGTCCGGCGCCACCGGAAGCGCGATCGAGCAGAGCGCGGGCCTCGCGGCGGACGGGCTGGAGATCATGGGCGCCCTGACCAGCGGGCGGCTCGCGGAGGACGAGCTGGCGCGCGGCCTCTACGACGGCGCCGCCGTCGAGGTGTGGCGGGTGGATTGGACCTCGCCCGCCGATCGCGTCCTCATCCTGGCGGGCACGATGGGCGAGGTGGCGCGCACGGCCGCCGCCTTCACCGCCGAGGTGCGCAGCCTCGCCGACCGGCTGAACCAGCCGCGCGGGCGCCTCTATCAGCGGTCCTGCGATGCCACCTTCGGCGATGCCCGCTGCGGCCTGCAAGCGACCGGGGCGGCCTATCGCGGCACCGGCACCGTCGCGGCGGCGGGCGCCTCGCCGAACCGTCAGCTCGTCGCCTCGGGCCTGTCCGCCTATCCGGCGGCGTGGTTCGAGACGGGGCGCCTCGTGTGGCTGACCGGCGCCCATGCCGGGGCGGTCGGCGAGGTCCGCACGCACCTCGTGCTCGGCACCGGCACCTACCTCGAACTGTGGGAGGCGCTGCCGACGCCGATCGCGGGCGGCGACACGTTCCAGGTCACCGTAGGCTGCGACAAGGCCCTCGATACCTGCCGGGACAAGTTCGCCAACGTGCGCAACTTCCGCGGCTTCCCGCACATGCCGGGCAACGACGCGGCCACGTCCTACGCGGTGCAGGGGGGCGGCCATGACGGCGGACGCCTCGGCTGACCCGATCCGCCTGCGGGCGGTCGCCCTGGCGCGGAACTGGATCGGGACGCCCTACCATCACCAAGCCTCCCTTCGCGGGGTCGGCTGCGACTGCCTCGGCCTCCTGCGCGGCGTCTATGCCGCGCTGTACGGCGCCGAGCCGGAGGCGCCCCCGCCGTATACGCCCGCCTGGGCCGAGGATCGCGGGGCGGAAACCCTGCGCGACGCCGCCCGCCGCCACCTCATCGAGATCGGCTTGGACGAGGCCGGGCCGGGCGACGTGCTCCTGTTCCGCTGGCGGCCGGGCCTTCCGGCCAAGCACTGCGCCATCCTGAGCGCGTCGGGGCCGTCGTCCTCTCGCCGGATCATCCACGCCTATGACGGGCACGCCGTCACGGAGAGCTGGATGCCGGACGCCTGGGCGCGACGCCTCGCCTACGCCTTCCGCTTCCCGGAGTCCCCCTCATGGCGTCCGTCGTCCTTTCCATCGCCGGGAATGCCCTCGGAAGCCTCCTAGGCGGGCCGATCGGCGCCCAGATCGGCGGCGCGATCGGCACCTTCGCCGGGTCGCGCCTCGATCAGGCCCTGTTCGGATCGAAGCCCAAGCCGCACTTCAACGTCGGCGCCCGCCTCGGTTCCCTCTACGTCACGGCCTCGACCGAGGGAGCCGTGATCGCACGGGTCTATGCCCGCGCCCGCGTCGGCGGACAGGTCATCTGGGCGACGAAGATCAAGGAGACGCAAACCACGGAGAAGGTGAAGACCAAGGGCGGGAAGGGCGCGCCGACCCCGAAGGTCTACAACGTCACATACGCCTACAGCGTGACCTTCGCCGTCGCCCTGTGCGAGGGCGAGATCACGTCGATCGGCCCCGTCTACGCGGACGGGAAGCCGATCCGCCTCGCCGACTACGCGCACCGTCTCTACACCGGCTCGGAGACGCAGAACCCCGATCCCCGGATCGAGGCCGTCGAGGGGCAGGGCAACGCCCCGGCCTATCGCGGGCTCGCCTACCTCGTCTTCGACGACATGCCGCTGGCGGCCTTCGGCAACCGCCTTCCCGTCATCACCGTGGAAGTGATCCGGCGCCCGCCCTCGGCCTCGGGGCAGGCGGCGCTCGAGGACCTGATCCCGGCCGTCACCCTGATCCCGGCAATGGGCGAATACGTCTACGCGACCGTGCCCGTGACCTCATCGAGCATGGGGCAGATCGCGGCGCAGAACGGGGTGAGCGGCGGCGTCGATTTCGACAAGGCGCTCGATCAGCTCCAGGCCGAGGCGCCCGCCTGCAAGGCCGTGTCCCTCGTGGTGGCGTGGCATGGGACCGACCTGCGTGTCGGGACCTGCCGGATCGTGCCGAAGGTCGAGAACGCCACCAAGGCGGCCTCGCTCGCGTGGCGGGCAGGCGGCCTCACCCGCGCGACGGCGCCGCTCGTCAGCCGGGACGCGGCGGGTACGCCCTATCTCGGCGGGGCACCCGCCGACGGGTCGGTGGTGGCCGCGATCAAGTCGCTCAAGGCGCGCGGCTTCGCGGTCACGCTCTACCCCTTCGTGATGATGGACATCCCGGCGGGCAACGGCCTGCCGGACCCCTATGGCGGGGCGGAGCAGGCGGCCTTCCCCTGGCGCGGGCGCATCACCTGCCACCCGGCGCCGGGCCTGCCGGGAAGCCCGGACAAGAGCGCGGCGGTGGCCTCCGACGTGGCGGCGTTCTTCGGCACGGTCACTCCGGGCGACCTCGCCTATGACGGCGCGACCGTGACCTGTGCCAAGGCGGCGGAATGGAGCTTCCGCCGCTTCGTCCTGTCCTGCGCGAAACTCGCGGCGGCGGCCGGGGGCGTCGAGGCGTTCCTGATCGGCTCGGAGCTGATCGGGCTGACGACGCTCCGCTCGGACGCCGCGACCTATCCGGCGGTGGCGCAGCTCCGGAGCCTCGCGGCCGATGCGCGGGCGATCCTCGGCCCGTCCGTGGCGATCACCTACGGCGCCGACTGGACCGAATATGCGAGCCACCGCCCGGCGGACGGATCGGGCGACGTGCATTTCCACCTCGACCCGCTCTGGGCGGACGCCAACATCACCATGATCGGCATCGACAACTACATGCCGGTCGCCGATTGGCGCGATGGGTTCGCCCATCTTGATGCGCGGGCCGGGCACCGGTCGATCTACGACCGGGATTACCTCGCTGCGAACATTCGGGGCGGCGAACTCTACGACTGGTACTACCCGACCAAGGCCGACCGGGACGCGCAGCGGCGCGTGCCGATCGCGGACACGGCCTACGGCGAGGATTGGGTGTTCCGGCTCAAGGATCTGGCCGGATGGTGGGGCAACGCCCACCACGACCGGCCGGGCGGCGTCCGCAGCGCCGCGGCCACGGCCTGGGTGCCCGGTTCCAAGCCGATCTGGTTCACCGAGATCGGGTGCCCATGCATCGACAAGGGCGCCAACCAGCCCAACGTCTTCGTGGACCCCAAATCGAGCGAGAGCCTTCCGCCCTACTATTCCAACGGGCGGCAGGACCTCTCGATGCAGCGCGCGTTCCTGGCGACGGCGCTGGAATGGTGGGCGGACCCGGCCAACAATCCGGTCGGCGCTGATGGCGGGCGGATGGTGGTGCCGTCGCGGATCTTCGTCTGGACCTGGGATGCCCGGCCCTACCCGGAGTTTCCCCGTCAGTCGGATGTCTGGTCGGATGCGGGCAACTACGCCCTCGGGCACTGGATCAACGGACGCCTCGGCCTCGCGCCGTTGCGGGACGTGGTAGCCGAGCTGTGCGGCGAGGTCGGCGTGCCCCTCGACGTGTCCGGCCTCGACGGCGTGGTGCAGGGCTACACCGTGGCGGAGGTGCAGTCGCCGCGGGACGCGATCGGGCCGCTGCGGCAGGCGTATTTCTTCGACGGCGCCGAGTCGCAGGGGCGGATCGTGTTCCGCTCGCTGGCGAGCGCGGCGGTCGCCCACTTCACGGAGGGGGATCTCGTCGCGGCCGGGAAGGGCCAAGGTTCGAGCCAAGGTCCGGCGAAGGACTTCACCCTCACGCGTACCGAGGAGACCGCGCTGCCGGGCGTCGTCGCCCTGACCTACCTCGACCCGGCCCGGAACTACCAGTCCGGCTCCGTCGAGGCGCGCCGCCTCGGCGGGCGCTCGGCCGCCGTGTCGCGGGTGAACCTGCCCCTCGTCATCGAGGAGCGGGCCGCGCGGGGGATCGCGCAAGCGATCCTCTATCAGGGCGTGATCGAGCGGGAGCAGGCCACCTGCGTGCTGCCGCCCTCGGCGCTCGCCCTCGACCCCCTCGACGTGGTGACCCTCTCCCTCGCCGGGACCGCGGCCGATTACAGGCTCGGGCGCGTCGGCACGGAGGCGGGTCGCCCGGTCACGGCCATCCGGTCCGATGCCGCGATCTACGTCTACCGCGACGGGTCGGCGACGACGCGCCCGCCCTCCGCTCTGGCGGCGGTCGGCGTGGGCCTGTGGCAGGCCATGGACCTGCCGCTGTTGCGCCCCGACGCGATCCCGCACGCGCTGACCTATGCGGGCTACACGCGGCCGTGGAGCCCGATCGCCGTGGAGCGCTCGCGGGCGGGCGGAGCGTTCGAGGCGGATGCCACGATCGGCGCCCGCTCGATCATCGGCGCGCTGACGGGGCCGCTCTCCAGCGGGCCGGTGGCGCGGTGGGATCGGGTCAACGCCCTCTACGTCACCGTCCCGGCCGATGCGGAACTCGTCTCCCTGCCGGAGATCGACGTGCTCAACGGCGGCAACGTCGCCGCGATCCTCACGCCCTCCGGGCAATGGGAGATCGTGCAATGGGCGAACGCCGCCCTCCTGGCGCCCGGCCGCTACCGGCTGACCGGGCTCCTGCGCGGGCAGCTCGGGACGGAGCCGTTCATGGGCGGCCCGACTCCCCCGGGCGCGCCCTTCGTGGTGCTGACGGACGCCCTGGAGCAATCCTCGGCGCCGCTCGCCACGCGGACGCAACCCGTTGCCTACCGGTGGGGGCCGGTCGGCACGGCGCCGGATGGCGGCGCCTGGAGCGCGGCGACCGTCGCGACGGTGGGGGTCGGCCTGCGCCCCTACGCCCCGGCGCAAGCCCGCCTGCGCCGGGCGGGCAACGGCGATCTCACCGTGACCTGGCTGCGCCGGACGCGGGTCGGCGGCGATGCGTGGGAGCAGGCCGACGTGCCGCTCAACGAGGAGGGGGAAGCCTACGGCCTCGACATCCTCAAAGACGGCGCGGTGGTCCGCACGATCCGGACGGCCAGCCCCTCCGCCCTCTACGCCGTGGCGGATCAGAACGCGGATTTCGGCGGGCCGGTCACGCGCCTGTCGATCGCGCTCGCCCAGATTTCCCAGACCTACGGCCGCGGCGCGGCCCTGAGGACGACGCTCTATGTCTGACCTGTCCCCCGTGCTCGGGTTGCCGCTCATGGCGGCGGCCCAGTCGCAGAAGCACGTGACCCACAACGAGGCCCTGATCGTCCTCGACAGCCTCGTGCAGCTCGCCTGCCTCGACAAGGATCTGGCGACGCCGCCCGCGAACCCGGCCGAGGGCGACCGCTACCTGATCGCGTCCTCGGCGCCAACCGGGGCGTGGTCGGGCTGGGCGGGCCGGATCGTCCGCTATCAGGACGGCCAATGGATTGCGTTCAACGCGAAGCCCGGATGGCTCGCCTACGTGCTGGACGAGAAGCTGATCTACGCCTTCACCGGTCAGGCGTGGACGGCCGTCCAGGGCGGGGGCAGCGGCGGCGGACCGGGCACGACCGGCATGCTCGGCATCAACGCGAGTGCGGACACGACCAACCGCCTCGCCCTCAAATCCGACGCGGCGCTGTTCGCCTGGGATGACGTCACGCCCGGCTCCGGCGACATGCGCCTGACCGTGAACAAGAAGGCCGCCGCCAAGGATGCGGGCTTCGTCTTCCAGACGGGATGGTCGAGCCGTGCCCTGTTCGGGACGTTGGGCGGCGACGACTTCGTGCTCAAGACCTCGCCAGACGGTTCGGTGTTCCGCACGGCCCTCACGGCGGCGGCCGCGACGGGGATCGTGAGCTTCGACCTCTCTCCCACGGCGCCGACGCCCGCGGCGGGCGACAATTCCACGAAGCTCGCCACCACGGCCTATGTCGATGCGGGCGATGCCGCCTCCCGCGCGCGGCGGCAGGTGAGCGACGCCTCGGCCACGATCCAGCCGGGGGACCGGACGGTTGCCGTCATCGCCCTCACGGCGGGCCGCACGCTCACCCTGCCCGCCGCCTCGTCCTATCCGCCGGGCGCGACGCTGACCGTTCTGGACGAGAGCGGCGCCTGCTCGGCCGCCAAGCCCATCACCTTGGTCGCCCAGGGTGCCGACACGATCAGCGGGCTCGCCGCTGCCGCCCTGGTCACGCCCTATGCGAGCCTCGCACTCCAGAGCAACGGCGCGAACAAGTGGACGGTGAACGCCCAAGCCCCGACGCGGAATGATCTCACCTACGTGGATGTCGCGAACGGCTCGCTCCAGGACATCCCGGCTTCCTTCACGCGCGTCGGGCTCGCGCGGGTCCGCAGCGATCCGGGCGGCAACTGGAGCACGGCGGACAACTGGTACACCTGCCCGCGCCGGGGCCTGTACCTGATCAACGGCACCCTGCGGGTGGGCGATAAAACCGCGGCGGGCACGCAATACGGCGTCGGGGTCTCCACCGCCGAGGACGATGGGCCGTGGTTCGTGTGGCACATCGTGGGGCCGACGCCCGGCATGCGCTCGACCTATCCCTACAGCCGCATCGCCTCCCAGAACGCGGGGGATCGCCTGCGGATGTACAGCTACTCGGATCAAGGCTTCACGGTGAACCTGGCGGGCCTTCAGATCTACCTCCTGGCCGACAGTCCGTAGGCCCGCGCGACGCGGCGTGGCCTTGCGCAACGCCTCCGCCTTTCGTCCTCCACAAAGGGAGACTTGCCTTGAACTCTGCCCTCTCGCGGGCGGCCTTCTTCGCGCGCCTGCGTGAAAGCGGGCTGCTCGGCTCTCGCCTCTCCCAAACGGAAGTCGACGGCCTGAACGGCCTGCTCGATGCGTGGGACCGTTTCGGCGGGCCCAGCGACCCGCGCCATGTCGCCTATACGCTGGCCACGGCCTGGCACGAATGCCGCCTCGATCTGTCCCTCCGCGAGATCGGGAAAGGACACGGCCATCCCTACGGCGCGGCGGTCGATGGGAAGATCTATTACGGTCGCGGTGCGGCGCAGCTCACCTGGCTCGACAATTACCGGCTGTTCGGCCAGCTCCTCGGCGTCGATCTCGTCCGCAACCCGGATCTCGCTCTGGTGCCCGCGACCAGCGCGGCGATCCTCGTGATCGGTGCCCGCGATGGACTCTTCCGGAAGGGACATCGCCTAAGCCGGTACTTTGACGCCACCACCGACGATCCCATCGGCGCCCGCGCCATCATCAATGGCGACGGGCCAAAGAACGGCGCGCCCATCGCGGGGTATCACGGCGTGTTTCTCGCGGCCCTCCGGGCGGCCAGCGAGGTCGCGCCATCGCCTGTTCCGGTCGCGGCGGCGCTCGCCCCCGCAACCGCGCTGATCGGTCTGCTGAACCGTCTCCTTTCGACCCTACGCCTCAACATGCAGAAAGGCGCGTGACGATGGGCTTCCTCGCGATCCTCCCCGCCCTGCTCGGGGCCCTCGGCCCCGTTCTGCAGAAGGTGATTCCCGACGAGGGCCAGCGCATGCAGGCGCAACTCGACCTGCAGCGGGCCTTGATCGACCAGCAATCCGACCTCACCCGCGCCATGGCCGATGTGATGCGGGCCGATGCCACCTCGGAAAGCCCGCTTGCGCGCAATGCGCGGCCGATCACGGTGATCTGGGCGCTGGCGATGATCACCTGGGTCGGCGTGGTGGCGCCGATGCTCGGGCTGCAGGCCGAGGTGGTGAGGGCGCTGGCGGGCGTGCCGGACGCCCTATGGTCGCTGCTGACGGTCGGGATCGGCGCCTACATGGCGGCGCGCACAGCCGACAAGTTCATCGAATCCAGAGCGGCCGAGGCCAAGCGCTGAGAGCGCGACGAGGGATCCACCGATGTCGCCGACATTGCCCCACACCATCACAGACGAGGAGCGTGCCGCGCTCCCCGCGCGGGTCTCGAAGCTGGAGACGAACCTCGACACCCTGCGCCGGGATGTGGCCGACGAGTTCAAGGAGATGCGCAGCGAGAACCGCCGCCAGACGGAGTCGATTCTGGCAAAGATCGAGGCGCAGGGCCGCGACTTCTCGGAAGCTCAGGCGGACGCCCTGCGCAAGGGCCAGTTCTCACTGTCGAGCACGTTCAAGACGCTGATCACCGCCGGCGGCTTCCTGCTCGCCATCGTCGGCGCCGGCGCGACGGCGCTGAAGGCCCCGATCGAGGCCGACATCGCCCGTGATCGAGCGGATATTCAGGAACTGAAGCGGACGACGATGGGGCGGGACGAGCTGCTGGTGCGGCTGCGATTGATCGAGCGAGAGGTCGAGCGAGGCGGGATGGCACAGTGAATGGTAGGGATGCCGCGACGACGGCGGCAACGTCAAACAGACGAGATCGCGGGCGATCGGGCTGCCAAGTTCCTCGTCAGGCATGGCAGAATTGGGTGGATGACTGCCGGTCCGCTTTCCGGCGGGCGACCCATCCGAGCGGACGTATCGATGCGCTCGCCTACGTCCCTCCACGGGCCCATTGATGGTCCGTCTCCTGGCTCGTATCCACCGGGAGGCGTCCGGCGACCGTCTAGTTCGCTCGAAGGGTACGTCGCGCCACGAGGCCGAGGGTTGAGCCCTGTACGACGATGGTGAACAGCACCACGGCGTAGGTCGCGGCCAGGATGGCCGGCTTGGCATCGCTTTCCGGGATCGAGAGTGCCAGCGCCACCGAGATGCCGCCGCGCACCCCCGCCCAGGTCAGGAACGGCACGTTGCCGAGCGAGAGGTTGCCGCCCCAGCGGAACAGCAGGACCGGTGTCGAGACCGCGACGAGGCGGGCGAACAGCACGATGGGGGCGGCGCAGGCTGCCAGGGCCAGGCCGGCCACCTGGAAGCGCAGGACGAGCACCTCCAGGCCGATCAGGAGGAACAGGACCGAGTTCAGCACCTCGTCAATCAGGGTCCACAGGGCGTAGACGTACCTCTGGGTTGTGTCGCTCATCGCGTAGCGCGGCGCGCGCTCGCCGATCAGCAGCCCGGCGGCCACCACCGCGAGCGGCCCGCTCGCCCCGAGCTTCTGCGCGACGGCGTAGGTGCCTGTCACGAGGGCCAGGGTGATCAGCACCTCCACGGGGAAGTCGTCGATGGCCTTCATCGCGCGGTAGGCGACGTAGCCGGTCACGACGCCGAGCAGCACGCCGCCCCCGGCCTCGTGCACGAGCAGCGTGGCCACCCCACCCGCACTGGTCGCCTCGCCGCCCTTGCCGGACGCGAAGGCCACGAGCACCGTGAACAGCACGATGCCGATGCCGTCGTTGAACAGCGCCTCGCCCTGCATCTCGATTTCGAGGGCTTCCGGCACGTCCACGTTCTTCAGGGTGGCCAGCACCGCGACGGGGTCGGTCGGGCTGATCAGCGCGCCGAACACCAGGGCCCAAGCCAGCGGAAGCGGGGTTCCGAGCGCCTGCCCCGCCGCCCAGAACGCCCCGCCGACCAGGGCGGTCGAGATGACGGTCCCGAGCAGCGCGAGGGTCGCCACCGCCATGGCCCGCTCCCGGAGCGCCCGGAGGTCGAGGTTCATCGCCCCGGCGAACAGCAGGAAGGCCAGCATGCCGTTCATGACCACGCCGGTGAAATCGACCTGGTCGAGGACGTTCGTCAGGTCCTGGTAGAGGTGCTGGGCCGGGAAGGCGACGTCGACGAGCACCAGCGCCAGCGAGGCGAGGAGCCCCATCACGAGCAGGCCGATGCTGTGGGGCATCCTCAGGAAGCGGCGGTTCAGCCAGCCGAACAGCGCCGACAGCGTCAGCAGCATCGCCGCGAGGTCGAAGATCGAGATCAAGGGCCGTCCTTCCCGCCAGCGGTCATCCGGAACGCCCCATCGTGCCGGTCGTTGCCGGGCTCGGAAGGGGTCGGTCCGCAACGATGAGCGCACGCGTCAAAGCCTGGCTGGAAATCCTCGGCGACATGTTCTGGCTCCGGCCGGCCCTCGTCGTCCTCGGCTGCATCCTGTTGGCTCAGTTCGGGGTCTGGCTGGAGACGGCCCACGTCGCCGGCTACGACGCGTCCTCGCCGGACACGAACTGGGGTTATTCCGGCGGGGCCGAGGGCGCGCGGGCGCTCCTCAGCGCCATCGCCTCCTCGAACATCGGGGTCGCCGGCACGACCTTCTCCATCACCATCGCCGCCCTGACCCTGGCCTCCGGGCAGATGGGTCCCCGACTCCTGCGCAACTTCATCCGAGACGGCCGCAACCAGACGGTGCTCGGCATCTTCCTCGGCACCTTCGCCTACGCGCTCATGGTCCTGCGCACGGTGCGGACGGTGGAGGAAGCCCCGTTCGTCCCGCACATTGCGATCACCGGCGCCCTCGTGCTGGCGCTGGTGGCGGTCGGCACGCTGGTCTGGTTCGTCCACCACATCGCCACGAGCATCAACATCGAGACCGTCGTCGACGCCGTCCAGCAGGACCTATGCAAGGCCATCGCGACCCATACCCGGGATGAGCCGGGTTCTGCTCGTCCCGACGATGCCCCGACGGGAAAAGCCTTGGCCCCGACCGGCGGCGGTTACGTCCAGGCCCTCGACGAGGACGCCCTGGCGGACTGGGCCGTCGCGCGCGAAGTCAGGGTCACCCTGCGGGTGCGGCCCGGCGACTACGTGCCGAGCGGCTTCCCCGTCGCGTTCCTGTCCGCGACGGTCGAGGGCGCCGAGGAAGCGATCCTCGACGCGGTGACGCTCGGGCGCCGGCCCGCCGCGCTCCAGGACCCGGAATACTCGGTGCGGCAGTTGGTCGAGATCGCGGTGCGGGCGCTCTCGCCCGGCATCAACGACCCGTTCACGGCCGGCAGCGTGGTCGACCATCTCGGCGACGCCCTGTGCCGGATCGCGCCGCGGCACCTGCCGACCGGCGTGGTGCTGCGCGAGGGCCGCGCCGTCCTCGTCCATCCGGTCACGGACTACGACGGGCTGTGCGATGCCATGTTCCACATGATCCGGCAGAATGCGGCCGGCTCAGTCCACGTGCTCGGCCGGATGCTCGACGTGCTCGCCCGCGTCGCCGAAGTCGAGAGGCGCCCCGACCGGGCGGCGGAACTCTCCCGCCATGCCGGCCTCGTTATCGCCGCGGCCCGCCGCGACGTGACGGACCCGTCCGACCTCGCCGATCTGGAGGATCGCTACCGGCGCTTCCGCGACATTGCCTTCGACGGCTAGTAGGCTCCCTCGTCGGGGATGTTCAGGATGTTGCCGCAGGCCTTACAGTGCACGGCATCCGGCTCGTGCCGCTGCAGACCGCAGGCGGTGCAGGGAAATCGCACCTTGTAGGGGCGGAACACCACCTGCGCGAGGCGGAAGAATAGGGTGACGCCGCAGATCATCACGAACACCGACAGAAGCCGACCTGTCGGGCCCGGCAGGGTGATGTCGCCGTAGCCCGTCGTCGTCAGCGAGGTGACCGTAAAGTACAGCGCGTCGACCGGCGTCTGGATGGCCGGGTTGTGGTCGTGCTGGGTGGCGTAAACGATGCCGGTCATCGTGAACACGAAGACCATGAGGTTGGTCGCGGCCAGGATCGCGTCCTCGTTGCGGCGGAACAGGCCGCTGTCCTGCCGCAGCCGCTCCAGCAGGTGGTAGGTGCGCAGCATGCGCAGCGTCCGCAGGATGCGCAGGAAGCCGACGCCCTCGACTAGCAATGGGGCGAGGAACGACGCCACCGCCACGAGGTCCGCCCAGGTGCTGAGGTGACGGAACTCGCGCAGCGGCGCGCGGCTGACGAGCAGGCGGGCGGCGAAGTCGAGGAGCACACACAGGCCCACCGCTACGTCGCAGGCGACGATCCATGGGCTCAGCGGCAGGAACGAGGTGACGACCACGAAGGCGATGGTCGCCACGTCGAACACGAGCAGGGCGTAGCGGAAGCGGTGCGCACGCTCCGTTTCCCCTTCGTAGAGCTCGCGCAGCATTGCGGTGAACGTCGTCATCGGTCGTCGGGCCGGAAGGGTGTGGACGTCATGAGTTGGATGTCATGCCGTAACCGGCCATGGCGCCCTCGGCATCCCCCGATAGCCACGACAGCAGCATTAGCATCCCCATCCCGAGGAGCAGGACCCCGGTGAGGGCGAGGATGAGGTCGGAGAGACGGCCCTCAATGGCGCCGGGACGACGCCGCGGGAACTGACGAGGCATGATGCTTCACCTGGTTCTGGGATGTCGATTGAGGCGCCGCGCCCCGATGGAGCGCGGCTGGTCGCGGCTCAGCGGCCTGCCGGGCGGGCCGGGGCGAACCGCAGCACCAGCGCCCCGGCGGCCATGCAGGCGAGCGAGCCGATCAGCACGCCGACCTTGGTTTCGGCTTCGAGCTCCGGCGCGTTTGCGAAGGCGAGCAGGCCGATGAACAGGCTCATGGTGAAGCCGACGCCGCACAGGAGCGAGACGCCGTAGACCTGCCACCATCCGGCATGGGCCGGGCGCTGCGCCAGCCCGAGTTTCACGGCGGCGAGGACGAGGCCGAACACCCCGACTTGCTTGCCGACGAACAGACCGAGCGCCACGCCGAGCGTCACAGGGTCAAGCAGCATGCGCGGCGTGATCCCCGCGAGCGACACCCCTGCGTTGGCGAAGCCGAAGACCGGCAGGATGAGGTAGGCCGACCAGGGATGGACGGCGTGCTCCAGAATGTGAAGCGGCGAGGTTGGGTCGTCCGGCTTGCCGACGCTCAGGCGCAGGGGGATCGTCAGGGCCAGCAGCACGCCGGCGATGGTCGCGTGGATGCCCGAGGCGAGAACGAACACCCAGAGGACGACGCCGAGCAGCAGATAGGGCCACAGGCGTGCCACGCCGGCCTTGTTGAGACCGTAGAGCGCGGCGAGCGTCACGGCGGCCCCGCCCAGCATCGGGAGCGACAGGTCGGCGGTGTAGAACAGGGCGATGATCAGCACGGCGCCGAGGTCGTCGATGATGGCGAGCGCCGTCAGGAAGATCTTGAGGGAGACCGGCACCCGGGACCCGAGCAGCGCCAGGACGCCGAGGGCGAAGGCGATGTCGGTGGCGGCGGGAATGGCCCACCCGCGCAGCGTCTCCGGGGAGTTCCAGTTCACCGCGGCGTAGACGAGGGCCGGCGCGGCCATTCCCCCCAAGGCGGCAAGCCCCGGCAGGATACGGTCGGGCCAGGTGCGCAGGCGCCCGTCGAGGACCTCGCGCTTGATCTCCAGCCCGACGAGCATGAAGAACACCGCCATCAGGGCGTCGTTGATCCAGTGCAGGACCGACAGCGGGCCGAGATAGGTCTTCAGCGCGGCGAAGTAGGTGTCCGCCAGCGGTGAGTTGGCGACGGCGAGCGCCAGCGCGGCGCTGGCCATCAGGACAAGGCCGCCGCCGGCCTCGCTGACGAGGATGTCGCGAAGCGCCGACACAGGGCGGCGACGCCGCGGAACGGCGTGGGAATGGGACGGCACGAGCACGAGTCTCCCGCGCTGGCGGCCCGACCAGCGCTCGACCTGCCGGCCCGACTAGACGGACCGCGCACCCTGCTGGGCCTATCGCATTGAAAGCGATTGGGCTCAACCCATGCCTATATGTTTCGCTGGCAGCAAAGGACCTTAGAGGCAACCTCCCAACGAGAGCTTCTCGAAAGAAACAATAGCCGAAAGTCAGCCTCTCAGCGATTGTGAGCTTCGTCTGCTTTGGGGATCTCGGCTGCGGGCATTGAATGGCCTTGTCGGGTCGCAAGCAGACCCTCACGCCCGGTAAAAAAAGCCGCAGATCTAGCCACTAGCTTGGGGAGCGCGGCGGTATCCCCAACGCCGTCCGTCAGGGCCTGGCCGCTATGAGCGCGTGGCCAGCCCGGCTGTCGTGATCGCCAGGTCCGGGTCCGATGGGCCCGAAATCACCACGGAGCGTCTTCAGGGCGTTGCGCTCGACCTCGATCTCCCGGGCCGTGCGGAAGCCGAGCCGTCTGAGCACCGGCAACGGCGGGCACCAGCCCTGGACGGCGTGCTGGAGCAGGAAGGCGGTCACCCCCAGCGACAGGGCGAGCCACCGCCGATCCGCTGTCAAGCCCAGGACCGTTCCCGTGAGCGCCAGCGTCGCGGCGTTGACCTCCCGCGTCCGTTCGACGTCCCATTCCGCGTCGAGCTCGCGCAGACGACAGCCGATGGCCTGCGGATGCTCGGCATGCCAGCGCACGCTCGCATCGAGTTCGGCGGCGATGCGGCGGTTGTCCCGCGCACCCGTGTGAAGCGAGACCCGCTGAGCAGTTCCGGGCACCATCGGACGTCACCCTCTTGACATAACATTAGATAATACTAAATTAGTATCATCAAAATTAAGGCGGCCGGAGGCGACGTGTCCGGCCTCAGGTCAACCTCGCAGGCGCCTTGGGGATCAAGCGCCGCCTGCCGGTTTCCTTCAGCCGCATCTCCAAAGGGATCTCCATGGACGGTTTCACGCCTGTCAGCGTCCTCGCCGGCGGTGCCATGATCGGCGCCTCCGCGGCCCTGTTCCTGCTCCTCAACGGACGCATCGCCGGCATCAGCGGCATCCTCGGCGGACTGCTCGCCCCGCCCTCGCGCGAGACCGGATGGCGGGCCGCCTTCGTGGCGGGCCTCGTCCTGGCACCGCTCGCCTACGCGGGCCTGGGAGGCAGCCTGCCGCCGGTGACGGTCGGGGCGTCGTTCCCGATCCTGGTCCTCGCGGGTCTGCTGGTCGGGTTCGGGGCGCGCCTCGGCGCCGGCTGCACCAGCGGCCACGGCGTCTGCGGCATCGGCCGCGGCTCGC
>NZ_JAGEKG010000016.1:0-74263 GCF_049887755.1 Methylobacterium sp. NFXW15 | reverse complement strand
CCGTCAACCTCCACACCTGAAGACAAAAACAGCAGTTCGCCCGGCATTCGCCGGCCAACCCTGCCGCGATGTTCAGAAGGTGCGTCGTCAACCGGTCCGCTTCCGCGGCCGGCGCCGATGAACAGGGGTATACGGACCACTCCCCGCCCCGTCAATCGCAAATCTCGCCAGAGCCGAAAAAATCTCGTCTCGGCCCGGAACCGCCCTGGATTGTGCGCAGAACGGACGGACGGGGTGCCTCAATCTCGACATCCTGTCCCCCGACATGCTTCCTCTCTAGAAGGGCGGCCCGCCGAACCGTTTTCGGCCGCGCCGCCCGTTGCCGCCGCGACTGCGCCGACGGTGAATGTTGTGCGGGACGAGCGAGTGAAGCGCGAGCGATACAGGATCGACGGCGCGCTGCCCGTCGCACAGGGCGGCCCGGCTCCCCTGGATCTGTTCGGATCCGAGGCGGCGCATGTCGACCGGCGGACAGTCAATCTTCGCTGGCTCTGTGCGAGTTCCCTTACCGGCCTGACCGGGGCCGGCCTGATCGCGGCCGCCCTTCATGTCTCCATCCAGGGCGACTCGTCTTATGCGGCCATTCCCGACAGGCCGACCGCCGTTCCGCGTCTCCAGCCGTCCGAGGGTAGCGCCAACGTCGCCCATAAGGGTGATCGCCTCGTTCGGAACCCCATGGTCGCCTCAGCGCGCCAGAGCTACCGCGCCCCCGTCACTGTCCGCCTCGGGGATCGTGAGATCATCAAGGCCAAGCCGTTCGTACGCATCACCACTCCGCTTTCGCTGACTGTGGGCACTTATACGTCCGACCTTCCGCGCTTCGATCCGATGAAGTTCGTCTCGGACGAGCCGCAGGAGCGCGCTTCGGATGCGGCGGCCGACGCGCCGGGTGCTGAAGTCACTGTCGTGAAGCGCGATCTCGCGAGCCTTGCAGTCGATGCCTCGGCGCCCGCCCTCAGCGACGACGACGTAACCGTTCAGGTCGAGGAGGAGCGGCGGCTGGCTGCCGAAGCCGGGCGGCGCACCACCATCCCGATCGCTCCACAGATCATGCTGTCCCGCACGCTGCAGCAGGCCGCAGGTGCCCTCGACGGGACACCCAAGGAGAATAACCCGTTCAAGGCGATCGAGGTGCTGGTCGTCCCCGAGAACGTCACGAAACTCGCCAAGACGGATCTGAAGCCCAACGAGTCGCCCTTCGTGGAAGAGCGCGATCTCGCGATGGGCAAGAACGAGACGCTGGAGGCTGTCCTCAAGACCACCGGCTTCGCCACTGACGAGCAAATTCGCGGCATCGTCGCGGCTCTTGGCGGCAAGACGAAGACCTCCTCCCTCGGGGAAGGTCAGCAGATGCGCGTTCAGATCGCGCCCGGTGCGACCCCGGCCAATGCGCGGCAGGTGACGCGTGTCGTGCTCTATGGCGAGGCGGGCATCGAGAGCATCGCCGCCATGAACGACCGGGGCACCTTCGTCTCCGTCGCGCCGCCGACCGAGGATGCGTCCGGTCAGAAGCCGGTGGTCCAGGCCGATGCCGGTGAGGAAGATGACGAGGATTCCGGCTCCGGGCCACGGCTGTATCAGAGCCTGTACGAGACGGCGGGCCGCCACGACATCCCACGCGCGACCGTCGAGGATATCGTCCGCGTCTTCAGCTACGATCTCGACTTCCAGCGCCGTGTCCAGAGCGGCGACGGCCTCGACGTCTTCTATACCTATGATGAAGAAGGCACCGGCGCCGACCGGCCCGACCTTCTCTATGCCGCGCTCACCCTCGGGGGAGAGACGCGGAAGGTTTACCGCTTCCAATCACCCGACGACGGCTCCATCGATTATCTCGACGATCAGGGTCGCTCCCTGAAGAAGTTCCTTCTGCGCAAGCCGATCGCGGACGGCATCATGCGGTCGGGCTTCGGCTACCGCCGCCACCCAGTGCTCGGCTATGCCAAGCTCCATACGGGCGTCGATTGGTCGAACCCGATCGGAACGCCGATCATGGCCGCCGGCAACGGCCTCGTCATCCGCGCCGAGATGACATCCGGCTATGGCCGACGCGTCGAGCTGCAGCACATCAACGGCTATGTGACGACCTACAATCACATGTCGCGGTTTGCCCGTGGCATTACCGAAGGTGTGCGCGTCCGGCAGGGTCAGGTCATCGGCTATGTCGGGTCCACCGGACTCTCCACCGGCGCTCACCTCCATTACGAGGTGATCATCAACGGACACTTCGTGGATCCGATGAAGATCCGCGTTCCCCGTGGCCGGGAACTGGACGGGCGGCTGCTCGCCGAGTTTCGTCGCCAGCGCGAGCAAATCGAGGCCACGATGCAGAAGGGCAAGAGTGCGACGGCCATGGCCCAGCGCGACGCCTCCATTCGATAGAGGTTTCGGTCAGAAGCCGAGCCTCGCGCGAATATCGCGCGGAGTGGCGCCCGCCTCGCGTAAGGAGGCAAGGCTCGCGGAGCCGCGCGACTTGGCGAGCTTTCGGCCCTCCTCATCCTCGATCAACCCGTGATGGTGGTAGCGGGGGGTGGGAAGGCCGAGAAGCCTTTGCAGCACCACGTGAAGGGCCGTCGCCGCTTCGAGATCAGAACCACGCACCACGTGGGTGATGCCTTCCAGCGCGTCGTCATGGACCACAGAGAGATGGTAACTCGTCGGGACGTCCCGGCGTGCGATGACCGCATCGCCCCACGGGGCCGGATCGACCAGGCACCACCGCTCGTCTCCGCCATCGAACGTGCAAAAGCCGAGCTCGCCGCAGGCCCGGGCTTGGGGGAGGGCGCGTGTCATGTCGAGCCGCCAAGTGTGCGGCTCGCCGCGCTCACGCCGCGCCTTCGCTTCGTGTGGATCGAGGCCGCGGCAGGTCCCCGGATAGAGCGGGGCGCCATCCGGATCGCTCGCGCAGGACTGGGCCCGTATCTCGCTGCGGGAACAGAAGCAGGGATAGGCAAAACCCGCAGCGACGAGGCGATCAAGGGCTGCCCGATATTCACTCATATGCCGCGATTGGCGACGCACAGGCTGCGGGTAGCTGAGCCCGAGCCACGCCAGATCACTGACGATTCCTTGCGTGAATTCGGCTCTGGAGCGCGTCGGATCGATATCCTCGATCCGCAGGAGGCAGAGACCTCCAAGATCAGACGCGATGCGCGCATTCAAAACAGCAGAGTAGGCATGCCCCAGATGGAGGCGCCCGTTCGGGCTCGGCGCGAATCGCAAACGTGCGGACGCACCACTCACCCGTCGTTGTGGGTGAGACAGCGCTCGCCACTCGGCACGCAGGCAATGCCGGGGAGCGAGCACGCAATACCCTCGGGCCGACGCGAGCAGACCTGACACCCATCCGACCACTCGATGCAGGTGGGATCGTCGGCAACCTTCACGCTGGATGGAGGATGGGATGAGGGCGCCAAGGCCCCGATCACGACGGTCGCCGCCGCCAAGACGGCAATGCCGATCAGCGCGAGGCGCTCCGTCGGCGCATTCGGTCGTGTGGGCGGTAGCGACATGCGCCTTGTTCGCGTGCGCGGCACCGTCCTGTCAACGCGTTCCCAGCTGCGGTAACGCCGCGGGCCATGACAGAGTAAGCATCAAGATATAAATTCGCTCAAGACAGATAACCTGTCTCGTGCGGTAAATTCTGTCATGACAGACATTATTGAGTGCCGCGAATTTTACTTGCTTGCACAATTACAAATTGATCTCAGCGCCCAATACGGATATCTTGCCAACTTACGCGGGCGTAAGCGCCTTAATGTGTCAAAATTTTTGATTGAACCTCAAAAGTAGCGCACGTGTGAATTGAGTTGGCTGTCCGTGCGCGCTATACGGCCATCGAAAGTGATTTGTGAACCGTTTCCTTCCACGATGGACGAAGAATGATGTCTTCCACGTTCGATGATCGCCTCTTGTCGCTGACCGCCGGCATCGTCACGGCTTACGTCAGCAACAATCACATCCAGCCATCGGATGTGCCGGAGGTCCTGACGAACATCTACCGGACGATGTGGGACATCGAGAGCAAGCGGAAGCCGGTCGAGCTTCCGCCCAAGCTTACCCCGCAGGAGATCGACCGCTCGATCACTACGGACTTCCTGATCTCGTTCGAAGACGGCAAGCCCTACAAGACGCTGCGGCGCCACCTCGCGATGCAGGGTCTCACGCCGGATGAATACCGCGCCAAGTGGGGGCTCGGTCCCGATTATCCCATGACCGCACCGTCCTATTCCAAGCGTCGCTCGGAACTCGCCCGCGCGCTCGGTCTCGGGAAGATGCACCGCGTGCCTGCCGTCCGGGTTCCCACCGCCGCTGAATGATGGAAACGGCGGCGCATCGGCGAAGGTGTCGCGCGCCTGCCTTAATCGGCTCCGATAGGCTCCCCGAGACAATCCCCGCCCGGCCCAGCCGGCGGGGGCCCCGCCTCCGGAGCCACGCATGACGACCCGCCTGCCCCTTGCCGCGCTCTTCGCCGCGATCCTCTGCGGCACCGCCTCCGCTCAGATGGCGCGGACCGAGCCGCAGGACGGGCCGGGCAAGGAGACCGCGAGCAAGCAGGTTCCGCTCAGCCGGGGCGAGATTCAGCTCTCCTTCGCCCCGGTGGTGAAGCGGGCCGCGCCCTCGGTCGTGAATGTCTACGCCTCGCATGTCGACAAGCGCTCGAACGCGCGCGCCAGTGCGATGGACGAGTTCATGCGCCGCTTCTTCGGCGAGCCGGAAAGCGGGCGTGGCCCGCGCGGCGACCGGGCGCAGAAATCCCTTGGCTCGGGCGTCCTCGTGGACGGGTCCGGCCTCGTCATCACCAACGCCCACGTCATCGACAACATGAACGAGGTTCGCGTCGCGCTCTCCGACCGGCGAGAGTTCGAGGCCTCGATCGTTCTGCGGGACAGCCGCACGGACCTCGCGGTGATCCGCATCAAGCAACCGCCCGCCGGACTGGCGCCGATGCCCTTCGGCGATGCCGACAAGCTCGAGGTCGGCGACTTCGTGATGGCGATCGGCAACCCGTTCGGCGTCGGCCAGACGGTCACCCAGGGCATCGTGTCGGCTCTGGCGCGCACGCAGGTCGGCTCGGCCGATTACCAGTACTTCATCCAGACTGATGCCGCGATCAATCCGGGCAATTCCGGCGGTGCGCTGGTCAACCTGCAGGGCCAACTCGTCGGCATCAACACCGCGATCTATTCGCAATCGGGCGGTAGCCACGGCATCGGGTTCGCCATTCCGGTCAGCATGGTGAAGGCCGTGGTCACCGCCGCCAAGGACGGGCAGACGGTGGTCCGCCGCCCCTGGCTCGGCGCGCGGATTCAGAACGTCACGCCCGACATCGCCGACAGCATGGGCCTCGACCATCCGACCGGCGTGCTCGTCGCGAGCCTCCAGGCCAAGAGCCCGGCCGAGGAATCCGGCCTCAAGCGCGGCGACCTGATCCTGACGATCGACGGGCAGGTCGTCGATGACCCGGAGGCGTTCGGCTACCGCTTCGCCCTGAAGGGCACGAGCGGTCAGACCAAACTCGGCATCCTGCGCGGAACCACCCGGCAGTCGGTGATGGTGAAGCTCATCACCGCGCCCGAGACCCGGCCGCGCGACTCCCTGAAGGTCCGCGCCCGCTCGCCCTTCCTGGGAGCGAGTTTCGTGAACACCTCGCCCGCCGTCGCGGAAGATCTACAGGTGGACTTCCCGACCGAGGGCGTGGCGGTCGAGGCGGTGGACGAGGGCTCCATCGCCGCTCGCGCCGGGCTGCAGAAGGGCGATATCGTGGTCGCTGTGAACGGCCTGCCCATCGCCACCACCAAGGATCTCGACCGGGTGACGCGCACCACGCCCGGTGCCTGGGAGGTCGTCATCAACCGCGGCGGCGAGGTCATGACCTCGATCTTCAGCGGTTGATCCCGGCGCGGGGGCGCTTGCGCAGGGCGGTGTCGAGGGTGTTGATGCCCCATGCCTGATCTCTTCGGTTCGGCCGAGACCGCCCCGCCGCAAGCCCCTCCGCCCGAAACCGGCGTGAACCGGCCTTTGGCCGACAGGCTGCGTCCGCGAACCCTCGATGAGGTCGTCGGCCAGGAGCACCTGACCGGGGAAGGCGGCGCGCTCACACGCCTCCTCCGCGGGCGCAATCTCGGCTCGCTGATCTTCTGGGGACCGCCCGGCACCGGCAAGACCACGGTGGCGCGCCTGCTGGCCAACGCGACCGACCTGCATTTCGAGCAGATCTCCGCGATCTTTTCGGGCGTCCCCGACCTGCGGAAGGTGTTCGAGGCGGCCCGCAAGCGGCGGGCGCAGGGGCAGGCGACCCTGCTCTTCGTGGACGAGATCCACCGCTTCAACCGCGCCCAGCTCGATGCCTTCCTGCCCGTGATGGAGGACGGCACGGTGACGCTGATCGGCGCCACCACCGAGAATCCGTCCTTCGAGTTGAACGCGGCTCTACTTTCCCGCGCGCGGGTGCTGCTGTTCCGCGCCCTCGACCCCGGTGCGATCGCCCGCCTCCTGGCACGGGCCGAAGACCTGACCGGGCAGGCCCTGCCGCTGACAGAGGAGGCGAGGGGCGTTCTCGTCCGCATGGCCGATGGCGATGGACGGGCGGCTCTCACCCTGGCCGAGGAAGTCTGGCGTTCAGCCGCGCCCGGCGAGACCTTCGACGCCGACGCCTTGCAAAGGATCGTGCAGCGCCGTGCGCCCGTCTACGACAAGGCGCAGGAGGGCCACTACAACCTGATCTCCGCGCTCCATAAGACGGTGCGCGGCTCGGACCCGGACGCCGCCCTCTACTACCTCTGCCGGATGCTCGATGCCGGGGAAGACCGGCTGTTCATCGCGCGGCGTCTCGTGCGCATGGCGGTGGAAGATATCGGGCTTGCCGATCCCCAGGCCCTCGTCATCGCCAACGCGGCCAAGGACGCGTTCGACTTCCTCGGCAGCCCCGAGGGCGAGCTAGCGCTTGCCCAGGCGGCGATCTACCTCGCCTGCGCCCCGAAATCGAATGCGGTCTACACCGCCTATAAGGCCGCGACGCGGCTCGCCAAGGAGGCGGGATCGTTGCCGCCGCCGCGCGTGATCCTCAACGCGCCGACCAAGCTGATGAGGAAGGTCGGCTATGGCGACGGATACCGCTACGACCACGACGAGCCGGATGCCTTCTCGGGACAGGATTACTGGCCGGAGGCCCTGGGCCGCCAACACCTCTACGAGCCGACCGAGCGCGGCTACGAGGTCCGGCTCGCGGAACGCCTCGCCCGCTGGGAGGATCTGCGCCGAGCGAGGCGCGAGGAGAGCTAGAGCCGTATCCGCCGAGTTGAGCCGCTCCCGTCGATGGATGCCCGGCCGTCTTTGCGAACGCAGCGAAGCAAAGACGGCGGCACGTGAGCCAACGTAGTCGAAGACGGCGCTAATCGCCCCCGTCTGAGATCGACGCGAAGGCAGCGGCTAGGGCATCGGCCTCCGCTTCGCTGAGATCACTGATGCACAGACAATCGCCGACGAAGAGTGTCCAGACGCCGTCGAAGGTCGCTTGCTTGCGGATCCGCATGATTGGGGCTCCCGCACGTCTGATGCTCCAACGCGGAGCTGTGCCCCGCGTTGCGACGTCCAGTCCTATTCGGCTGCGGCCTGGACCGGTTGTTCGCCCGCCATCCAGGCGGCGAGATGCTCCCGCGCCCGGTCGGTGAGGGCGCGCTTTTTCAAAGCCGTCTTTTCCGGCCCCCGCAGGCGGCGCCCGGCCTCGCCGCGCGGCATCCTCTCGAGGGGCGGGAACAGTCCGAAATTGACGTTCATCGGTTGGAACGAGCGCGGCCCGCCGCCGCCCTCCTCGGCGGAGACGTGTCCGCCGGTGATATGCGCGATGAGCGCGCCGAGGGCCGTCGTCTGCGGCAGGGGCGCCAGCGGTGCGCAGGCTGCCTCGGCTACGGCGAACCGTCCAGCCATCAGGCCCACTGCGGCGCTCTCGACATAGCCCTCGCACCCCGTGATCTGCCCGGCGAAGCGCAGCGCGGGCCGGGCCTTCAGGCGCAACGTCGCGTCGAGGAGACGCGGCGAGTCGAGATAGGTGTTGCGGTGCAGGCCGCCGAGCCGGGCGAACTCGGCCTTCTCCAGGCCGGGAATGGTGCGGAAGATCCGCACCTGCTCCGAATAGGTCAGCTTCGTCTGGAAGCCGACCATGTTGTAGAGCGTGCCCAACGCATTGTCCTGGCGCAGCTGGACGATGGCGCAGGGCTTCCTGTCCGGCGCGCGGGGATTTGTAAGGCCGACAGGCTTCATCGGCCCGTGCCGCAGGGTCTCGGGGCCGCGCTCCGCCATGACCTCGATGGGCAGGCACCCGTCGAAATAGGGTGTGCCCTCCCACTGCTTGAAGCCGATCTTCTCGCCGCCCACCAGGGCCGCGACGAAGGCATCGTACTGATCCCGATCCATCGGGCAGTTCAGATAATCGGCGCCCGTGCCGCCAGGCCCCGGCTTGTCATAGCGCGACTGGAACCACGCCACGTCCATGTCGATGGACTCGCAGTGGACGATGGGTGCGATGGCGTCGAAGAAGGCCAGCGACTCGGCGCCGGTGAGGTCTCGGATGCTCTCGGCGAGGCCGGGGGCGGTGAGGGGGCCTGTCGCGACGATGCACGGCCCCCATTCCTCTGGCGGCAGGCCGGCGATCTCCTCGCGCACGATGGTGACGTTGGGGTGGCTCTCCAACGCGGCGGTGACGGCCTCCGAAAACCCCTCGCGGTCCACCGCCAGTGCCCCGCCCGCCGGGACCTGATGTGCGTCAGCGGCCCGCATGATCAGCGAACCGAGGGTGCGCATCTCCTGATGCAGCAGCCCGACGGCGTTGCCGTGCGCATCGTCCGAGCGGAAGGAGTTGGAGCAGACGAGCTCCGCCAGCCCCTCACCCTGATGGGCTTCCGTCCCGCGCACGGGGCGCATCTCATGGAGGACGGCACGATGGCCGGATTCGGCGATCTGCCAGGCGGCTTCGGATCCGGCGAGACCGCCGCCGACGATATGGATGGTGTACGTCATGCCCGAAAATAACGGAGGGCCGCCACCCGGATCAACGGGGGACGGCCCTTTGGCAGTCAGACGGGCGTGAACCCGAAGAGATCAGGAGCGCGCGATGCCCGGGATGTCGGTGCGGTTGATGCCGAGATCGGCAAGATCGCGGTCCGACAGGCGCGAGAGCTGGGACACCGTATCGCGGTAGCGGAGGTAGGCGCGGACACGGGACAGAACGCTGCGAGCGGCAGACATGGTACAAATGGCCTCTGATGAGGCAGACGGTGCCGAAAGGTGGTGCACCGCTGCCCGTTGTTGATGCAATGCACATATAGACCTGCTGCGGCGCAGCGGGATAGCAAAGGTCAAGCACCAGCCCTGCAGCACGGGCATACGTCGCTTAAGACATCGGCAACTTTGACGGGTGGCTATTCAATAGGCGCATATGATGGCCTGTCTTAGAGTCGAAAAAGGCGCCCCGCCGTGTAGCGGGACGCCTTTGGGTATTCGCGGTTGCGAAACGGCTCAGTAGAAGGGACGCGGGCCGTAATAACCGTAGCCGTAAGGCCGATAGACCGGCCGCGGACGCGCATAACCGTAGCCATAGACCGGGACCGGGCGGCGCCAATAGGGGCGCGGACCGTAGTTCGGACGGCAATAGCCCCAGGGGTTCGGGTGGAAACCGGGGCCGCAGCCGCCGGCCGCCTCGGCCGAACCCGCGAAGGCCACACCGCCGACGAGCGCCGCAGCCAGGATCGTCGGCTTGATGAGGGTTTTCGTGCGAATGGCGCTCACGATTGCCATGCGAGAATCTCCATCGTCTCCCAGCGCTCAAGCGCTGGTTCGAGGGAGAGAATCGCCCCAGCGACCTGAACGGACCCTGAGATTACAGTTGTAGAATTTGCAGTCTCAAGGCGATTTAACGGCAGGGTTGTGGCGCCTTCAGTGAACGGAGGGCGTGCGCAGAAAGGCATGCCGATCGCCCGAGACGACCGTGAGCAGGACGTTGCGCCCGTCCCGCTTGATCGTGAGGGGAATGCGCGCCCCGGCCTCGCCGAGCGCCCAGATCGCGCGGAACAGGGCCGCGAGATCCGAGATCGGCTCCCCGGCCACGGCCGTGATCACGTCGCCCCCCTGGAGTCCGGCGCCCTCGGCGGGGCCGCCATCGGCTAGTCCCATCACGACGATGCCCTCCTCGCTCTCGGTGGCGTAGAGCCCGAGCCACGGGCGCGGCGCCCCGTCCGCCCGGCCACGAGTGCGCAAATCGTCGAGGAGAGGCGGCAGAAGATCGATCGGGATGATCATATTGATCGCCCGGCCCGCAGCGCTGCCGCCCTGTTGCAACTGCAGGGAACCGATGCCGAGCAGATCGCCCTTCGGGCCGATGAGCGCGGTGCCGCCCCAATGCGGATGGGATGGCGCGGTGAACAGGGCCTCGTCCAGGACGTACTCCCAGTAGCCTGCGAATTCCTGTCGGGCGACCAATTCGACGGCGACGCTGTGGGCCCGTCCGCCCCCGCCCGCAAGCACGGCCCTGTCCCCGACCTTGAACGAGGCAGAGCGACCGAGCCGCAGGACCGGCGTGCCGAGATCACCCAGCGCCTGGACGAGGCCGAACCCCGTCGCGGCATCGAAGCCGAGGACATGGCCCGGCACGGACCGCCCGTCGCGCGTGGTCAACCAGACGCTGTCGGCCTCCATGATGAGATAGCCGACGGTGAGCACGAGCCCATCCTCGCCGATCACCACGCCGTTGCCCGCTCGCTCCGTGCCCAGCGTCTCGGCCGTGAACCCGTCCTCCGGTACGCGGCTCGAGAGGGACAGGACCGCCCCGATAGCGCGGTCGAGATCATACGTGTAGTCGGCGGCCTTCGGCTGAACCTGAACCGGGATCTTGCGTTCGCCCTGCATCTCGGCGCCTCTTGGCCTCGCACAACCGTCGGCCCCCCGCAGGGCTGCCGAGTCTTCCTGACAAGAGCAATAAATAGGCGAGCCGTGGCGCGCCGACACCCGCCACGGGCGCCGGGATGACATGTCGGCACGACTTACGGAGACGAGTGGGTGAGCCGGGCCGCCTGAAACGACGAACGCCCGGCCTCCAGGAGAGGCCGGGCGTCGGGAAGACCGGGGGATGCCGCGTCTGTGACGCCGCATCCGGATCCGTTCTCAGTATTTGCGGACCAGCGGAGCCGGGACCGGAGCAGCGGCAGCAGCCGGGCTGTAGAGCGGGATGATGAAGCGCACCCAGCCGTCGGTCGAGTAGTTGTCGCGAACGCGGCCGCCGAGCGACACGTACTGCGAGGCGGTCACGACGTCGCGGGCGACGTAGGCCTGGACCTTGAACACCTTGAAGTCGTAGCCGACGAGACCGCCGAGGGCGAAGCGACCGCGGTTGCCGAAGGCAGCGCTGCCCGGACCGATGTCGAAGTTGTAGGTGCCGTAACCGACGGCGCCGATCTCGAAGTTGCCGAAGGTCTTCGTGGCCGTGAGGTCGAAGTTCAGGGCGTCCGAGAGGCGGATCGGGCCGATGGCGGCGCCGACGCGGCCATCGAAGCGGCCGGGGCTGTCGTAGAAGTTGGCGGTCAGGTTGGCGGTGATGTTCCAGCCGTCACCCGTGTAGCTGCCGGCAACGCCCATGCGGTAGGTGTTGGACGAGAGCTGCGGCAGGATCGGGGTACCGGCGAGGCCGATGCCCAGCGAGCCACGGTCGCCGTTCAGGTCGTTGAGGTACACGCCGCCGAGCAAGCTGACGCCGAAGTTGCCACCCAGGTCGAAGGCCCAGATGCCGCCGACGAACGTGCCGACGTTGATCGAGATGTCGCGGTTGGCGACGCCGGCCTGGTTACGGGTGAACACGAACACGGTCGGGGGAGCAACGAGGAGCTCGATGCGGCCGCCGAACGGCACCAGCGGGGTCGACCACACCAGCACCGGGATGTTGACGGCGGTGTCCGGCGAGAACGGCGCGTCGGTGCGGCGGTAGGTGAAGGTGTTCAGGGCGTAGATGCCCTCCGGGAGCGGCGCGCCGATGGCGAGGCCGACCTGCTCGCCGGGAACAGTGGTGCTCTGCGCGTGAGCGATCGTGGACGTCATTCCGACCGAGAGCGCGACCGCGCCGGCCGCGAGCCAGTTCTTCATCATTATGTTGGTCCTTCCCAAGGTCTCTGGCTTCCGTCCCGCTTTCGGCAATACCGTGCCGGTCATATCCGCCTTAGGCGATCGCCGTTCGGTCACTGCCGAGCGCCCCCACGGAGCCGCCCCGTCTCAACGATTGGGACTATTCTACAAAGACCTCCGGAAAGACAGTGCAATGCTTGCCGGTTTGGCACATCCAGACCAACCGTTGCGCAAAAGCCGCATTTTTGCCGCGGCGCAACACATGTGTGGCGCGGGCCGTTCGGCAAAATAATGTTGAATGGCCAAGCTGTTGTCACCGGCTAGGCCGGGATGAACCGGCAATGGCGGCTGCCGGCTCAAACCGCGCCGCCGAACCGACGGGACGCCTCCAGGCTCCATTCGGCGATAAATCCGGGCCGGAACTCTGGCCTCATCAGGTCGAATCATGCCGCGACCGCAGGCGCTTTGCCCGCCGGACCGGCAAATTTTGCCGGTCCGCTTCGCAGGTGATTCCTAGGATGCGGCCTTCCGGCGGGCGGCCGGCTTTGCGAGAGCCTTCTCCGCCGGTTTGGACGAGCGGCGTTGAAGCACCTCGCGCAGGAACCGGCCGGTATGGCTTGCCCCGGACGCCGCGATCTCTTCAGGCACGCCGACGGCGACCACTTGGCCGCCACCATCGCCACCCTCGGGGCCCATATCGATCACCCAATCGGCGGTCTTGATGACCTCTAAGTTGTGCTCGATGACGACGACAGTATTTCCTTGATCGACAAGTTCGTGAAGGACTTCCATGAGCTTAGCGACGTCATGAAAGTGAAGCCCCGTGGTCGGCTCGTCGAGGATGTACAAGGTCCGGCCGGTCGCCCGCTTCGACAGCTCCTTCGAGAGCTTCACGCGCTGCGCCTCACCGCCGGACAGTGTGGTCGCCTGTTGGCCGACGCGGACGTAATGCAGGCCGACGCGCTTCAAGGTTTCGAGCTTATCGCGGATCGACGGTACAGCCTTGAAGAGTTCGGCCGCTTCCTCGACCGTCATGTCGAGGACATCGGCGATGGACTTTTCGCGATACTTCACTTCCAGCGTTTCGCGGTCGTAACGCTTGCCCTTGCACACGTCGCAGGTGACGTAGACATCGGGCAGGAAGTGCATCTCGATCTTGATGACGCCGTCGCCGGAACAGGCTTCGCAACGGCCGCCCTTCACGTTGAAGGAGAATCGACCCGGCTGGTAGCCGCGCGCCTTCGCTTCGGGGAGCCCGGCGAACCAATCGCGGATCGGCGTGAAGGCGCCGATATAGGTGGCGGGGTTCGAGCGAGGGGTCCGCCCAATGGGCGACTGGTCGATATCGATGACCTTGTCGAGGTGTTCCAGCCCCTCGATCCGCCCATGGGGAGCCGGATGCTCCACGGCGCCGTTCAGCTTCTTCGCCACCGCCTTATAGAGCGTGTCGATGACGAGGGTGGACTTGCCCCCGCCCGAGACGCCCGTGACGCAGGTGAACGTCCCGAGCGGGATCGCGATATCCACGTCCTTCAGGTTGTTTCCACGCGCACCGAACACCTGGAGCGTGCCCTTCCGGCTCTTCCGCCGGGCGGTCGGCATGCGCACCGCCATTTCGCCGGTGAGGTACTTCGCAGTGAGCGAGGCCGGATGCGCCAGCACTTCGGTGGGTGTCCCCTGGGCGATGATCTTGCCCCCGTGGATGCCCGCGCCGGGGCCGACATCGACCACGTAATCGGCCTGCAGGATCGCATCCTCGTCGTGCTCCACGACGATCACCGAGTTTCCGAGGTCGCGCAGGCGCTTCAGCGTGCCGAGCAGCCTCTCGTTGTCCCGCTGGTGCAGGCCGATCGACGGCTCGTCCAGCACATAGAGTACGCCCGTCAGACCCGAGCCGATCTGGCTCGCCAACCGGATTCGCTGGCTCTCACCACCGGAGAGCGAGCCCGAGCCGCGGGCAAGCGTGAGGTATTCGAGGCCGACATCCATCAGGAAGCTCAGCCGGTCGCGAATCTCCTTGAGGATGCGGACGGCGATCTCGTTCTGCTTGGCGGTCAGCTTCTCGGGCAGGTCGGCGAACCATTGGTGCGCCTTGCTCACCGACAGGCCGGTCACCTCGGCGATGTCGTGCATCGCCACCTTCACCGCCAGCGCCTCGGGCTTGAGCCGCTTGCCTTCGCATGCCGCACACGGCGTCTCGCTCATGAAACGCCCGATCTCTTCGCGCACCGCGTCGGAATCGCTCTCCTTGTAGCGGCGCTCCAGATTCGGGATCACGCCTTCGAAGGGCTTGTTGACCGAATACCGGCGCAGGCCGTCGTCGTAATAGAAGCGGATCGGCTCCCGTCCGGAGCCGTGCAGCACCACGGCTCGGTCGGCCTCCCTCAGCTTGCCCCAGGGCGTCGTGGTCTCGAATCCGAAATGGGCGGAGAGCGCATCGAGCGTCTGCCCGTAATAGGGCGAGGTCGATTTCGCCCAGGGCGCCACCGCCCCGCGCTTCAGGCTCAAGCCGGGATCGGAGATGACCAGTTCGGGATCGATCCGCATCTCATGGCCGATGCCGCTACAGGTGGGGCAGGCGCCGAACGGATTGTTGAACGAGAACAGCCGCGGCTCGATTTCGGCGATGGTGAAGCCGGAAACGGGACAGGCGAAGCGCGAGGAAAAGGTGATCGACTGCGCCTCCTCGCCCTCCGCGACATCGGCGAACACGATCTCCGCGATGCCATCCGCGAGGTCGAGGGCGGTTTCGAACGAATCCGCGAGACGCGAGGCGATGTCGTCCCGCACCACGATGCGGTCCACCACCACGTCGATGTCGTGCTTCAACTTCTTGTCGAGCTTGGGCGCGTCGTCGATGGCGTAGAACTCGCCGTCGATCCGAAGCCGCTGGAAGCCCTTCTTCTGGAACTCCGCGATCTCCTTGCGATATTCGCCCTTGCGGCCCCGAACCACGGGGGCGAGCAGATAGAGGCGAGTCTTCTCCGGCAGGGCAAGAACCCGGTCGACCATCTGGCTGACGGTCTGGCTCTCGATGGGCAGCCCCGTGGCGGGGGAGTAGGGGATTCCGACCCGCGCCCACAGCAGGCGCATGTAATCGTAGATCTCGGTAACGGTGCCGACCGTCGAGCGCGGGTTCTTCGAGGTGGTCTTCTGCTCGATGGAAATGGCCGGCGAAAGCCCGTCGATCTGATCGACATCGGGCTTGGCCATCATCTCAAGGAACTGACGGGCATAGGCCGACAGCGACTCGACGTAACGGCGCTGGCCCTCGGCATAGATCGTGTCGAAGGCGAGGGACGACTTGCCCGAGCCGGACAGGCCCGTGAACACCACCAACCGGTCCCGGGGGATCGTCAGGTCCACGTTCTTCAGGTTGTGCTCGCGGGCGCCGCGCACGGAGATGACCCGCGAGTCCCGCGCTGCGGGCCCGGCCGAGTCGAACAACTTCTCCAGCTTTGCGTCGATCGCCGCCTCGGCCTTCACCGACTGGGCGGGAGGCGCCTTCACCGCGCTCTTCCGCGCCGCAGGGCGGGAAGTCTCGGTTTCGGCGGCCTGCTTCTGGGCTCCGGCACGGGCTCTGGCCATGAGGGCGGCGGTCTTTCGAGGCGTCGACGCGGAAGGGGACAGCGCCCGGCGAACCGGCCGCGACACCGGCTCATGTCGATCCCCGCAGGCCGATGGCGGATCCGTCCCCGCGGGAGCTTGCTAGAACGAAAAGGGTACGCGGGCAACCGTGAAAGCCGCATTCGTCGTCGCGCAAGGCAGACGGGCGCGCGCCCTCATTGCCGGGAGAAATGCCACGGCCCAACTAGGCCGGGTCCCTCCGAATCGCGAAAAACGGTGCCGATGCCCGCTCTCTCCGCGACCGACTCGCCCTCCGCCCATGCCGATCGTCATCGCGCGGACGTCTGGTCCACCCGCTTTCTCTTTCTGATCGTCGGACTCGGCACCGCCGCATGGGCGCCACTGGTCCCTCATGTGAAAGCGCAGGCGGCATTGGGTGAGGCACAGCTCGGCCTGCTGCTGCTCTGTCTCGGGATCGGCTCGATCGCGGCGATGCCGCTCGCCGGGGCAGCTGCGGCGAAGGTCGGCCTGCGCCCGGTGCTCATCGCCGGAACGGCGGCGATCGGCCTCGCCCTACTGGTGCTCGCGCATGCGGATGCCGTGGCTGTGCTCGCACCCGCCTTGCTCCTGTTCGGGGCCGGGATGGGAGCGATCGATTGTGGCATGAACCTCCAGGCCGTCGCCGTCGAGAAGGCGAGGGGGCGTCCCATGATGTCGGGATTCCACGGGCTCTATAGCCTCGGCAGCCTTGTCGGGGCGCTGGCGGCCGGGGCGCTGCTCTTCGCAGGCCTCGGCATCGGCACGACGACATGGCTCGCGGTCGCGGCCATCGCGCTCTTGTTCGCCGCATCCTGGCCCGGCATCCTGGCGCGCACCACGACAGCGGAGGGCCCCGCCTTCGCCGTTCCGCGCGGGACGGTGCTGGTCATCGGCATCCTGTGCTGCATCGTGTTCCTGACCGAAGGCTCCGTTCTCGATTGGAGCGCCGTGTTCCTGTCGCAGAGTCGCGGGCTCGATCCGGCGCGGGCGACCCTCGGTTACGCGGCCTTCTCGGTGACGATGACGGCGGGACGGCTCGCGGGAGACGGGATCGTCGCCCGGCTAGGGCGCTCGCGCGTCGTCGTGCTCGGCGGGCTTTGCGCCGCCGCCGGTCTCGCGCTCTCCGTCCTCGTCCCGGCCTGGGAGGCGGCGCTCGCGGGCTATGCCTTGATCGGCGCGGGCTGTGCCAACATCGTGCCGGTGCTCTTCACCGCCGCCGGTCGGCAGGACGTAATGCCGGCGAGCGTTGCCGTCCCCGCCGTCACGACGCTCGGTTATGCGGGTGTGCTGGCCGGGCCGGCATTGATTGGCTTCATCGCGCAAGCCACGAGCCTGCCCTTCGCCTTCCTGATGGTCGCCGTCTTGCTCGTGGGCGTGGCGGTAGCCGGGCGGGTGATCCGATTCTGAGCCTCACCCGTCGGCGTTACGAGCCATGAAGGTCGCCGGGCTGCCATCCTCCTCGTTGACGAAGACGATGTCGGTCGGCTCACGGCGGGGGGTATCGATCGACAGGAACACGACCGGCTCGCCGGGCTCGATCGCCGGCATCGCATGGACGGTGCCCTTCTCGAAGAACAGCAACTGCCCCGCCGCGAAGGGCGCGACCGTCGCCGGATCGCGCATCCAGAACGTGCCCCGGCCGGACAGGCAATACAGGTACTCGTCGCAGGTCCGGTGAAAATGCGGCGGGGTCGGCCGGTACACCCGGAAGACCCGCGCGCTCGCAGCGGGACGGTCGGTCAGGTAGGTGTCGACCAGCAGGGTCGCCGCACTTGGCGGCAAAGCGGCGGCGATGGCCGCCACGTCGAAGATGCCGGTCCCGTCCGCCGTCTCGCCCATCTGGCCCTCCCTACGCGCCGAAGCCTTCGAGGACGATCTTGCCCTTGGCCCGGCCCGACTCGATCAGTTCGTGGGCTCGCTTGAGGTTCCGGGCGTCGATCCGCCCGTAATGCTCACCGAGGGTCGTGCGCAGGCGCCCGGCATCGACGAGGCGCGAGACCTCATTGAGCAACCGTCCCTGCTCGGCGATGTCGGCGGTGCCGAACATCGAGCGCGTGAACATCAGCTCCCAGTGAAGGGACAGGCTCTTACGCTTGAGGAGCGAGACATCGAGGCTCGCCGGATCATCGATCAGGGCGAGCCGCCCCTGAGGGGCGATCAAGGCGCCGATCTCGGACAGGTGCAGGTCGGTGTTCGTCGTCGAAAAGACGAGGCCCGGCGCGCCGATCCCGAGGGCCGCCACTTCGGTGGAGAGCGGCTTGGCGTGATCCACGACATGATGGGCGCCGAGGTCGCGGCACCACTGCGCCGTCTCCGGCCGCGAGGCCGTGGCGATCACGGTCAGGTCGGTAAGCTGGCGGGCGAGCTGAATCGCAATCGAACCGACGCCTCCGGCACCGCCGACGATGAGCAGGGCCGGGGGAGCGCCCGGGACGGGCTTGGCCACGTCGAGACGGTCGAACAGGGTTTCCCAGGCCGTGATCGCCGTAAGGGGCAGGGCGGCGGCTTGCGCCCAATCCAGGCTCCGTGGCTTGCGCCCGACGATGCGGGAATCGACACAGTGATACTCGGCATTCGTCCCCGCCCGGGTGATGTCGCCCGCGTAGAAGACCGCCTCGCCCACCGCGAACTCCGTCACCTCCGGGCCGATGGCGAGCACCGTCCCGGCTGCGTCCCAGCCCAGGATCTTGGCGTCACCCGCCTCCGGCTCGGCTCGCCGCCGGACCTTCGTGTCGACGGGGTTCACTGAGATCGCCTCGACCTTCACGAGCAGGTCGTGCGGGCCGGGCTCTGGCTGCGGCAGATCGAGATCGATCAAAGCCTCCGCATCGGTGATCGGCAGGGACTTGCGATATCCAACGGCGCGCATCGCGACCTCTCAAGAAGAACGCCGATGTGATGCCGTTCGTCTTTCTCCGGCGCAAGTACGCACATAAAAGGCCCATAGTGTCGAAAAGGATACCGCTATGCCCCGCATCCGCCGTCACCAGGGCCATTGCAGCCCCGGCTGCGCCGTCGAGGCGACGCTCCAGCTCATCGACGGCAAGTGGAAGGGCGTCATCCTCTACCACTTGCTTGAGGGGACACTGCGCTTCAACGAGATCCGGCGGCGACTGACGAGCGTCACGCAGCGCATGCTGACAACGCAGTTGCGTGAACTGGAGGCGGATGGGCTCATTGCACGGAAGGTTTACGCGCAAGTCCCGCCCAAGGTGGAGTATAGTCTGACCGAACGAGGCCGCTCCTTGGAACCAGTCATTTCCGCCCTGAAGGCCTGGGGAGACTTGCACGCCAACTCGGCCGATGATGTCGAGTTTGCCGCTTAATCAAGCAATTTGCATAAACTACCGCCTCCCCTCCGCAACCGTATGTTTATCAAGTTGAGACAGCATTCTACGCGCTGATCTTACTTGCGATTGCGCCATGGCTTTTCTTTCGACACTGCATTCCCGCATCCTCGCCGTTGCGCTTGCGCCCTGCCTCGCCTTCGCAGGGGCGGCCGGTGTCATGGTCTCGGATCAGTGGACGCGCCGCACCGAGATGGTGCGGGTCGAAACTCTCGTCGGGCTGGCCTCCCGGATCAGCGCCTTCGCTCACGAGGCTCAGCGGGAACGCGGCGCGTCGAGCCTCTTCCTCGCGGCCAAGGGCGCGCAGTTCGGGCCGGAATTGCAGGCACAGCGGTCACGGACCGATGCCGCTCTGACCGGCTTGAGCGATGCCGTCAGGGCCATTGACTTCACCGCCATGGGCGGCACCGCCGCCGCTACCGCCAAGGACTTCACCGAACGGCTCGACGGGCTCACCGCCCAGCGCAAGGCGGTGGACGGCTTGTCCATCCCCGCGCCTCAGGCGGCTGGCCACTATACCGGCCTGATCGGAGCGGGTCTCGGGCTGGTACGCGCCATGGGTGGCGCGATGGACGACGCCGCCATCGCGGCCAAGGCACGCTACTACGCCAACTTCCTCATGATGAAGGAAGCCGCGGGCCAGGAGCGTGCGGCGGCCTCGGCGGTCTTCGCCTCGGGTCAATACGACCTCGCAGCCGCCAAGCGGATCATGACGCTGGCGGCGGACCAAGCCACCTATACGAAGCTGTTCCGGGCGTTCGCCGCCCCCGGACTGAACGCCGCCCTGGACGCGACCGAAACGAGCGCGCCCGCCCGAGACGTCGCCAAGCTGCGAGAGTCGATCCTGTCCCTCATTCCCGGCGAGGCGCCCGCCTTCCGCGATGCACCGGTCTGGTTCAAGCTCGCGAGCCAGCGCATCGATGGGCTGAAGGGCGTCGAGGATCAGCTGACCGGCGAACTCACCGCGCAAGCGAGGAGCCTGCGCGACGGGGCCGAGCGGTTGCTCTGGTGGTGGATCGGCGGGGCGCTTGCGCTGCTGGCGCTTTCGGCCGGGATCGCCGTGGCCTTGGGCACCGCGATCAGCCGTCCGCTCACCCGCGTGGCGGGGGCGCTCACGGCCATCGGGCGAGGCGAGGCGGACGCGGACACGGACACGGTGGTGCTGCCGGTCGGCGGCCCCCGCGAGTTGCGGGCGATCACCGGCGCGGCGATCGCCTTCCGCGAGAGCGTCGCGGAGCGCCGGGCGGCGCGCGCGGCCCAGGAACGCATGGCGTCCGAGCACGCCGCCGCTCAGCATGAAGCGGCACTTCTCCTTGCGGACGATTTCGAGGGCAAGGTCGGCGGGATCGTTGAGGCGGTGTCCGCCGCCGCGAGCCAACTCGAATCCTCCGCCAATGGGATGGCGCAGGCCGCCCGCGACACGACCAACCTGACACGCGCGGTCGCCAGCGCCTCCGCTTCGGCGGCCGGCACGGCGGACGCGGTCGCTGCCGCGACGGAGGAATTGTCGGTCTCGGTGCGCGAGATCGCCTCGCAGGTGGGGTCCTCGGCGGATCTCGCCGCCAGGGCGCAACGCAATGCGGACGGTGTGACCGAGGAGGTCCGCCGCCTCGCGGAGGCCGCCTCCAACATCGGCGAGATCGTGGGCATGATCTCAAACGTCGCTGCCCAGACGAACCTTCTGGCGCTGAATGCCACCATCGAGGCCGCACGCGCGGGCGAGGCGGGGCGGGGCTTCGCCGTGGTCGCGGCGGAGGTGAAAGAGCTCGCCGCCCAAACCACCCGCGCCACCGAGGACATCACCGCCAAGGTCGCGGAGATCTCGAGCGCGACCGACGCTTCGGTGCGCTCGATCGGAGGGATCGCGACCATGGTCCGCGACCTTGCTCGGATCGGCTCCGACATTGCCGCCATGGTCGAGGAGCAGGGCGCGGCGACCGCCGAGATCGCACGCACCACGGTGCAGACATCGCAGGATACCCGCGCCGTCTCGGGCCATGTGGCGGGCGTCGATGCCGCGGCCGCCACGGCGAGCCACGGCTCGGATCAGGTGCTCGCCGCCGCAGGAGATCTCTCGCGACAGGCGGGGGCCCTGCGCGGAGCGGTCGCAGGGTTCCTTTCACAGGTGCGAGCGGCCTGACACCAAGCTTCGCCACAGAGTCGACTCATTTCGGGCATGGTCTATACGGCCGGGGCCATGCCGCTCGGCAAGGCCGTGGACGAAGGAACAGACGCGCCCCGGCGAGGCGCAGGCGAGACGTGGGGGGCGTCGAGCATGAACCGGACCGGACTTCGCCGCGCCAGCGGTCTTCAGGGCTGACGGCGCGATCCGCTTGCTGCTTCCCTTCCGACCGCTTTTCCTACCGCCGGGGACTGCCCGCGCGATCCTGATCGCCTGGGCGGCGGGCATGGCCAGCATGGCCCTGCCGGAGCCTGCCCGCGCCTTCGACTTTTTCGGTCTGTTCGGCTCAGAGCCCGAGCCGCCCGCCCCAAGCCCGACGGCCGTGCCCTACGCGGCCCGGATCACCGGAACCGACGATTCCGACGTCCTGACCGCAATCCAGGACGCCTCCGCCCTGTACCGGCTGCGCCAGGAAGCGCCCCCGGACGGGGAGGGACTGGTGCGCCGGGCCGAGATCGATCTCGCCAAGCTCGCGGACGTGCTCTCCGGCTACGGCTATTACCAGGGCCGGGTCGAGGTGCGCGTCGATGGCGTACCCGTGGCGCCTGGGCGGACCGCGCCTGCGGTGCACGCAGCGGAGAACTGGCGCAATCGCGGCCTCGTGCCCGTGAAGATCGCGATCGATCTCGGGCCGCTCTACACCCTGCGCCGGGTCACCGTACGCGATCCCGCCGGGCGGCCCTTTCCGGAGGAGATCCTGCCACCGCGCCTGACCCGCGTGGACGACGACGTGCCCGCCCGTTCCGCCACGATTCTCGCCCGCGAGGCGGCGATCGTGGACCGTTTCCGCGCGGAAGGGCATCCCTTCGCCAAGGTGGTGAACCGCGATCCCGTCGTGGACGACACCGCCCATGTCATGGACGTCACCTTCGCGCTGAATCCCGGCCCCAAGGCCGGGATCGGCCGCGTCAGCGTCAGTGGCGCAGAGGGCATGGACCCGGCGACCATCCGCTCCTTCATCTATGCCGAGCCGGGTGACCCTTATTCCCCCCAGGCCGTCGCCGCGATCCGCCGTTCGGTGGCGCGACTGGAGGGCATCGGCTCCGTCCGGGTCCGCGAAGGCACCGAACTCGACGCGGAGGGCAACCTGCCGCTCTTCGTGGAGCTCACGGAGCGCGAGAAGAACCTGATCGGCGTCTCGGCGCGCTATTCCACCGTCGATGGGCCGGGGGTGCGGGCCTATTACGCCAACCGCAACCTGTTTGGCGGTGGCGAGACCTTCCGGGTCGATGCCGACCTCTACTATCTCGGTCTCGGCTACGATCCCTTCGCCCAGCAGCGCAAACAGGCGGGCATCGGCACGAACGGCCTGGGCGGGCGCCTCTCGGCGACTTACGTGCAACCCGCCCTCTGGGGCACCCGCAACGACTTCCTGGCCAACGTCTTCTTCGCCCGCGAGGTCCAGCAGAGTTATCTCGTGGATGGCGGCGGCCTCTCGGGCGCGATCCGTCACCGCTTCTCGGACACGTTCTCGGCGCAGATCGGGCTCGATGCGCAAATCGGCCGCTCGCAGGACGCGCTCGGCACGGTGAATTACCGGCTGATCGGCGTGCCCGCCTCCGTCACCTACGATTCCACGGACAGTCTGCTCGACCCGACCAAGGGGTTCCGGGCGATCGCCTCCGTGGCGGCGTATCCGGGCGCCATCTCGGATCCGGGCATCGTGGTCGCGAAGGCGCAGGGCTCGACCTATTACTCCCTGGACGACGAATCCCGTTTCATCCTCGCGGGTCGCATCGGCTTCGGCTCGGTTTCGGGGGCGAAGCTCGGAGAGATCCCGGATAACTTCCGCTTCTTCGCGGGCGGTGGCGGCTCGGTGCGCGGCTATCCGTACCGGACGCTCGGTCCCATCGGGCCGTTCAACCTGCCGATCGGCGGACGCAGCCTGCTCGAAGCCTCGATCGAGGCGCGGATCAAGGTCACGGACACGATCGGCGTGGTGCCGTTCTTCGACGCGGGCACGGCCTTCGCCTCGTCCCTGCCGAATTTCGACGAGACCATCCGCAAGTCGGTGGGCATCGGCCTGCGCTACTATACCGGCATCGGCCCGATCCGCGCCGATCTCGCCTTCCCCCTCGACGCCTACAAGGGCGGGCACGTCCGCCCCGCCGTCCTGTATCTCAGCCTCGGGCAGGCGTTCTGATGGGTTCGATCAGAGAGTTGACCAGAACCACACCGTCATGGCGAGCTGAGCGAAGCAATGACGAGTGGCGCGGGGGCTTTAGGGGGGCGGCGGCCCTGCTCGTTGCGCTGTTCCTCGTGCTTCTCGCCCCGCTTTCTCTGCACGCCGACGACGCGGAGAAATCCGTGCTCGGCGGGTTGCTGTCGAAGGCCCTGTCCACCCCCGCGTCCCGCGTGTCCATCGGCGCGGTGGACGGTGCCCTGTCCTCGGACGCGGTGATCCGCGACGTGGCGGTCAGCGACCGCGCGGGAGTCTGGCTCAAGCTCGACAAGGCGCGGATCTCCTGGCGCCGCCTGGCGCTGCTTTCGGGGCGGCTCGAGGTCGACACCCTCGAGATCGGCCGCCTGGAGGTTCTGCGCCGCCCACTGCCCGGACCGACACCGGCGGAAGCCAAGCCCGACGGCAAGTTGCTGCCCGACCTTCCGGTGAAGGTCGAGATCAAGAGCTTCACCCTCGCCGACCTCGTGCTCGGGGAGGAGATCGCGGGCCAGCCCGCCCGGCTTTCGGCCAAGGGCAGCGCGAAGCTCGGCGCCGCCAGCGAAGGCCTGGATCTGCGGGCCGAGGCCAAGCGTCTCGATGCGGCTGGACTGTTCTCCCTCACGGTCGCCTACGTGCCGAAGGGCGACAAGCTCGAACTCAAGGCGAACCTGATGGAGGAGGCCGGCGGTCTCCTGTCCAAGGCGGCCTCGATCCCCGGAACGCCCCCCATCGCCTTCGATCTCGAAGGCACGGGGACCCTCGACGCCTGGAACGCCAAGCTCGACTTCATTGCCGGCCCCGAGATCGGCGCCAAGGGCGGCGCGCGCATCTCGCGCATCGGCGCCGAGCGGCGGCTGTCGCTCGATCTGGCCGCCCGCATCGAAGGGCTGGTGCCGGGCCCGGCCGCCTCCGTCTTCGCGGGTACGACGAAGCTCGACGGCGCTTTGGGCTTCGCCGACAGCGGCGCCTTCCGCATCAACCGCCTGGAACTCGCCTCGCGCACCGCGCGGCTCGCGGCTTCGGGCGGCATCACCGCCGACCGCGTCGCCGACCTGACCCTTCAGGCTCGCGCCCTCCCTACCGAGGGCGAGATCACGAAGGCGGGTGAATCCGAGATCGCCAAGCTCGTCTTCGACGGCAGCCTGAAGGGTCCGCTCACGACGCCGACCGTGCGCGGCGCCCTCGACGCGGCGGGCATCCGCAGCCGCGGCACCGATCTCGACCGGGTGACCGCAACCCTCTCCGTCGTGCCGGAGGGCGATCCGAAGGCGGGGCGCTTCGCGATCACCGCCGATGGCGATGCCCAGGGCCTGCGCCTCGCCGATCCGGGTCTCCGCCGGGCCATCGGCTCCGAGGCGAAGCTCAGCCTGCGCGCCAGCGCCGGGCCGGACGGGGTGATCGATGTGTCGCGCCTCGCCGCCCATTCCGGGACGGCACAGGCCTCCTACGCCGGGAAGGTCGGCCAGAACGTTCTCGCCGGGACCCTGCAAGCCTCGCTGCCCGATCTCGCAGCCTTCTCCGGCCTCGCCGGGCGCGGCCTCGCGGGAAGCATCGAAGCCAGGGCTCGGCTCTCGGGCGACCCGGCGCGCAAGGCCCTCGCGGCCGACCTCGCCGTCACCAGCTCGGGCCTCGTCACCGGCATCGGCCCGGCCGACCGGCTGCTCGGCCGAGCCCCGAGCCTCACCGGGCAGGTCTCGCAGACCTATGACGGTTACGGCTTCGACCGGCTGCGGCTGGAAGGGGCTGGCATGCTTGCGGCCCTTCAGGGGCAGGCGACGGCGAGCGCGGCGGATGTGACCGCCCGCATCGACATCAAGAGCCTCACCGATCTCGAATCCCGCTTCACCGGACGCGCCGCCCTCGACGCGCGCCTGACGGGTTCGCTCGAGAAGCCCGATCTGACGGCGACGCTCACCGCTCCCGCTGCCACGGCGGATGGTCGGCCGATCCGCAATCTCGCCGTCTCGGCGGCTCTGCGCGATGCGACCGGCGCGGCGGACGGCACGCTGAAGCTTGCGGGCGATGTCGGCGGCAAGCCGCTGGCGGGTGACGCCCATCTCGCCCGCGTCGCTCTCTCGACTGGAACCGATTGGGTGCTCGACCGCCTCGCCTTAAGCCTCGGCTCGGTGGCGGTGGAGGGCAACGCCGCGATCGCGGAGGCGACTCGCCTTGCCGCCGGGACGCTCAGCGTCCGGGCGGGCAATCTCGATGACCTCTCCCCTCTGAGCCCTGAAAATCTGGCCGGGCGGCTCGATGGCACGGTGACGCTTACCCGCGAAGGCGGGCGTCAGGGAGCGGCGATCCGCGCTACCGGGGCCGGCCTCCGCTACGGCGAAACCACGCTCGCGCGCCTCGATGCCGATCTGCGTGGCGCCGATCTGCTCGCCCGGCCGGTGCTCGACGGACATCTCGACGCCGACCGGGTCGTGGCGGGCGGCCAGTCCATCGACAGCCTGAAACTCACCGCCACCGGCAGCCCCGCCGCCAGCGACGTGGTCCTCACCGCCCGCGCGCGGGGTTTCGCCCTGGACGGCGCCGCTCGCCTCATCCCCTCGGACGCGACGCGGATCGAGGTCGCCCGGCTCTCCGCCTCGCGCGGCGGCGACCGCTTCGCTCTGACCGGCCCGGCGACCATCACCCTCGCGGAGGGCGGCGCGGTGATCGATGGACTGTCGATCGCGGCGGGATCGGGCCGGGTGCAGGTCTCCGGCAAGGCCGGGCGCGACCTCGACCTGCGGGTCGCCATCCGCAGCCTGCCGCTGTCGCTCGCGCGCATCGCTTCCCCGGATCTCGCCCTGTCCGGCACTCTCGACGGCGACGCAGACCTGCACGGTCCCGCGAACCGGCCGGAGGGCCGCTACTCCTTGAAAGTGGCTCGCCTTGTCGCTCCGCAGACCCGCAGCGCCGGTCTGCCGCCGATCGAAGCCGGGGCGCGTGGCACGCTTGCCGAGGGGCAGGCGAGCCTCGACGGGCGCGTGAGCGCGGGGCGCGGCATGGCCCTGACCCTATCGGGCTCCCTGCCGGTGGAGCCCGGTGGCCCCCTCAACCTGCGCGGCAAAGGCACGCTCGACGCGTCGCTCGCCAACTCGCTCCTCAGTGCCACTGGCCAGAGCGTCGGCGGCAAGGTCGCCATCGACGGTGGCGTTACCGGCACCCTGGCAGCGCCCCGCGCCGAAGGTGTGGCCGTGCTCTCCGGCGGCAGCTTCAGCGATCCGCTCAACGGCATCCGCCTGACCGCCATCGAAGGCCGGGTGACGGGACGGGGCGACAGCCTCGTCGTGGAGCGGCTCACCGCCGCCACCCGCAACGGCGGGCGCATCGGTGCTTCGGGCAAGGTCAGCCTCGACCCGGCGGGAGGCTTCCCCGGCAATTTCCGCCTCACCGCCGAGCGGGCGGAACTCGTCTCCAGTTCGCTGATGACGGCAGTGGCCGGACTCGACCTGTCGCTCTCCGGTCCGCTCGCCCGCACGCCCCGGATCACCGGACGGGTCGATATCGCCTCCATCGACGTCGCCGTGCCGGATCGTCTGCCCGCGACGGCGCGGCCCTTGCCGGGCGTGCGCCACATCAACACGCCGCCGGAGGTTCGCGCCCGTCTCGCCAAGCGCGCGAATGCCTCCGCGAAGGGACGCGGGCGTGGGAAGGCGGCTGCGCCTTTCGACGCCACCCTCGACGTGGCCGTAAACGCGCCGAACCGCATCTTCGTGCGCGGCCGGGGGATCGACGCGGAGCTCGGAGGGGAACTGCGGGTCACGGGCTCGTCGCGGGATCCGCGCGCCAACGGCGAGTTCTCCCTGCGGAGGGGCCGCTTCGACCTCGTGGGTCAGCGTCTCGATTTCGACCGGGGCCGGATCACCTTCGCAGGCAGCCTTACGACGCCGGACCTCGACTTCTCGGCTCAGACCAAGGCGGGCGACGTCACCGCCCGCGTGGCCGTGAGCGGCCCGGCCGACGCGCCGCAATTCGCGCTGACCTCGGACCCCGCGCTGCCGCAGGATGAGGTTCTCTCGCGGCTGCTGTTCAAGAAGGCGGCCGGGGGCCTCTCGCCGTTCCAGGCGCTGCAACTGGCCCAGGCGGTGGCGCAGCTCTCCGGTGGGTCGGCCGGGCCGGACGTATTCGAAGAAGCACGCAAGGGCCTCGGGCTCGACAGCCTCGACGTCTCAACGGGAGCGAGCGGCGGCCCGGCACTCGGCGCCTCGCGCTACATCTCGGATCGCGTGAGCATCGGGGTGAAGGCGGGCGCCAAACCCGCCGACACGGCCGTCGGCGTGGATGTCGACGTCACCCGCCGGATCAAGCTGAAGGGCGAGGCCGGCAGCGACGGCCGCACCAGCCTCGGCGTCGGTGCCGAATACGAATGGTAGCCCTACCCCCGGTGATTTGCCTTTCCCGGGATCGACTTGGCCAATTCATGGTCTAGTCTTTCCGCCACGCTGCCTGCCGCCGAAGCGAGACCGATGGACGACCTCTACGAGAGCGACGACGACCCTCCCGTCCCGGAGGGTGGCTTCCTGCGGAAGCTGCCGATCATCAACCGGCGCGGGCTGCATGCGCGGGCCTCGGCCAAGTTCGTGCAGACGGTCGAGCGGTTCGATTCCACCGTGACCGTCACCCGCGCGGGCGAGACCGTGGGCGGGCGATCGATCATGGGTCTGCTGACCCTCGGCGCGGCCATGGGCACCAGCATCGTCGTCACGGCGGTCGGCAGCGACGCGCAGGATTGCATGGACGCGATCGAGGCGCTGCTCGCCAACAAGTTCGGCGAGGACGAGTAGGGGTCAGGTCGGCACGCTTTTCTCGGGCCACGTGCACAGGTCCGACACCACGCATCGCCCGCAGGCGGGCTTGCGCGCCGTACAGGTGTCTCGCCCATGGCGGAACAGCCAGACATGGGCGCCATCCTTGTAAGCCTCCGGCACCAGTGCCGCGAGGCCGTCCGCCACCGCGTCGGCCGTACGTCCCGGCGCCAAGGGAATGCGGTTCGAGACCCGGAAGATATGAGTGTCGACCGCGATCACCTTCTCTCCGAATGCGAAGTTCGACGTCACCTCGGCGGTCTTCCGGCCGATGCCCGGCAGACGCCGGAGTTCTGCGGCCGTACGCGGCACCTCCCCGTCGAACGTGTCGTCGAGGGCGGCGCAGAGCTTCAGGATCGAGCGTGTCTTGGACGGCCCGAGCCCGACCGGGCGGATGATGTCGAGAATGCCCTCCTCACCGAGCGCCAGGAGCGCCTTCGGAGACGCCGCGCGCGCGAACAGGGCATCGGAGATGCGGGAGACGGTCGGTCCGGTGGATTGCGCCGACAGGACCACCGTCACCAGCAAGCGGAACGGGTCCTCGATGTTGAGACCGGCCTTCGGCTCGGGATCGGCGGCGGCGAAGCGGGCCATCACCGCAGCAACCCGTTTCGGTGAGCCGCCGGCCAGAGCCGTCCGTACGCGCCCGGCGCGGGTGGTCTTCAGCCCATGGATCGTGTCGCTCGCCATGAGGCGAAGGTAGGGCGGGGCTCGCCCTCCCGCTCAGGCTGCGACGTCGGGGCTCCAGCCCTCGGGCCGAACCCCTAGAAAGGCCGCATCGGGGATCGCGCAGCGGATCGGTGCGGCGCGCTCGACGCGGAACGGTTCAGCCTCGTTCTTGAGGTCGGCAAGGCGTCGGCGCAGCACCATGGCGACCGCTTCGAGCCGGAGGGGACTGGGCTTGCCAGCCGCCACCGGGCCCTCGCGACCGCCCTGGATCACCGTGAAACGCCGCGTCATCGACTGTCCCGTCCTGGCTCATCCCGTCCCGGCCCGGGACGTTCCGGCGGCTCGAAAGCGCCGTTTGACCGGTGAGGTTCAAGGATGATGCCGCGATCAGCCGCCCGGGATAGCGAGGGGGTTGTCCGTCAACGCCGCCGCGTCGGGCGCATCGATTCGCGGCCGTCCGAGGAAGGCGTCCCAGAGCCGCTGCACGAAAGCCGGATCGAGGTCGTTGAGGATCAGAACGAGGCGTGAGGTCCGGTCCGGATCGGGCCAGGACGGCAGGGCCACCGGCGCGTGCACGACATGCTGAACGCCGTGGATGACGAGGGGCCGTTCGGGATCGTCGGCCAACGCCACGAGGCCCTTGAGGCGCAGGATCTTCGGCCCGTGGCCGGAGCGCAGGAGATCGAGGAACATCTCGAAGGCCGGGCGCGGGACGGGCGCCTCGCTCATCAAGCAATGGGCGTGGATCGATGCATCGTGTCGGTTCACGTCCAACCCGTCTTTGGGCTCGTCCGCCATCGCGTCGGCCCCGAGCCACGCGCGGACATCCTCACCCTTGCCGTCCAGCCCGAACAGGCCGCCGAGCAGTTCCTCCGCCGGTGTGTCGGCGGGCAGGATCGGCGCCACCGGATTGAGGGCGGCGAGCCTCGCGCGCAGCGTCGCCGTCTCGGGGGCGAGGTCCTCCTTGGTGAGGACGAGGCGGTCGGCCACCGCCGCTTGCCGCAGGGCCTCCGGATGGGCGTCGAGGGTCGCGGCGCCGTGGACGGCATCCACCACCGTCACCACCGATTGCAGGCGATACCGCATGACCAGATACGGGTGGTAGATCATTGCGTGCAGGATCGGCGCCGGATCCGCGAGGCCGGTCGTCTCGATCACGACCCGGCGAAACGGCGTAATGCGGCCGTTGTCGCGCTGACGCAGCAGATCTTCCAGGGTCGCGATGAGGTCGCCGCGCACGGTGCAGCACAGGCAGCCCGCACCGAGCAGCACCATGTCCTCGTCCACCCGCTCGATGAGCAGGTGGTCGAGACCGATCTCGCCGAACTCGTTGACGATGACGACCGTGTCCGACAGCGCCGGATCACCGAGCCACCGGTTCAGCAGCGTGGTTTTCCCCGCCCCCAGGAAGCCCGTCAGCACGGTCAGCGGAATCGGCTCGGGACGACGGGAATCGGGCGGCGGGGGCGGTTGAACCATCGGTCTGACGTGGGTCGGCTAGTCGTCGCTCTTGGCAGCGGCCTTCTTGGCCGGCTTCGGCGCGGGCTTCGCCGCCACCGGCTTGGCAACAGCAGGCTTGGCGGCAGCAGGCTTGGCGACGCCCTTGCCCGGAGGCTTGTGCGCGGCGGGTTTGGCCGCGTCCTTGGCCTTGGTCAGCCCCTTGCCGGGCTTGGCTTCGGGCATGCTCGCCGACTCGGACGACGTGTAGGCACTGGCCGAATGCGGCACGCCGCCAGAGGCCTTGGCGGCCGCCTTAGCGGCCTGCTTCTGCGCAGCGGCTTCCTTGGCGGCGGCCTGCGCGGCCTGCCGCTTGGCCAGGGCTGCCTCGCGACGGGCCTTGGCGGCTTCCAGCCGAGCGGCCCGGACGTTCGCGGCGGCGGCCTGCGCCTCGGCCGCCTGCTGCGCCAGGATCTGCTGGCCCTCGGTCGGGCTGCGGCCGATCCAGACCGCAACGGGCTGGAGCGGAGCGCGCGGCGGCAATGTGCGGGCACGCATGCCGGGACTGGAGAAGGCGGCGAGCGCCAGGGACGGGGACGACGCCGCCGCGCCGCCGACGAGTTGGGCGGCGGTGGTGGCGGAGGCCGACACGGCGCCGGGGCCCTCGTCGATCGCGGGCACTTTCTTGCCGCCGCAGACATAGGGGCGCATGTCCGGCGGGGCGGCGGACGAGGACGCCGGCAGGGCATCGAGGCCCGGCCCGTTTCCGCCATCCTGAGCGAAGCCGTAATCGAACAGGTCGGCGGTCTTCACGTCGCGCTCGCGGGCGCTCGGCTGGCCCATCACGATGGCGACGATCCGGCGACCGCCCCGAGTCGCGGTGGCCACCACGTTGAAGCCACCGGAGCAGATGAAGCCGGTCTTCATCCCGTCCGTGCCGGGATAGCGTCCGAGCAGGCCGTTGTGGTTCGGGATCACCGCTCCGCCGAACTGGATCGCCGAGATCGAGAACAGATCGTGGTCGTCCGGGAAGTCACGGATCAGGGCGCGGGCGAGGATCGCCATGTCGCGGGCCGAGGTCCATTGCTGCGGATCGGGCAGGCCGTTGGCGTTGGTCCAGCGGCTGTCGCGCATGCCGATCCGCCGGGCGGAATCGTTCATCATCGCGGCGAAGTTGTCGATGGAGCCGCCTAGACTCTCGCCGATGGCGAAGGCCACGTCGTTGGCCGATTTCACCATGATGATCTTGAGGGCATTGCCGAGGGTGAGCTGCGTACCCGGCTTGAAGCCCATCTTCGAGGGCGGCTCGGCGGCGGCATTCGGCGAAATGGTGATCAGCGTGTCCATTGAGGCCCGCCCCTGGCGGACGAGGTCGAGGGCCACGTAGGTGGTCATCAGCTTGGTGATCGAGGCCGGAAACCAGGGGTCGGTCGGCGCCTGGGAATAGATCACCCGGCCGGAATCCACGTCTGCCACGAGGATCGGAACCGTCACGGCGCTCGCCGCGCCGCCAAAGACCCCGAGAAGGGCGGCAGCGCCGGCGGCGCGGGCCAAAAGGCCGCCGAGCGAGAGACGGCCAATTATGTGATGGAGCATCGGACCTGTCTCGTCGTGAAGCGGCCGGGGCCGCCCACACCGGAGGGAAACGCGCGTCGAGCATGCCTTCAACGCACGCTCCATGGCGATACGATGGCGGCCGGGCCCCCTGTGTGAACCGGGGGGAAGTCGAAGCAGGCGGCGTGGGTGGAGGAAGAGCGCCCCCGCGTCGGGCGGGGTTGCGTGCGCCCGTCGCTGTGGCGCAACAGGGATCTGGTGCCCGAACGGCGCCTGTCAAATCGCCCGCCACGGTTCGGCACGGGATTCAGGGGTTCGAGGACTCAAGGGTGTCTTACGCGGTCAAGGAAATCTTCCACACGCTTCAGGGGGAGGGGGCGCAGGCGGGCCGCGCGGCGGTCTTCTGCCGTTTCGCCGGATGCAACCTATGGTCAGGTCGTGAGGAGGATCGTGCCGCCGCCGCCTGCCGGTTCTGCGACACGGATTTCGTCGGCATGGACGGGGAGGGCGGTGGCCGGTTCTCCGATGCGCTGGCCCTTGCCGAAGCCATCGCGCTCGCCTGGGAGGGGGGAGAGCATAACCGCTACGTTGTGTTCACGGGCGGCGAGCCCCTTCTCCAACTCGATGCCGCCCTGATCGCGGCCGTCCACAGACAGGGGTTCGAGATCGCCATCGAGACGAACGGCACCCTCCCGGCCCCGGACGGGATCGACTGGATCTGCGTCAGCCCCAAGGGCGCGAACACCCTGGCGCAAACACGGGGCGACGAGTTGAAGCTGGTCTACCCCCAGGCCGACGCGCCGCCCGAGACTTTCGCGGATCTGCCCTTCCGGCATCGCTTCCTTCAACCCATGGACGGGCCGGACGCGAACGCGAACACCCAGGCGGCCATCGCCTATTGCAGGGCCGACGCCCGCTGGCGCCTCTCGCTGCAGACGCACAAGATGATCGGGATTCCTTGAGCCCCCGCAATCCCGCACCGCACCCAGTCCCCTCGTGCAAGACTTGACTCTTTCAGGCTTTTCCCGGCATCGCCCGTTTGAAAGCGCGCGGCGATCGCACCGACGCGGACCTTCGATTTGATACGCCGAGGCCTTCCGTGGACGTCATCGAGACGCGCATCCCGGACGTGAAACGCATCGTGCCGAAGCGCTTCGGCGATGCGCGGGGCTGGTTCTCGGAAACGTTTCGGGCCGATGCTCTCGAACGTGCTGGGATCACGGCGCCGTTCGTACAGGACAACCAATCCTTTTCGGCGCCGCAGGGCACGGTGCGCGGCCTTCACTTCCAGATTCCGCCCCAACCGCAGGCCAAGCTCATCCGCGTGCTGTCCGGCGCGATCCTCGACGTCGCCGTCGACATCCGACCCGATTCACCGACTTACCGGCATCACGTTGCCGTCCGCCTCGATGCCGAGGGCGGCGAGCAGTTGTTCATTCCGCACGGCTTCGCGCACGGCTTCTGTACGCTGACCCCGGATGTGATGGTCGCCTACAAGGTCGATTCCTACTACAGCCCCAGCCATGACCGGGGCATCCGCTGGAACGATCCTGAGATCGGGATCGAATGGCCCGTGAGCGAGGCCGAGGCGGTGCTGTCGGACAAGGACCGCAAGGCCCCCTGCCTCAGCGAGGCCGGCACGCTGTTCTGACCGGCATTCGGTCATCCACCCGCGAGCTGTGGACGCGGCATCACTGACGTCGAGGCGGCATGGCGCTTCGACGTCGCGATTTGGCCATGCATCGAAGGTTGGATCCGGCGCGGATTCAGTCCGAAAGAGGTTTTCATGCGGATCCTCGTCACCGGCGGCTGCGGCTTCATCGGCTCCGCCCTCGTCCTGCACCTCGTGCAGGATCTCGGACACGAGGTCCTCACCCTCGACGCCCTGACCTACGCGGCCAACCCGATCTCCCTGAAGCCGATCGAGAGCAGCGGGCGCCACCGCCTCGTCGAGGCCGACATCTGCGACCGCGAGGCGGTGCGCGCCGCCTTCCGCGAGTTCAAACCGCAAACGGTCATGCATCTGGCCGCAGAGAGCCATGTCGACCGCTCGATCACCGATCCGGGCGCCTTCGTGCGCACCAACGTCATCGGTACGCAGACCATGCTCGATGCCGCCCGTGAGCTGTATGAGGGCCTGAACGGTCCTGAGCGCGAGGGCTTCCGTTTCCTCCATGTCTCGACCGACGAGGTCTACGGCTCGCTGCCGCCGGGCGGCTTCTTCACCGAGGAGAGTCGTTACGACCCGCGCTCGCCCTATTCCGCCTCGAAGGCCGCCTCAGATCACCTCGCCCGCGCGTGGCACGAGACCTACGGCCTGCCGGTATTGGTAACGAATTGCTCGAACAATTACGGCCCGCGTCACTTCCCCGAGAAGTTGATCCCGCTGATGATCCTCAACGCCTTAGAGGGGAAGAACCTGCCTGTCTACGGCGACGGCCTGAACGAGCGCGACTGGATCCATGTCGAGGATCACGCAAAGGGCCTCGTCGCCGTGCTGGAGCGCGGACACATCGGCGAGACCTACCTGCTCGGCGGGCGCGCCGTACGCAACAACCTCGCCGTGGTCCATGGCCTGTGCGCCGCCTTCGACAGGCTGCGCCCGGAGGCCGGGCCGCACGAGCGGCTGATCACCTTCGTCGCCGACCGTCCGGGTCATGACCGGCGCTACGCGATCGACTGCACCAAGGCCGAGCGCGAGCTCGGCTGGGCGCCGCAGAAGACCTTCGAGGCGGCGCTGGAGGAGACCGTGGCGTGGTACCTCGCCAACGAGGCGTGGTGGCGCCCGATCCGCGAGGGCCGCTATCAGGGCCAGCGCCTCGGGCTCGCCGGCTGATGGACATCCTCGTTCTCGGCGGCGCCGGTCAGGTCGGCACCGAGCTGCGGGCTCTTGCCTGGCCCGACGGCGTGCGGGTCCATGCGCCGACGCGGGAGGCCCTCGACATCACCGATCCGGCCGCCATGGCCTCGGCCATGGCCGAGCGCGAGTACGCGGCGGTGATCAACACGGCCGCCTACACGGCGGTCGACAAGGCCGAATCCGACGTGGTCGCGGCTTGGCGCCTCAATGCCCTCGCCCCCGCGATCCTGGCCGCCGAGACGAAGGCCAGGGGCATTCCCCTCATCCATGTCTCGACCGACTACGTCTTCGCGGGCACCAAGCCGGAGGGCGCCTATGCCCCCGACGAGCCGGTCGATCCGCAGAGCGTCTACGGCGCCAGCAAGGCCGCGGGCGAGTTCGCGGTGCGCACCGGCAATCCCCGCCATGCGATCCTGCGCACGGCCTGGGTGGTCAGCCCGCATCGGGGCAACTTCGTGAAGACGATGCTGCGGCTGGCCGCCGAGCGCGACACGCTCACCGTGGTCGATGACCAGTATGGCTGCCCGACCAGCGCGACCGACCTCGCCGCCACGCTCGCCACGGTCGCCCTGCGCATGGCGGCCGATGCCGATGCGCCGACCGGCACGTTCCATTGCGTCAACGCGGGCGCGACCACATGGTGCGGCTTCGCCCGGGCCATCGTGGCGGGCGGCGCCAGGCGCGGTGGGCGCGAGGTGCCGGTCGCGGGCATCCCGACCTCGGCCTACCCGACGCCGGCCCGGCGGCCCTCCAACTCGCGACTGTCGACGGACAGCCTGAGCGCCGCCTACGGCGTCGCGCCGCGCCCATGGCAGGACGCCCTCGACGACATCCTCGACACGCTGGCCGGACCGGTCCGGCCTTGAGCCGGAAGACAAAGGAACCCACCCGATGAAGGGCATCATCCTCGCCGGAGGTTCCGGCACGCGGCTGCACCCGGCAACGCTGTCGATCAACAAGCAGCTCCTGCCCGTCTACGACAAGCCGATGATCTACTACCCGGTCTCGGTGCTGATGCTGGCCGGCATCCGCGAGATCCTGATCATCTCGTCGCCCGAGCATCTGGACAATTATAAGCGCCTGTTCGGCACCGGCGAGCAGTTCGGCCTATCCTTCACCTACGCGGTACAGCCCAAGCCCGAAGGCCTCGCCCAGGCCTTCATCATCGGTCGCGATTTCGTCGGCGATGACGACGTGGCGCTGATCCTCGGCGACAACCTGTTCTTCGGCGCCGGCATGGCCGAGTTGCTGGCCCGCGCGGTGGCGCGCAAGCAGGGCGCGACGGTCTTCGCCTACCATGTCGACAACCCGCAAGCCTACGGCGTGGTGAGCCTGGACGCGACCGGCAAGGCCACGAAGATCGTCGAGAAGCCGGAGCGACCGGAATCGACCTGGGCGGTCACGGGCCTGTACTTCTACGACAATCAGGTTCTCGACATCGCCGCCGCCGTGAAGCCCTCGCACCGGGGCGAGCTGGAGATCACCAGCGTGAACGAGGCGTATCTCGAGCGAGGCGAACTCTTCGTCGAGAAGATGAGCCGGGGCTATGCGTGGCTCGACACCGGCACGCATGACAGCTTGCTCGAGGCCTCGGAGTTCGTGCGCACGATCCAGCACCGGCAGGGGCTTCAGGTCGCCTGCCTGGAGGAGATCGCCTACATCCGGGGCTTCATCAATCGCGACCAGCTGATCGCGCGCGGCATGCTGTTTTCCAAGACCGCCTACGGCAAGAACCTGCTGCGCCTCGCCGACGAGCCGAAGGCCCCTGGCGAGGTCGCCGACATCTGAGGCGGGGCGTTACTTCGGCCCGCAGCCGATACAGATCCCCTTGGTGATCTTGTCGTCGACCTTCTGCTCCGACGTGCGGCGCTCGCGGTCGTTGGCCGTCGCCGCGCTCGCGTCGCCGCCCGCCGGGGGCATGGTCCGGCCGACCGAACTGGTGTTGGGCGCCGTCACCGTGCTGCCGGGACCGCCGCCGGTTCCCGTCGTGGGCTGGGCGAAGGACGGAGCCGAGGTGCCTGCCCAAAGGGCGAGGGCAAAGAAGAGGGGGGACAGGGCGGCGTGACGCATGGGGGGCTCCTTCGCGTCGGTAACGCGATCGTCGTCGCCGGGTTCGCTGGCGGGTGATGTTAAATCACGTTCGGCACCGTGAGCCGCATATCCCTGTCGTCCTTTGCATTCCGCGCTGGAAGGCGGTCGTGCACAGGAGAAATAGCCCGGCTTTGCCCGCTTCGGATGGGTTTGCAGCGGCGCCCGCGCGCCGTACAGAGGCTTCGAACCGACCCGTTTCGCCCGTTCAGCCCCGGAGCCGCCGCCCCCATGCGGGAGCCCAATGCGATCGACTTCTGGCGCGGCTTCGCCCTGATCACGATCTTCATCAATCACATCCCGGGCAACACGTTCGAGCGCTACACCTTCTCGCAATACGGCATCTCGGACGCGGCCGAGCTGTTCGTGTTCCTGGCGGGGTGGTCGATCGGCATCGCCACCCGGACGCGCGACGGCGCGCCCGAGCCGCGCTGGCGCAGCGTGGTACGGATGCTGGCGCGCACGGTCGAGGTCTATCGCGCGCAGATCACGGTGATGCTGCTGGCGCTCTCGATCATCGCAGGCGCGGCCCTCCTCCTCGACAACCCGCTGATCCTCGAATGGCACAACGCAGGCAACTTCTTCGCGGACCCGATCCAGTCGGTCTGCGGGATGGCGCTGCTGACCTACCAACTCGGCTTCTTCAACATTCTGCCGCTCTATGTCGTGTTGATCGGCATCGCACCGATCATCGTGCTGATCGCACGGGTCAGCCGGATGCTGGCGCTCGGCCTGTCGGTAGCCCTCTACCTCTCGAGCCTGATCCTCGACTGGAACCTGCCGTCCTGGCCGGGTGAGGGGACGTGGTTCTTCGATCCGCTGTGCTGGCAGTTGCTGCTCGTCCTCGGCTTCGTAATGCAGGATTGGAGCCGGACCTCACCCGCCTTCGTGCAATGGACCCGGCGCCTGATGCCGCTCGGCGTCGTCATCGTCCTGATCGGCGTGGTCCTGTCGGTTCTCGGCATCAGGCCGGACCCGCTCATGGTGCCGGAACCGCGTTTGTTGTTCACTTTCGAAAAAAGCTACCTCACCCCGGCCCGCGTGGTGCACTTCATCGGGGTATTGTTGGCATTTGCGCCGGTTTACGCATTGATTGCGCCGCGAATCGGCTGGATCGTCGGATTCCTGTCGGGCCTGGGCAGGAACTCCCTGGCCGTCTTCTCGATGGGGTCGCTGCTGAGCCTGATCGGCCAGCTCGTTCGCTTCCAGACCGGAGGCGGCCTGCTGGTGGATATGGTGGTCGCCGGCATCGGCCTCGTCGCGTTGGGAATCACCGCATGGTTCGTCGAATGGCGTTCCCGCAAAGCCCCGCGTCCGCGCACATGAGCCGCAGCGTCCTCCTCTGTTTCGGCAGCCTGCTCGCCAGCGGCCTACCCGCTGCGGGGCAGGAGACGACCATGCCCGTCCCCTCCGTCGAGTGTCAGGTCCCCGGCTCGCAGCTCTACACCGTCGCGAGTCTCGCGGGGTCGAAAGCGGCGCTGGTGGAACGGAAGGTGTTGCGCATCCTGGCGATCGGCGGCTCGTCGGCGCCGGGAGCTTCAGCCTCCTACCCCGTGAAGCTCGAATCGGCCCTCGAACACGCCATGCCGCATGTCGACGTAGTGATCGACCATCGCGGCCTGCCGGGTGAGATCGCGTCCGGCGCCGCCGAGCGCCTGCGCACCCTCGTGGCGGATGCGGAGCCCGATCTCGTGGTCTGGCAGGTCGGCACGCATGATGCCATCGCGCGGGTCGATCCCACCGCCTTCGTCGAGGCCCTCGACGAGTCGGTGACGTGGTTGAAATCCCACGGGATCGACGTGGTGCTGGTCGATCCCCTCTACACGGCGAGTGTCGCGAGGGATGCCGATTACAATCGCATCGTCGATGGCGTGCGCGACGTGGCCACCCGCGAGTCGGTGCCGCTGGTTCGGCGGTTCGAGGCCCTGCGCTACCTTGCCGGGCGCAACGAGAAGGGCGAGGGACATATCCTCGGACGGCAATTCCGCCTGAACGATCTCGGCCTGCGCTGCATGGCCGAGCACGTCGCCCTAACGATCTCGGCCTCCCTGGCCCGCACGCCCACACCACCGGCCGCCCCCGTGCCGCCGCGCGAGACGCCCGTGCAGAACGGGACGCAGCGGACGCCGGGTTAGCAGGCCGTCATCCTCTCGCAGGACGCTCGGCTGCGATCCCGTCCATTCCCATCGTCCTTAGTTCGACGGAGGGAACGCGTCGCGGTTTCAGGCCGCCTTGCGTCGTTGCCCCTTGCCGGCGGCCTGGGCGATCCTTTCCAGGCGCTGCGGGGTAGGGCCGGGCAGGCGAAGCATCACGATGGTGCCGACATTCTCCTCGGACCGGATGCGCAAGGCACCCCCATGCAGTTCGGCCGTGGACCGGGCGATGGCGAGGCCGAGGCCCGAGCCCTTGTGGCGGCTGGTGATCTGCGTCTCGACCTTGGTGAACGGCTGGCCCAGCCGAGGGACGGCGGCACGCGGAATGCCGATGCCGCTATCGGCCACGAAGACGTGGACATGATCCCCGGCGGGACGGACCCGCACCTCGATCCGGCCGCCGCTCCTGGTGAACTTCACGGCATTCTCGAGGATCCCGAGCAGGATGCGGTGGATGCCGCGCACGTCGGCCAGAAGGTCGGTGCCGGGGCGGACATCGACATGGATGCGCAGGTCCTTGCGCGCGGCCTCGGTGGAGACGGTCTCGATGGCGTCGGCCACGACTCGCTCGGCCGGAAGGCTGCGCGGCTCCAGGCGCACGCGCCGGGCTTCGAGGCGGGCCATGTCGAGGATGTCGTCGATCATGGTCAGCAGGTGGCCGCCGCTGAGGCGGATGTCGCGAGCATATTCGCTGTAGCGCGGCAGGCCGATGGGGCCGAGAACCTCGTTCTCCATCACGTCCGCGAAGCCGATGATGGCGTTGAGCGGGGTGCGCAATTCGTGGCTCATGTTGGCCAGGAACTCGGATTTCGACTGGTTGGCCGATTCGGCCACCGCCTTCTGGTCGAGATAGCGCTCGGCGAGGTCGGCGAGTTGCTGCGTCTGCACTTCGAGGGTGCGCCGCGACCGCTTCAGGTCGGTGACCGTCTCGATCAACTCGCGCTCCGAGGCGACGAGTTGCTCCTGCTGGCGCTTGAGGCTGGTGATGTCCGTGCCTACGGAGACGTAGCCACCGTCGCGCGTCCGGCGCTCGCTGATCTGCAGCCATCGGCCATCGGCCAGTTCCGCTTCGAAGGTGCGGGCGGTGGCCATGCCGACCTCCGGCGTCTCACGGCGGATCTGGGGCAGGGCGCCACGGCTCATCACATCGATGTAGCGGCGGCCGGGCTGCGCATCCTCGGCGCTGAGCGCGTGGAGATGACGGAACTTGGAATTGCACAGGACGAGGCGGTTGCCCTGGTCCCACAGCACGAAGGCCTCGGAGATCGCCTCGACCGCATCGCGCAGGCGCATGTCGTTGGCGGCGTTGGTCTCTTCCAAAGCACGCTGCTGGCTGATGTCGACGGCGATGCCGACGAGATGGCGCCCGCCATCGAACCCGTCCGTTACCACCTCGGCGCGCGCACGCAGCCACACATAGGCACCGTCGGCACCCCGCACCCGGAAGGCATGGTCTACATGGGTCTGGTTGGCCGCCACGGCGCGGGCGAGGCTGTAGAGATCGCCGTCATCCGGATGGACGAGGGCGTTGACGGTGCCGAAGGCAAGGTAGGGCTGCTCCCGGCGATAGCCGAGGAGGGTGTACATCGAGTCCGACCAGTAGATCCGGCCGCGCGCGATGTCCCAGTCCCACAGGCCGCAATCGCTGCGGCGGAGCGCCGTTTCGAGGCGCAGGCGGATCTGCTCGCAGGCCCGATCGGCCAAGGTCGCCTGCCGCGTCTGCAAACCGTAGGCGACGCCGACGCCGACGATCACGAGGATCGCAGCCGCGACGAGGACGATCTGGTCGCGGGTTCGCGCGCCCCAGCCGACCATGAGCGGATCGACCGGCTGAAGCACGGCCAGCTGGCCTCGTCCGCCGGGCAGGTTGTGCGCCGCCGCCAGCACCCGCTCACCACCGGGCAGGCTCAGGAGTACGGCCCCCGCACGCTCACCGAGCGCCGAAAGCGGCTCGCTTGCCCCGAGGATGTCGGGCAGCGTCTTCATCTCAGCGGGGAGCGGGGGATGCGCCTCCGCAATCTGGGAATCGGGGGTGAGGAGGACGAGGCGGCGGCCCGAATGCCGGGCGTCCTCCGGTAGCAGCCGATACAGGTCGGCCCGGCCGCCATCGAACTGGCTCAAGGCATGGGCGGCAAGGCGAGCGAAGCTCTCCACCTCGGCTTCCGCGCCGGAAAGGATTTCCGCGCGCTGGCCACGGATGTGGATCGCCGCCAGTGCGACGAGACAAGCCAGGAAGATCGAGAGCGCGCCAGGTACGGCATAGCGCAACCAGCGCTCCGCTCTCTGCAAACGAGGATCCCGGCTGCGGACGGGCCAAACCGCCGACAGAGTCGAGTCCGCACGCGCGGAGAGGGAAGCGGAAACCGCCTCCGGCATGGCCGAACCTCGCCCCTCGGAAATCGATCCGGCCGGGGCAGTGGCGCCCTGCGAATCTCAGTGAATACAATCATCCGGGCAGGGTGCTTGTCCACCGAATTTTTACCATTCCGCCTTGACTCTCAGCAGGCGCGCCGCGACTCGCCAAAGCCCGGTTTATGCAACCCTGGCAAGTGGTTAGCCGTCTTTAAGAGTCCGGCCGAGGATGTCCGCGACGTCGCGGGACAAACCCGGAACGGCCTTGATCCGATTTAGCATTTCGGCGGCTGCGACACGGCGATTTTTTTCGAGCCGACGCCACGATCCGAAGGCTGTCAGCAGACGCGCTGCAACCTGCGGATTGGTAGAATCGAGGGCCTTCACGACATCGGCGACGAGGGCGAATCCTGCGCCGTCGGCCCGCGCGAACTGCGTTGGGTTCGCCATGCTGAAGCTCCCGACCAGCGCGCGGACGCGATTCGGGTTGGTCATGGAGAAGGCCGGGTGGGCCTTGAGCCGCGCGATGCGGTCCAGCGTCTCGGACTCGGCGATGGTGGCCTGGATGGCGAACCACTTGTCGAGGACGAGGGGCTCCTGCGCGTAACGTTCACCGAAGGCAGTCAGGGCGGCTTCCCGCGCTTCGCCGGGGATCTGAGCGATGGTGGCGAGCGCCGCGAGGCGGTCGGTCATGTTGGTGGCGGCGTCGAGCCGCTGCGTGGCGAGCGTCGCGCCCGCCTGCAAATCGCCCGCCGCGATCAGGTCGAGGGCGGCGTTGCGGAGCGCCCGCCGCCCCGCCGAGGCGGCATCGGGGCTATAGGCTTCTTGACCCGACGACAGGGCGGCGTCGATCCGTTCCAGGCGCGGGCGCAGAGCCCGGCCGAGCCGCGCCCGCAGATCTCGCCGCGCTCGGTGGATCGCATCGGGATCCACGTCGGAGGGCAGCGAATCGGCGGCCTCGCCCTCCGTCGGCAGGGCGAGGACGAGGGCGGCGAAAGCCGGATCTGCCAGGGCCTCAGCGTCGAGGAAGGTGCCGAGTGCCTCCGCAAAGGCCCCGGCGCGGGCGGGATCGGGATCGAGGATCAGCCGCATCGCGACATCCTGCGCCGCCTGCCAGCGGTTGAACGGATCGCTGTCGCGGGCAAGCAGCCGCAGGCGTTGCTCGTCGGTGAGCGCAAGATCGAGGCGCACAGGCGCTGACAAATCCCGCAGCAGGGACGGCACCGGCTCCTCGGCCACGTTCTCGAAGACGAGTTCCGCCTCGTCCCGGTCGAGGACGAACACCCCGTCCGTCACCGCCGCGCATGTTACATCGGTCATCGGGCCCTTCGCGCCGACGAGCCCCAAGGCCACGGGGATGACGAGGGGCGGGCCCTCCACGGGGAGGATCTGGGCGAGGCGAAGGATGTAGGTGCGCGCCGCCGGATCGTAGCGGCCGCTCGCCGCAAGAGTCGGCGTCCCGGGCCGCTCGTACCAGCGGGCGAAGGCCGAGAGATCGCGCCCGGTGACGGTCGCGAAGGCGGCGAGGAAATCCTCGACCGTCGCGGCGGTCCCGTCATTGTCCGCGAAGTAGCGGTCCATGCCGGCGCGGAAGGCTGCCCCGCCGATCAGGGTGCGCAGCATCCGCACGATTTCGGCGCCTTTGTCGTAGACCGTCGCCGTGTAGAAGTTGTTGATCTCCGCGTAGGCGTTGGGCCGCACCGGGTGCTTGAGCGGCCCGGCATCTTCCGGGAACTGGCGGGCGCGCAGCGAGCGCACCTCGCCGATCCGGTGGACCGGCCGGGAGCGCATGTCGGAGGAGAATTCCTGATCACGGAAGACCGTCAGGCCCTCCTTCAGGCAAAGCTGGAACCAATCCCGGCAAGTGACGCGATTGCCTGACCAATTGTGGAAATACTCGTGGGCAATGATCGCCTCGATGTTGGCGTAGTCGGCATCCGTCGCCGTGTCCGGCACGGCGAGCACGTATTTGTCGTTGAAGATGTTGAGGCCTTTGTTCTCCATGGCGCCCATGTTGAAGGCCGAGACCGCCACGACATTGAACACGTCGAGATCGTAGGCACGGCCGAAGGCGCGCTCGTCCCAGGCCATGGAGCGGATCACGGCGTCGAGGGCGTAGCCCGCGCGATCCTCGCGCCCGGGCTCGACATAGACGGCACAGGCGACGTCGCGGCCCTCCATCGTTCGGAACGTCGTCTCGACCTTGTCGAGGCGCCCGCCGACGATGGCGAAGAGATAAGCGGGCTTGGGGTGCGGATCGTGCCAGACCGCATAGTGCCGATCCTCGCCCACCGGCCCTGATTCCACCAGGTTGCCGTTGCCGAGCAGGACCGGCGCCTCCTCGCGGTTCGCCTCGATCCGCGTGGTGTAGACCGACATCACGTCCGGCCGGTCGAGGAAGTAGGTGATGCGGCGGAAGCCATCCGCCTCGCATTGCGTGCAATAGACGCCGTCCGTCCGGTACAGCCCCATCAGCTTGGTGTTGGCGGTCGGATCGACCTGCGTCACGAGACGCAGAATGAAGGGTCGCCGGGGCGGATTGCGCAGGGTCAGGCCCGAGGGGTCGATCGTGACATCACCCGGTGTCACGCCCGCGCCGTCGAGGTCGATCGCGATCAGCGTCAGGTCGTCGCCGTCGAGATGGAGTGGGGCCTCCGCGTCACCCTTCGGGTTGGGCCGCAGAGCGACTTCCGCCGTGATGCGGGTGGCATGGGGATCGAGACGGATGTCGAGGTCGACGCGGTCGATCAGGAAGGCGCTCGGGCGGTAATCCTCCAGGCGGATCAGCGGCGGCGTCTCTGTGCGCATTCGGGCTCTCCGGGCATCGACAGGCCCCCGTTCTGGCGCCTCGCAAGCCCGGGCGCAACGCATCGCCGCGATGCCGCAGCCTGTGGATGGCGAGGGACCCGGAGGCGCCGTGCGGCGTTGCCGGGCCAAAGGGTATGAGTGCGGGACAGTTCATGGCAGGCTCACGGGTGCGGCGCCGGGCGAGTGCGGCGGAGCGCGGGCAGGAGGATGTGCCCCTGGTCCCGACTGGCGCCCTCGCGGTCGCGCTGATCGATCTGGCGGAGGAGGGAGCGCCCCTCGTCCATGTCGCCCGCGATGGGCGGCGCCTGGATGAACTCGCCGCGACCCTGCGCACGCTCCGCCCCGGCCTCGCGGTCGGCCTCTTCCCGGAATGGGATTGCCTGCCCTTCGATCACGCCTCGCCGTCACGGGCGATGATGGGCGCCCGCACCGCTCTGCTGCGCTGGCTCACCGATGCCCAGGCGCGCCCTTCCATCGTCCTCACCACCGGCCCGGCCCTCGCCCAGCGCGTGCCTCCGCCGGAAACGTGGTCGGGCGCGCGGGTCACCTTCGCCGTGGGCGATACGATCGACGTCGCCGCCGTGACCACGGAGTTGCAGCGCCTCGGCTACGTCCTCGATGAGCGGGTGGATGAACCGGGCGAGGTCGCCATGCGCGGGCGGACGCTCGAAGTCTTCCCCGCCGCCGCGCCGCTGCCCTGCCGGGTGGAGCACGAAAAGGGCCGCGTCACCGCGATCCGATCGTACGATCCGATCTCGCAACGCTCCGTCGCGGACAGCAACGACCTGTTGGTCGATCCGGCGACCGAGATCCTGCTCACGCCGGGCTCCCAGGAGCGGCTGATGCCGTTCACCGGCCAGGAACACGGCCTGCCGCGCTTCTACAAGTCGCTCGTGACGCTCCTCGACTATCTGCCTGATGCGCGGCTCGTCGTGGAGGAGGGGACGGAGAGCCGCCTCCGCGCTTTCTTCGAGCAGGTCGATGAGGGGCGCGAGGCCGCGATGAAGGGCCGTCGCCCCGTGAAGGCGGCGGATGGCCTCTATCTGACGCCCAAGGAATGGACGGCCCTCACCAAGAGCCGCGCGCTGACCGGCGCCACCGAGGATGCTGCCGACGACGCGGCGATCCCGGTCTTCGCCCATGACAAGCGGCCCGGCGCGGCCATGGCGAAGTTCCTGCGCGAGCGACTGAGGGTGGGCGACCGCATCGTCCTCGCCGGGCCGAAATCGCCCCTGCGCCGCCTCGTTCGCCGGGCCGCCGAGCCGGCCGGGCGGCCGATCCGCCTGATCGACGCCTGGAACGAGGCGGAGACGGCCGAACCCGGTGCGGTTGTCGCCTTCGAGGCACCGCTGGCGGCGGGCTTCCGTTTACCGGGGCTGACGGTCATTACGGCGGCCGATCTGCTGGGTCCGTCCGCCGCGCCGGTCGGCACGGTGGGGCCGACTTTGCCGCTCGGCGATGTCGAGTTGCGCCCCGGCGACGTGGCGGTGGATCGCGACCGGGGGCTCTGCGTCTTCGAAGGTCTGGAGCCGGTCTCGGCGACGGATTCCACGGAGGCCCTACGGCTTCGCTTTGCGGACGATGCCGTGCTGATGGTGCCGGTGGATCAGGCCGAGCGGATCTGGCGCTATGGCTCTGAGCCCGAGGCGGTGACCCTCGACAAGCTCGACGGCAATACCTGGGCCCGCCGCCGCCTCGAAGCGGAAGCGACGCTCGCCCGCACCGCCCGCACCCTGCTCGACGCGGCCAAGGTTCGCCGCGAGGCAGGCGCGGCGAAGCTCGCGCCGCCGGCCCGCGATCTCGAGCGGTTCGCGGCGGGCTTCGGCTTCTCGCCCACACCGGATCAGGCGCAAGCAGTCGACGCCATCCTCGCCGACCTCGCCTCGGGCGAGCCGATGGACCGGCTGGTCTGCGGCGATGTCGGCTTCGGCAAGACCGAGATCGCGCTGCGGGCCCTCGCCGCCGCGATCTTCGCGGGCAAGCAGGCCGTGCTGATCGCCCCCACCACCGTCCTCGCCCGCCAGCACGCCGCGACCCTGGAAAGGCGCTTCGCCCGGTTCGGCATCGCCGTCGGCCATCTGTCCCGTCTCGTCTCACCGGGTGAGGCGAAACGCGTGAAACTGGGGCTGAAGGACGGCTCGATCCGCCTCGCGGTCGGGACCCACGCGCTCGCGGGCAAGGGCGTCGCCTATGCCGATCTCGGCCTCACGGTGATCGACGAGGAGCAGCGCTTCGGTGCCAAGATGAAGGCCGACCTACGCCGCCTTGCGGCCGGAGGCCACGTGCTCACGCTCACCGCGACGCCGATCCCGCGGACCCTGCAATCCGCTCTGGTCGGACTGCAAAGTCTCAGCGTGCTGGCGACGCCTCCCGCGTTGCGCCAGCCGGTGCGGACCATCGTCACCGCCTTCGAGGACGAGACCCTGCGCGAGGCCCTGGTCCGGGAGCACCGCCGGGGCGGCCAGAGCTTCGTCGTGTGCCCGCGCATCGAGGACATCGCCCCTCTCAAGGAACGTCTCGGCAAGCTGGTGCCGGATCTCGACATCGCCGTCGCACACGGTGAGTTGAAGGCCGCCGAGATGGACGAGACCATGGTCCGGTTCGCGGACGGGTCGGGCGACGTGCTCCTCGCCACGGCGATCATCGAGAGCGGTCTGGATGTGCCCCGCGCCAACACGATGCTCGTCTGGGATGCCGCCCGGTTCGGACTGGCGCAGCTTCACCAACTGCGCGGGCGGGTCGGACGGGGCCAGCGGCGCGGTGTCGTCTATCTCCTGAGCGATCCGGCCGCGCCGCCGAGCCCTGCGGCCGAGCAGCGCCTGCGTGCGCTCGAAGCCATGGACCGCCTCGGCGCGGGCTTCGCCATCAGCGCACGCGACCTCGACCTGCGGGGAGCGGGAGATCTCGTCGGGGAGGATCAGGCCGGTCATGCCAAGCTCGTCGGGCTCGGCCTGTATCGCCACCTGCTCGAACTCGCGCTGATGCAGGCCAAGGGACTGCCCGCCGAGGATTGGACGCCGGAGATCGCCCTCGGCCTCGCCGCGATCATCCCGGATTCCTACGTGCCGGAGCCGGAGATCCGGCTCGATCTGTACACCCGCGTCCTGCGCCTGCGCGAGGCGGAGGCCATCGAGGCCCTGGCGGCGGAGGTGGAGGATCGCTTCGGCGCCATGCCGGAGCCGGTCGCCGCCCTGTTCACCCTGGGTCGGCTACGCGCCGCCTGCCGCCAACTCGGCATCGCCAAGCTCGGCGGCGGCCCGCAGGGCATCGCGGCGGATTTCCGCCCCGGCTGTCGGCCGGGGCCGATGCAGGCGGCGGAAGATCTCGTCCTCAAGGACAGCCGCATCGTCCTGCGCCGTGCGACGGACAATCCGGCAACCCGCGCGGAACTGGCGGTCGAGTTGCTCGACCGCATCCGTGAAGCACGGGAGCGGTGAAGACGTCCGCCCCTCACGCCGCCTGAAGCTGCGCGCCGATCTCCTCACCCTTCCGCCAGACGAGGCGGCAGATGTAGACGACCGGCATCTCCGCGATCTCCAGAACGAAGGTCTCGGGGATAAGGTCGGCCTGCGGAAGGGTGACGCGCACGCCCTCCTCCGACCGGTCGTAGACCAGGCAGGACACGGAGTGGTGTTCGTCAAGGCAGATGCGCCCCGGGACATCCATCCTGGTGCGGCTTTGAGCGCGACGTTCGATCATGGGGGATCTCGACTGACGAGCTCACTCTCTCACGCGTGAATTCAAAACGCGTAATGTGATTGCCTCGAATTGTCCGTATCAGACCGATTAGGCCAGCAGGTAGGCGAGAAGGGCGCGCAACTGCGCCGGCTTGACCGGCTTGAGCATCAGCTCCGCCTCGGCCTCCACCACGCGGCGTCCGACCTCGACGCTGTAATCGGCGGTGGCGACGATGACCGGGGTGAACCAGCCCCGTTCCCGCCGGAGATGATCGACCACGTCGAGGCCGCAGGCGCCGTCGGAGAGGTGATAGTCGATCACCATCACGTCGGGGCGCTTCATCCCGGCGCGCAGCGACGCCTCCACGCCGGACAGAGCGCGGTGGCTCTCGACCTCGGCGTCCCACCCACGCAGCAGACGCTCCAGTGCCTCTGCGGTCGAGGCGTCGTTCTCAATCACCAGAACCCGGGCGCCGGTCAGCGTGGTGGCGACCGGCACAGGATGGGACGGCGCGTCTGGAACGGCCCCCGCCAGCGGGATTTCGATGCTCATCCGCGTGCCACGGCCGAGCCGCGAGTGCAGACGGATCGGATGGCCCATCGCCGAGGCCATGCGCTGGACGATGGAAAGACCGAGGCCGAGGCCCGGGCCCCCGGCATCCTCGCCGTCGCCGGTTCCGCGATAGAATTCCTCGAAGACGAGATCGCGCTCCTCCTCCGGGATGCCCCGCCCGCTATCGACCACGTCGATCCGGCAGACCCCGCCCCGTCGGCGCACACCGATCAGCACGCCGCCTGCCTCCGTGTACCGCACGGCATTGGAGACGAGGTTCTGCAGGATGCGCTGCATCAACGTGACGTCGGTGGCCACCATGAGGTCGGCGACACGGGTGATGAGGCGCAGACCCTTGCGCTCGGCGAAGGGCCTGAAGCTCGTCTCGATATGGGCGACGAGATCGGCGAGCCGCACCGGCTTGATGACCGGCCGCACGGCTCCCGCATCGAGTTTCGAGATATCGATGAGGGCCTTGATCAGGTCCTCGATCGTCTGCAACCCCCGCTCGACTTGGCCTGCGACGGTCTGCGCCTCCGGGCCGGGGGCGAGGTCGGCGAGCGCCGAGAGGGAGAGGCGCGCCGCGTTCAGCGGCTGGAGAAGGTCGTGGCTCGCGGCGGCGAGGAAGCGGGTCTTCGAGCGGTTGGCGGTCTCGGCTTCGTCCTTCGCTGCCTGCAGGGCCGCGTTGGAGGTCTCCAGGCTCTTCATGAGCGTGGTCAGTTCCTCCGTCCGGGACCGGACCCGGCCTTCGAGCATGATCGCGGTCTGAAACAGGGCGTAGGCGCCGCCCTGCTGGTCCATGGTCCGTTCGACATGGGCCATGAGCGACGCGTTGATGCGCTCGAGCTTCTCGACGCGCCGCGCCAGGGCCTCCCGGCTCTCGCCGTCCTCCGCGACCATGGCCATGCCGCTCACGCCGGATGGTTCCGGCCGATCGCGATGCCGGTGAAGGTCTGGTTCAGATGCATCGAGCGATATTGCTCGCCATAGGTCTCGAACCCGACCACACCGTAGCGGCTGTAGAGATCCGAGATGCGGTGGCGGACCTGTCGGCTCTCGGCATCCAGGCGCCGCAGCACGCAATCGAAGCCGATCACGAGATCGAGCCCCCCGAGCGTGGCGTCGAGGCCGGACAACTCGGCCCGCGTCGCCTCCACGATGTCGTGCGGCTCCGCGAGCGTCAGCACGGCCCCCTCGCTGATGGCGCAGAAAAGGGTCAGCGACCCATCCGCCTCGACCCGGCTGATCGAGCGGCAATAATATTCACCGCCGACCTTCACCGCGAGGGGATAGGCCGCAAAGCTCATCGGCGTCAGGTGCTCGGGATCGAGTCCGACCGCCTTGGCGTATTCCCGCGCGGCGGGTTCGGCGTTCAACTCGTGGACCCGGCGGGTTTCCTCGCAGGCGGCCGTCACGACGAACTTGCGCTGCGTTGGCGCGAAGTTGTCGCTCTTGAAGATGCGGATCGGGAAATCGGTCTCGACCAGGATCAGCACCGCCGCGTTGGTGTGAATCGCCCCGTCATGGATCAGCACCGTGCCCGCGAAGGCGAGATCGTCGCCCGCAGAGCCGCCGACCAGCGGAATGCCGTCGAGCGCCCAGGCCACGGCCGAGACCACGGTCTCCTCCGCGTTGGCGAGCGCATCGATGAGCGACAGGGCGAATTGGCTGCCGGGGATGGGCTCAGGCCGGATCTGGTCGAGATTCCGGCGCAGGCTGCGGACGGTGGCAGCCGTGCTGCCGACATCGAGCCGGTCGATTCGCGGGAGGACGTCGCTGACGATGCGGAACCCCTGGCGGGGAAAGGCGAGGGCCACGAGCCCCCGGTCGATGGCACCCGCCGGGCTGATCCCGCCCGATGAACTGCATCCGAGGAGCGTCACGCCCGGGAAATGCTCGCCCACCGCCGCGACGAGTTCGCGCGCATCGTAGGAGGGAGAAAAGAAGACGAGCAGATGCCCGATCCGCTCGCGGTCGAGCAGGGACGCCACGGCCGAGACCGCGGCGCGCACATCGCTCGCCTCGGTCCAGGCCGACTGGATCCCGCACAGATGCGAACGCATCCGCGTTCCATCGATCACGGCGTTACTCCCGCTCGGAGCTGCTCTGTTGCGGCGGCCCTCGTAGCCGGAACTATATGTCCGGCCGATTGGTTTGCGCAAATCGTGCATGGTGTCGGAGCGTGGGCTCCCCCGGCAAATCTCGTGTGTCCGCTCTACTTGCCTGCCACCGCTGATGCCGGGGGGCGGATGGCCGCGCCCCAGGGAAAGCGGCCGACCTTCACGGTCTTGATCGCCTTCAGCGCGGGCACGTCGATGATGGTCACATCACCGGAGACGCCATTCGTGGTGATGAGCCGGTCCTGCTCGGGCGTCAGCGCAGTATGCCAGACCCGGCGACCGACGAGGATGTAGCTCTTCACCTCGAAGGTCTTGGCATCCACCACCGCCACACGGTCCGAAGGGCCGAGCGCGACAAAGGCCATGCGGCCGTCATCGGTGAGGCTGATTCCAACCGGTTGGATCCGGTCCGAGGCGACGCCCTTGATCTCGAAGGCAATGGTCTTCACCACCTTGCGGGTCGCCACATCGATCACCGCCACCGTGCCGCCGATCTCCGACGAGACCCATAGGGTCTTGCCGTCCTTGGAGAATTCCGCGTGGCGCGGGCGCTGATCCACTTGCGTCGCATCGACGGCCGTCAGCGTCGCGACGTCGATCCAATGGACCATGTTCGTGGTCTCGGAGGTCGTCACCGCGATGGTCCCGTCCGGGCTTACGGCCATGCCTTCCGGTTCGATGCCGACGTCGATCTGCGCCTTGACGTGTTTGGTATCGACATCGACCACCGTCGTGGTGGCGTTGTTTTCGTTGGCGATGAACAGGGTTCGCCCGTCCGGGGACAGGGCAAACTGCTCGGGATCCTCGCCGGAGGGCAGGTCGGTGATGAGCGTGCCGGTTTCGGGATCGATCACCTGCACGGAATCGGAGTCGCTCGCGCAGACGAAGAGCCGCCGCCCGTCCTTCGAGAACACCACCCCGCGCGGGCGGCGCCCCACGGCGAAGGTCCGCGTGACGGTGTAGGTCGACGTATCGATGACCGAGACCGTGTTGTCGCGTTCGTTGGTCACGTAGATCTCCGCAGCCCGTGCGGGTGCGGCCGAGAGGGCGACCATCGTCAGTGCGAAGGCCGCAAAGCAATGCCGGGGCGGACGGCCGATCATCTCATCCTCCGAAGGCCTTGCAGGCGCTCTCGGGCCGGTCGAGGCCCAGCGTGTCCAGCTCGGTGGCGCGGTGAAGGAAGCCCTCGACCGGCGCCGTGCCGACCACGGCCCCCGGCCAGAGCAGATAGAGCGGCTGGCGCAGCTGCCCGTTCCAGGCCCGGAAGCTGAGAGCCCGTCCCTTGAACCCGCCGACCTCGAAGGCCGGATCGAGCAGGAGCTTCGCGATCGGCTCGGGATCGGTGGATTTCACCTTCACCGCCGCCTCGCCGACGGCGTGGACAGCCATCCAACCCGCCCAGTCGACCGGGTCCATGGTCCGGTTGGCGAGCTTCCTGAAACGTTGCTGCAATTGCGCCGCAGCCCAGGCCTCGACCGCCCGACCCCAAGCGGCCGGAGAGAGGCCCTGCGTGCCCACCACCGGGCGCGGCGACTCGGTATTGTAGACGAGGTTGGTGCCGAACTCGCCCACCTCGTCGGCCACGGCCACCACGTCGTGCTCGGGCCCCCGCGTGGCCAGCGCGAATTCCCGGAGGGCGCTGTCGCGCAGGTCGGCGCCACGGGCATCGAAGGTCGTCTCGGCGACGATGCGGGCTCCGAACTTCCGCGCGGACCGGCGCAGGGATTCCGCGTAGAGCCCGTCCGCTCGATCGGGACCCGAGACCAGCAGGATCCGCGTCCAGCGCTTGAACACGAGTAGCTGTACCAGCGCGTCGGTGAGCATGGCGCGCGAGGGGGCGACATGCAGCACCCGCTTGCGGCACTGGGCATCCCGCAGGGCGGTATCCGTGGCGCCGATATTGAGGAAGACGGTCTCCTTCGCTTCCGGCGCATCGGCCAGCGCCAGCAGGTCGGCGGCGGGGGCATTCACCACCACGAAGCGCGGGTGCCCTTTGCCGGACAGGAGTTCGGACAGGGCCACGCGGATATCGGCGCCCGGCTCCACCACCTTGCTCGCGAGATCGAAGGACACGCCCACGAAACGGCCCGTCGCGTTGGAATCGCGCAGGCCCAGTTCAGCACCCTTCCGCCCCTGGTCGGCGGGCACGGGGTCCTCATTGTTCAGGGGGTTCGGCCGCTCGATCCGCCGTTCGAGATAGGCGATCGCGACGGGTTCGGCCGCCAGGGCCGAGACGCCCGACAGGAGCGGCAGAAGACAGGCCGCCAGAAGCCCGGCGCTCAGGCGCGCGCCTCGCCGTCCCCGGCCGTTCCACTCGGTAGCCGTCCGCATCCGGCTGGTCTCGTTTCCGCCCGTCAGATCGTTGTTGCCCCATGGAATAGGGCGAGCACCCACCCTGGGATATTGGACCAAGGTGCGAAGACGAGGCGTTCCGCCGATCCATACCAAAGCACAATGGGTTCGGGGCGGCCCGCTTGCTAGCCTTCCTTCAACCGGCCGCCCGAATGGACGGCGAATGACGGCCCACGGCCGCTGCGGAGGAAGACGATGTCCAGAAGGCTTGCGTTCGCAGGCAGCGTTCTCGCTGCGCTCGTTGTGTCCAGTGGTGCGGTTTTCGGCCACGGGGACGTGCAGCCCCAGCCCGTGAACACCGATGGCCTGCCGAGCCTCGGCGACACGTGGCGCGATGAGAACCCCTATCGCGGTAACGAGCACGCAGTGAAGATCGGCGCCTCGGCCTACAACCAGAACTGCGCACGCTGCCATGGCCTCGAGGTCATTTCCGGCGGCCTCGCCCCGGACCTGCGCTACCTCGAGAAGGGCAAGGAAGGCGACGAGTGGTTCAAGGAGCGCGTCACCCACGGCGCGATCATTGATGGCATGACCAAGATGCCGGTCTTCGCCGGGGTGATCTCGCAGGAGGGCCTGTGGGCCATCCGCAGCTACATCGAAGCCCAGCACGTCGACAATTGAGCGCGGCGCGGATGACCCTTTCACTGCGACGGCGCTCCCTCCTGCTGGCGGCCTCCCTGCTTTTGGCTGCGAGCCCGGCCTTGTCCCGCCCCCTCGACGCCGTGCGTGCCGACGGTACGTTGCGGGTTGCGCTCTACGAGGACAACTTCCCCTTCTCCGGCCTGAAGGACGGCAAGCCCGTCGGGATCGAGGTCGACCTCGCCCAGGCCGTCGCGGACGCGCTGAAGGTGAAGCTCGACCTGCGCCTCGTGGATGCGGGGGAGAACTCCGATGGCGACCTCCGCCTCGCTCTCTGGCGCGGCGATCTCGCCGGGTCGGCGCTTTCGGACGTGATGCTGCACGTGCCCGCCGACCGGATCTTCGCCCAGCGCAACGAGCAGATCTTCACGACGCGCCCCTATCTCCAGCAGCGGCTCGCTTTGGCCTGGAAGCGAGGGGCGACGGAGGATTTCGAGACGCTCGGGGATATCGGCGACACACCCATCGCCGTTGAGGGCAACAGCGCCTCGGATGCGATGCTGCTAACCGCCAATGGTGGCAAGCTGCGGGGCAACCTCAAGCATTTCAAGAGCTTCGATGAGGCCGCAAAGGCGTTCACGGGCGGCGAGACCCCGGTGCTGGCAGGCACATTGTCCGAGATCGAGGGCGCGCTGACAGCCTCCAAGACACCCCGCGATGCCATCGGCATCACACAGGTGAAACTGGCCGGGCCGATCAAGACCTCGTGGGAGCTCTGCGGTGCCGTGAAGAGCGACTCGCGCGATCTCGGCTACGCGGTCGGTGACACGATCACGTCGCTGATCGACAACGGTACGATGAAGACCATCTTCGCCAAGCACGGCGTGAGTTACGACCCCCCGTCCGGCTACTGACCCCTGGGGGGAATTCGGGAAAGACAGATCCCGCCGCACCTCCGCGGCGGGATGACGGCGTTCTATACTTGTAGATCTGCGACTTTTCTAAGGTTATCGCCATAAGATTAGACTTATGGCCAATAACCCAGCCGCGAGACTCGTCATAATCTGACCCTCGCGGAAGGCCGTCTGCTCAAAGGGGCTCGAACCCCATCGGCCAGGGAATTCACCGGAGGAGATGTCATGAGAATGCGCACGCAGTTTCTCGCGGCGGTGGGGCTTGCCGCCCTGGCCGCAGGCGCGACGAGCCTGTCCGCCTCGGCCAAGGAGCCCGAGAAGACCGCAGCCGCCACAGGCGGCGGGGTGACCGAGCAGGACATCATCAACGACGCCAAGACCCCCGGCGACGTCGTGACCTACGGGCTCGGCCCGCAGGGCCAGCGCTACAGCCCGCTCAAGACGATCGACAAAGAGAGCGTGAAGTCCCTCGTCCCGGCCTGGTCTTTCTCCTTCGGTGGCGAGAAGCAGCGCGGCCAGGAAAGCCAGGCGCTGGTGAAGGACGGTACGCTCTACGTGACCGGCTCCTATTCGCGCCTCTACGCGATCGATTCGCGCACGGGTGAGAAGAAGTGGGAATACAATGCCCGCCTGCCGGAAGGCATCCTCCCGTGCTGTGACGTCGTGAACCGCGGCGCCGCCCTGTACAAGGACAACATCTACTTCGGCACCCTCGATGCCAAGCTGGTGGCGCTCAACGCCAAGACCGGCAAGGTCGCGTGGCGCAAGGACATCGACGACTTCAAGTCCGGCTACAGCTACACCGCCGCGCCGATGATCGTGAAGGGCAAGATCATCACCGGCGTGTCGGGCGGCGAGTTCGGCGTGGTTGGCCGGGTCGAGGCCCGCGATGCCGAGACCGGCGAGCTCGTGTGGAAGCGCCCCGTCATCGAGGGCCACATGGGCGAGCTGAACGGCAAGCCCTCCACCATGACGGGCAAGACCAACGAGACCTGGCCCGGCGACATGTGGAAGTTCGGCGGCGGCGCCACCTGGCTCGGCGGCACCTACGATCCCGAACTCAACATGATCTATGTCGGTACCGGCAATCCGGGCCCGTGGAACTCCTGGCTGCGTCCGGGCGACAACAAGTGGTCGGCTTCGCGCCTCGCGATCAACCCCGACAACGGCGAGATCGTGTGGGGCTTCCAGACCACCCCGCATGACGGCTGGGACTTCGACGGCGTGAACGAGTTCGTGCCGTTCGACATGCAGAAGGACGGCAAGACCGTGAAGGCCGGCGCCACGGCCGACCGCAACGGCTTCTTCTACGTGCTCGACCGGACGAACGGGAAGTTCATCTCGGCCACGCCCTTCGTGAACAAGATCAACTGGGCGAGCGGCATCGATAAGGACGGCCGCCCGATCTACAATAACGAGAACCGCCCGGGCGATCCGAGCCAGGCCACCGGCGAGGAGAAGAAGGGCAAATCGGTCTTCGCCGTGCCGGGCTTCCTCGGCGGCAAGAACTGGAACCCGATCGGCTACAGCCCCGACACCAAGCTGTTCTACATCCCCTCCAACGAGTGGGGCATGGATATCTGGAACGAGCCGGTGAACTACAAGAAGGGCGCCGCCTATCTCGGCGCGGGCTTCACCATCAAGCCGACCTTCGAGGACCATATCGGCTCGCTCAAGGCCATCGATCCGGCCACCGGCAAGGTCGCCTGGGAGTACAAGAACAAGGCTCCGCTCTGGGCCGGCATCCTCACCACCGGCGGCGGCCTCGTCTTCACCGGCACGCCCGAGGGCTTCCTGAAGGCCTTCGACGCCAAGACCGGCGAGGAGCTCTGGAAGTTCCAGGTCGGTACGGGCGTCGTCTCCTCCCCGATCACCTGGGAGCAGGACGGCGAGCAATGGGTCGGCGTCACCGCCGGCTGGGGCGGCGCGGTGCCGCTGTGGGGCGGCGAAGTCGCCAAGACCACGGCGGGCATCAACCAGGGCGGAAGCTTCTGGGCGTTCAAGCTGCCGAAGAAGGTTGCGGCGCGCTAAGGCATCGATCCAGACGAAGGCGTCGGCTGAGTTTGGAAAATTGATGCAAAGACAATGAGCTAGGGCAGGGACGCAGGAACGAAGTGAGTGCGTCCTTGCTCTCAGACCGCAGCGTGGCGGGATCGTTCTGCGGTCCCGCCAAACTCGAACCGCCCCCGGTCGCTCGGCGAACGGGGGCGGCGTCCGGGGCCCATCTCCTCCGCGAGCCGGCATGAGCGCGACCCATTCCATGCTGACATCTATGCCGGAGACCGGGCTCGCGACCCCTTCTGTCCAGGGTGCCGGGGAGGCTATGATCCTGGCACGACATGCCGACGGGCCGGAGACGGGGGTAGCCGGGATGCAATTGCTGATCGTCGACGATCATCCGCTCTTCCGTGAGGCGCTGGCGAGCGCCATCACCCTGGCCTTTCCCGACGCCGTGCTGCACGAGGCGGACGGGATCCGGAGCGCCTGCGACGTGCTGGGCCGCGAGACCGGCATCGATCTGACCCTCCTCGACCTGTCCATGCAGGGCGTGTCCGGCTTCGATGGGCTCGTCACCATCCGCGCCCGCTTCCCGCGTGTTCCCGTGCTGATCGTATCGGGACTCGAAGATCCGCGGATCATGCGCGAGGCGCTTCAGCGTGGCGCGTCCGGGTTCGTACCGAAGGCGGTCGACAAAGCCACGCTCACCCGCGCCATTTCAGAGGTGATGAACGGCGCGCTGTTCACCCCGCCCGATCTCGCGAGCGCGCCGGAACCGGCGCCGAGCCGCAAATCGCCGCTGGCAGAGCGTGTCTCACGCCTGACGCCGCAGCAGATGCGCGTGCTGATGATGATCCGCCAGGGCAAGCTGAACAAGCAGATCGCCCATGAATTGCAGGTCGGCGACTCGACCGTGAAGGCCCATGTATCCGAAATTCTGCGCAAGCTCGAAGTCATCAGCCGGACGCAGATCGTGATCGAGACCGCCTATCTCGATTTCGACAAGAGCAATGGCGGCTTTCCAGCGGCGTAACGCGTCGGTCCCACAGCTCGGGACAATGATACGCCTCGCAGCCACGGCGTCTGCGTTCGGAAGTCATAATTCCACGATGCGGCAGCACCGCTTACCCACATGCGTTGACGCACCGCCCCTTCTTGGAAAGTGGGGCGGTGCGTCTGTCGTCGGAATTAGAAGTCGCGCTGGACGCGGAGGCGGATCTGCTGGACGGAGTCCGCGCTCGTCGTCCGCACGGAGCCACCGGCATTGATGGCGCCGACGCGCGCGTAGGCGGTCGGATCCTTGTCGATGTCGATGACGCGGCCGCTCTTCACGCCGAGCTGGGTGTAGAAGCCCTCGACACCGATATCGAGATCCTTCACCGGCGACCAGATGATGTTGGCGCCAGCCGTGAACTGGTAGGTGTCACGGAGAGCCTGGCTCAGCTGGAAGAAGCGGGTGCCCGGAGCGCCGACCGCGTTGCCACCGTAGCCAGCGGGCGAACCCAACTGAGCATAGGCAAGGCCCTGCGCGTTGCGGGCGTTGGCGCTGTAGCTCATCTCGCCGTAGCTGCCGAACACGGCCGAACGCCACTCAGGCGCCCAGTAGTGCAGGTAGGCGGCGGCGACCGTGAAGCTCTCCGACTTCTCGAGACGGCCCGTGAAGGGGTTGACCGTCGCGTCGTTGAAGAACTGGCTGAACTTCTGGCCCTGGATGGTCGCGGCGGTCTGGTTGTAGCAGCCCGAGTAGGCACAGTAGCCGGTGTACATCTGAGCGCCGGAACCGTACGCGCCCTGCAGATAGAGGGCATCGCCGGCGGCGATCATCGGCAGGTTGACCTTGATGCCACCCTGGACGGCGTAGCCGTACTGGTTGGACGGACGGGCCGGAGCGACGGCATTCAGCGGCGTGTTGAGCGCCAGGTTGCCGACGTTCAGCTCGTGCGACGCGGCCGAGACCTGCGCCGAACCCCACCCGGCATCGTAGCGAAGCACGCCGACGAAGTCGGGCAGCCGGTTGCGCTGGATGACGTCGACCGTCGTGCTGCCGGCGACATCGTTCACCGTCGTGATGATCGGGGCCTGGATGTTGGTCACGCCGAACGAGCTGATCGCGCCGTTGGCGACGGTGGCGCTGGGGGCGACCGGCGAGTAGATGGCCGAGCGGCGAGCGGTCGGGTCTTCGACCGACAGCGTGGCGGAGAAGCCGTTGCCGAGGGTCGCGGTGTAGGCGAACAGGTTGGTCGACGCGACGTCCGAACCGCCGGTGGCGCCGGTGAACTCGAAGTCGTGGGCGTAGAAGTCGAAGAACGACGAGGCGCGACCGGCGGTGAGGCCGGCGAACTGGACGAAGGCCTTGTCGGCGTTCACGTAGGTCTGGGCGCGGCCGAACTGATCCGGGCCGAGGGCGGCGAAGGCGTTGCCGATGCGCTGCTGGGTACCGGAGGTGCCACCAGCGTACGGACCGCCGGTGCGGGAGGCGACTTCGACGCGCAGGAAGGCGCGCAGGGTGCCGTAGCCGGTCTGGGTGCGGGCATCGAGGTTGATGCGGGCGAGACCACGGTAGCCGGCGGTGTCACCGTTGCCGTTCGTGCGAGCGTAGCTGGTCTGGTAGCCACCCTCGAAGCGGGCGCGGCCGGACAGGCGCAGGCAGGTGTCGGTGCCGGGGATGTAGAAGAAACCCGTGCCGTAGGCGGAGCAAACACGGACGAATTCGACCGGGACGGCCTTCTTCGCCGCCAGGTCGGCGGCCTGTGCAGCGCCGACCGTGGCCAGTGCTGCGGCAGAACCGAGCAACCAAGTCTTCATAGATCTCATCGCTTTCTCCAATAACACTGCCTTCGAAAGCCTCGACCTGCCGTGCCGTGCACGTCCTTCCAAGACTTTCCTCGGCCATGACCGCGGATGCTGAACACCTCGACGCGTCTGCCCCCTGAGAGCGGACTTCCGCGAATGCCGCTGCCGGAACACCGCCTCGCTTTTGCATCGACAAGTCGGTGGCTATCCGGCTGCCCAAAGCTAAGCGCATCGACTTCCGATTCTAAAACCGAAAATCTCCGTTTCTGACCCTAACTACGCAGCTGTTGCATAATTAAAACAACTTTTTACTGTGCTTAAGTTGGAATATATTCGAATCAACAACCGAAGATTGAATGCTTTGACAAACGAAATGCTTCCGACTGCTTCAGGCCAGGCTCAAACGGCGAGGCGATCCGTGGACACAGCCCGTCTTTGGGCGTCCCGCCGCCCTGGCCTTTGGTCCAATATCGGGGTCCGCCGCGGGGGCCCTATCGTGGCGGTAACGATCGAGGAAACGCGGGGGGCGGCGCGGTGCTGTCCCGGAGACGGCTGCGGATGCGAGTATCCGGCGTTCTGCGCACCGGATGGATGGCCATGCTCGTGGCTCTCCTCGTCGTCGCGCGGCTGTCTCCCGCCGTCGCGGGCGAATTGAACCGCGAGGGGATCGCCCGCTATTTTCCGCCCCCCCTGGTCGTCGGCGAGAAGGACGACGCTCTTCCGGTCTGGCCGATTCTCAAGCAGCAGGCGGGCTCGTACGAAGTCTTCGCCTACGCGTTCGAATCCATCGATTTCGCGCCGTTACCCGGCTTCGGCGGCACACCCGCCGATCTCCTGATCGCCCTCGCACCGGACGGCACGTTCCGGGACGTGAAGGTGCTCTCGCATCGCGAGCCGGTCTTCCTGGAGGGCCTCGGCTCGGAGCCGCTCTTCGCCTTCGTGGAGCAGTATGTCGGCCTGTCGGCGCGCCAGCCGATCCGGGTGGGGCGGCCCAATGCCCGGGCCTCGGGGGCAGCCCCCCAGACCACAGTCGATGGCATCGCCATGGCCACCGCCTCGACGCGCACGATCAACCAGTCCGTACTGGCGTCGGCCCTTGCGGTGGCGCGGGGCAAGCTCGGCTTCGGCGCGGCCAATGTCGGCCTCAGCGTCGAGGCCAAGTCCGACCTGTTCGAGCCCCTGAGCCTTGAGGCGCTGATGGCGCGCGGCTTCGTCCGTCGCCTCACCGTCACCCGGGCGGAAGCCACCCGCGCCTTCCGCGGGACGGGCGTCGAGGAGGCGGGGGAGGGCGCGCCGGAGGATGTGCTCAGCGATCTGTACGTCGCCCTGCTCGATGTACCCTCGATCGGCCGCAACCTCCTGGGGCCGAAGCGGTTCGAGGCGCTGACCCGCGAACTCGGCCCTGGTGGACACGCCCTGATGGTGCTGAACGCGGGCCCGGTCGACGCGCCCGAGAACCCACTCGGCGACACCTTCATCCTCGGCGCGGTGCCCGACCGGATCTCGGTCGCGCAGGGCGGCCTCGTCGTGAATGCCCGCGATATGGCCGTCGAGCGGCGGGGCGCGGGCCTCACGGAGGGCCTGCCCCCCGGTGATTGGACGATCCTGCGCATCGATTCCGCCGCTGGGTTCGATCCATCCGCGCCGTTCACCGTGGTGCAGAAGATCGTTCGGGAGCGCGGCCAGATTCTGTCGGAGAAGATCGCCCGCGATTTCACTGTGGAAACCAAGCTGCCGGGTGACCTGTTCGTTCGTGTCGCGGCGCAGGACGGGCCGGACTGGACGGAATCCTGGCGCGCGCGCATCCCGACGCTCGCCGGGATAGGTGCCATGCTGGCGCTCCTCGTGCCGGTTCTGGCGCGGCAGAAGGGACTCGTTGCGGACGCGCGCCGGTTTCCGGTCTTCCGGCTCGCCTTCCTCGCCGTCACGGTCGGCTTCATCGGCTACGTCGCGCAGGCGCAGCTCTCGATCGTCACCCTGATGGGGCTGGTGCGGGCGGTCCTGCACACGCACGATTTCGCGTTCCTGCTCTACGATCCGCCCTCGCTGGTGCTCTGGGCCTTCGTGCTGTTCAGCCTCGTCCTGTGGGGCAGGGGCACGTTCTGCGGCTGGCTCTGCCCGTTCGGGGCGATGCAGGAACTCGTCGCGTGGCTCGCGCGCCCCCTGCGCATCCGACAGATCACCGTGCCGCCCGCCCTCGACGGGCCGCTGCGCAAGCTGAAGTATGGGGTGCTCGCGGGTCTCCTCGCGGCCACCGCCGCAGGGCTGCCCGCCGCGGATGCCATGGCGGAGGTCGAGCCGTTCAAGACGGCCATCACCCTGTCCTTCGTGCGAAGCTGGCCCTTCGTTGCCTACGCGGTCGGGCTGCTGGTGCTCAACCTGTTCGTCTACAAAGGGTTTTGCCGTTACCTGTGCCCCCTGGGCGCGGCGCTCGCAGTGGCCGGGCGCGTGCGGATCCTGAACTGGATTCCCCGCCGGGCCGAGTGCGGCACACCCTGTCAGCTCTGCAAGGTCCGCTGCCGCTACGGGGCCATCGCCCAGAGCGGTCAGGTCGATTACCCCGAGTGCTTCCAGTGCATGGATTGCGTGACGATCATTCACGATCCCGGCCAGTGCGTGCCGCAGGTGGTGGCCCGGCGCCACGCCAAGCGGATCATGCCGCGCCCAGCGACGGTCCGATGAGCACCCGGACCACACGCCGCCGCGCCGTGCTCGGCGCCTGCGGTCTGGCTGCCTCGGCGGCCGGGCTCGGCGCCTTCCATGCTCTCGCCACCGGTCGGGGCCTGGTGGCGCGCAGCCGGGTCGGGCTCGCTTTCGGCACGACGATCTCCCTCACCGTCGCCGGAACGGATTTGGAGGGGATGGAGGCTGCCCTGACCGAGGGCGTGGCCGCGATGCGGGCCGTGGAGCACGAAGCGAGCCTGTTTCGGGCAGACAGCGCGCTTTCTCGCCTCAACCGGGAAGGGCGGCTCGATGCGCCCCCCGGCCATCTCACCGCTTTGTTGTCCTTCGCCCTGGATCTCGCTTCAAAGACCGGCGGGGCGTTCGATCCCACGGTTCAGCCTCTCTGGCCCCTCTGGTCGCGCGCGGCCGAGGCGGGAGGGCGGCCCGGCGATGCGGTTCTGCGGGACTGCCTGGCACGGATCGGCTGGCGGAAGGTGAGGGCGTCGCCGGATGCGATCGTGCTGGAGCCGGGCACGGAGGTGACGCTGAACGCCGTCGTCCAGGGCTATGCGGCCGATGTAGTGATGGCCGCACTCACGCGCCGGGGCATCGCGGATGCCTTCGTCGACACGGGTGAGTTCGGCGCCCTCGGCACCCATCCCGATGGATCGCCCTGGCGCCTCGGCATCGCCGATCCTCGCCACAAGGGCGAGGTCGCGGCGGTGATCACCCCGTTCACCGGCTTCGCGGCCACCTCGGGCGACTACAACATGGCCTTCTCGCCGGACTACTCCGACCACCACATCTTCGATCCAGCCACCGGGCGTTCGCCGAAAGGCCTGTCCTCGGTGACGGTCACGGCTCCGTCTGGGCTTCTGGCGGATGGCCTGTCCACCGCCTGCATGGTGCTCGGGCGCGAGCGGGGCGGAGCGCTCGTCGCGGGGTATCCGGGCTGCACCGTGCGTTTCGCGGAGAAGGCATGATCCGGCGTCTCGCTGCGGCGGCCTGCGCCGGTCTCCTCGCGACCGCCCCGCCTGCGGCGGCGGCGGAATCCGTCGCTACGGCTTTGATCGTGTCGGTGGACGTGTCGCAATCGGTCGATGACGCGCGGTTCAAGCTCCAGATGGAGGGCATCGCGGAGGCCCTCGAGGATCAGGGCGTGCTCGCGGCCATCACTGGTAATCCCGGCGGCATCCTGTTCGCGATGGTGACCTGGGCCGACCGGGCCGGGATGCCGGTGCCGTGGCGGCGCATCGCCAACAAGGCCGACGCCGAGGCCGCAGCGGCAGCCGTGCGCGCCACGCCGCGGCAAGCAGGGGAATTCACCTGCATCGGGCAGATGTTCCGCACCGTGGCGTCCAGCGTCATCCCCGCCATGCCGATGGCGGCAGACCGGATCGTCGTGGACGTGTCGGGGGACGGTATCGACAATTGCACCGACCCCGATGCCATGGAGGCCGAGCGCAACGACGTCCTCGCCCTCGGGGCGACGATCAACGGGTTGCCGATCCTCGTCCCGGGGGAGAACGACGTGGTCGGTGCGGGCGCCTATCGCGCCCCCGGCTATGGCCTGCGTCCGACCCCGCTACCGCAGGACCGGACGAGTTTGGAGCAATGGTACCGCGCCCATGTGGTCGGCGGGCCGACCTCGTTCCTCCTCGCCGCAGCGGGCTACGGCGATTTCTCGCGGGCGATGCGGCGCAAGTTCGTCATCGAGATCAGCGCGCTGACGGAGCGCTGATCGGCTCCTACAGGAACCCCGTGGAGAACCAGGGCACGAGGATGATGGCGAGCAGGCCGACGAGCAGGGCGAGCATGTAGCCCACGATCGGCCGCATCCCCGCATCCGGGTGGATCCGGCTGATCGCGCAGGCCGCGTAGTACCCGACCCCGAACGGCGGGGCGAACAGGCCCACGCCCATCGCCAGGATCACCACCATCGCGTAGTGCACCTCGTGCACGCCCACCGACCGCGCGATCGGGAACAGCAGGGGCCCGAACAGCACCACCGCCGGGATCCCCTCCAACACCGAGCCGAGGATCACGAATGCCACCGCCGAGACCATCAGGAACCCGAGCGACCCGCCCGGCAGGCTCTTCATCGCCACCGCCAGCGTCTGCGAGAAGCCGGACTGCGTCAGCGCCCAGGCCATGCCCGTCGCGGCCCCGATGATCAGCAGGATCGCCCCCGACAGCGCCGCCGTCGTCACCAGCATCGGGTACAGCCGCGCCCAGGCGAAACAGCGGTAGATCAGCAAGCCCGCCAGCACCGAGTAGACGATGCCGATGGTCGAGACCTCGGTCGCCGTCGCGATGCCCTCGACCACCGCGTAGCGGATCACGAAGGGCAGCGCGAGCGCGGGCAGGGCCACGAGGAAGGCCCGCCCGATCACCCCTCGCGAGGGCCGGGCGACGTGGCTCAGGTCCTCGTGCCGGTAACGCCACCACACCAGGGCGCAGAGCGTCACCGCCAGCACGAGCCCCGGCAGCAGGCCGCCGGTGAACAGGGCGGTGATCGATACGCCCGTCACCGAGCCGATCGTGATCAGCACGATCGAGGGCGGGATCGTCTCGGTTTGCGCGCCGGTCGCGGCGAGCAGGGCCACGAGGTCGCCTTCCTTGGCGCCGCGTGCCTTCATCTCCGGAAACAGAACGGGGGCGACGGCAGCCATGTCGGCGGCCTTCGAGCCCGAGATACCGGAGACGAGGTACATCGCGCCGACCAGCACGAAGTGCAGGCCCCCGCGCACGTGGCCGAGCAGGCTCGCCAGAAAGCCGACCATGGCCTTGGCCATCCCGGTCATCTCGATGAGCAGGCCGAGGAACACGAAGAGCGGCACGGCGAGCAAAATGAGATGGCTCATGCCCTCGTCCATGCGGCCGACCACGACCATGGCCGGCGCATCGGTGGTCAGCGTCACGTAGGCGAAGGTCGAGAGCCCGAAGGCGAAGGCGATCGGCACGCCGGAGAAGACCAGCATCCCGACGCCGAGCACGAAGAACAGCAGCAGATTGATGTTGCCGAGCCCGGCCAGGAACGGCTGCAGCGCCACGAGCGCACCGGCCAGGGCGGCGCCGGTGACGAGCGCAGCGAGGGTGATCTTCCAGTCGGCCGTTTCGAGCAGTCGGATCAGGGCGATGACGAGCATCAGCCCGAAGCCGATCGGCAAGGCGGCGGCGCGCCACGCATTGTTGAGCTCCAGCGCAGGCGTCTGGACGAAGACCTCTTCGCTGGCGAACTCGTAGGCCGGGTGCAGGACGAGGCTGACGAAGACCAGGCCCGCGACCAGGGCCAGCGTTTCGAGGAAGGCGCGGGTGCGCGGTCCCGCCATGGCGACGATGGCGGTCATGCGCATGTGCTCGGCCCGGCGGAAGGCGACGACCGAGCCGAGCATGGCGAGCCAGAGGAACAGGATGCCGGCGAGTTCGTCGGTCCAGATCAGCGGTTGGTGGAAGACGTAGCGGCTGACCACACCCGACAGGAGCACGCCGATCTCCGCGAGCACGAGCAGGGCGGCGGGGATTTCAACCAGCCAGCCGATGGCGTCGTCGAGGACCTTCAGCCAGCCACGGGTCCGCAGGGGCGGGCCATCGAGACCGATCCCGTGAGCGCCCGCGCCCGCAGCTTCCACCGCCGCGATGTCCATCGCCATCCTCCCAAAAGGCCCTGTCCGGGGCCGGGGCCGGGTTGTCCCGGTCACCGCGCGAAAACACTCCCATATCCGCGACGGCTCTGCCAGTGAACCGGCCAACGTGGATATCCAGCCTCGTCACGTCAGGCTCAGCCGAGCCACGCCACCAGGGCGGAGACGGTGACGACCGAGACGAGGTGCGAGACGAGGATCGCCCCCGACGTGACACCCGCCTGCAGGCCGTAGAGCTTGGCAAGGGTGAAGGGGCCGGAGCCGATGGGCAGCGCGCTGAGCAGCACCGCCGCCCGCGCCCAGAGCGGCGGCACGGGGAAGACATAGAAGACGAGGAGGGCCGTCACCGCCGGGTGGACGACGAGCTTCAGCCCGACGAGAAGCCCGATCAGGCGCCGGTCTCCGGCCACTCCGCTCTCCTGCGCCAGAAACAGGCCGATGCAGATCAGCGCGCAGGGCGAGGCCGCGCCGCCGAGGAGCTTTGCGGAGGTGTCGAGGGGCAGGGGCACGGCCAAGCCGGTGAGCCCCACCGCGAGCCCGGCGATGGGTGCGAGGAAGAGCGGGTTCCGCAGCAGGGAGAGCAGCACCCGCTTCACGGTACTGCGCCGGTCGACGCCCCGCCGCAGGTCGAACTCCACCATCACGATGGCCGTCAGGAACAGGACGCAGGCGGTGAACAGGGTGGCGATCACGGCCGCGGGCAGCCCCTCGGGTCCGAAGACCAGGAGGCAGAGCGGAATGCCCATGAAGCCGACATTGCTGTAGCCGGCATCCAGCCCCTCGATGCTCGCATCCGCGACGGACCCGCCCCGGCGCCGCCCGAGGCCGTAAGCCAGGGTGAAGGTCGCGGCGATGCCGAGGGCGAAGGCCGCCGAGAACCCCACCTGCCCGATCTCGGCCGGGGTGATCCTCGCCATGGTCGAGAAGATGAGCGCCGGAAGGGCGAGATAGATCGCGAAGCGGTTGATGTTGTCGGTCGCCTCCCGCGTGAAGACCCCGAACCGTCCGCAGAGGAAGCCGACGAGGATCAGCGCGAAGATCGGCAGCGCCGCGTTCAGGACCGCTTGCATGCCGTGTCCGATGAGGAAGAACGTGCCCCGGCCGGGGGCGAAGGAGGCGAGACCCCTACACGATTCCGCGTACCATCGGAAACCGCGCCGCTTCGATCTGTCAGGCGTCGGCTCTTCCCAACATGGCATACGCCCCACATCATACGGGCACGGGCCTCACAACGGGACCATCATGGATTTCACGATTTCCCCGCGCGTCGAGGAATACCGCGCGCGCATCACGGCCTTCGTCGACACGCACATCATCCCGGTGGAGCGAAACCCGGCCGCCTACGATGGGCACGGCAATATTTCCCTGCCCGAGCTGGAGCGCCTGCGCGGCCTCGCCCGCGGGGAGGGGCTGTGGTGCCTCCAGCTCAAACCGGAGACCGGCGGAGCGGGTCTCGACAAGGTCGGCATGGCGGTCTGCTACGAGGCGATGAACCGCTCGATCTTCGGGCCGGTCGTGTTCAACTCGGCCGCCCCCGACGACGGCAACATGATGGTGCTGGAGAAAGTCGCGACGCCCGAGCAGAAGGCGCGCTGGCTCGATCCGATCGTGCGCGGCGAGGTCCGCTCGGCCTTCGCCATGACGGAGCCCCATCCCGGCGGCGGCTCAGATCCCGGCATGATCCAGACCCGCGCCGAGCGGCGGGGCGATACCTACGTCGTGACCGGCCGCAAGTGGTTCATTACCGGCGCCGAGGATGCGGCCCATTTCATCCTGATGGCGCGGACTTCGGACGACGCCCGCAAGGGCCTCACCGCTTTCCTGTTCCACCGGGACAGCCCCGGCTGGCATATCGTCCGCCGCATCGGGATCATGGGTCCCGAGGAGCATGGCGGCCATTGCGAGATCGCGTTCGAGGGGCTCGAAATCCCCGCGAGCGATGTGCTGATGAAGGAAGGCGACGGGCTCAAGCTCACGCAGATCCGCCTCGGCCCGGCGCGGCTCACGCATTGCATGCGCTGGCTCGGACTGTCGAAGCGCTGCGTCGAGATCGCCCGCCATTATGCGGCCGAGCGCCAAGGCTTCGGCGTACGCCTCGCCGACCGGGAAAGCATCCAGCTCATGCTCGGCGACCTCGCCATGCGCATCGAGATCGGCCGCCTCCTCGTGGCCAAGGCCGCCTGGGCGCTCGACCAGGGCAGCTTCGCCCGCAAGGAGGTGTCCATGGCCAAGGTCCATGTGGCCAACCTGCTTCACGCGGCGGCCGACACGGCGATCCAGATCAACGGCGCGCGAGGCTATTCCACCGATACCCCGCTCGAATGGATCTACCGCTACGCCCGCCAGGCCCGGCTCGTGGACGGGGCGGACGAGGTCCACAAGATGGTTCTGAACCGCAACCTCGAGGCCGAGGGCGATGCGTTCTGGACATGGGACGTGGGGGAATAGGGGTTTTGAGCCTCTCCTCCCCCTGCGGGGAGGGGAGACGCGCACTGGCGCGCCAGAAAAATAAGGGAACGGTCTTCATGACGGACGTGGTCATCACCGGCGCCGTGCGCACGGCCATCGGCACCTTCGGCGGCGCGCTCGCCGCAATCCCCCCGGCCGAACTCGCCGCGAAATGCGTCGCCGAGGCGCTGTCGCGCTCCGGGACCAAGGGAGAGGAGATCGGCCACGTCGTCCTGGGCCATGTGATCCCGACCACGCCGCGCGACGCCTACATCGCCCGCGTCGCAGCGATGGAGGGCGGCATCCCGCAGGAGGTGCCCGCCCTGACCGTCAACCGCCTCTGCGGCAGCGGCCTGCAGGCCATCGTCTCGGCGGCGCAGGCCGTGATGCTCGGCGATGCCGAGGCCGCGGTCGCGGGTGGCGCCGAGAGCATGAGCCGTTCGCCGCATCTTCTGTCGGCGGCCCGGTTCGGCCAGAAGATGGGCGATATCAGCGGCGTCGATTACATGATCGGCGTGCTCTCCGATCCGTTCGGCCACGGCCATATGGGCGTCACCGCCGAGAACATCGCGAGCCGCTACGGCATCTCCCGCGAGGATCAGGACGCTTTCGCGGCGCTGAGCCAGGCGCGGGCCGCCAAGGCCATCGCCGAGGGCCGGTTCCGCGATCAGATCCTGTCGATTCCGGTTCAGCGCAAGCGTGAGACCGTGCCCTTCGACACCGATGAGCATCCCAAGGCCACCCTCGCCGAGGATCTGGCGAAGCTCCGCCCGGCCTTCGCGAAGACCGGCAGCGTCACGGCGGGCAACGCCTCGGGCCTCAACGACGGCGCCGCCGCCCTGGTGCTGATGAGCGCCGAGAAGGCGGCCCGCGACGGCGCCAAGCCGCTGGCCCGCATTGTCGGCTACGCCTATGCGGGCGTCGATCCGTCCGAGATGGGCATGGGACCTGTCCCCGCGGTACGCCGCCTTTTCGAGCGCACCGGCCTGCGCGCCTCCGATTTCGACGTGATCGAGTCGAACGAGGCCTTCGCGGCGCAGGCGTGCGCGGTCTCGCGTTCCCTCGACCTCGATCCGGACAGGGTGAACCCCAACGGCGGTGCCATCGCGCTGGGTCATCCGATCGGCGCGAGCGGGGCGATCATCGCGGTTAAGACGCTGTACGAACTCGCCAGGACCGGCGGCCGCTACGGTCTGGCCACCATGTGCATCGGCGGCGGCCAGGGCATCGCGGTCGCCTTCGAACGCGTGCAGTGAGGTATCCATGAGCGGCATCTTCGATCTCACGGGCCGTCATGTCCTGGTGACCGGCGCATCGAGCGGGCTCGGGCGCCATTTCGCGGGCCTTCTGGCGAGATCGGGGGCGAACCTCTCCCTCGCCGCCCGCCGGGCGGGGGCGCTCGCCGAGACCGTCGCCAGCGTCGAGGGGGTGGGTGGGCAGGCCCAGGCCCTGGTGATGGACGTGACCGACCGCGCCAGCATCGAGGCGGCCCTCGATCGAGCGCAGGAGCGGTTCGGCCCCGTGGCGGTGCTCGTGAACAATGCGGGCGTCACGGCGACGACCCCCGCCCTCGACCTCTCCGAGAGTGAGTGGGACGGGGTGCTCGACACCAATCTGAAGGGCGTGTTCCTCGTCGCCCAGGCGACCGCCAAGCGCATGGTCGCGGCGGGGCAGGGGGGCAGCATCGTCAACGTCGCCTCGATCCTCGGCCTGCGGGTCGCCGGGGGGCTTGCCCCCTACGCCGCCTCCAAGGCCGCCGTGATCCAATTGACCAAGAGCCTCGCCCTCGAATGGGCGCGCCACGGCATCCGCGTGAACGCCCTCGCGCCGGGCTACGTCCGGACCGAACTGAACGCCGCGTTCTTCGAGTCCGAGCCGGGCAAGGCGTTGATCAAGCGAGTGCCCCAGCGGCGCCTCGGCGAGGCACACGAACTCGATGGCGCACTCCTTTTGTTCGCCTCGGATGCCGGGTCGTACATGACCGGCTCGGTTCTCGCCGCCGATGGTGGCCACCTCGTTTCGGGGCTCTAGACCATGGATGAGACGCGGCTCAGCGCCTGGATCGCCACGCATCTCGGGGAACCCGATGCCACGATCGAGGAGAGCCGCGCCCTGGGCGGCGGGTCGATCCAGGAGAATCGGCTGATCCGCTGCCGGATCGGGGAGGGGACGCGCGAATTCGTCCTTCGCCGGGACGCGCCCGCCACCATCGCCTCCAGCCGCTCCCGGCGCGAGGAATTCCGCCTTCTCGAAGCTGCCCACGCGGCGGGGGTGCGCGTGCCGGAGCCGGTCGGCTTCTGCGAGGACGCGTCGGTGATCGGCGCGCCCTTCGCCCTGATGGGGTTGGTGGCGGGCGTCGGTCTCGGGCCGCGTATCGCCAAGGATCTCACCCTCGGCGGAGACCGGGAGAAGCTCGCGGAAGACCTCGGACGCGAACTCGCGAAGATCCATCGCGTGCTCGACCCGCGCCAGGATCCACCGCCGGGCCTCGCCTTCCTCGGACCGCCCGAGCCGGAGCCGGCCAGGGCCGAGATTGCACGCCTCCGCGAAAGCCTGGATGGGATCGGCGCCAAGCGGCCCGCTATCGAATGGGGCCTGCGCTGGGCCGAGGTGAGCGCGCCCGCCTGCCCGGCGCCGTCCCTCGTTCATCGGGACTTCCGCACCGGCAACTACATGGTCGATGAGACGGGCCTGACCGCCATCCTCGATTGGGAATTCTCCGGGTGGGGCGATCCGGCCCAGGATCTCGGTTGGTTCTGTGCCGCCTGCTGGCGCTTCGGCCGTCTCGACAAGGAAGCGGGCGGCATCGGATCGCGTGAGGCCTTCGAGCGCGGCTACCACGAAGGTGGCGGCCGACCGGTCGAGCGTGAGCGGGTTACCTACTGGGAGGTGATGGCGCATCTGCGCTGGGCGGTGATCGCCCTGGAGCAGGGGGCGCGCCACGTTTCGGGCCGCGAATTCTCCCTCGAACTCGCCCTGACCGGCCGCATGGTTCCGGAACTGGAACAGGCGATCCTCGCCGCCACCGCCCCCGCCGCCTGGCCGCGATAACGGAGCCTTCCGAATGCGTGACGATCCCTCCGGCGCCGACCTGATCGAAGCCGCCCGGAAAGCCCTCACCGACGAGGTTTTGCCGGGTCTCACCGGCCGCCCGCGCTACGTGGCGCTGATGGTTGCCAACGCCCTCGGCATCGCCGCGCGCGAGATTGGGGACGCCCATGCCCTCGCAGCGTCGGGCGCCGATCTTGTCGGCGCCGATGACCCGGCCGGCCTCGTTCTAGCGATCCGGGAGGGACGGCGCGACGCCGCTCCCGATCTTCATGCCGCCCTCACCGTTCACGCCGATGTCGCCTCGCGCATCTGGAAAACACGAAAAGCGTAGGGGCCCATGCGGTATCAATTCTATCTTCTGGAACGAGGAGAAGCTTTCGACTGATCCATTTGAGTGTGCCGGAAATCGGATCGGGTATGATCCTGCTTGATTTTGGACGCTTGGGATTCGATGCACGATCCGCTCGCGGCAAAGCTGGCGCGCTACGTTCCGCTTTCGGTCGCCGACCGGATGTGGCTTTCGGAGGCGCTTGGCCCGGCCCGGAGCATCGCCGCCCGCACCGACATCATCGATGAGGGCGAGGATCCACACGCAGTCAACGTCATTCTGGAAGGTTGGGCCTGCCGGTCGCGGCAACTCGTGGATGGGCGCCGCCAGATCGTCTCGCTTCTTCTGCCGGGGGATCCCTGCGACCCCCATGTTTTCCTTCTCGACCAGATGGACCACGCGATCAGTGCGCTGACCCCCGTGGTCTACGCGCAGATTCCCGGGCCGGTGCTACAGGACTTGGCCGCGCGCAGCGCCGCTCTCGACCGAGCCTTTCAACGCGAAGCTCTCGCCACGGCGGCGATCCAGCGGGAATGGACCGTCAGCCTCGGGTGCCGCTCGGGCATCGAACGCCTCGCCCACCTGTTCTGTGAATTGCACACGCGGCTTTCCGCCATCGGCCTCGCGACGCGCACCAGTTGCCCACTCCCGCTGACGCAGCACGATCTCGCCCATTCGCTTGGACAGACCAGCGTGCACATCAACCGGACGCTTCAGGAACTGCGCGCGCAGGGCCTCATCACCCTCCGCAGCCGCCGCTTGACGATCCACGATCCGGCGCGGTTGGCGGAGCTGGCACATTTCGATGCGTCTTACCTGCATTTCACGGTGGGGTCGGATCCGCGGCCTGCCGAGGCATGACGAAAATAGGGCGCCAGCGAGTTGCCCACGAGGTTGATGATGCCGAGAGACGGCGGATGACGATCCCAGGAGACGTGTACGATCGGCTAGCGGCGGTGGAAGCAGACAATGCCCGCCTCCGCCGCCGCCTCGATGAGGTCGGCGTCTCGGACCATTTGCGCCACGCCCTGCGCGACACGGTCGCTCTCCTCCGCGCGGTCATGCGCCGCTCGGCCGAGACGGCGAGCGATGTCGAGAGCTACGTTGCCCATCTGGAGGGGCGACTCGACTCCCTGATGCGGATGCGCGCCCGCACGGATGCGTTTGGAGAGGCCGACCTGCATCTCCTCGTCTCTGAGGAACTGATGTTCCATCTCGTTCGCGAGGGCGAGCGCGCCTTCATCGAAGGCCCCGCTCTACGGCTGCGGCCGGGGGCGGCGCAGGTGCTGGCATTGGCGATCCATGAACTCGCGAGCAATGCCGTCGAGCATGGCGCCCTCGATGAGGCGTCGGGCACGGTCGACGTGTGCTGGCAGATAGAGAAGGGGAATGCAGCCCCGGTCCTTGTCCTCGTCTGGACCGAGCGGGGAGGGCACATCGACTCCGAGGCGCCCGTAAGGCGCGGTTTCGGGCGCGAAGTGCTGGAAACGATGCTCGCCTACGAGCTCGGCGCGAGAACCGAGATGGCATTCGACCCGACGGGACTTCGCTTCACCCTGCGCTTGCCCTTCACTCAACGGATCGGACGCTATGCGACGGAGGAGGCCTCAGTCGCAGCCGAGGATGTGAGCGAGCCGAACGCGGGATTGATCGGCGAGCGATAGGGGCAGGGCAGGGTTGCGTTAGCGACGCCGCACCCGGCTGAGGAGGGCAAGCGCGAGGCTGATCAGGGCCGTCGATGCCGCCAACACCATAGCTTCCCGCGGCATCAGCGTGAGATCCGCATGACCGGTCGTCGCAATCCACAGCATGCAGAGGCACATCGCCACCGGCACGCTGAAACATAACGCGATGAAGGGCACGACGATCATCGGAAGAACCTGCCGGTCGATGAGCCTCGCTGAGCAGCTGGGCTTTTTGCGCAAGATGCGTGGAAACGAAGAAATCTATTATTCGCAGGGTGTTAAGCCGGTGGGAGCACTCACCCTGAGTTTCCCACCGTAAAGAATGCGCACGCCACGGTAGTAACCTTAGCGACGGGCGAAGGGGCCATCCTGCGGGCCGACGGTCCGGCGATCTCCCAGGACACTGCGGCCGGAGGCGATGATCTGGACGGTCTGCCGACGGTCGCACTCGGTGCGGGCCAACTGTTCGACTTGGCGTAGGTATTCGATGAGTGGCGAGCGGGTCGTCCCCCGGTCCGACAAAGCTTTCTCGACCTTCTGTGCGACGATACGCTCAAGATCGTCCCCGAACTCCGCTGGACGTTGACTGTGATCGGTCATCGGTTCGCTCCCTCTTCGAAGACCAACTCTTTTCGAATGATGAGCGAAACGACGCACTGACCTATGTTCCACTAGGACCAGGTTTGTGGGCGTGCGCCTTCCGCCCGTCGAGGCATGGGGAGAGCAAAACACTTCTCCATCGAGCGACAGGGACAGTCGGTATGTCGCGGGCTTCGCCTCTCGCGTGTGGTGCGTTGCGGGGCCATCTGCGGGTTGCGGCGGTTGTGGTGTGGGTCGGCGGTTCCCGAGCCGGCTCGAGATTTTTGGTTTTGTGGGGTTGGGCGCGATTGACACCCTGATCGCGCCAGCCTATACGACCGCCTCCCGACGCGGCCGGCAAGCAATCGCGGCACGGCGGGGCAGACTTCCGAAGACGAAATCGAGTAATCGGGGCGCTTGCCAAGGTCATTCGAAGTTGTTATAGGAAGAACACCGGCCCGGACGGGCAGGTTCTTTGACAAGTGAATCTGAGAAAGAGAAACGCGGACGGCGTTTGTCCTTGCGGATCTGGCGAGAGCTGGATCGTGAGTAGACGAAGCTGTCCAACGTTTCGAAGCTCACAGTTTTGGATGGAAACGTCCGAAACGTTGTGAGTCTCTGTCAAATGTTGTGATCAGCTGAGATCAATCTCTTTTAACGTGAGAGTTTGATCCTGGCTCAGAGCGAACGCTGGCGGCAGGCTTAACACATGCAAGTCGAGCGGGCACTTTCGGGTGTCAGCGGCGGACGGGTGAGT
>NZ_JAGEKG010000015.1:0-81706 GCF_049887755.1 Methylobacterium sp. NFXW15 | reverse complement strand
CTGAGCGCACGGTCGAAGGGCTGTGGACGGCCATCGGCCGGCTCATCGACACCATCACGCCAGACGAATGCGCCAACTTCTTCGCCGCCGCGGGATATGAGCCAGATTAAACCGAAAACGCTCTAGCAGGCTGCTGAAGATGTCTGGCGAGGTAGAATAGCGTTCTGCAAGCCGTCCCGGACGGCCGCCGAGGGTCCCCTTTCGCAGCTTGCGGGGATCGTGGTGAAATTCAAAAGCTCCTTCGTCTTTGCGAGCGCAGCGAAGCAATCCAGGGAGACGCACCGTTCTAAAGCGTCCCGCTGCCCTGGATTGCTTCGTTGGCGCTCGCAATGACGGTGAGGGTGTCCCGGCTCCCGAGTTCCGCAACGTTCCCCGTAGACGGGGAAAGGGGGAGTCGTCCCGTTTTGGACGGCCGCGCTCAGGCCGTGGTGATGTATTCCCGCAAGGCCTGATGCTCGGCCTCGACGGTGGCGATCCGCCGGGCGACCACGTCGCCGATGGAGACGATGCCGATCAGGCGCCCGTCCTCGCAGACCGGCATGTGGCGGAAGCGCCCGTTGGTCATCAGCTCCATCACGTCCTCAATCGTCGCCGAGCGATTGCAGTGCGTGACGGTGGTCGTCATGTGGTCGCTGACCGGTGCGTCGAAGGTCGCCGCACCGAGCCGCGCCAGGGCGCGCATGATGTCCCGCTCGGAAACGATGCCCGCCACCGTACCATCGGCATGGGCGACCACGAGGGCGCCGATCCGCTTCTCCGCCAAGCTATGAATGACGTCTCCGAGGGTCTTGTCCGGGCTCACGGTGGCCACGGATGTTCCCTTCTCCGCCAGAATACGTGCGACGGTCATCGACCCCTCCCTTTCAGCCGGTTGGGCGCGCCGTCAGCCCCGGCGCGCCGGTTGCGACATCGGGCCGGGTTCGTCCCGGCTCTCGATCACGGGAGTGTGTGGCCGTTCCGGCGCCCTGGCAAGGGCACCCGCGCAGTGATCAGGCCCGTGGAGAGCTTTTCCGGTCGAGAAGGGGGAAGAGCAGGAAGCCTGCAACGAAGCCGCCGAGATGCGCATCCCAGGCGATCGCGGCGCTCTCGGCTCCCAGCGGCAGGCTCACGAGGCCGAAGAGCAGGTTGGTGACGAGCCAGATCGTGAGGAACGACACCGCGGTCCGGTTGCGTAGCAATTCAGGGATGGTCTCGGCCGGGCGATGCACCGGCACCTGCCAGGGCTGGGCGCCGTAGGCCGAGGCCGGAGGCTGGAACACGAAGCGCGCGGCCGCCGCCATCAAGGCCGAGATGCCCGCCGAGGCGCCGACGAGGGGCGTGGCGCTCAAGGGGTCGATCAGGATGTGCAGCACGCCGCCCGCGATGATGCCGGCGAGCGCGATGGCGCCGTAACGCCATGCCCCGCAGCGCCGGGCGACGGGGGAGCCGAAGGCGGCGAGCCAGACGCTGTTGAACAGCACATGCATCCACGAGCCGTGGAGCAGCGCGTAGGTCGCCAGCGTCCAGGGCTCCAGGCTCTGCTGGCCGGTGACGTAGCGGGCGAAGGCCTCGCGCATCGCCCCGAGTTGCGCATCGCCCGATCCCGCCGCCTGGATCACCTCCGCCACCCGCGAGGGGTCGAACCACACCGTCCACCGGGCCGGAACCAGGGCGAGGTCGAGCACGATCGAGATGTCGCGCACGTCGGAGAGCAGGTACTCGCGAATCGCCTGGATGACGATGAGCACCGCAATCGAGGCGGTGACCACGCCGGGCATGTTGAAAACGGGTGCGCGGCTCTGGCGGGGGAAGTCGGGCGAAGCGTCCATGGCCCCACATGTTGCCGACATGTGGTTGCAGGCAAGACCATGATGCTCTCTCAGGTGGAATCCCGAGGGGGCAAACCCTTCTCAGGGTTGCGTTGTGTGGATCGTCACAGGCTTCAGTGGCGATCAACCTTAACCAAAGCGTAACTCGCCGGATGCATCGGCGCGACCGAGGGCATAGGGATTGCGGAAAGGGCCGGTAACCGCCCGATGCGCGGTCGGGGACGTCTTCCGGACGTCTCGGAACGGGCATCTTCGAGGCACATTTGTACCGATCCGGGACACACATGAAGCATCCCACAAGTCATCTGCTTCACGCTTACTGGGAAAAGCTCCGCGGTGATCGTGCCGCCCCCGAGCGGGCGGAAATCGAGCCCGGCGAGATCCGCCATCTCCTGGCGGACAGCCTGATCCTGGAGCTGGACGTGCCGGCACGCTCCGCCGTCATCCGCCTCGCGGGGACGCGCGTCTGCGCCCTGTATGGAAGGGAGCTGCGCGGGCAACCCTTCTCCGCCCTCTGGGGTGACCGGGCCGGGGACGCATGGCGTCTCGCGGAAACGGTCGCCCTCGATACGCTCGGCGTCGTGGCGGGCCTGCGCGGCGTGAACCGCGCAGAGGAGGGGGTCGATCTCGAACTTCTCCTGCTCCCCCTGCGCCACCGGGGCCGCCCCCATGTCCGGGCCCTCGGGGCGCTGAGCTTCACCGGCGCGCCGCCCTGGCTCGGCCTCAAGCCGGTGGAGCGAGCGGAAACCACGTCGCTGCGCATCCTCGCCCCGCGCAACCGCGGCGCCCGGCCGCCGGCCGGTCCGCACGAGGGCCTGCGCCGCGCCCTGATGCCCGAAGATGCCCCGGTCCGGCGTGGGCACCTGATGGTCCATCCGGGCGGACGCGCCTGATTTCGCGCGCTGGATTCCCAATCTTTCGTCCGGTGAAGGCTTTCCGTAACCGGTGCCTCTTATGATTCAACCTACGATGGATTCTCGACGACTGATCTAGGCATGCTCGCGGTGGATGGCGGCCCACTCCAGACCCTCAGGATTCGTGGTGTCGGCAACGAAGCGTCCGACATGCGCCAGCATCAGCGCGTCAAGGTCGCGGTCCTCGGGCGATACATGCTGTCCGACCGGCGCGAATATCCGTGCCAGACCGTCGACATGTCCCCCGGCGGTGTCCGCCTGACCTGCGCGGTCCAGGGTGAGATCGGCGAGCGCGTCGTCCTCTATCTCGAATTCATCGGGCGCATCGAAGGTGTGGTGGCGCGGCACACCAAGGGCGGCTTCGCGGTGCGGCTGTCGGCGACGCCGCGCAAGCGCGACAAGCTCGCCTCGCAGCTCACATGGCTCGCCAACCACGAGATCCTCGGCCTGCCGGAAGGCCGCAGCCACGAGCGCGTCGTGCCGGACAAGCCCGGCGTCGTCCTCAAGCTCGAGAACGGCCGCGAGATCACGGCCCGGCTCATCGACATCTCGCTGTCAGGCGCGGCCATCGCCAGCAATGCGGCGCCCGCCATGGGCAGCATCGTCACGGTCGGTAGTACGCCGGGCCGCCTCGTGCGCGTCTTCGAGGGCGGGTTCGGCGTGCAGTTCCTCCTGCCGCTTTCCCCCGACCGATTCCATGCGGGAATGACGCTGTAAATCGGCGTCGCGTCAGATCTTCTTGGCGAGTTCCGCCGCCGTCTGGTCGGCGGGCCGCGAGATGTCGAGGGCGCCGAGGAAGCGGTTCTTGGCGTCCATGACGTACACGATCGCCGTGTGCTCCATCACGTACTCGCCCTTCTTATCCGGGACCTTGCGGGCATAGGCGCGATAGGCCTTCTCCGTCGCCGTGATCTGCTCCTGCGTGCCGGTGAGCCCGGTGATGCGCGGATCGAAGCTCGACAGGTAGGCCTTCAGGCTTGCCGGGTCGTCACGCTCGGGATCGACGGTCACGAAGGCGACCTTCATGTCCTTGCCCTTGGGGCCGAGGGCCGCGAGCACGTCGGAAATCTGCTGCAACGTCGTCGGGCAGACATCCGGGCAATGGGTGAAGCCGAAGAAGACGAGGTGCGTCGCCCCGCTGAAATCCTTCTCCGTCACCGTCTTCCCGTCCTGATTGACGAGGGTGAAGGGCCCGCCGACGGAGGCCGTGCCGACGGAGGTCGCCTCCGGCTTCAGCATGACGAAGGCGGCGGCGACGATGCCGAGAAGCCCCAAACAGAAGGCGAGGAGCGGGATGATGGCGCGGCGCATGGCGGAATGAAGACCCCGGCACTGATGTGCCGGGGGTGGAGCACGGAACGCCTCGGACCTTCAAGCCCGCAAGTCGCCGCCCTGGTGCGGGCCTCGCTGCCTCAGGGCTTGCGGGCCGGCTCGGTGGACTGTGCGTCCTTCGGCTTCTCCTTGCCGAGATAGATGTATTCCGGCGCCGCGCGGAGCTGATCCTTCGTGGTGTCGATGGTGGCCTTCAGGCTGTCATTGTCGCCACGGGCGACCTTGATCGCGGAGGGGTCGATGGCGACGTATTTCGCGCCGATCCCGAGGAAGCCGCCGACGCCGACGATCCACGCCTTCACCTGCTGCTTCTCGTCGAGCACGAGGTCGGCGATCTGGCCGATGGTCTCGTTCGCGCCGTTGGTGACGCTGGTGCCGACGAGCTTGCTCGACACCATGTCGGAGGGCGTCTGGGCGACGAACTTCGGACGCAAGTCATCGGAGAGCGTCGCGGGCTTGGCCGGGACCGCGCCGGGAGCCGTTCCGGGGGTGGTGTCCTGCGCCAGCGCCGGGGCGAGGGCGGCGGTGAAAAGGGCCGTCGCGAAGGCGACGGTCGGGAGCGGGTTGCGCATGGGCGAGGGCCTTCCGGACGGGCAGCCGCGTCGGCTGCGACGCCCGCAAAAGGGCTTGCGGCAGCGCAATGTTCCACGCTCCCAGTTGAAAACGTTGCGCTTTGCCGGCTGACCGGCGATAGCCCGTCCCCGATGCCCCGCCTCACCCTTTACCAGCCCGACATCCCGCAGAATGCCGGGACGATGATGCGCATGGCCGCCTGCCTGGGCTTGGCCGTCGAGATCATCGAACCGGCGGGGTTCGACGTGTCGGACCGGCATCTGCGCCGCTCGGGCCTCGATTACCTCGATCACGTCGCCATCACCCGTCACCGTTCCTTCGCGGCCTTCGAGGACTGGCGCCGGGGGGCGGGCTTGCGCCTCGTCCTCGCGACCACGGCGGGGGCCGTGCCCTACACGGAGTTCGTTTTCCGTCCCGGCGATTGCGTCATGGTGGGCCGGGAAACGGCGGGCGTGCCGGAGGCGGTGCACGCGGCCGCCGATGCCCGTGTGGTGGTGCCGATGCGCTCTGGCATGCGGTCCCTCAACGTCGCCATGGCGGCGGCGATGATCCTCGGCGAGGCCCTTCGCCAGACTGGCGACGCAACGGTTCGCCCCGAGCGCGCTTGACCCTGAAGATGCCGCCTCGGCGGCCCGATGCGAGATCAGCCTTGCCGGAAGCCTCCACGCCCCGCCCGTCCCGCCGCCACGCCGAGCTCGGGCCCGACTTCTTCGACGTCGTGGCCGCGGCGCGCTTCCCGAAGACCATCCTGCGCCATCGCAATCAGGTCTGGGCGGAGCGCGTCGGCCTCGGCGGGCTCACGGACGAGGAATGGATCGCCCATTTCGGCCGGTTCGAGCCGCTGCCGGGCAGCTTCGAGGAGCCCCTGGCGCTCCGCTATCACGGGCATCAGTTCCGTTCGTATAATCCCGAACTGGGGGACGGTCGCGGCTTCCTGTTCGCGCAGCTGCACGACCTGAAGGATGGGCGGCTTCTCGATTTCGGTACCAAGGGCAGCGGCACCACGCCCTGGTCGCGCACGGCCGATGGGCGACTGACCCTCAAGGGGGGCGTTCGCGAGGTGCTGGCGACCTCGCTCCTGGAGGCGCTCGGCGTCACCACGTCGAAATCCTTCAGTCTGATCGAGACCGGCGAGAACCTGATCCGCGGCGACGAGCCGTCGCCCACCCGCTCCTCGGTGCTGGTGCGGCTGTCGCACGGGCATATCCGCATCGGCACATTCCAGCGCTTCCTCGCCTTGGAGCAACCGGAGAACGTGGCCAAGCTTCTGGACCACACGATCACCACCCACATGCCGGAGCTATGGCGGGAGAGCGTGGAAGATCGGGCGGCGGCCTTCCTCGAAGAGGTGACGGTGCGCGTCGCGCGGATGGGCGCGCAATGGGCAGCGGCAGGCTTCGTCCACGGCGTCCTCAACACCGACAACATCAACGTGACGGGCGAGAGCTTCGATTATGGGCCGTGGCGCTTCCTGCCCGCCTTCGATCCGAACTTCACCGCCGCCTATTTCGATCAGACCGGCCTCTACAGCTTCGGCCGTCAACCGGAGGCGCTGTTCTGGAACCTGTGCCGATTGGCCGATTGCCTGTTGTCCCTCACGCCGCAGGCACGGTTGGAAAAGGCGCTCGAAGGATTCGGCCCGGCTCTGCAGGAGGGTTTCGCGGAGCGTCTGTTCGCGCGGCTCGGTCTCGCCCCGGCGCCCCAGGCGGAGACGGACCGGCTCGTTTCCGCGATCTGGCGCTTCCTCGGTGAGAGCAAGGCGCCGTTCGAGCGGTTCTTCTTCGATTGGCGCGGCGGCCTCGCCGGCGCCGAGCGCGCCGCCGCGAGTCCGAGCGCGGCGCTCTACGCTTCCGAGGCTTTCGCTCCGGTGCGTGCGGCCTTCGCGGATGTCACGGCGGGCGAGGAAGCGCGGCTCGATCACCCGTATTTCGCGGGCGAGCCCTGCACGATGCTGATCGACGAGGTCGAGGCCCTCTGGGCGCCGATTGCCGAGCGGGACGATTGGTCGGTCTACGAAGACAAGCTCGCCGCCATCGCCCGGATGGCGGATGCCTACGGGACGGCGCCCGTCGCCTGATCGGCCTGCGCCTCCGCCTCAAGGCGGCGGCGCTCCTCCGCATGGCCTGCGGCGATGGCCATCGTCATCAGGCGCTGCGTCAGGCGGAGCACGAGCCAGAACAGCGCGAGACAAAACAGCAGGGCGGCAGCGGCCTTGAGCGGATCCACGCGTCTCCCCTATCTCGGTCGGGCCAGCCGGATCGGGTGATCCTTACTCCCGGCTGCGCCCCCACATAGAGCAGGTTTCCCCGTTTGCGCGAGACTTTCCATATCGAAGTGATCGGGTCCGACGGGGAGGAGGTCGTCACCCGCATCTCCGTGCGGGTCGGGAGCCTGGAGAGCGCGCAGGAGCGCGCCCTCCGTCTCTTCGCCCGTGCCCGGGTGCCTCAGCGTCGCGACGAGCCCGCCCATTCTGTACGGGTGATCGACGGGGCGGGGCGCGAAGTGTTCCACCGCACACGGTTCGAGGAAGGCGACTGAGGTCGGCTAAAGCCGTCTTCGACCAAGTTGGCTCACGTGCCTCCGTCTTTGCGAGCGTCAGCGAAGCCATCCAGGGCAGCGGGATGTGTCAGAACGGTGCGCCTCCCTGGATTGCTTCGCTGCGCTCGCAAAGACGGCCGGGAATCCATCGACGGGGGCGGCTCAACTCGGTCGGATACGGCTCTAAGACGCCTTCCGCCTTTCGTGCATCGCGAGCTTGAGTCGTGCCAGGGATTCGCGGCCGCGCTCGAGGCGCATCGCCACCGGGAAGAGCGGGTCGTGCCCGGCTTCCAGCAATAAATGGGCGATGGACCGCCGTTCGGTCCAGAACAGGGTAGCGAGTTCGAAGCCAGGCGGCGCGCAGGAATCGATCCTGTCGATCTCCCGCGAGGCGAGGACTGCTTCCGTCAACCGGTGGACCAGTTGCACCCCCGTCGCGGCGGCGGGATCGGTGTCGTCGTGGGCGACCTTCAGGACAAAGGCGTCTCGCCCGGCGAGCGGCAGCACCATCGACGCGATGAGCCGCTCGCCCTGCCGCAACTGTGCGATCCGCACCCGGCCTGTCTGCGCCAGCGCGGCCACGGCCCCGCGCAGCATCGCAGCCTCGTCCGGGCGCTGGGCGAGGGCGGTGCCGACCTGTCCCTTCCAACTCGCCGCCTCCAGGGCAATGTGCGCGTCGAGGGCGGCGGGAAACTGTGCCGGGGCGGCCAGCAGCGTGAAGGCGATGTCGCCCCCCGCTTCCAGCCTCCGGCGGGCGCGGCGCAGGCGGCGGCGGCGGTTGCCCGATAGATGGTCCAGATAAGCGGCCCGTTCCGCTTCGTTTGCGGAAGAGGCGTCGAGCATCCCGCGCTGGTGCGCCCAGTAGGCGGCGCGGCGCGTGCCCGCTTGGTCGAGCAGGGCGGCGAAGGGGCCATCCGCCGTGGCGTTCTGGAGAAGCAGGCGTGGGGGCTCGCCGAGAGCTTGCGGCGCGGCCAGCAGGGCGGACAGGGCCGGGCCGGGCACCTCGCCGTCGAGGAGCGGCGTGCCGAGGGGCGCATAGCCATGGGTCCAGCCCATCAGCACTGGAAGCGGCAGGCCCCAGCGGCGGGTAACCCTGCGGTGAGGCCACGCGGCGGCGAAACGTGCGCCGGGCTCCTCCGGGGGCCTGTCCGCCACGAGCAGCATTCTCACGCCTGCGCCGAAGGACGGGGCGGCGGCCAGCGCATAGGGCGCCTCGTAGAACGGGTTCGTCACGAGGGCGCGTCGGCCCAGGTCTTCCCAGGCCCTCACCCAGGGCGCGGCGGGATCGAGGGGACGGATCGCGGCCACGAAACCGCCGGGAAGGGGGGCTGTGAGCGGAGCCGAGTGGGGCTGCGGCGTGTAAGGCTCCGGCATCGCGACGGGCGCCGTCATGCCGCCAGCCGACGACGGATCGCCCCGGCCAGACCCAGCATGTCGATGCGCCACGCCACCGCGAGGAAGGCGGCAACCAGGAGGAAGAGGCCGAGCGCCTGTCCAGCGGGCTGCGTGCCGCCGGGCACGAAGCCGAGCCCGTAGACCGCGAGACCCGCTGCCACGGCGGCGGCGACGATCCCGCCCATATCCGCCAGGGGCAGGGGCATGGGGGTGCCCGCCCGGCGCGCGCCGAAAATCAGCACGAGACAGGCCGCGGCCTGCCCCCCGGCGAAGGCCAAGGCCGCGCCCATCGCCCCGAGGCGCGGGATGAGCAGAAGGGAGATCGCAGCCACGGTCAAGAGGGTCGCGAAGGCGGCCCCTGCCTCCAGGTGGCTGGTCTTGGTGAAGTAGATGACCTGCCCGAAATAATACGAGCGGAACATCATCAGGATGCTTGCCAGCACAAGGACCGGCGCGAGGCTGCGCGCCTCGGCGCGATAGCCCGGCCCGAGCAGGATGGTGACGACGAGTTCGTCGAAGCACAGGAAGAACACCGCGCCGAAGGCGGCGATGGCGGTCATCGCTCGCGCGGCGTCGCAGAGCACCGGCGAGGCCGCCGCCATCCCGCCGATCCGCGCGTCCCGCTTGGCAATCGAGATCAGCGATAGAGCCAGCGCTTCCCCGAACACGATGAAGCTTTGCCGCAGGAAGTCGGCAATGGCGCCGTAGGCACCCAGACCCGCCGTACCGACCGTCTGCGCAATGATCAGCCGATCCAGGCTCTGCGCGAGGGCCGCCGTCGCGAACGACAGAACGAGGGGCCAGCCATAGGCGAGCAGGCGCATCGCTTCGACGCGGCTCCCCCTGCCGCGCATCAGCGGACCGACCACGATCAGAGCGGGGATGGCGCCGAGGGCGTTTGACGTCGCGATGGCCACGGCGAGATCGACGGGATCGCCGGTCACTTTCAGGACGGCACCGCCGAGAACGAGCATCAGCACGGCCCGCGTCAGCACGGAGGCGGCGACAGGGCCGGCGGCGAGCCGGGTGCGCGCAATCTCGGTGGAGCCCTCGAACAGGGTGAAGCCGACGGCGAGCAAGGTGATCGCGATCGCCGCGCGAGGGGTGATCAGCCCGAGCGTGGCCGCGAGGCTCGCGGCGAGGCCCGCCAGCACCAGGGAGCCCGCCAGCATGCGCACCACGGTGCCGACCTGCGCCGAGGCGCGCGCCTCGTCGTAGAGGGCGAAGAACGAGAATTTCGGCCATTGGCACGTCGCCCCGTAGAGGACGAGCGCGCAGGACGACAGGTACAGGTAGCTGCCGTAGACTTCGGTGGGCGCCAAGCGCGTGAACAAGGCCACGGAGGCCATGTTGAGGGCCGCCGCGACGCCGCGCGAGCCGACATAGATCAAACTGTGCCGTGCGATCATGACGTCGGCTTTTGCGCGCGGCCCGCGTCCCCCAGCGGGGCGGATCCGTGCCGTCTCGGGGCGTATCGGAGGGCGTCTGTCTGAATCACGCCGCCCCGCTGCATGCCCTATGCCGAAGCGGGGCTGTTCCGCCTCAGGCGGCGCCCCGCGCGCCGACCTCGCCCCCGCCATCTACGAAGGCCTTCAGCTCTTCGAGGGACGCGAAGGTGAAGCGGCCGTTCGGCGTGTCCGCCTCGATCGAACCGTTATCGTACATCATGTAGGTGTTGCCGCCCGAACTGTAGCGGCCCACCACCGTGCGCTCGACCTTGGCCTCGGGCGCCGCGTCGAGGCTCGACCGGAGCGCGGGCTCGGATTCGGGCTTCGCCGGTTCGGACTGACCGGGGACGAACAGGTCGTCCGCTCCAGCAAGCCTCGGCTCGCTCTTCGTATCCGGAACCTTGATCTCGGCTGGCGGAGGCACCTCCGCAACCGGAGCGACCACCGGCGGCGTGAGGCCCGGCAGCGTCAGTTCCGGTTCGGCAGTGAGCGTCTGCGGCGGCAGAATGAGCGAGGGCTCGATTCGCTGCCGGTCGGAGGCGTGGCCGGTCATGGTTGGGGCGAAGGACGCATCCAACGCCTCCGGCGCGGGCATGAAGACGGGCTCGCCCGACTCCGCCACCTCGTCCGCGGGGCGGGCGGGGTTTTCGCGGATCGCGGTCTCGATCCGGCGCAGCCACGTGGCAACGACGCCGAGGCCGAAGAGCAGCACACCGGAGGACGCCACGACGGCACCTCCGTAGACCATGGCCATTCCGCTCTCCAGGCGGACATAGGGGAAGCCCTCGACGATGGCCGCCACGCCGGCGATGAGCATGGCGGCGGCGAGCGCGAACAGCGCAGCGATCATTGTTCTCTCTGGACGTGGGCTTTCACGAGCCCCGAAATCGGCGGCACAGTAAGGCGCTGACGAGGTTTTGCAAAACCTGTTCGTGCAGCACCATCGGCGTTGCCGTCGAGGCAAGCCCGACTTACGTACCGGACGTCAACCCGGGAGCCCCCCGCCGGGGGCATGCGGTTGCCCCCGGCCGCACGGAGACAAGCAATGACCTTCACCCTGCCGGAACTGCCCTACGCCTACGACGCCCTCGGGCCGTACATGTCGAAGGAGACCCTGGAGTTCCACCACGACAAGCACCACAAGGCTTATGTGGATACCGGCAACAAGCTGCTCGAAGGCACGGACCTCGCCGGAAAGAGCGTCGAAGAGATCGTGAAGGCCGCCTACAACACGAATCAGGCGCTCTTCAACAATGCCGGGCAGCATTACAACCACATCCATTTCTGGAACTGGATGAAGCCGAATGGTGGCGGCGCCATCCCCGGCGCGATCGCCAAGAAGATCGATGAGGACCTCGGCGGCGCCGAGAAGTTCAAGGCCGACTTCATCCAGGCCGGCGTCACGCAGTTCGGCTCCGGCTGGGCGTGGCTCGTGGTGAAGGACGGCAAGCTCGCCCTCATGAAGACCCCGAACGGCGAGAACCCGCTGGTCCACGGCGCGAAGCCGATCCTCGGCGTCGACGTGTGGGAGCACTCCTACTACATCGACTACCGCAACCGCCGCCCCGACTATCTCAAGGCGTTCATCGAGAACCTCGTGAACTGGGAGCATGTCGAGAAGATGTACGCCGAGGCCACCGCCTGAGGCGTGCCGTCCGGGCGCCTGTGGCGCCCGGACCCTTGAGATGACGGCCGAAACCCGGTCTTGATGCGCCGCCGGGACGACCCGGCGAGACGGGGGCGGCCCATTCCCAACGATCGTTTCGCGCCGGATGCGCGCCCGGACGCCCGTCGATGATCCGCTCCATCCTCTCCGTCGGCGGATGGACGCTGATCTCCCGCGTCACCGGCTTCGCCCGTGACGTGGTGATGGCCGCCGTCATGGGCGCGGGCCCCATCGCCGACGCCTTCGTCGTCGCCTTTCGGCTGCCGAACCACTTCCGCGCCATCTTCGGCGAGGGCGCGTTCAACACCGCCTTCGTGCCCTCTTACGCCTCCCTGTCTGAGGCCGGGGCGACCGGCGCAGCGCGTCTGTTCTCCGACCGCGTCTTCACGCTCATGCTGATCGTTCAGCTGGTGCTCCTGAACCTCGCCCTGCCGCTGATGCCGTATGTGGTGCAGGCCCTGGCGCCGGGCTTCGAGGTCGGGGGAGAGCGGTTCCAGCTCGCGGTGGCGCTGACGCGCATCACCTTCCCCTATCTGTTGTTCATGACCCTGGTGACCCTGCTCTCGGGTCTCCTCAACGCCAACCGCCGCTTTGCCGTGGCGGCGGGGGCGCCGGTCCTGCTCAACCTCGCCATGCTGGCGGCGCTCGGTGTCAGCTTCCTGTTCCCCAACGCCGCCTATGCCGCCGCCTGGGGCGTTGCCGTCTCGGGCGTGCTGCAGTTCCTGCTGCTGTGGTGGGGATGCCGCCGCGCCGGTGTGATGCCCGAGCTCGCCGTGCCGCGCTTCGATCCGGCGATGAAGCGGTTCTTCACCGTTCTCGGCCCGGCGGTGATCGGCTCGGCCGGGTTCCAGATTGCGGCCTTCGCGGACACGATCATCGCGAGCTGGCTGCCGACCGGCGCGGTTTCGGCGCTCTATTACGCCGACCGGCTCTATCAGCTTCCCTTCGGCGTCATCGCCATCGCGGCGGGCACGGTGCTCCTGCCCGAGATGAGCCGCCGCATCGCGGCGGGCGACGTGGCGGGCGCCCACACCGCGCAGAATCGGGCGGCCGGGTTCTCGCTCGCCCTGTCCGCGCCCTTCACCATCGCTTTCCTGACTATTCCCGGCCTGATCATGGCCGCCCTGTTCCAGCGCGGCGAGTTCAGCGGCGAGGATGCGGCCCGCGCCGCGTCCGTGCTCGCGGCCTATGGGCTGGCGCTTCCGGCGGTGGTGCTGGTTCGAAGCGCCGTGGCCAGTTTCTACGCCAGACAGGACACCAAGACGCCCCTCTGGGCGTCGCTCACGGCCATCGCCGTGAACGTCGCGCTGAAGCTGTGGCTGACCGGCCCCTACGGCGTCACGGGACTCGCCATGGCGACGGCGGTCAGCCAGTGGGTGAACCTCGCGATCCTCGTCGGCCTCGCCCTGCGCCGGGGCTGGACCGCGCCGGGCCGGACGCTCGGCCTCACCATTCTCGGGGTGGTGATCGCCTGCGTTGCGCTGACCGGCGTCGCCCTGTTCGGGCAGCCCGTGGCGAACGCCTTGGTGCCGGCTCTGCCGCACGGGCGGGAGATCGCGGTGCTCGGCCTGCTCGGGATCGCCGGGGCGGCGGTCTATGGTGGGCTCCTCGTCGGGCTGCTCCACCTGTTCGGCCTGCGCCTGCGACGGGCGTGAACGGCGGCGCGTCGGCCCGCGTTGCCGGGCGAGACGCAAGGAGACACCATGGCCTCGACCGATCTTCTGGACGGGATGCAAGCGGCCGTCTTCGACGCCTATGGCACCCTGTTCGATGTGAACGCCGCCGTGCGGTGCCACGCCGCCGAGGTGGGCCCGCAGGCGGAGGCCTTGTCCGAGACGTGGCGGACGAAGCAGCTGGAATACAGCTGGATCCACGGCCTGATGGATCGCTACGAGCCGTTCTGGACCCTGACCGAGCGCGCCCTCGACTTCGCGCTCGCCAAGTTTCCCGATGTCGATCGGGGGCTACGCGAGCGCCTCCTCGACGCCTATCGCGATCTCGATGCCTACGAGGAAGTGCCCGCGACCCTCTCGGCCCTGCGCGAGCGCGGGATCCGCACGGCGATCCTCACCAATGGTGACCGCCCGATGATCGACCGGGCGGTCGCCTCGGCCAAGCTCGAAGGGCTCCTCGATGCCGTGCTGACGGTGGACGAGGTGCGCCGGTTCAAGACCCACCCGGACGCCTACGGCCTCGCGCTCGATCGGTTCGGCCTGGGCCGGGAGGAGATCCTGTTTTGCTCCTCGAACCGCTGGGACATCGCGGGCGCGGCCGCCTTCGGCTTTCGCCCGGTCTGGATCAATCGTCGCGGCCTGCCCGACGAGTACCCGGATTTCGCGCCCGCTGCGGTGCTTCCGTCCCTCGACGGGCTCGCCTTTCGACAAAATTAAGGCTCTCGCGCTCTCATCTCGTCAACACGAGCAGGAGAGTTCTCGCGTGTCCGTTCTGAAGTCCTTTACCGTCGTCCGGGCCGGCGCCTTCGCGCTGGCCGGTCTCCTCACGGCCACAGCCATCCCCGCCTCGGCCCGCGACGGGCAGAACGGGGCGATCATCGGCGGCCTCGCGGCCGGCGTCGTCGGCGGCGTGGTCGGTAGCGCGATCGTGAACAACATGAACAACCCGCCGCCGCCCCCGCCGCCGGAATACCGTCCGCGCCGGGTGCTGGTGGAGGAAGAGCCGGAGACCGTGATCGTGCGCGAGCGCCGCGGCCCGATCTGCCACTACGAGCGCCGCAAGGTGTGGCTCGATGACGAGAACTTCACCTTCAAGCGCGTTCAGGTCTGCGAGTAAGCCCCTTCGCCTTTCCTCGTTGCGAGCGAAGTCAAAAGGTCCAGGGAGGCGTGCTTCCCTGGATCGCTTCGCCTCGCTCGTGAGGATGGGCGAGATCAGACCCGCATCGGCATCAGCACGTAGAGGGCCGAGGCGCCCTCGCGATCCTGAATCAGGGTCGGCGAGCCCGGATCGGCCAGCTTGAACAGCGCGGTATCGCCTTCGAGCTGAGCCGTGATGTCGAGCAGGTAGCGGGCGTTGAAGCCGATATCGAGGGCGGACGAGCCGTAATCGACGTCGAGTTCCTCCGTAGCGCTGCCCGCATCGGGGTTGTTCACGGACAGGGCAAGCTTCCCGTCCGTCAGCCCGAGCTTCACCGCACGGCCGCGCTCCGACGAGATGGTCGAGACGCGATCCACCGCGCGGGCGAAGGTATCCCGCTCCACGGTGAGGCGCTTGTCGTTGTTGGCCGGGATCACCCGCTGATAATCCGGGAAGGTGCCGTCGATCAGCTTCGAGATCAGCGTCAGCCCATCCGCAAAGCGCAGGCGGATCTTGGCGGGCGACAGGTCGATGCCAACGCTCTCGCCACCGTCGTCGAGGAGCTTCTGGATCTCGGCGACGGCTTTGCGCGGCACGATCACCCCCGGCATTCCGACACTGCCCGGAGGGGCGGGGATCTCGACACGGGCAAGGCGGTGCCCGTCCGTTGCCACCGCGCGCAGGACCGGTGCGCCGTCCGCTTCGAGCACGTGCAGGAATATGCCGTTCAGGTAGTACCGCGTCTCCTCGGTCGAGATCGCGAATTGCGTCTTGTCGATCAGGCGCTTTAGGTCGGCGGCGGCGATTTCGAAGCCGTGCGGCATCTCGCCCGTGGCGAGATCGGGGAAATCCCCCTCCGGCAGGGCACCGAGTGCGAAGCGCGAGCGCCCCGAGCGGATGGTCATCTGTCCGCCCTCGCCGGTCTCCAGAGAGACCTGTGCGCCGTCGGGCAGCTTGCGCACGATGTCGTAGAGCACGTGCGCCGGAACCGTGGTCGCGCCGGGATCCGGCACGTCGGCGGCAATGCTCTCCGTCACCTCGATATCGAGGTCGGTCGCCTTCAGCTGCAAGGCCGACCCCTCGCCGCGCAGGAGCACGTTCGAGAGGATCGGAATGGTGTTGCGCCGCTCCACGACCCGGTGGACGTGGCCGAGCGACCTGAGAAGCGCCGCGCGCTCGACGATGACTCTCATCGCACAACTCTGACTGATCGGGGCCGCGGCGGCCCCTGGGACAACGGTCGTTCAGCTTGGCGAAGCGCCGGAGCGATGGCAAGGCCGCCCCGGCCGCCCCGCACAGGCGAGACGGCGGGGCGGTGCTTCAGTTGCGCTTGTCGAGGGGGCGCCCGAGGAGCCGGGCGAACTCCGCCTCGATCTCCTCGACCGAGAACGGGTTGCCGGGCGATTTGGGCTCGGCCTTGGCGACAGCCTTCTTCTCGGTGCGCGCCGGGCGAGGGGGCTCGGCGCTGGCGACCGGCTCCGGCTCGTCCGTTGCCGCCGACATGCCTGCCGCGATCGGATCGATCGGAGGCGGCATCAGGGCGGCCATCGCGGCGGCGATCGGGTCGATCGGCGGCGGAGCCGCCGGGGCGGGGGGCTGTGGCTCCGGCTTCGGCGCGGGGGGCGGCTCCGGAACGGGCGCGGCCGGTGCGGGCGTCGGCGGTGCGGGCGGCGGAGCTGCGGCCGAACTCGGGCGGCTGATCGCCGCCTGAAGCTGCCGGGCCATGTCCGACAGGACGACCGGATCGACCGGGCGTGCGTCCACCGGGGGGGACGTCAGCGGCGGCAGCACCATGCCTGCGGAGGGCAGCTTGACGGTCTCGTCCGCCTTCTCGGCCATCGGCTTGCGGTCGAGGACCGGCGAGGAGGTCCGCAGCGTCCGCGGCCGCGTCAGCGCCTCGCGGACGGAGGCCGGAAGCACGGCCGACGGCTCGGGTTGCGGAGCCGGGCTCAGCGGCGGCACGGGGATGTCCCGGCCGGGCTCGTCGCCGTCGATCAACGCGGCGTCGAGCGGAAGCCGCACGGGCGGGGCGGCGCTCGATCCCGGGACGGGCGGTGGCACCACAACGGGCATCTCGAATGTGCGCTCGGGGCGGCCAAAGGCAGGCTCGCCAAGGGACCGGCCTGGTTCGGCCAGGGCGCGTGGCGGCTCGGGCAAGCGCCCGGCTTCGGCCAACGGATCGGGCAGAGGCTCTGCGGCCGGCTCCGCGCGGAGGGCCGGCTCGGAAAGGGGCCGCTGGCCGCGCTGGATGTTACGCTCGACCACGACGTCGTTCGGGCCTCCGACGAGGAGCAGATGCTCCACATTGTCCCGCCGCAGCAGGATCAACTGACGGGCGCGGTCCAACTCGTACACGTCGACGATGCCGAGGCGCGGCTGACGCGCCCGGCCGCTGCGCCCGGGGAGCGCGCCGCCGCTTCCCGTGAGACGCCGGACCACGAGCACGATCGCGGCCAGGGCCGAGAAGATGATCGCGAAGATGACGAGATACTGGATGATCGGGGAGCCGTCAGAGCCGAACACAGATCGTAGCCATGACAAGTTTACGCACTCGCACGTTCCGGCCGTGGCGGGATCCGCGGCAGGCCCGGTGTCATAACACGACCGCGCGGCCTCCGGGCAGACCGAATTAAGGCTTCGTTAACAGCTCGTTGGCGCGTGCAGTTTTGAATTTAGGGCCAAAACGCACGTTCAACCGATCATTGCGAGATACGGCGGCCTGACCTTTAACGAGCCATTAACCATGCACGCGGCAGTTTTTGCCGAGCCCGGGCATGCCGGGTTCCGCCGGAGGGGGCCATGGCCATCACCGACCTGCCCATGCTGGCGATGCTGCGCACCCGGATGCAGTGGAACCAGGCGCGTCAGACCGTCATCGCCGAGAACGTCGCCAACGCCGATACGCCCGGCTTCAAGCCACGGGACCTCGCTGAACTACGCTTCGATAAAGAGACGGGTCGCGCCGCCTCGACCTCGTCCAGCCTCGCCCTGACGGCAGCGGGTCACATGCCGCCCATCGGCCAGCCCTCGGCGGCGGGGGCCGATCCGAAGAAGGTGAGGGACTTCGAGATCCGGCCGAGCGGCAACGGCGTCAATCTCGAGGACGAGATGATGAAGGCGGGCGATATCCAGACGGATTACCAGCTTGCTGCCTCGCTCTACCAGCACAGCCTGACCACCCTGAAGATCGCCATCGGCAAAAGCTGAGGCTGGCTTCGTGCTTACGCAGTAAGACTGAAAAAGGGGGCGGGCTGTGGAATTCACGAAATCCCTGGCGGCGGCGACATCCGGGCTCAAGGCCCAGTCCGGCCGCATGCGCATCATCGCGGAGAACATCGCCAACGCGGATTCCGCACCGGCCACGAAGGGCGCCGAGCCCTATCGCCGCAAGATCCCGACCTTCAAGACGCATCTCGACCGCGAGACCGGCGCCAGCGTCGTCGAGACCGGCCGGGTGCGGCGGGATTCCACGGCCTTCCGCGTCAAGCACGACCCCGGCAACCCCGTGGCCGATGCCAAGGGCGACGTCGCGATGCCGAACGTGAACCCGCTCATCGAGAACATGGACATGCGCGAGGCCCAGCGCAGCTACGAGGCCAACCTGAACATGGTCACGGGGACGCGCAAGATGATCGCCCAGACCATCGCGCTTCTGAAGTAGGGGCTGCGCCATGGCTTCCAGCAACTTCGCGGCGGGCGCCTATGCCGCCGTCCAGGGCCTGTCCTCCGGTCGCCCCACGCCGCGCGTGCAGCCGACCACCTCCCCGGGCGAAGGCTTCGCCGGACTCCTGGGCCAAGCCCTGGACGGCGTCGGCGATGCGGGCCGCCGGGCCGACACGCAAGCGATCTCCGCAGCCTCGGGCAAGGCCAACGTGGTCGATGTCGTCACCGCCGTCGCCGAAAGCGAGACGGCCCTCCAAACCATGGTCGCCGTCCGCGACCGCATGATCTCGGCCTACGAGGAAATCATGCGGATGCAGATCTGACGACGACGGGAACCCTGCGATGACCGGTCTCGCCATCCTCGACGTCGCCCGCGACGGCATCTTCGTGTTCCTGAAGGTGGCCGGGCCGCTGATGCTCGTCGCCCTGTTCGTCGGTCTGGTCGTGTCGCTCGTGCAGGCACTGACGCAGATCCAGGAGCAGACGCTGATCTACGTGCCGAAGATCGTCGCCGTCTTCGCCACCCTGCTTCTGATGCTCCCGTTCATGGGCGACGCCATGGCCGGCTACATGACCCGTATCGCCGCGCGGATCGCGGCAGGCGGGTGATGGCGCTCCGGTTGCGCTATACGGAGGCGTATGAACCTCCTGCTGCCGGGCGTCGCCTCGGCGTATCTTCTGGTGTTCGCGCGTGTCGGCACGCTGATCATGCTCATGCCGGGCGTGGGCGAGCAGACCGTGTCGCCGCGCCTGCGGCTCGCCTTCGCCCTGCTCGTGTCGCTGGTGCTCTATCCCATGGTGCGCCCGCTGCTCGGGGGCACGGAAGGGATCGCCGGGCCCCGGCTGATCGCGCTCCTGTTCGGAGAGACGATCATCGGCCTCGTCATCGGCCTGACCGTGCGGATGGTGCTCGCTGCGTTGCAGACGGCGGGGCTCGTCATCTCGCAGCAGCTCGGCCTGTCCTATGCCATGACCGTGGACCCGACACAGGGCGGCCAATCGGCGGCAGTGGGCAATTTCCTGTCGCTGCTCGGCATCACGCTGATCTTCGCCGCCGACCTGCATCACCTCGCCATCGCGGGGATCGCGCGCAGCTATCAGGTGCTGCCGCCGGATGGCGTGCCGTCCTTCGGCGATGCGCTGATGCTGGCGGTGAGGGCGGTCGCGCGGGGCTTCACCCTCGCCGTGCAGATCTCCGGGCCGTTCATCGCCTTCGGCATCCTGTTCAATCTCGGGCTCGGCGTGCTGTCGCGGCTGATGCCGCAGTTGCAGGTGTTCTTCCTGGCGGTGCCTGCCTCGGTGCTGATCGGCATGCTCATCCTGGCCGGATCGCTCGGCGTGATGATGGGCGTCTTCATCGACGATCTCGGCCGCTATCTCGGAGAGTTCGTCGGTCGCTGACTTGCGCCGGGAGGCTCTGAGCCATGGCCGAGGGCGCGGAACAGGAAGACAAGACCGAAGAGCCGACCCCACGCCGGATCGAGCAGGCGATCGAGCGCGGCGACGTCGCCAAGAGCGTCGAGATCAACACCTTCGCGATCCTCGGTGCCTTCACCCTGGCCCTGGTCGTGGCCGCGCCGGGCATCGCCTCGAGCCTGATGCACAGCCTCACGGCGTTCCTTGCCAACGCCCATCAGGTGCCGGACGACCCCACGGCCATGGCCGGGGCGATGCGCAGCAGTCTGCTGATCTGGCTCCAGGCGGTCGCGGTGCCGGTGGGCCTCGCCGTCGTGGCGGCCGTCGCAGCGGGCTATCTCCAGCATCCTCCGGTGTTCAACGCCGAGGCGCTGATGCCGAAATTCGAGCGCATCTCACCCATGGCGGGGCTGAAACGCCTCCTCGGGGTGGAGGCGCTGTTCCAGTTCGGCAAGGGCCTCGCCAAGATGATCGCTGTCGGCGTCGTCGGCGGCGCGATCCTGTGGCGCGACCGCGATCGCCTGGAAGTCTTCGCCCGGCTTGATCCCGGCGCCTGCTTGCCGGCGGTGCTGTCGCTCAGCCTCAAGCTGTTGGCGGGAATGCTCGCCGTCCACATCACCATCGCGGGGGCGGATTACCTGTATGCACGCCTGCGCTGGCGCGGTCGGCTTCGGATGTCGAAGGAAGAGATCAAGCAGGAGATGAAGGAGTCGGAGGGCAACCCCGAGATCAAGGGCAAGCTTAAGCAACTGCGCATGGCCCGCGCCCGGAAGCGCATGATGGCCGCCGTACCCACCGCCACCGTCATCGTCACCAACCCCACCCACTACGCCGTGGCGCTGCGCTACGAGCAGGGCATGGCCGCGCCGGTCTGCGTCGCCAAGGGCGTCGACGCGCTCGCCTTGCGCATCCGCGAGGTCGCCAAGGCGCATGACGTCGCCATCGTCGAGAATCCGCCGCTGGCTCGCGCGTTGCACGCCACCGTCGAGATCGACCGGGAGATTCCGGCCGAGCATTACCGTGCGGTGGCCGAGGTGATCGGCTTCGTCATGCGCCTCCGCCGCCGCGCCGCGTGAGGGAGAAGCTACCCTTCCTCCATCATTTTAGACGACGCTCTTGAAGGGCTTGGTACCGCCCGAGGTCTGAGGCCCCTTGCCGTTGAGCGGGCCACGGGCCAAACCGGAGCCCGTTTCTGGAAAGACCCCGATGGCCGACGTGACCGGATCTCCGGCCCCGATACTGAAGGCAGACCCGGCGAGGCCGGATCCGCAGGCCGACGCCCTGGCCGTGCAGAGCCCGGTCAACGCCGCGATCGACCGGTCGGAGCAGCCCGGTCGGGTCGGCCTGCTGCTGATGCTCGCGGGTCTCCTGGTCGGCGCGGCGATCGGCCTGTCCTTCGTCGCCAACGAGCAGGCTCAGGCCCTCATCGTGTGGCTTCTGGCGCTGCTGGCCATGGCCGGCGTCTTCTTCCTGTTCGCCCTGGCAATCGGCGCGATTCAACTCTCTGGCAGCAGCGCCCGGGACGACATCACCCGCGGCATCGTCGACGGGGCGCCCGATGGGGCTCTGGTGATCGAGGATGGCGGGCGTCTGATCTACGCCAACGCGGCCTATCTCCGGCTCGCGGGTGGCGACAGCTTCACCAACCTCGCCCCCGTGGAGCGGATCTTCGTCGGCTCGCCCGAAGTGTCGGAGGCCGTCTACCGCCTGTCGCAGGCCTCACGGGACGGGCGTCCTCACACCGAGGAGGTGCGCATGGCGCCGCCGCTCGGGCAGATGGCCGGACTGACGGGCGAGCGCGATTTCGGTTGGTACAGGGTGTCGGTGCGGCCCCTGCCGCGTCCGCGCCGGGCGGCCGCCCTCTGGACCGTGGCCGACGTCACCGCCGAACGCGAGCGGCAGGAAAACGTCTTCCAGGAATTGCAGCACGCCATCGATTATCTCGATCACGCTCCGGCTGGGTTCCTGTCGATCAATCCGGCGGGCACCATCGTCTACATGAATGCCACCCTGGCGGCATGGCTCGGCTACGACCTCGCCAGCGTCGGCTCGGGCGGGCTGCATCTCGATGAGATCGCCACCAGCGCCGATGTCCTGATGCGCACGGCGGGCTTCCCCGGCGAAGTCCGCACCGACCGGTTCGACCTCGACCTGCGCCGCCGCAACGGCCATACGGTGCCCGTGCGGCTCTATCACCGGGTCGCGTTCGGCAAGGACGGCAAGCCCGGCGCCTCGCGCACCTTCGTCATCAACCGCTCGGCCGGGGCCGATGCGGACGAACCGCAGCGTGCCGCCGAGGTGCGCCTCGCCCGCTTCCTCAATAACTCGCCCATCGCCATCGCGACGCTGGACCGCTCGGGCCGGATCGCCCGCGCCAACGCGTCCTTCACACGCCTGTTCGGGACGGCGCCGCTCTCGCCCAACGAGGCCGAGCTGGACGGGGAGGGCGGCACCCGCGCCGAGCCGAACCTCGCCGATTCGGTTCTCGACCGGACGGCCCTGGAAGCCGGCTTGAACCGTGCGGCCAGCGGCATCACCGAGGCCGAGCCCATCGAGGTGCAGTTGCAGGGGCCGGGCGGACGCTCGGCCCGGCTGTGGCTGAGCCCGGCCGACGGCGGCGCGGAGGGCGAGCAGGCCGATGAGGCCGAACGGGTGATTCTCTACGCCCTCGACACCACGGCCCAGCGCCAGCTGGAGCAGCAGGTGGCACAGGCGCAGAAGATGAACGCGGTCGGCCAACTCGCCGGCGGCATCGCGCACGACTTCAACAACGTCCTTCAGGCGATCATCGGCTATTCCGACCTGCTCCTGGCGAGCCATAGGCCGAACGATCCGGCCTTCCAGGACATCATGCAGATCAAGCAGAACGCCAACCGTGCGGCGGGCCTCGTCCGCCAGCTCCTGGCGTTCTCCCGCCGCCAGACCCTGCGGCCCGAGGTGATGAATGTCGGCGAGAGCCTGTCGGAGCTGACGCTCCTGCTGAAGCGCCTGCTCGGCGAGCGCGTCGCGCTCGAGTTGAAGCACGGTCGCGACGTGTGGCCGGTGAAGGCCGATGTGAACCAGTTCGAGCAGGTGATCGTGAACCTCGCGGTCAATGCACGCGACGCCATGCCGGATGGCGGCAAACTGACGATCCGCACCGAGAACGTGGTCGATCCCGGCCCCAAGGCGTCGACCGACGGACGTGGCGGCCCGCCCCCCGGCGATCACGTGCTGATCGAGGTCTGCGACACGGGCCAGGGCATTCCGGCCGATTTGATGGAGAAGATCTTCGAGCCGTTCTTCACCACGAAGGAGATCGGCAAGGGCACCGGTCTCGGCCTCTCGACGGTGTTCGGCATCGTCAAGCAATCGGGTGGCACCATCGACGTGCAATCGACGGTCGGCCAGGGCACGGCCTTCAAGATCTACCTGCCCCGGCACATCCCCGCGCCGGAAGTGCTGCCGGTCGAGACGGCGGTTGCTGCCAGCTCGGATGCCAAAGCCGAAATCGGCACCACGCCTGCCGCAGCAAAGCCCGCCGAGGCCGCACCCGCCCCGCGCCGTCCCGCGACCGACCATACCGGACAGGGCACCATCCTCCTGGTGGAGGACGAGGACCCCGTTCGCGCCGTGAACAGTCGCGCGCTCTCGGCCCGTGGCTACACCGTGCTGGAAGCCGCTTCCGGGCTCGAGGCGCTGGCTATCGTCCGCGACGGTGACCAGCCGATCGATCTCGTGGTGTCCGATGTGGTGATGCCCGAAATGGATGGGCCGTCCCTTCTGCGGGAGGTGCGCAAGCATCAGCCGCATCTGAAGGTGATCTTCGTCTCGGGTTATGCCGAGGATGCCTTCCGCAAGAACCTGCCGGAGGGCGAGACCTTCAACTTCCTGCCGAAGCCCTTCAGCCTGAAGCAATTGGTTGAGACCGTGAAGAAGACGATGGCGGATTGAGCGCCACCCGTCATTGCGAACGCAGTGAAGCAACCCAGGGCAGCGAGCCGCGTCAGCATGTGGCGTTTCCCTGGATTGCTTCGCTCCGCTCGCAATGACGGCGGTAGCCTGAGTCATCCCCCAACGAAAAAGGCCGCCCCGGCGAACCGGGACGGCCTTTTTCATGAAGTGGCGAATGCCTCAGGCGGCGTCGGCAACCTGCGACGGGCCGGAATCCTTGCCGCGTGCATCGACGTCGCGATCCACGAACTCGATCACGGCGAGCGGGGCGTTGTCGCCCTGGCGGAAGCCGGCCTTCATGATGCGGCAGTAGCCACCCGGACGACCCTGGTAGCGCGGGCCCAGCACCGAGAAGAGCTTCTTGACCATGTCGGCATCGCGCAGCTTCGACATGGCAAGGCGGCGGGCGTGCACGCTGTCGGTGCGGGCCAGCGTGATCAGCTTCTCGACGACCGGACGCAGGTCCTTGGCCTTCGGCAGGGTGGTGACGATCTGCTCGTGCTTGATCAGCGCGGCGGACATGTTGGCGAACATCGCCTGGCGATGCTCGGCCGTGCGGTTGAAACGACGACCGCGGTAACCGTGACGCATGATGGCTCTCCTGTTGATTGCGACCGCCGTGCCACGGGTCGGCCGCCTGTTGAGCGAAGAAAGAGCGGGGAGCCCTTCGGCCCGCCCGCTCCCACTCCGCTATTCGTTGCCGCGCTCAGTAATGCTCTTCGAAGCGCTTGGCGAGGTCCTCGATGTTCTCCGGCGGCCAGCCGGGGACATCCATGCCGAGGTGCAGGCCCATACCGGCCAGCACTTCCTTGATCTCGTTGAGCGACTTGCGGCCGAAGTTCGGGGTGCGCAGCATCTCGCCCTCCGACTTCTGGATGAGGTCGCCGATGTAGACGATGTTGTCGTTCTTCAGGCAGTTCGCCGAACGGACCGACAGCTCCAGCTCGTCCACCTTCTTGAGCAGCGCCGGGTTGAAGGGCAGCTGCGGCGTGAGCGGCGCGGCCTCTTCCTTGCGCGGATCTTCGAAGTTCACGAACACCTGGAGCTGGTCCTGGATGATGCGGGCGGCATAGGCCAGCGCATCCTCGGGGCTCACGGCGCCGTTGGTCTCGACCGTCATGGTCAGCTTGTCCTTGTCGAGATCCTGGCCCTCACGGGTGGTCTCGACGCGGTAGCTGACCTTGGTCACCGGGGAGAACAGGGAGTCGACCGGGATCAGGCCGATCGGCGCATCCTCGGGGCGGTTCCGCTCGGCCGGGACGTAGCCCTTGCCCGTGGAGACCGTGAACTCCATGCGGATCTCGGCGCCGTCATCCAGCGTGCAGATGACGAGGTCGGGATTCAGGATCTGAATGTCGCCGACCGTGCCGATGTCGCCCGCCGTCACCGTGCCGGGGCCGGTCTTGCGCAGGGTCATGCGCTTGGGGGCATCGGTCTGCGAGCGGATGGCGATCGTCTTGATGTTCAGGACGATGTCGGTCACGTCCTCGCGCACACCGGGGATGGACGAGAACTCGTGCAGAACGCCGTCGATCTGCACCGACGTCACCGCAGCGCCCTGGAGCGACGACAGCAGAACGCGCCGCAGGGCGTTGCCCAGGGTGGTGCCGAAACCGCGCTCGAGCGGCTCGGCGACGACCGTCGCGATCCGCTTGGGGTCGTCGCCGGTCGAAACCTGCAGCTTGTTCGGCTTGATGAGTTCCTGCCAATTCTTCTGAATGACCACGGTCCTACCTCTCACGCCTCGCGGGTCCGCATGATCCGGAACCCGCGTTCCGGCCGGGTGGAGGCGCCCCCTGGCACACCGCCCGGTCTCAAAAATCGAAAACTCTACTCGCCGCCGACCCAGAGGGCCGGGACGAAGCTGTAGCCCGCTCCGTCACGATCCACGTAGCCGAAGGCGGGGAATTCCAGGTGACAACCGGCGATGAAGCTACGCTCCGCCGCCGCCTGATCCATGATCGTCTTGCGCGTCTGCCGGGCCTGCTCGCCATCGACATCGAAGCCGACGCCCGCATCCGGGTTCTTGAACTGGATCGCCGGCAGATGAACCACGTCGGTCCAGATCAGCAGCGACTCGGAACCCGACGACACACGGAAACCGCAATGCCCCGGCGTGTGGCCGGGGAGATGAACCGCTTCGATGCCCGGAAGCACCTCGCCGCCGCGATGCTGGCGCATCCGGGCGGCATAGGGCGCAACCGCGTTGCGAGCGCCCTCGAAATAGCCCTTCGCCTCCTGGGGCGCCTTGGACAGCGCCTCGTCGGGAAGCCAGTGAGCCGCCTCATCCGCATGCACGACGATCTCGGCATTCGGATAGACGGCCTTGCCGTCGGCCGCGAGGCCGCCGCAATGGTCCGGATGCAGGTGCGTGATGAGCACCGTCTCGACATCCTCCGGCTTGATGCCGGTGGTCGCCAGGGCGCTGCCCAGGCGTCCCATCGTCTCGACCGGCGCCAGGGCGCCGTAACCGGTGTCGACCAGGACCGGCTTGCGGCCGGCCCCGGTGATCAGGAACGCGTTCAGGGTGATCTTCGGCTGCTCGGTGCGGAAACCGTCGCGCTGAAGGCGCGCGGCCTCGTCCTTGCCGATGCCCGTAACGAGATCGAGGCTCGCCTGGAACCAGCCGTCGTTAAGCGCGGTGACCGTGAGGTCCCCGAGATTCCAACGCAGCACACCGGGCAGTGGCTTCGATCCCGCCATAAGCGTCTCCCTGTTCGCCAATCCCGGTTCGATCAGACGCGACGACGCTTGCGCGGACGGCAACCGTTGTGCGGGATCGAGGTGACATCGCGGATCGAGGTCACGGTGAAGCCTGCGGCCTGGAGGGCGCGCAGAGCCGATTCACGGCCGGAGCCGGGGCCGGACACCTCGACCTCGAGGGTACGCATGCCATGCTCGCCAGCCTTGCGGGCGGCATCCTCGGCGGCAACCTGAGCGGCGTACGGCGTCGACTTGCGCGAGCCCTTGAAGCCCATCGCACCAGCGGAAGACCACGAGATCGTATTGCCCTGGGCGTCCGTGATGGTGATCATCGTGTTGTTGAACGAGGCGTTCACGTGGGCGACGCCCGACACGATGTTCTTGCGTTCACGACGACGAACGCGTTGCGGTTCCTTGGCCATCTGACTTCCACTCTTCCTTCAAGCACGCCCGTAACACCAGGCGCTCGGGATTCTTCTGGGACTTGGCCGCGTCTCTCGCGACCGGCCGGGTCTCTCGCGGGATACCCGGCGCGACGGGCAGGAGGCCGAGCGTTGCGCGGCCTCCCAAACCGAAGAGATTACTTCTTCTTGCCGGCGATCGGCTTCGCCTTGCCCTTGCGGGTGCGGGCGTTGGTGTGGGTCCGCTGGCCGCGCACCGGCAGCTGCTTGCGGTGACGGAGACCACGGTAGCAGCCCAGGTCCATCAGGCGCTTGATGTTCATCGAGACTTCGCGGCGCAGATCGCCCTCGACGAGATAGTCGCGGTCGATGGTCTCGCGGATCTGGAGAACCTCGGCGTCGGTCAGTTCGTTGACGCGACGCTCGGCGGGGATACCGACCTTGCCGGTGATCTCTTCAGCCTTCTTGGCGCCGATGCCGTGGATATACTGAAGCGCAATAACGACGCGCTTGGCGGTCGGGATGTTGACGCCTGCGATACGGGCCACAGTCTTACTCCATATGAGGCCCGGCGAGGCCGGGCTCTGGTTTGGCGCGCGTCCGGTGGAGGCCGGCCCATGCGCGCGTGCAACGACGACGCGGCCCGTGGGCGGCCCCTTTTCAGGGCACCTCGGACCATCGTTCGGTTGGACGAAGGGGGGTCTGCTACTCCGGGCTGGCGGCCATGTCAATCATAATGGAGCAAAAACACATGGCGCGGCCGGACGATCGCGGCGATACGCTGAGAGTCTTCACCCAGGCAGTGATCCACTCTGCCGAAGACAATGCCGAAGAGGTCGTGCCTGTCATCCTCGCGGTCGCAGGCGGTATCCTGTCCTTGGCCGAGCCCGGGAGTGTCGGCCTGCGCGACGCGGACGACGGCGCGGGTGGTGTCCTCTGGGCGGCCTTCGGCGGCGAGCGGATGGCGTTTCGCTATAACCCACTCACGGCAATGATCGAACTTCGCGTCGGCACCCTGGACGGGCATCCGATGCGCCGATTCGGCCGCCGCTCGCTGGCGATGGATATCACGAACTTCTTCGGCCCGACTCGTGAGGCCGAAGCCGCTCGCCAAAGGGGCTGAGGACTCTACCGCATCCGCTGGTTCGAAAGGCGGCAGGTCCGGCCTTCGTCGCGGTAGCCCGCCGGGCAGCGGCGGACGCAGGCGCCTGCCGCGAATTTCAGGGGTGGCCGACAGGCATTCCGGAATTGCTTCTGTCCGTAGACGAAGGATTGAGCCGGGCTCTGGGCGGTGGCTGTCTGGGGCAGGGCGCTCGCGCAGGCGAGGGCGAACACGACGGCGAGACGGGTCTTCATTGCGCCTTCCCAACAAAAAAGGGGCGCCCGCCTCCTGGCGAACGCCCCTCGGATGAACCGGCCAACGCCTCAGGAGGCGATCCGCTCCCGGTGCGGCTCGAGGATCGCCATCAGATCCTCGGTCACCGAATCGATCGGCTTCATGCCATCGACGGTCTTCAACATGCCGAGCTTGTCGTAGTAGGCCGAAAGCGGCGCGGTCTGGGCGCGGTAGGCTTCCAGACGCTGCTTAAACACCTCGGGAGTGTCGTCCTTGCGCACGGCCTCGCCGCGCGCCTGCGCCTCGGCGGCGCGGTTGGCGATGCGGCCCACCAGGGCGTCCTCATCGACCTTCAACTCGACCACGGCGGAGAGGTCCAGCCCCTTGCCCTTGAGCATGGTGCCGAGCGCCTCGGCCTGGGCCACGGTGCGCGGGAAGCCATCCAGGATGAAGCCGGGCTTGGCGTCCGCTTGCTCGATCCGGTCGGCGACGATGCCGACGACGATCTCATCGGAGACGAGACCGCCGGATTCCATCACGGCTTTGGCCTGCAGCCCGACCGGCGTGCCGGCCGCCACGGCGGCGCGCAGCATGTCGCCCGTCGAGAGCTGGGGGATGCCGTACCGCTTGACGATCCGCTCGGATTGCGTGCCCTTCCCCGCGCCGGGCGGTCCGAGCAGAATGATGCGCATGGCGTTGTCCTCTTAGGGCCCGAGCTTCCGGGCTCTGGGTCTCTTCGACGACGCCATCACGGGCATCGCCCCCTCGGTCGTTTTTTATAGGCTCGCGCGGATGGCGATAGCCCGCCCTTAGGCGGACATCGCTCATTTCCCCGCTTCTGTTTCGCCGCCTCAGCGGCGGCGCTGGCCTGCCGAAGCGCCCCGCAACTTGGCCTTCTTCACAAGGCCCTCATACTGGTGCGCCATCAGATGCCCATGGATCTGCGCCACCGTGTCCATGGTCACGGTCACGAGGATCAGCAGAGACGTGCCGCCGAAGCCCAGGCTCGCCGACGCGTAGGACGACAGGATCTCAGGGCAGAGACAGACCACCGTCAGGTACAGGGCGCCCACCACGGTGATGCGCGTCAGCACCTTGTCGAGGAACGCGGCGGTCCGCTCGCCCGGGCGGATGCCGGGGATGAAGCCGCCATGCTTCTTCAGATTGTCGGCCGTCTCCTGCGGATTGAAGACGACGGCGGTGTAGAAGAACGTGAAGAAGATGATCAGCGCCGCATAGAGCAACATGAAGAGCGGCGTGCCGTGGCCAAGATAGGCCGTCATCGTCCCGAGCCAGCCGCTCCCGTTATTGGCCGAGAAGCTCGCGGCGGTGGCGGGCAGCAGAAGCAGCGACGAGGCGAAGATCGGCGGGATGACGCCCGACGTATTGAGCTTCAACGGCAGGAACGAGGTCTGGCCCTCATACATACGGTTGCCGACCTGCCGCTTCGGGTAGTTGATCAGGATGCGGCGCTGAGCCCGCTCCATGAACACGATGAAGTAGACGAGGACGACGGCGGCCACGGCCACGCCGAGAATGATGACAGGCGAGAGCGCTCCGGTACGGCCGAGCTCAAGAGCGCCGATGATCGTCACGGGCAGGTGGGCGACGATGCCCGCAAAGATGATCAGCGACGAGCCGTTGCCGATGCCGCGCGAGGTGATCTGCTCACCAAGCCACATCAGGAACAGCGTGCCACCGGTCAGGGTGATGACCGTCGAGGCCAGGAAGAACGGGCCGGGATCGATCGCAGCCGAGGAGCTCTGCAGCCCCACAGCGATGCCCCAGGACTGAACCAGCGCCAGCACGACCGTGAGGTAGCGGGTGTACTGATTGATGACCTTGCGGCCGGACTCGCCCTCCTTCTTCAGCGCTTCCAGGCTCGGGATGACCGAGGTGAGGAGCTGCACGATGATCGAGGCCGAGATGTACGGCATGATGTTGAGCGCGAAGATCGCCATGCGCTCGACGGCACCGCCGGAGAACATGTTGAACAGCCCGAGCACGCCGCCCGATTGCTGCTGGAAGTTCCGCGCGAATTGCTCCGGGTCGATGCCGGGGATCGGCACGTAGGTGCCAAGCCGGAACACGATGAGCGCGCCCACCGTGAACCAGATGCGCTTCTTGAGCTCATCGGCCTTGGCGATGGCGCCGAAATTGAGATTGGCGGCAAGCTGCTCGGCGGCTGAGGCCATAGCGTCGCGTCCTGGAGATGTCGCCGGGCGTCAAACCCGGATGAAACGAAAAACGGCGGCCCGCGAGTTCGCGTGGCCGCCGCTCGATGGTCTCCGACTTAACGGCCGGGGACGTGCCGCGCAACGTGTCGCGCGGCCGCCGTCAAGCGTCAGGCGGTCGCCTCGGCCTCGGCCTTGCCGCGAGTCGATACGCCGGAGGCGAAGACCACGCTGACAGAACCGCCGGCCTTTTCGACGGCCTCGATGGCCGACTTGGAGGCGCGGGTGACTTCGAAGCTGAGCTTCGAGGTCAGCTCGCCGACGCCGAGCAGCTTCACACCGTCACGGGGACGGGCGAGGATGCCGGCGGCCACGAGGGTCTCGACCGTGATGGTCGCACCGGCCTCGAGCTGCCCCGTATCCACGGCAGCCTGGATCCGGCCGAGGTTCACCTCGTTCAGGTCCGCCGCGTGGATGTTGTTGAAGCCACGCTTCGGGAGGCGACGATGCAGCGGCATCTGGCCGCCCTCGAAGCCCTTGATGGCCACGCCGGTCCGGGCCTTCTGACCCTTCACGCCGCGTCCGGCGGTCTTGCCCTTGCCGGAGCCGATGCCCCGGCCGACACGCATCCGGTCCTTGGTGGCGCCGGGATTGTCGCTGATCTGGTTAAGCTTCATCGGTCGCCTCCTCAGGCCTCGAGGACGCGAACGAGGTGATGCACCTTGCGGATCATCCCGCGCACCGAGGGCGTGTCCTCGAGTTCGGAAACCCGGTGCAGCTTGTTCAGCTTCAGGCCGATCAGCGTCTCACGCTGGCTGGCCTCACGGCGGATCGGCGAACCGATCTGCTCGATACGGACGGTCTTGGAGTTCTGAGCCATGCCATCCTCCCTTACGCGACCGCAGCTTCGGACTGATCGGCCGGATCGGCATCACGGCGGCGCGACTGAAGCGCGGACACCTTGAGGCCACGGCGAGCAGCGACGGCGCGCGGGCTGTCCTCGTTCTTCAGCGCCTCGAAGGTCGCACGAACGAGGTTGTAGGGGTTCGAGGAACCGAGGCTCTTGGCCACGACGTCCTGCATGCCGAGCGTCTCGAACACGGCGCGCATCGGGCCGCCGGCGATGATGCCGGTACCCTGCGGAGCCGCGCGAAGGATCACCTTGCCGGCGCCATGACGACCGTTGACGTCGTGGTGCAGGGTGCGGCCTTCGCGGAGGGAAACACGGATGAGGCCGCGCTTGGCGGCTTCGGTAGCCTTGCGGATGGCTTCCGGTACTTCGCGGGCCTTACCGTGGCCGAAGCCGACGCGGCCCTTCTGGTCGCCGACGACGACCAGGGCGGCGAAGCCGAAGCGACGGCCACCCTTCACAACCTTCGCGACGCGGTTGATGTGGACGAGCTTGTCCACGAACTCGCTGTCGTGCTCCTCGCGGTCTTCGCGGCGGCCGCGGCCCCCGCCTTCACGTTCACGTGCCATTTTCTCTACCTATCTCACTGGCGCGGACCCTCGCGGGCCCGCTCGCTCGATTCTCCCCTTCGTAAAGGGAAGAGCCCCACGCCGCCTGGAAGGCCGCGCGGGGGGATCTCCTTAGAATTCCAGGCCGCCTTCGCGGGCAGCCTCGGCCACGGCCTTCACGCGGCCGTGGTAGATGTAGCCGGACCGGTCGAAGATCACCTTGGTGACCCCGGCCGCCTTGGCGCGCTCGGCGAGGAGCTTGCCCACTGCGGTAGCGGCGGCAACATCGGCGCCGGTCTTGAGGTCGCCCTTGAGCGACTTCTCGATCGTCGACGCGGAGGCCAGAGTGTGGCCCTTCACGTCGTCGATGACCTGCGCATAGATCTGCTTCGACGAGCGAAACACGGACAGACGCGGACGGCCATTGGCAGCCGCCTTGATCGCCCGACGAACGCGCGCCTTGCGCCGATCGAGGGCTTCGAGCTTACGAGACATCTTCGCCCTCCTTTACTTCTTCTTGCCTTCCTTGCGGAAGATGAACTCACCGGCGTAACGCACGCCCTTGCCCTTGTACGGCTCGGGACCACGGTACTCACGGATCTCAGCAGCGACCTGACCCACCTTCTGCCGGTCGATACCGGTGATGGTGATCTCGGTCGGCTTCGGCGTGGCGATCGTGATGCCCTCCGGCACGGCGTACTCGATGTCGTGGCTATAGCCGAGCGACAGCTTGAGCGCCTTGCCGGCCATGGCGGCACGGTAACCGACGCCGGTGATCTCTAGCTTCTTCTCGAAGCCGTTCGACACGCCGGTGGCGATGTTGGCAATCTGAGCGCGCGAGGTGCCCCAAAGGGACCGGGCGGGCTTCGACTGGTTGACGGGCTGAACCTCGATGGCGCCGTCCTTCATGGCGACGTTCACGAGGGCCGGAACGACGAACTGAAGCTCGCCCTTCGAACCCTTCATCTTCACGGTCTGACCCGTGACGGTGGCGGTGACGCCCGCCGGCACAGCGACCGGCTTCTTGCCTACGCGAGACATGGGATGTCCTCCTCCGTCCCGATCAGAACACGGTGCAGAGCACTTCACCGCCGACGTTGCGCTCACGCGCCTCGTGGTCGGCCATGACGCCCTGCGGGGTGGAGATGATGGTGACGCCGAGGCCATCGGCCACGCGCGGCAGCTCGCCGACCGACGAGTAAACCCGGCGACCCGGCTTCGACACGCGCTTGATCTCACGGATCACGGGCTTGCCGTCGTAGTACTTGAGCTCGATGGCGAACTCGGTACGGCCGTTGCCAAGCTCGGTCTGAGCGAAGTCGCGGATGTAGCCCTCGCGCTTCAGCACGTTGAGCACGCTCGCGCGCAGCTTCGAACCGGGCGTCTGGACGACGTTGCGACGGCGCAGCTGGCCGTTGCGGATACGGGTGAGCATGTCACCCACGGGATCGTTGACCATGTGGGGACCTCCTTACCAGCTCGACTTGACGAGGCCGGGGATGAGGCCCCGGTTGCCGAGCTCCCGCAGCGCGACGCGCGAGATGCCCATCTTGCGGTAGAAGGCCCGCGGGCGGCCGGTGATCTCGCAGCGGTTGCGGATCCGGGTGGCCGACGAGTTGCGCGGCAATTCGGCGAGCTTCAGGCGCGCTTCGAAGCGGTCCTGCATCTCGATCGACTCGTTGTTCGCGATCTCAAGGAGCGCCTTCCGCTTGGCGGCGAAACGCTTCACGAGGTCCTTGCGATGATTGTTCTTCTCGACTGAGCTTTTCTTCGACATGTAAGTCTATCTCCAGTGTCCGCGTATGACGCTTTGGGACGTCACTGCCGGAACGGGAATTGGAAGGCCGAGAGCAGCGCCTTGGCTTCGGCATCCGTCTGGGCGGAAGTCGCCACGACGATGTCCATGCCCCACATCTGCTCGGCCTTATCGTAGGAGATCTCCGGGAACACGAGGTGCTCCTTGAGACCCAGGGCGTAGTTGCCGCGGCCGTCGAACGAGCGCGGGTTCAGGCCGCGGAAGTCACGCACGCGCGGCAGCGCGATGGTGATCAGACGGTCCATGAACTCGTACATGCGCTGCTTGCGCAGGGTCACCTTGCAGCCGATCGGCATGCCTTCGCGGACCTTGAAGGTCGCGATGGCCTTGCGAGCGCGGGTGATGACCGGCTTCTGACCGGCGATCAGGGCAAGGTCGCCCGCGGCCACAGAGGCCTTCTTCGAGTCGGCGGTGGACTCGCCGACGCCCATGTTGATGACGATCTTTTCGATCTGCGGCACCTGCATGGGGTTCTTGTAGCCGAACTCTTCGATCAGCTTCTGACGAACCACTTCGTCGTAGTGCTTGCGCAGCCGCGGGACGTACGCGTTCTTGTCGGCCTCAGCCATCGATCTGATCCCCCGTGCTCTTGGCGAACCGGACCTTGCGCCCGTCTTCGAGGATGCGGAAACCCACGCGGGTCGGCTTGCCGTTGGCATCCGCGACCGCGATGTTCGAGAGTTGGATGGCGGCCTCCTTGGAGATGATCCCGCCTTCCTGGTTCTGGCTCTGCTTCTGGTGCTTCTTGACGAGGTTCACGCCGCGCACGAACGCACGACCTTCCTTCGGCAGCACCTGGATCACTTCGCCCGAACGACCGGCGTCGCGGCCGGTCAGCACGACGACCTTGTCGCCCTTACGGATCTTGGCAGCCATCACAGCACCTCCGGGGCGAGCGAGATGATCTTCATGTGGTTGCGGGCGCGAAGCTCACGCGGGACCGGTCCGAAGATACGGGTGCCGATCGGCTCCTTCTGATTGTTGATCAGAACGGCGGCGTTCTTATCGAACCGGATCACCGAGCCGTCGGCGCGCTTCACGTCCTTGGCGGTGCGCACGACCACCGCCTTCATGACGTCGCCCTTCTTCACGCGACCCCTCGGGATCGCCTCCTTGACCGACACGACGATCACGTCGCCGACGCCGGCATACTTCCGCTTCGACCCGCCGAGAACCTTGATGCACATCACACGGCGTGCACCAGAGTTGTCGGCGACGTCCAGATTCGTTTGCATCTGGATCACGTGCGTGACTCCTTCTCTCAGGCGGGTTTCCGCACGCGGGCGGTATTGCCCGGCGGACGACGCCTGATGGGGATCTGTGGTCCCCGGCTCATGTGAACGACCGCGCTATCGGCGTCAGGGACGCCGGCGCGGTCACCGCGGCGGAAAGGGCGCGAAGCCCATCCGAAATGTCGCGAAGGCCGGGGCCATACATCGGCATGGCCACGAAAGCAACCGTCGGCTGGGCTGAAACGTGCGCCAAGCGACCTCGCCGCCGCGCTGACTATAAAGAAAGACGGCGCCGATCGCGAGGACCGGCGCCGTCAACCGAATCGGTAAGACTTGAAGGAAAAGAGAATCAGGCGGGCTGATCGAGGGGCTCGGACTCGAACAGAAAGCCTTCGAGGCTCGGGATCGTCACAGGAGAGGCCATGGCAGGCTTAGAAAGGCGCCACGGCCGGTCGGTACGGGCGCGAATCGCCTCCGACGGGCGAAGGCGCCGACCACGACCATCTTCGCCCAGTTCCTCTACGGCGAGGAATCCATAGACCTGAAGACGGGACGCAGTGAGCTTGGTCTCCCGGTCTTCCGCGCTTACCACCATGGTGCCGAGCGCATAGACGGTCTCCATCAGCACCCGCTGCTCGCCGCGGCGGCGAAGGCCGACTTCACGCTCGCTCATCGGGGGAGGGGAGACCACCCGCCGGAAGGGGACGACGTTGCTCGCTGCGACGCAACCCATACGCGACTATCCTCGAACGCCTTTGCAGGAGCACCCGAGTCGGCGCCCCGTTCGATTCGGACAATTCGATGAGTCGGATTAACCTCGCGTGGAGGCTGGCCGGACGGCATTGCCCCGATCCGGCACGGACAACGCTCTCCACAGGGCGGATACTCTTCTTTAATGGCTCTCGGGGGTGCTTTTTTCCCGCTTCGGTGCATTGACCGGCGCGGGGGATGCGTCTAGAAGCGCCCCACTTCGGTCGGCCCTCGGCTGCCGACGGCCTGCGGGTTTCCCCGAACCGCCGTCCTCGCCCCCGACGCGACCTGAAGGCTCAAATCGCCTGACGTTTAAGTCAGATCCGTAGGTACGAACGCGTCTTTCGAGGCGCGATCCTCTGCCCACACCGCGCCGAGGGGCTTTGAATAGCCCTTCCGGCGCATATTCGTTTTGCGGACTGCTCTTGCAGTCCGGAAGGGACCGAGGAAGAGGGCACAGGATGCCGACGATCAATCAGCTGATCGCCCAGCCGCGGAAGATCCAGCGGAGCCGCAACAAGGTTCCTGCTCTGGATGCTTGCCCGCAGAAGCGTGGCGTGTGCACCCGCGTCTACACCACGACGCCGAAGAAGCCGAACTCGGCTCTCCGTAAGGTGGCCAAGGTGCGCCTCACGAATGGCTTCGAGGTGATCGGGTACATCCCGGGTGAAGGCCACAACCTTCAGGAGCACTCCGTGGTCATGATCCGCGGCGGCCGCGTGAAGGATCTTCCGGGTGTGCGCTACCACATCCTCCGCGGCGTGCTCGACACGCAGGGCGTGAAGAACCGCAAGCAGCGCCGTTCGAAGTACGGTGCAAAGCGTCCGAAGTAATTTCTTCGGTTCGCCGTCAGCTTTTCCACTGCCTGACAAGGATGCCGCCGGCTTTTCGCTCAAGGTGGCCTGCGTCAGGTGCTTAAAGTCTACTCATTGGAAGTTTAGCCAATGTCCCGTCGTCACTCTGCAGAAAAGCGCGAGATCATCCCGGACCCCAAGTACGGGGACGTGGTGCTGACGAAGTTCATGAACTCGATCATGTACGAAGGTAAGAAGTCGACCGCCGAGCGGATCGTCTACGGCGCCTTCGACATCGTCGAGAACCGCGCCCGCGCCAATCCGATCGAGGTGTTCCGCGCTGCGCTCGACAACGTCGCCCCGATGATCGAGGTCCGTTCCCGCCGCGTCGGCGGTGCGACCTACCAGGTCCCGGTCGAGGTTCGTACCGAGCGCCGCCAGGCTCTGGCGATCCGCTGGCTGATCCAGGCCGCCCGTTCGCGCAACGACCGCACGATGGTCGAGCGCCTGTCGGCCGAACTCCTCGACGCCGCCAATAACCGCGGCAACGCCGTCAAGAAGCGGGAAGACACGCACCGGATGGCGGAAGCCAACCGCGCCTTCTCGCACTACCGCTGGTAAGCGGCCCACCCGTCTCTCAGGAGCAGCTCGATGCCCCGCACGCACGCGATCGAGGACTACCGCAACTTCGGCATCATGGCCCACATCGATGCCGGCAAGACCACGACCACGGAGCGGATCCTCTACTACACCGGAAAGTCCCATAAGATCGGCGAGGTCCATGAGGGCGCCGCCACGATGGACTGGATGGAACAGGAGCAGGAGCGCGGCATCACGATCACGTCCGCCGCGACGACGTGCTTCTGGCGCGAGAAGCGCCTGAACATCATCGACACGCCCGGCCACGTCGACTTCACCATCGAAGTCGAGCGTTCCCTGCGCGTGCTCGACGGCGCCGTGTGCGTGCTCGACGGCAACCAGGGCGTCGAGCCCCAGACTGAGACTGTGTGGCGCCAGGCCGACAAGTACGACGTGCCGCGCGTCGTGTTCGTCAACAAGATGGACAAGATCGGCGCCGACTTCTTCAAGTGCGTCGCCGACATCATCGACCGCGTCGCCGGCAAGCCCGTGTGCCTGCAACTGCCGATCGGTGCCGAGTCCAACTTCCAGGGCGTCATCGACCTCATCAAGATGAAGGCGATCGTCTGGTCGGGCGAGGCGCTCGGCGCCAACTTCTCCGAGACCGAGATCCCTGCCGACCTGCAGGATCAGGCCGTCGAATACCGCGCCAAGCTCGTCGAAGCCTGCGTGGAGATGGATGACGAGGCCATGATGGCCTACCTCGACGGCCAGGAGCCGAGCGAGGAGAGCCTCCGCAAGCTCGTTCGGACGGCCGTGCAGCGCCGCGCCTTCCATCCCGTGCTCTGCGGTTCGGCGTTCAAGAACAAGGGCGTTCAACCGCTCCTCGACGCCGTCGTTGATTACCTGCCTTCTCCCGCCGATCGCGGTGAGATCAAGGGTATCGACTTCAAGACCGAGGAAGAGGTTGTTCGTCGTCCGACCGACTCCGATCCCTTCTCCATGCTCGCCTTCAAGATCATGGACGATCCCCACGTCGGCACGATCACCTTCTGCCGCGTGTACTCGGGCAAGGTCGATTCGGGCGCCAACGTCATCAACTCGACCCGCGACAAGAAGGAGCGTGTCGGTCGCATGCTCCTCATGCATGCGAACAACCGTGAGGATATCAAGGAAGCCTTCGCTGGCGACATCGTCGCCCTCGCGGGCCTCAAGGATACCCGCACCGGTGACACGCTGTGCGATCCGGTGAAGGCCGTCATCCTCGAGAAGATGGAATTCCCGGAGCCGGTCATCGAGATCGCCGTCGAGCCGAAGTCGAAGGCCGATCAGGAGAAGCTCGGTATCGCGCTTTCGAAGCTCGCCGCTGAGGATCCCTCCTTCCGCGTGTCCACCGACCAGGAGTCGGGCCAGACCATCCTCAAGGGGATGGGCGAGCTCCATCTGGACATCAAGGTCGACATCCTGCGCCGTACCTACAAGGTCGACGCGAATATCGGCCAGCCGCAGGTGGCGTACCGCGAGAAGCTGACCCGTCGGACCGAGATCGACTACACCCACAAGAAGCAGACCGGTGGTACCGGTCAGTTCGCCCGGGTGAAGTTCGTGGTCGAGCCGAACGAGCCGGGCGCCGGCTTCACGTTTGAGTCCAAGATCGTCGGCGGCGCGGTGCCGAAGGAGTACATCCCCGGCGTCGAAAAGGGCCTGAATTCGGTTCTCACCGCGGGTATCCTCGCCGGCTTCCCGGTCGTGGACATCAAGGTGGAGCTCATCGACGGCGCCTACCACGACGTCGACTCCTCGGCCCTGGCGTTCGAAATCGCGTCCCGTGCTGCCCTCCGGGAGGCTCTTCAGAAGGGCGGCTCGGTGCTTCTCGAGCCGGTCATGAAGGTCGAGGTGGTGTCTCCCGAGGAGTACACCGGTTCGGTCATCGGTGACCTCAACTCCCGCCGCGGCCAAATCCAGGGCCAGGACATGCGGGGCAATGCCAACGTCATCAACGCGATGGTGCCGCTGGCCAACATGTTCGGCTACGTGAACCAGCTGCGCTCCTTCTCGCAGGGCCGCGCCAACTTCACGATGCAGTTCGATCACTACGAAGAGGTGCCGCGCGGCGAAGCCGACAAGGTCATCGCCAAGTACGCGTAAGACTTCATCTCTTCGTTCTTCACCAATCGAATTAGGAGGCTCTTATGGGCAAGGAAAAGTTCTCTCGCACCAAGCCGCACTGCAACATTGGGACGATTGGTCACGTCGACCATGGGAAGACGTCTCTGACGGCGGCGATCACGAAGGTTCTGGCGGAGTCTGGCGGCGCGACGTTCACGGCGTACGACCAGATCGACAAGGCTCCTGAGGAGAAGGCGCGCGGGATCACGATCTCGACGGCGCACGTTGAGTACGAGACGACGAACCGTCACTACGCGCACGTCGATTGCCCCGGCCACGCCGACTACGTGAAGAACATGATCACGGGCGCGGCGCAGATGGACGGCGCGATCCTGGTGGTGTCGGCGGCCGACGGCCCGATGCCGCAGACCCGCGAGCACATCCTTCTGGCGCGTCAGGTCGGCGTTCCGGCGCTGGTGGTGTTCCTGAACAAGTGCGACATGGTCGATGACGAGGAGCTCCTTGAGCTCGTCGAGCTCGAGGTGCGCGAGCTTCTGTCGAAGTACGACTTCCCCGGCGACGACATCCCGATCACCAAGGGCTCGGCCCTGATGGCGCTCGAGGACAAGGAGCCGAAGATCGGCAAGGAAGCCGTCCTGAAGCTGATGGAGAGCGTGGACAGCTACATCCCGCAGCCGGAGCGTCCGATCGACCTTCCGTTCCTGATGCCGATCGAGGACGTGTTCTCGATCTCGGGCCGCGGCACGGTGGTGACGGGCCGCGTCGAGCGCGGGATCATCAAGGTCGGTGAGGAAGTCGAGATCGTGGGCATCCGGCCGACGACGAAGACGACGGTGACCGGCGTCGAGATGTTCCGCAAGCTTCTGGACCAGGGCCAGGCGGGCGACAACGTGGGCGTGCTGCTGCGCGGCACGAAGCGCGAGGACGTGGAGCGCGGCCAGGTCGTGTGCAAGCCGGGTTCGGTGAAGCCGCACTCGAAGTTCAAGGCCGAGGCGTACATCCTGACGAAGGAGGAGGGCGGTCGCCACACGCCGTTCTTCACGAACTACCGTCCGCAGTTCTACTTCCGCACGACGGACGTGACCGGCGTGTGCACGCTGCCCGAGGGCACCGAGATGGTGATGCCGGGCGACAGCGTGACCATGGACGTGGTGCTGATCGTGCCGGTGGCCATGGAAGAGAAGCTGCGCTTCGCCATCCGCGAAGGCGGACGGACCGTCGGCGCCGGCGTCGTCGCCGCCATCAACGACTGATTAGGTCACAACTGAACCTGAAGGGAGGGGCGGGGATCCGCCTCCCCGCCCTCCCTCTCAAGGCCCGAAGGTCATGAACGGTCAGAACATTCGCATTCGCCTTAAGGCGTTCGATCACCGCATCCTCGATGCCTCGACCCGCGAGATCGTCTCGACGGCGAAGCGCACGGGCGCGCAGATCCGGGGCCCGATCCCGCTGCCGACGCATATCGCTCGCTTCACCGTCAACCGCTCGCCCCACATCGACAAGAAGTCGCGCGAGCAGTTCGAGATGCGCACCCACAAGCGCGTGCTCGATATCGTCGATCCGACGCCCCAGACCGTGGACGCGCTGATGAAGCTCGACCTCGCCGCCGGCGTCGACGTGGAGATCAAGCTCTGACCCGCTGAGGGTTAGAGCTTACCGTTTCACCGCGCGAGGGGAGACACCTATGCGCTCAGGGGTCATCGCACAGAAGGTCGGCATGACCCGCGTCTTTACGGACGCGGGGGAGCATGTTCCGGTCACGGTGCTCAAGGTCGATCAGTGCCAGGTGGTTGCCCACCGCACGATAGAAAAGAACGGCTACGTCGCGCTGCAGGTCGGCGTCGGCAAGGCCAAGGTCAAGAACGTCTCCGCCGCCGAGCGTGGCCGCTTCGCGGTCGCCAAGGTGGAGCCGAAGAAGAAGCTCGCCGAGTTCCGCGTGTCCGAGGACGCGCTGATCCCGGTCGGTGCTGAGATCACCGCCGATCACTTCATCCCGGGTCAGTTCGTCGATGTGACGGGCACCACCACGGGTAAGGGCTTCGCCGGTGGTATGAAGCGCTGGAACTTCGGCGGTCTGCGCGCCACTCACGGTGTGTCGATCTCCCACCGCTCGATCGGTTCGACCGGTGGCCGCCAGGATCCGGGCAAGACCTTCAAGAACAAGAAGATGCCGGGTCATCTCGGTGTCGAGCGGGTGACGACCCAGAACCTGCGCGTCGTGCGCACCGATCCCGAGCGGGGCCTGATCCTCGTCGAAGGCGCGGTGCCGGGCGTGGCTGGCGGCTGGATCCAGATCCGCGATTCGGTGAAGCGCAAGCTCCCCGCCGACGTGCCGCTGCCGGGCAAGTTCCGTGAGAACGGTTCCTCCGCCCCGGCCACCGAGGCCCCTGCGGCTGAGGAGACCGCGTGATGAAGCTCGATGTCACCACCCTCGACGGAGCCGGTGCCGGCTCGGTCGAGCTGAACGAAGAGATCTTCGGCCTGGAGCCCCGCGCCGACCTGCTTCAGCGCATGGTCCGTTGGCAGCTCGCCAAGCGTCGTGCAGGCACCCATGCCGTGCAGAACCGCTCGGACGTGAACCGGACCCGCAAGAAGCTCTACAAGCAGAAGGGCACCGGTAACGCCCGTCACGGCGCTGCCTCCGCTCCGCAGTTCCGCGGCGGCGGCCGGGCCTTCGGTCCGGTCGTGCGCGACCACAGCCACGACCTTCCCAAGAAGGTCCGTGCTCTGGCCCTGCGTCACGCCCTGTCCGCCAAGGCGAAGGCCGAGACCCTGATCGTCGTCGACGACATCAAGGTCGAGAACCACAAGACGAAGGGCCTCATCGAGACCTTCGGCAAGATGGGTCTGTCGAACGCCCTGATCATCGGCGGTGCCGAGGTCGACGTGAACTTCGGCCGGGCGGCTCGCGCCATCCCGCAGATCGACGTGCTGCCCGTCCAGGGCATCAACGTCTACGACATCCTGCGCCGCGAGAAGCTCGTGCTCACCAAGGCGGCGGTCGACGCGCTGGAGGAGCGCTTCAAATGAGTGCTGATCCGCGCCACTACGACGTCATCGTCTCCCCGGTCATCACCGAGAAGGCGACCAATCTGACCGAACAGAACAAGGTCGTCTTCCGGGTCGCCCCGAAGGCTACCAAGCCGCAGATCAAGGAAGCGGTCGAGCGTCTGTTCGACGTCAAGGTGACGGGCGTGAACACGCTCATTACCAAGGGTAAGAAGAAGGTTTTCCGCGGGCTTCGCGGCCAGCGCTCGGATGTGAAGAAAGCGATCGTGACCCTGGCCGAAGGCCACACGATCGACGTCACCACCGGGCTCTGAGGACGGATCGAGGACGAGCCGATGGCTTTGAAGACATTCAAACCGGTCACGCCGAGCCTACGTCAGCTCGTGCTCGTTGACCGCCGTGAGCTCTATAAGGGCAAGCCGGTGAAGGCGCTGACCGAGGGCAAGAGCTCCTCGGGCGGGCGCAACAATCTGGGCCGTATCACCGTCCGCTTCCGCGGCGGTGGGCACAAGCGTTCGCTGCGCAACGTCGATTTCAAGCGTCGTGACCAGCTCAACGTGACCGCGACCGTGGAGCGGATCGAGTACGATCCGAACCGCACCGCGTTCATCGCGCTGATCAACTACCCCGATGGCAAGCAGAGCTACATCCTGGCTCCGCAGCGCCTCGCGGCGGGTGACAAGGTCGTGGCGGGCGAGAACGTGGACATCAAGCCGGGTAACGCCGGTCCGATCGGCTCCATGCCGGTTGGCACGATCGTCCACAATGTCGAGCTGAAGATCGGCAAGGGCGGCGCAATCGCCCGTTCGGCCGGCAACTACGCTCAGATCGTGGGTCGCGACCAGGGCTACGTGACGGTTCGCCTGAACTCGGGTGAACAGCGTCTCGTGCACGGCCAGTGCTTCGCGAGCGTCGGTGCGGTGTCGAACCCGGACCACATGAACATCTCGCTCGGCAAGGCCGGGCGGAATCGCTGGCTCGGCAAGCGCCCGCACAACCGCGGCGTGGCGATGAACCCGGTCGACCACCCGCATGGCGGCGGTGAGGGCCGCACCTCTGGCGGCCGTAACCCGGTTACGCCGTGGGGTGTGCCCACCAAGGGCAAGAAGACCCGGTCCAACAAGCGGACCGACGTCTTCATCCTGTCCAGCCGCCACAACCGCAAGAAGTAACCACCATGGCACGCTCTCTCTGGAAGGGGCCGTTCGTCGACGGCTACCTCTTCAAGAAGGCCGAGGCGGCGCGGGGTTCCTCGCGTTCCGAGGTCATCAAGATCTGGAGCCGCCGCTCCACGATCCTGCCGCAGTTCGTCGGGCTCACCTTCGGCGTTCACAACGGCCAGAAGCACATTCCGGTCTACGTTACCGAGGAAATGGTCGGCCACAAGTTCGGCGAGTTCTCGCCGACCCGCACCTTCCCCGGCCACGCGGCCGACAAGAAGGCGAAGAGGCGCTGATATGGGCAAGCAGGCTACCCCCCGCGCGCTCCCCGAGAACGAGGCCAAGGCGGTGGCGCGCATGCTGCGCGTTTCCCCGCAGAAGCTGAACCTCGTGGCGCAGCTCATCCGTGGGAAGAAGGTCGAGGCGGCGCTTGCCGACCTCCAGTTCTCCCGCAAGCGCATCGCGACCGATGTGAAGAAGTGCCTCGAAAGCGCGATCGCCAACGCCGAGAACAACCACGATCTGGATGTCGATGATCTCATCGTCAGCCAAGCCTTCGTGGGCAAGGCGCTGGTCCTGAAGCGTTTCCACGCCCGTGCCCGCGGCCGCGGCGCGCGCATTCTGAAGCCGTTCTCGAACCTCACCATCGTGGTTCGGGAAGTCCGCGCGGCGGAAGCGGCGTGAGGAGGATCTGATGGGTCAGAAAGTCAACCCGATCGGTCTCCGGCTCGGCATCAACCGGACCTGGGACTCCCGCTGGTTCGCCAACAAGGGCGAATACGCGAAGCTCATGCATGAGGACGTCGCGATCCGCGCCGCCCTGACCAAGCAGCTCAAGCAGGCGGCGGTCTCCAAGATCGTCATCGAGCGTCCGCACCGGAAGTGCCGCGTCACCATTCACTCGGGTCGTCCGGGCGTGGTGATCGGCAAGAAGGGCGCGGATATCGAGAAGCTGCGCAAGCTCGTCGGCACGATGACCAAGGCCGACGTGACCATCAATATCGTCGAGGTGCGCAAGCCCGAGATCGATGCCACCCTGGTGGCCGACTCGATCGCCCAGCAGCTCGAGCGTCGCGTCGCCTTCCGTCGCGCCATGAAGCGCGCCGTGCAGTCGGCCATGCGTCTGGGTGCCGAGGGTATCCGGATCAACTGCTCCGGCCGTCTCGGCGGTGCCGAGATCGCCCGCCAGGAATGGTACCGCGAGGGTCGCGTTCCGCTGCACACGCTGCGTGCGGACGTGGATTACGGGACCGCTACGGCGTTCACGACCTACGGCACCTGCGGTATCAAGGTGTGGGTGTTCAAGGGCGAGATCCTTGAGCACGATCCGATGGCCCAGGATAAGAAGGCCCAGGAAGAGGGCGGCCGCTCCGGCGGGCGCCGCGAGCGCGACGGTGAGGGTGGTCGTGACCGCCCGCGTCGCGAGCGCGAGCACGCGTGAGGTAAGCCATGCTGCAACCCAAGAAGACCAAGTTCCGCAAGCAGTTCAAGGGCCGCATCCACGGTGCGGCCAAGGGCGGCTTCGACCTGAACTTCGGGCAGTTCGGCCTGAAGGCGATGGAGCCCGAGCGCGTCACCGCCCGCCAGATCGAAGCCGCCCGCCGCGCCATCACGCGCGAGATGAAGCGCCAGGGCCGTGTCTGGATCCGGGTTTTCCCGGACGTGCCGGTCTCCACCAAGCCGACCGAAGTCCGCATGGGCTCGGGTAAGGGTGCGCCGGACTACTGGGCCGCGCGTATCCACCCCGGCCGTATCATGTTCGAGGTCGACGGCGTCGCCGCCGAGATCGCCCGCGAGGCCCTGCGCCTCGGCGCGGCGAAGCTCCCGGTGCGGACCCGCATCATCACGCGCATCGCCGACTAAGGAGATCGTTCGTGAAGACCACCCAACGCCACGCCGACCTGAAGGCGCTCTCCGCCGATCAGCTCGCCGACGAGCTGGTGAACCTGAAGAAGGAGCAGTTCAACCTGCGCTTCCAGGGTGCCACCGGCCAGCTCGAGAACGTTTCCCGCATCCGTGAGGTGCGGCGGGACATCGCCCGGGTGCGTACGCTGCAGCGTCAGCAGACGCTCGCGTCCGCCAAGGCCTGAGGAGAAGACCATGCCGAAGCGCGTCCTGCAGGGCACCGTCGTCAGCGACAAGGGCGAGAAGACCATCGTCGTGAAGGTGGAGCGCCGCTTCACCCACCCGGTGATGAAGAAGACCGTCCGCCGTTCGAAGAATTACCACGCGCACGACGAGGCCAATGCGGCCAAGGTCGGGCAGACGGTGTTCATCGAAGAGTGCCGTCCCTTCTCCAAGCTGAAGACCTGGAAGCTCGTCGAGGGCGAAGCCGCCCCGTCGACCGAGGCCGGCGAAGCCGCCTGAGGCGGGTCGGGCTTTACGCTCGACCTCGCTCTTCCTCCGTTCTTTCACGGCGAAGCGATCCCTCACGGGATCGCTTCGCCGTTTTGCGTTTGGGGTTCGGGTTCGCGGCTGTCGTGATGGCCCGTGAAAGCGGGGCATTTCAGGGGGCCGCACTGTCTCGAAGCGTCCCGCTGCCCTGGATTGCTTCGCTGCGCTCGCAATGACGATCTGTTGTATGCCCCAAACGGAAACGGCCCCGGATCGCTCCGGGGCCGTGCTTACTTTGGCGGGGTGGTAAAGCTTACGCCTCGCCGGGGTCCAGATCGTCCTCGGTCGGCTTCGCGTTTTCGAGGATCTTCTCGGCAACGAGGCCGGAATTCTGGCGAATCATGCCCTCGATCTTCGCGGCGATCGCCGGATTGTCCCGCAGGAAGCCCTTGGAGTTCTCGCGGCCTTGGCCGAGGCGTTGGCTGTCATGGGAGAACCACGCACCCGACTTCTCGACGATACCGGCCTTCACGCCGAGATCGATCAGCTCGCCGACCTTCGAGATGCCTTCACCGAACATGATGTCGAACTCGACCTGCTTGAACGGCGGGGCGACCTTGTTCTTCACCACCTTCACGCGGACCTGATTGCCGATGGCTTCGTCCCGCTCCTTGAGGGTCGAGACGCGGCGGATGTCGAGGCGAACGGAAGCGTAGAACTTCAGGGCGTTACCACCCGTCGTGGTCTCCGGTGAGCCGTACATCACGCCGATCTTCATACGGATCTGGTTGATGAAGATGACCATGCAGTTCGAGCGCGAGATCGAGCCGGTCAGCTTACGCAGGGCTTGGCTCATCAGGCGGGCCTGGAGGCCCGGCTGGCTCTCGCCCATCTCGCCCTCGATCTCGGCGCGCGGCGTCAGTGCCGCGACCGAGTCGACCACGAGCACGTCGATGGCGCCGGAGCGCACCAGTGTATCGGTGATCTCAAGGGCCTGCTCACCCGTGTCGGGCTGCGAGATCAAAAGATCATCGAGGTTCACGCCCAGCTTGCGGGCGTAAACCGGATCGAGGGCGTGCTCGGCATCCACGAAGGCGCAGACGCCACCCTTCTTCTGGGCCTCGGCAATCGTGTGCAGGGCGAGCGTGGTCTTGCCCGAGGATTCCGGGCCGTACACCTCGATCACGCGACCGCGCGGCAGGCCACCGACGCCGAGGGCGATGTCGAGGCCGAGCGAGCCGGTTGAGACCACCTCGACCTCCTGCACCTTGTCGTTCTTGCCGAGGCGCATGATCGAGCCTTTGCCGAAGGCCCGCTCGATCTGTGAGAGGGCGGCGTCGATCGCCTTCGACTTGTCCTTATCTGCGGGGGGCATATCCACCACTTTCAGCGCGGGCTGGGCCATCTGGCGATGCTCCTTATGGAGAGGAAGGGCGCCGATCACAACGCGCCCGCCGGATGGATTTCGTACTTGATTTGTTCTCATTCGGCAAGGGCAGGAATGCGCTGCTGCGGCTTCGGCGGGGATGATTCCACCCGGCGTTGAGCCGGGCGGTTTGGGTTCGCGCTGCGGATGCGCCGATGGGCTATTTCACCACGATCCAGTCTTCGACGACCAGGGCGTCGAGGCCGGTCGTGTAGAACATGAGAATGGCATCTTCCGCCGTGTGGAGGATCGGTTTGCCCATCACGTTGAAGCTGGTGTTCAGCAGCACTGGCACGCCGGTGAGTTCGCGGAAGGCCTCGATGAGGGCGGCATAGGCTGGATTACGGGCCGCGGTGACGGTCTGAAGGCGTCCGGTGCCGTCCTCGTGGACGACGGCGGGCACCTTGTCCCGCACGCTCTCCCTCCAGACCAGCGTGCGCTCCATGTAGGGGCTGTCGGCGAAATCCTCGAACCAGTCGGGTCCTGCCGCCGCCAGGATGGAGGGGGCGAAGGGGCGGAACGCCTCGCGGTACTTGACCTTGGCGTTCAAGGCGTCCTTTGCGCCTGCCGGGCGAGGATCGGCCAGGATCGACCGATTGCCGAGCGACCGTGGGCCGAACTCCGCCGCGCCCTGCACCCAGCCGACGAGACCGCCTGCCGCGAGGATGCGTGCGGCTTCACGCGTCACGGCGCCATGGCCGAGCTTGCGGGCGCGGGGCTCGTGTTCGGCCAGCCGCTCCATCGCCGCTGTCGAGACCTTGGCGCCGAGATAGGGAGTAAGCGGCCGTGCGTCCTGCGGCGGGCCGGACCATTCGGGATGGTCCTCCTGGAAAGCGAGCCAGGCCGCGCCGACCGCGTTGCCGTCATCCGCGGGAGCGGAGGGCACATGCAGTCGGCTGAAGGGCGAGCGACCGAGGACCCGGCCGTTATAGGACGAGTTCAGCCCACAGCCGCCCGCGATCACGAGGTTCTCGGACGGAGCGAGGGCGTGAGCCTCGGCGACGAGGGCATCCATCAGCGTGCCGAACAGATCCTGCCCGCAGCGGGCGAGATCGGCCCAGCCGACCTCCAGGGCGTCGGCGGGACGCCGCGCGAGGAGTTCCGCGGCGACGCCACGGATCGTGTCCGCATCGGCAAAGCGCAGGCGCGTGCCCTCCACCCGGCAGAGGCGGGCGAGGATCGCGGCCAGTTCGGGATCGGGCCGACCATAGGGGGCGAGCCCCATGATCTTCCACTCCTCGCCCTTCACCTGATCGAAGCCGGCGAGGTCGGTGATGAGGCCATAGAGGAAGCCGAGCGAGCCCCGCCCGCGATGGCGCTTCACCTCTTCGATCCGCCCGTCCTTCAGGCGGTGAATCGCAGAGGCACCGGTCTCGCCCATGCCGTCGACGGTGAGGGAGGTGGCCTCCGTGAAGGGGCTGCCCCACAGGCCGTAGGCGGCGTGGCAGAGATGGTGCGGGTAGCGCCGCTGGCCGACAACCTGCGCGCGGGGCGGGCGCCCACCGGTGCGCACGTCCTGCGTCAGCGCGAGCAGCGTGCCGAGGCCCGCCCGCGCCTGCGCGAGATGGAGGTCGGCGATGAACACCCGCTCGGCCTGCTCCGGCACGAAGGAGCCGTTGAGATCGACCGGATGTGCGGCCAACACCGGGAGATCGAAGGTCCCGGCCTGGGCCTGTCCCCGCAAGAAGCCGCTGAATTGCTCGCCCCAGGTCGAGGCGACCACGATCTCGGAGCCCTCCGGCACATGTTCGCGCAGCAGTGGCGCGATCCGTGCCGGGGCATCGGGCTCGCAATTGGGCGCCCGCTTATATTGCAGGAAGCGCTCCGTCGCCTCGGCGAAGAGCAGCGTGCCGTCCGGCCCCACCAGAGCGAGGGCCGGATCGTGGAAGGTGGTCGCGAGACCGAGATAGAACCGCATCGCCTTGGCGTTAGCCCGCACGCGCGGCGCGATCAACGGGAGGTGGTCTTTCGCTCAGGTGGCCGGACGGCCGAGGGCGGCGCGGATCAACGCCAGTCCGTCCGGGCTCGACCATTCCGCCGCGCCTTTCATGACGCCCACCGTGCAGCCCGCGCCGTCGATCAGCATCGTGGTGGGCAACCCAGCCGATTCGGCGTGGTTCTGAACCACGGGCAGGACACGTCCGCCCGGATCGGCGTAGAAGGCGAGATGGCTGATGCCCGCCTGCTTCAGCCATTGCGGCGGCTTGTCGAGGTTGCGGGTGTCGACATTGATGGCCACCACCTCGAAATCCTTGGCCCCCAGGGCGCCTTGTAGCCGATCGAGGGCCGGCATCTCGGCCTTGCACGGGGCGCACCAAGTCGCCCACAGGTTCACGAGGAGCGTGCGCCCCTTCATGGCAGCCAAGCTCGTGTCGGCGCCGTCCGGCCCCTTGAAGGCGATGTCCGGCACGGGTTTGATCGTCTTCGGTCTCTGCATCCCCGCGACTTCGCCCTTCGCGGCGGCCTCGACACGGGCGACCGCCGGAGCAGCGCCCGCGCAGGGCCCAGAGGCCACTCCCCCGTTGCCGCCCACGAGACCGCTCCCGTATAGGGCAAACCCGGCAAGACCGAGCGCCGCGATGCAGGCGCCCGCGATGAGACCATTGCGATGGGGCATCAGGCTTGCCTCTGTGAAACGGCGCGGCGCGGAAGGATCGACATGAGCAACCGGATGTGGGGCGGGCGCTTCGCGAGCGGCCCCGCCGAGATCATGGAGGAGATCAACGCCTCCATCGGGTTCGACAAGCGCCTCGCGCCCCAGGATATCCGCGGCTCGCTGGCGCATGTCGCCATGCTGGGCAAGGCGGGGATCCTGCCCGCCGACGATGTGGCCGCGATCGAGGTTGGGCTCAAGACCGTCCGCGACGAGATCGAGGCGGGGAGTTTCGTGTTCAAGCGCGAGCTCGAAGACATCCACATGTCCGTCGAGAGCCGCCTGACCGAGATCGTCGGGCCGGGCGCTGGACGCCTGCACACGGCGCGCTCGCGCAACGATCAGGTCGCCACCGACATGAAGCTCTGGGTGCGCGACACCCTCGATTCCCTCGATGAGCAGGCCGCGGGCTTGCAGCGGGCGCTGGCCGAGAAGGCGCTCGCCCATGCCGGAACGGTGATGCCGGGCTTCACGCACCTGCAATCCGCCCAGCCGGTGACCTTCGGGCATCATTGTCTCGCCTATGTCGAGATGCTGGCCCGCGACCGGGGCCGGTTCCGCGATGCGAGGGCGCGGCTGAACGAATGCCCCCTCGGCGCGGCGGCGCTGGCGGGCACATCGTTCCCGATCGACCGGCACGCCACGGCGGCGGCGCTCGGCTTCGACCGGCCGACGGCGAATTCCCTCGATTCGGTGGCCGACCGGGACTTCGCCCTGGAAGCCCTGTCCGCCGCCTCGATCTGCGCCGTGCACCTCTCGCGCTTCGCGGAGGAACTGGTGGTGTGGACCTCGGCGCAGTTCGGCTTCGTGAAGCTCTCGGACGGCTACACGACCGGCTCCTCGATCATGCCGCAGAAGCGTAACCCGGACGCGGCGGAACTGGTGCGCGCCAAGGCGGGGCGCATCATCGGTGCGCTCACCGGCCTGCTCATCGTCATGAAGGGCCTGCCGCTCGCCTATTCGAAGGACATGCAGGAGGACAAGGAAGGCACCTTCGATGCTCTCCAGGCCCTCTCGCTCTGTCTCGCGGCCATGACCGGCATGGTGAAGGACCTCGAGCCGGCGACGGAGACCCTGGCCCGCGCGGCAGGCTCCGGCTTCAGCACCGCCACCGATCTCGCGGATTGGCTGGTGCGCGAGCTCGGCATGCCGTTCCGGCAGGCGCACCACGTCACCGGCCGTCTGGTCGGGGCGGCAGCGGCCAAGGGTGTCGGGCTCGAAGAGCTGTCGCTCGCTGAGATGCAGGAGGCCGAGCCGCAGATCACCGAGGCCGTCTATGCGGTTCTCGGCGTCGAGAATTCGGTGGCCAGCCGCACAAGCTATGGGGGTACGGCGCCCGACAACGTCCGAAGCCAGGCCAAGGCCTGGATCGAACGTCTGGACGGTGCCTCACGGTAAGATGATGCGCTGCAACCAGCTGGGCGGTGGCGCGTTCACCGTCTAGCTAGGTGCGTTGCGTTACGGGGTCATTCGCGCGACCGGAGAGACCACACGCATGTCGATCGAGAGTTGGATGAAGCCCGAAGAGGTTGCCGATCTCGCCGCCCATGCCAGCGCGGTCATTGATGCCGCCCTGGTCGGCACCGACCTGTCTCGCGAGGCCTACTGGGCCGCCGTTCGCAAGGGCTACAACACCCCCTACAACGATCCGCCCCGGCGCCGCGCCGCTCCTCCCGTCGTTCAGGTAGAAGCGCAGATCGAGGCGGATGACGTCTCGCCCGTCCTCGTCGCCCCGGCCGTGGCCGCCGCTGAGCTTCGCGCGGCCGAACTCGGCGCGCCCGAGCTGCGCGCCGTCTAGTGTACGCCGAGGGCTGAACAGTCCACGGCGCAGGCCGCCGCACGCCTTGCTGTCGTCCCAAGCGGGGTTCATTAATCGATCCCTAACGGCACAGCTCGGCCAAGCCGACGCCTGCAGGGAATGAATATGGTCCGCGTCTCCCCTCTGTTTCCGGTCGGCCTCCTCGCTCTGCTCGCCTGTGCCTCACCGCCGGAGACGATGACGGGCCACCTGTTCGGCGTCGCGTCGGCACAGGCACAGGATGCCGAGGCTCCGGCCGAGGCGACGACGGACAGGCGCTCGCGTCGCTCCTCCCGTCACAGCAGCCGCAAGGCCGAGCGCGTGGCCCCAACCCCGCCGGGGATGCAGCAGGCCGTTCCGGTGGCGATCTTCGGGGACTGGAACGTCTTCGTGAATGGCGAGGCGCGCTCGCGGATCTGCTACGCCATTGCGCAGCCCCAGACCCGCTCACCCAAGACGCTGAAACGCGACAGCGCTTATCTCTTCGTCACCATCCGCAAGGCCGAGAACGTCCCCAACGAGGTGGCGGTGATGCTCGGCTTCCCGCCCAAGCCCGCCGCCGCGCAGACCAAGGCGGGATCCCCGGCCGCCCCGACCGATCCGACCCTGCAGCTCGGCGCTTCGCGTTACGGGCTGGTGGTGAAGGAGAGCAATGCGTGGCTCCAGAACCCCGCCGAGGAGACGCGGGTCGTCAACGAGATGAGCGGCCGGGCGCCGAAGCTCACGATCAAGACCACGTCCATGCGTGGCAACCCGACGAGTGACGAATACGAGCTCGCCGGCTTCGCGGACGCCATCAAGCGCGCCCGCGAGGAATGCGCGAAGTAGGCAGAGCGACACTCTCCCCGCGCTCTTCGCAGCGACGACCAACGGCGTTGCCGGTCTCTCCGACCGTCACACCGCGAAAGCGCGCTGCGCCTTGCGGGCGCCGGGCCGCGCGATCTCTCTGACCGCACGGGCCGCTTGCTCCGGGCTGCGGAACAGCATGCCGTCCAAGCCATCGTAATCGCGTGAGGCTGAGAAGAACCGCACGCCGCGATCTTCCGGTACGGCGATGCCTGCCGTGACTTCTCCGACTTCGATCACCCGCGCAAGAGCGGGGGCCTCCGTCTCGAAGGGCAGGGGCGGCGGGTCGCCGGAGGGAAGGGGAGTGTCTGCGTGTTTCACGGGCGTGACGAGCGAGAGGAATGTGGGCATCGGACAAGCGACTCCCTGGGCCGGCGCAAAAGCCGTGCCTGATTGCAGTGACGGGCCGGTGACTTCCGAAACGATCGGAGAAAAACGGCTAGCGTCGACAGGATGCGTGGGAGTGGGACGGGGGCCGATGCGTAACGAGCATTGCAGTCACGATGTCCTCCAGACCGAAGGACCGCGAGGCTCGGAAGGGCGCTCGCAGTGCTTTAGCGTTTGGTGACGCGGCGCAAGCGACGCTTATCTCAAATCACCGCGGCCAGCCGTTTCAGGCCGGCACACAGAAGATGCGCCCGGCGGCGCCAGACGTCAACAGAATAGTCTTCCCTCTTTGTGCTCGGCTTGAGTGGAACGATGACAATGAGGAAGGTTTGGCTAGCAACGCATTCTAAGAATGCATCTCTAACTTGTGATGATTTTAGAGAGGTTCGAATAATCGGAGAAGATCGACGCCGCACCGGCGCGAGAGAGGTCGGCGCCAGCCGGGTCGTGGCCCCAATGGCCGCCGCCGGTGAAGCCGACGACGCGCATCCCTGCCGCGACCGCCGCCGTCACGCCGGGCACGCTGTCCTCGATGACGAGGCAGGAAGCAGGTTCGGCGCCCATCTGCGCGGCGGCGAACAGGAACAGGTCCGGAAAGGGCTTGCCTCGCGCGACCTGCGCCGAGGAGAACACGTTGCCAGAGAAGAGCGAGAGCAATCCCGTGAGGGTCAGTGAGTGCCGCAGCCGCACCGGATCGCTGCTCGATGCCACGCAAACGGGCAGGTCCAGCGCCTGGACCGCCTCCGCAACGCCTCGCATCGCCTGCAACTCTCGGTCGAAGGTCGCGAGCGTCTCCGCCTTGACCTCGTCCACGAAGCCCTCCGGGGCGGTGATGCCGTAATCGCGCTCGATATGGCCCATGATCGAGACCATGGATGTGCCCGCGAACCGGTTGCGCACCGTATCGAGGTCGATGTCGACGCCGATCCGGTTGAGCCCGGCGGTGAGGCAGGCGAGGCTCAGGGGCTCGCTGTCGACCAGAACGCCATCGCAATCGAAGATGACCAGGGACGGTATCGTCTGCTCGTTCCCGCTCATCGTCCCCCCATGCCGGAGGTCCGTCCCCCGCGGCGGGGCTGTGGCACGGGGCAGGTCGCCAAGCAACCGAGCGTTGGGCCGAGCCAAGGGTTGGACCGAAGCGAGGGGCAAGCGCTTGCACCGGCAGGCCGCAGACCGTAGGCCGTGTGCCGCGCCGCCCCGGCGCGGCTCGATGACCCGGTGATGCTCCGTTTCCTCGCCCGCCTGCTCGGTCTCGTGTTCATGGCCGGCGGCTTCGTCGCCCTGGTCTATGACGGCGCCCGCTCCATCGCGAATAACGGCCTACGGGTCACATCTGTGTCGGACGTGATCGCGGCTTTGTTCAAGGACAAGGCCGGGGCGCTGCAGACGGGTGTGGAGGGCGTGGCGCCGTGGCTGTGGCACGTGCTCGGCCTGCCGCTGACCCTCGCTCCCGCGTCGCTGATCGCACTCGTGCTCGGCGCGGTCCTGATGTGGCTCGGCCAGCCCGGCCGCGAACCGATCGGATTCCTCACGCGGCCCTGACGGTGCGGGTCAGAGGTCCCGGACCTTCGCTTCGGCATCGGCGAGCCTGGCCTTGAGGTCGTCGATTTCGGCCTGCATCCGGTGATGCTCCGAGACATCGAGCTGTGAGGCGAAGAAATAGACGACCTTTCCGTTCTCGTCGCGCACGGGGCCGACGAACAGGGCGTTTTGGAAGGTCGAGCCATCCTTGCGATAGTTCAGGATGTCGATCCTGATATCCCTCTCGTCGCGGATCGCCGCGCGGACACGATCGACAGCAGCGGAGTCCGTGTCCGGGCCCTGTAGGAAACGGCAATTCCGTCCTGTGACCTCAAGGCGGGTATAGCCTGTGAGCTTGAGGAAGGCGTCGTTCGCGAACACGATCGGGTTATCGAATTGCCGGGGATCGGTCACGATCATCGGCATCCGCGTCGCCCGTACGGCAGCAGCGAACGGATCGCCGAGGTTGGCTTCGGCATCCAGGCTCCCGCTGAGATGGCTGGTGGCGTGGTCCGTTTCCACCTGTCTCATCCCCCGCGCCGTCGTGCAAAAATTCAACTATAACTTGCACGCCGCGTTCCCAATGTAACCGGGCTTTCTGCTGCGGCGAAGAGAGGCCGTCGCTTTCGAAGCGAGGTCTTCATACCCATATTGGGCTCAGTTCTCAGAATCCGAGGGGCGAGCGATGTTCCTTTTTCGCAAGAAGGCCGAGATGCCGAACGCGGCCGATGCCTTGCCGGGCCGTTCGACACCATTGCCCACTGCCGAGCGACATTACGTCAACGGTCATCCCCTGAAGGGCCCGTACCCTGAGGGCACCGAAACGATCGTGCTCGGCCTCGGCTGTTTCTGGGGCGCGGAGCGGCGCTTCTGGCAATTGCCGCAGGGCGTGTTCGTGACGGCGGTGGGCTATGCCGCCGGGTATACGCCGAACCCGACCTATGAAGAGGTCTGCACCGGCCGCACCGGACATAACGAAGTGGTTCTCGTGGCCTTCGATCCGGCGGCGCTACCGCTGGAGGCACTGCTGCGCATCTTCTTCGAAAGCCACAACCCGACCCAAGGGATGCGACAGGGCAACGATGTCGGCACGCAGTACCGCTCGGGCATCTACACCACCGGGCCGGAGCAGGCGAAGGTCGCCGAGGCCGTGCGCTCGGCCTATGCCGGGGCGCTGCGCGAACAGGGCTATCCGGATGTGACCACCGAAATCGTGCCCCTCGACACGTTCTACTTCGCCGAGGAGTATCACCAGCAATACTTGGCCAAGAATCCCGGTGGTTATTGCGGCCTCGGCGGCACGGGTGTCACCTGTCCCGTGGGCGTCGGCGTTCCGGCCTAGACCATTCAGACGAAGGAGATAGCGCTTCGTCGCAAGGATGTGCATCACAACAATGAGATAGAGCCATCTTCGACCGCGTTGGCTCACGGGCCTCCGTCTTTGCGAGCGTGAGCGAAGCAATCCAGGGCAGCGGGACGCTTCAGAACGGTGCGCCTCCCTGGATCGCTTCGCTCCGCTCGCAAAGTCGGCTGGGAAGTCATCGACGGGGGCGGCTCAACCCGGTGGGATCCGGCCTAGACCATTCAGACGGTCGCCTTCTGAGTCACCGTCTTCAAGAGACCCGTTGCCGTCGCCACCGGGACGCCGTCCGCGTCCCGGATGGTCGCTTCGCAGAACATCACGGAGCGCCCGCCGCGTGTCACCCGGCCTTCCGCCTCCAACGTGCCCCGGCCTGGGTTGAGAAAGCGCGTTTGCATATCGAGAGTCACGACAGAGTGACCCGCCGCGAGGCGCGCGGCCGTCCCCATGGCGACATCGAGCAGCGTACAGATGATCCCGCCGTGAGCGATGCCGAGATTGTTGGCGTGCTCGGGACGCAGTGTAAGCCGAAGCTTCGTGCATCCATCCGTGACCGCCACGGCCTCGATTCCGCAGTGCCGCACAAATGGAATCTGCGCTCCGAAAATGGAGCCGGTGTCCCTCTCGGTCATCCCTTCAGCCCTTCCGCCCGATTGGTACACGCCACGGTTGTACAGTGCAGCCATACCAGTGAGGGCAAGTTTAACCCGTTCAAACGTGCTTCAGGAACAATCACTCTGCTCCTCGGCAAAAGGCGTTCGTGCCGGCGAACGAATGCGCTAGCTCGTCACAGGTTGCTTCGAGCGTGAAAATCCGTGTCGGATGTCGGGGATCTGTGCCTTTCAGAATAATCGTGACAGATTTCTCTGGGACTGACGAAAATTCTGTTCTCATGTCTCTTGATTTTGCCACGCAAACGTTAGAACCGTCGCTGAAGCCCCAAGGAGAGGGAATCAACGATGGATGATACGGTAGCAGTCCCCCACGAGAGCTTGATCGAGCAAGCATCGGACATCGTGTCCGCTTATGTCTCGAATAATTCGGTCCCAGTCGGGGAGCTGCCTGCGCTTCTTGCCGGTGTCCACGAGGCCCTGCTGAAACTGGCGTCCCCGGCGCCGGCCGCGCCGGAAGTGGCCGACAAGCCGACGTCTGCCCAGGTTCGTAAGTCAATCACGCCTGATGCGCTGATTTCGTTCATCGACGGCAAGCCGTACAAGACCCTCAAGCGCCACCTGTCGCGCAACGGCCTGACCATCGAGCAGTACCGTGAGCGTTACGGCCTGCCGCGCGATTATCCTTCGACGGCTGCCAGCTATTCGGCACAGCGTTCGGAGCTCGCCCGCAGCCTCGGCCTCGGCCAGCAGCGCCGGAAGTCTTCCGCCAGCGAGGCGCCTGCCGCGCAGGAAGAGGAAGCGCCTGCCGAGAAGCCGAAGCGCGCTCCCCGCGCCCGTAAGACGAAAGAGACGGCCTGAGGCCATCGACCGGGCTTCCCTCTGGGAAGCACCGGGGGCCTCGGCCGAATTTGGGTATGGGGCATCGTGCCCCTCTCCAATGGGCTGAGATCAACGAAAAAAAGGTGCCGCCCTGGCTGGGGTAGGCACCTTTTGTCGTTGAAGGGCGCTTCGCCCGCCACGCCGTTACTGTGCTCGAAAAGATGAGGCAGTGCCCTTAATCAGTGACGGCGCCGTTCAGCGGAGAATGGGTTTGGGCCAACGTTACGGGTTGGAGATCCGCGCCGCGTCCGCCACCGACGCGCAGGGCATCGCTGCCCTGATGGCGGATCTCGGCCTTGGATCGGTCGAGCCCGGCCTCATGGCGGGGCGGCTCGATGCCCTGGTCCGTGCCGGGGGGAGTGCCCTCATCGCAGTGGAGTGGGGCCCGCCGAGTGGGCTCATCGCCCTTTCAATCGTGCATGACCTCACTGCGGCGCGCCCCGCCGGGTTCATCGCCACCCTCGCCGTGGCCCCCGATGCCCGCCGCCGCGGGATCGGTCGGCTTCTGGTGAAGGCGGTCTCGCGCTCGGCCCGGCTCGCCGGTTGCGACCGGCTCCTCCTGCCCCCTGGGGAGGCGGAGGCTGGCCTCGCCGATTTCGCCTCGGCCACGGGCTTCGTGCCGGAGGGCGGCCTGTTCGTCCGTCCGCTCCTGCGGCGGGGAGGGCGCGAGGAGTAGCCCGGTCCCAGGGTGGAGCAGGTTGGTAAGCATACGGCTTAAAGGTCGATTCACGCCGCTGGCTTAGGTTCGGCTAACGGTACTCGTGCGTAAACCGGTCCCTGATGCCTGCATCCGATGCGCTGCCGGACCTGTCCGGGATCCTCGATTTATCGAGGATCGAACAGCAAGATCTCAAGCCAGTCATCCTGCGTGTGCAGACGGACCTCTATCTGCGTGCGCAGCGCCGAGACCGGCGTGCCCGTGAAACCTTTGCGTCGCTTGCCTGCGGCCTGATCCCGATCGTCGACGACGAGACCGTGGCGGCCGTGTCCGAAAAGCTCCGCGATCATCCCGAGACACCCGCCGCCGTGCTGGCCGCCCTGGCCGCACGGGAGATGCGGCATGAGACGGGAGAGGCGGCGGAGGAGCCCTCTCTGCCCGCCATGCTCACGGCACGGCTCGCCGCGCTGCCGTCCCTCCGTCGTGAGGCGATCGAGGACCTGTCCAACGATGGGCGGCCCGAGGTCGATCTGGCCCTGGTGCTCAATCACGGCATCGTCTTGACGGGCGCGCCCCTGCACCGGCTCGTCGGCCGCGCGCGGCGGAGCGCCGACCTCGCCAAGGTCATCCTCGCCCGGCCGGATGTCGCGGCGGCGGATGTCGCGCCGCTCTATCTTCATGCCGACCCCACCATGCGGGAGGCCATCACCCGCGCCGTCGAGGCGACGGCGGGGCTGCGTCCCTGTCCGCCGGTCCCGCGCGGGCTCGGGGCGGCGCTCACCGCGCTTTCGACGGATCGGGACGTGCCCGCCTTCGTGACGACCCTGGCGGAATCCCTCGGACTGCCACCGGATTTCGTGACGGAGGCCGACGAGCCCGACGCCCGCTACGATCTCCTCACCCTCGCCATGCGCGCGGCCGGGCTGCATGAGGACGAGGCGGTCTACGTCTTCCTGACATTGAACCAGGGTGTCGCGCGCTCGGCCCAGCGGGTCTCGGCGCTGGTGGCCGTGTTCCGCTCCTTGAGCCGCGCAGCCGCGCGCGATCTGCTCTCCGCGCTGCTCGACGCCCCGATCACGCAGCGCATGCCCGATCTTCATCGGCCGTATCACGGCCCTGAGGCTTCGTTCCGGCATGGCGCCGAGCGCGCTATGCCGCAACGGGCTTCCCAGCCGGGCCAGGATCGCCTGACGGGTCGCGCAGACGGTAGCCGCTAAGCGCGCTGCGCGCTCTCAGGGGCGTTCCACGCCGCGCCAGGCCGGGCTTCGGTCCGTCTCGCTCAACGTATCGCGGGAGACCGGACTCTCCTCGAGCGCGCTCGCGCGGCGGCTCAACTCTGCGATCAGACCCTTGGCCAGCACGTCCTTCGCCACCCGCTCGCGGGTCTCGGTCGGGACCAGTGCGTTGACGGCGGGCGCCACGACCCTGGCCGAGGGGAGGGCCGTGAGCTTACGCGCCTCGGCCTCTGGATCCGCGCCCTGACGCAGCAGGGCGAGGTAGGACAAAGCTCCGACCACCAGGACAACACGCAGGACGAACAGCATCGGGCGCACCATCGTGAACGCGGCGCGCACGATTGACTCGGTTCGATGAAGCAGACGTCAACTCTTCGTTCCGTTCCGATGAAATGGTGAACGTAATCTTCGCCCGTTCCGGTTACCTCGTGGAAAGCATCTCTGGCAGTCGCGCCAGTCTCGCAACACTCGTTTAAGGGCGGTCTGAGACCTTCTGCCAGTCGTTCGAAGTCGAACAGGAGGCGTATCGGGTGTCTGACAAACACCACGGCGCCGCGCGTGTGAGTCTTGACCATTCGTAAAGTCCTGACCAGCCTGTTCGACGAGCGCCTCGCCGGTCTCGTTCATCGCTCAGCGACCGAGGATGCGGGCATGCGGCACCGCCACGAGCGGTTCCTCGTCTCCCGTCTCGCCACCGGTCTTGTGACCATGGCCGCGCTGCCGCCCTACCTGCTCTGGCGCGGTGTCCCCTCGGCCATCGAAGCCGCCGCCTTCGCGAGCCTGTTGCTCCCCGTGCTCGCGGCCGTGCTTCTGTCGCGGACCGGCTCCCTCTGGGTCGCCCATGGCGTATCCTCGGCGGGCCTGACCGGCCTCGTCGTCTGCCTTGCGATGCTGACGGGCGGCCCTGCCTCGCCCGCCGCCGTCTGGCTCGTGGTCATTCCGCTCGAGGCTCTGGTCTCCGGCTCCTGGCGCGCCACCGTGGCGGCGACGGTACTGGCCGCGCTCGGGGTCGCGGCCGTCCTCGCCGGAGCCCTCTGGCTCGGCACGGATCCGGTGATCGCGCTGCCGGTGAACATTGCTCTCCCGGTTTTTGCCCTGGCGGCTCTGGGCCATGTGGCTGCTCAAGCCCTCGAGCACCTTCGGAACGAAGGGGCGTGGCGCGAGCGTCTGCGCAGTAACGAGGCCCGCGATCGTCTTCTGCTCTCGGCCATCGACGATCTCGTGACCTGGCACGATTGCAACGGCCGGGTGATCGAGGCCTCGGCCTCCGCCATCAAGCTCGTCGGCGGCGAGGCGGCGAGCCTGCGCGGTCACGGTCTGCTGAAGCGTGTCCATGTCGCCGACCGACCGGCCTTCCTGAGCGCCCTCAGCGACGTGGCCGCCACCGGCCGCCCGGCGACGCTTGCCGTGCGCCTCCATGTCGACCGGGCCGCCGGGCGCGCCGACAAGGCGGAACTGATCCACGCCGAGATGCGCGCCCACCGCATCGCCGACGCAAGCGCGGCCGGGGGAATGACGGTTGTCGCGGTGACGCGCGACATGACCGAGCACCATCGCTACGCCCAGGAACTGGAGGCGGCCCGCGCGGCGGCCGAACTGGCCGACGCGGTGAAGGGGCGGTTCCTCGCCAACGTCACCCACGAGCTGCGCACGCCCCTCAATGCGATCATCGGCTTCTCCGAGGTCCTCTCGGGCGAAGGCGGCGTGAAGATTGGAGCGGCGCAATCGCAGGAATATGCCGGTGTCATCCAGCAATCCGGCCGTCACCTCCTCGATGTGGTGAACACGCTCCTCGACATGAGCCGGATTCAGAGCGGCAATTTCGACTACAAGCCCGACGCGATGGACGCGGCCGAGCTGGTCCTGTCCTGCTGCAACCTGATGAAGTTGAAGGCGGGCGAGGGTCAGGTGAGCCTGCTCGCCCATCCGGCGGGCCCGGAAGAGATCGTCGCCGATCCCCGCGCCTGCCGTCAGGTGATGATCAACCTCATCTCCAACGCCCTGAAGTACACGCCTGCGGGCGGTACCGTGTCGGTCAGCCTGCACCGGGAGGTCGATGGGCTCGCGATCACCGTCGCCGATACCGGCGTCGGCATCGCCGCCGAGGATCTGCCGCGCCTTGGCACGCCGTTCTTCCAGGCAGGCACGGCGGGCTATGCCCGCAGCCACGAGGGCACGGGCCTCGGCCTCTCGGTGGTGCAGGGTCTCGTCGGCCTGCATGGCGGCACGATCCGCATCGAGAGCGCACCCGGTCTCGGTACAATCGTGACGGTGACACTTCCTTATGCTGGTTGTGATCAGGATGCGCCCGGTGGTCCGGCGCCGATCTTCACCGCTGTGCGCGGTGCGGTTCAGCCTCGGCCCAAGATTGTGCGGCTTCCCCTCGGCCTCTTCGACCCCGAGCCGATCTCCGGCGCGGTGGCGGCGTCCGATCTGACCGCATCGGCGCCGTTCCGGCGGGCCGGCTGAGGGAGGCGTGGAAGGAGGATCGATGGCAGGCTATCGCGAGATCACCGTCGCGAGCGAGGGACGCGGCCGGAAACCGGCGCGATCCGTGGCCAAGTCCGTCCCCACCCTGCGGCAGGGCGGCTGGCGGGCCATGGCGAGTGCGCTGCTGCGCCATGGCTTGGCCGAGGGCAAGGTGATGTGCCGGGAGCGGCCGGGCACGGTGTTCGGCGGCGTCGTCGCCGTGGTGGCTGCCGGCTTCATCTGCATCAACGCCCTCGATTCCCAGAAGGGCCGCCATCCGGCGCCGATCCTGCCCCAGCTTCCCGCCAAGGTGGCCGCCAAGGCCCCCGCACCTCCGGCGCCGGTGGCCAAGGAGGCAGCCCGCGAGGTGCCTCAGCCGACCGCCAAGGTGGCCGCCGGAGACACGATCGGCGACATGATCCGTGCCGAGGACACCACCGCCTCGGTCAACCCTCGCCAGAAGGCCGCCGCGAAGGTCGATGCCCCCGCGCAGGAGACGGCCGTCACCCGCGCCCAGCGTGCCCTAACCAAGCTCGGCTACGGCCCGATCAAGGCCGACGGCGCCATGGGCCCCGCCACCAAGGCGGCGATCGAGAAGTTCGAGCGTGACCGCAAGCTGCCGGTGACCGGCGAGGCGACGGGCAAAACCCTCAAGGCTCTCGAAAGTGGAGCGGCCAAGGGCTAGAACCGGCCTCATGCCTCGCCTGCGTTCCGATTTCTGGGTCTCGGCCTATCTGCGCCGGTTGAACGATCTCGCCATTCCCGCGGTTCTGCGGCGTCGCGGCTCGGCCGAGGCGGGAGCGATCTTCGTGAAGGTCGACCGCCTCGACGGCACCGCCGATCTCTACGCCCCCGCGCCGCAATCGCTGATGGCCGACGCCGAGGATCTTGGGGAGCGCCGCTTCATCCCCCGCCTGACGGGCGTGATGCCCCTCGACGTCGAGGAGCGGCTGACCCGCGAAATGCGGTTCGATTCCGATCTCTGGATCGTGGAGATCGATGATCGCGAGGGACGCCACTTCCTCGATCTGGCAGCCGAGTGAGCCTCAGCGCAGGCGGTTGCCGATGACACCGGCCTCGACACCGAGGGTGAGACGGTCGGTCAGCGCCCATTCGACGCCGACGCGGGCATCCGGGCGGACGGCGATGTCGTCGCGGGTGAAGGGCTGCGACACGGCCGTCGGCCCGACGCGCAGGGTCTCGTGCACCGCCCAGGCGCCGACCTTGCCGTAGAGCAGCACGTTCGGCGTCAGCAGCGCGCCGACCTGCGCGTGAACTGCACCCGCGAGATCGCGCGAATAGGCGAGGCGGCCGAAACCGGGATTGAGAGAGCCGCCGGTCTGGATCAGCGTGTCGACGCCGCCGGAGATGCCGTAGACGAACCGCCCCTCCTGCCATAACCGGCCGCCCTCGAAGCCGAGAGTCGGGCCCGAATAGCCGCCGAAGCGTTTCGATGACACAGCTTCGAACCCGGTGGAGAGCCGGGCATAGGACCCCTCCCACCGGCTCAAGCCCTCGCTCCCGGGGTCGGGCCACGCGAAGGAGGGCAGGGGGCCGAAGCCGAATGAGAATGGCACGAACTGCGCCACCGCAGGCCCGCCGCCGCAGAGCAGGGCGAGGCCGACGACGAGAGGGCGGAAGGCGGCCGATCCGGTCATGGCCCTCAGGATACAGCACCCAGCTTGGCCGCAACAGAAGGCTGCGCTCACGGTGTCGAGAGAAGGGCGGTCTCGAGAGGCTTCTTCGACCAAGTTGGCTCACGTGCCTCCGTCTTTGCTTCGCTGCGCTCGCAAAGACGGCTGGGAGTCCATCGACGGGGGCGGCTCAACTCGGACGGATACGACTCTAACCCCACAGGCCTGCTTCGGGGGGGAACATCGTGCTGCCGTCGTAGCGGAGCGGCGGCTCGCGATCGCGGGCGAGCAGGAGCGGGCCGTCGAGATCGACGAAGGCGGCATGGTGCGTCAGCAGCGTGGCGGGCGCCATGCCGAGCGAGGTGCCGAGCATGCAGCCGACCATCACGGTCAGACCCCGCGCCCGCGCCTCGGAGGCCAGAAGCATCGCCTCGGTCAGGCCCCCGGTCTTGTCGAGCTTGATGTTGATCGCATCGTAGCGCCCGGCCAGGGCATCGAGCCCGCCGCGGTCGTGCAGGCTCTCGTCGGCGCAGACCGGCACCGGATGCGGGATCTCGGCCAGCATGCCATCCTCGCCTGCGGGCAGCGGCTGCTCGATCAGCGCCACTCCCGCCGTGAGGCAGGCAGCGAGGTTGGCCTCGACGTTGCCCGGACGCCATGCCTCGTTGGCATCGACGATCAGCTTCGCATCCGGCGCTCCGGCTCGGACGGCCGCGATGCGCTCCGGATCGCCGTCGCCGCCGAGCTTCACCTTGAGGAGCGGTCGTGCGGCCGCCTTGCGGGCCGCCTCGCCCATGCTCTCGGGGGTGCCGAGGCTCAACGTATAGGCCGTCGTCACCGGGCTCGGTGCGGGCAGGCCCAGGATGTCCCAGGCCCGACGGCCGGATTGCTTCGCCTCCAGGTCGAGGAGGGCGCAATCGAGAGCGTTGCGGGCCGCGCCCGCCGGCATCAGCCGCGCCAACGCCGCCCGGTCGAGACCCGAGGCGAGGGCGTCCGCCTGCGCCTCGATCAGCGTGGATACGCTCTCGACGCTTTCGCCGTAGCGCGGGTAGGGCACGCATTCGCCGAGACCTACATGGCCATTTTCCTCGATCCGGGCGACCACGACGGCGATCTCGGTGCGGCTCCCGCGCGAGATGGTGAAGGCCCCCGCGATGGGGAAGCGTTCGACCGTGAGGCTGAGTCGGCGGGCCATCTCAGGCCTCCGGGAAGTCGGCGACGATCCGGTCCACGAGGCTTTCGACGCCGAAGCGAACCGGATCCGTGGCGGGCAGGCCGTGCTCGGCAGCGAGGGTTTCGAGGAGCGTGCGCGCCTCGTCCTCGCCCAGCGCCTGCGTGTTCACGGCAATCCCCACGGGGCGGATCTCCGGGTTCGTCAGGCTGCCGAGTTGCACTGTCAGATCGATGACCTGCCGGATGGTCGGCAGCGGATGCGAAACGCCGCGCATCGTCGTCCGGGTCGGCTCGTGACACACGACGAAGGCATCGGCCTGAGCGCCGTGCAGAAGACCGAGGCTGACGCCCGCGAAGGACGGGTGATAGAGCGAGCCCTGGCCCTCGATGAGGTCCCAATGGTTTGGGGCGGCCTCGGGCGAGATCGTCTCGACGGCGCCGGAGATGAAATCCGCCACCACGGCGTCGATGGCGACGCCCCGGCCCGAGATAAACACGCCGGTCTGCCCGGTCGCGCGGAAATCGGCATCGAGGCCGCGCTCGCGCATACCCTTCTCAAGGGCCAGCACGGTGTACTTCTTCCCCACCGAGCAATCCGTGCCGACGGTGAGAAGCCGCCGCCCGGCCCGGCGCGTGCCCTTGCCCGTGGGGAAGGTCTCGCTGCTGTGGCGGACGTCGTGGAGGCGGCTGCCCCGCTTCTCCGCGGCCTCGGCGATGGCGGGCACGGCACCAAGACGGACGTGCAGGCCGCTCGCCACGTCGAAACCGGCCTCGATGGCGGTAACGATCTCCTTCACCCAGTGGTCGGGCAGGACGCCACCGGCATTGACCACGCCGACCACCAGGGTGCGGCAGCCCTTGGCCAGGGCCTCCGCCAGGGTGAGATCGGGGATGCCGAGATCGGCCTTGCAGCCGGGAAGGCGCATCTGGCCGATGCACCATTCCGGCCGCCAATCCTTGATGCCGTAGGCGGTCTTGGCCGCCAGCGCATCGGGCACGTCGCCCAGGAACATCAGGTAGGGCGTGGCGATCTGCATGGGACGGACCTCTCGCTTCGTTCCGTCTATGCGGGATCGTGACGTGATCTCGCAAGGCGTTCGGCCGGATGCCCCACAGGACGGGACCTCCCGCCGGCGTCAGGCCCTGTCCCAGCAAAAACAGGCGCAAGCCGTACCGGTTACGAACCAATCATAACTTGTGTGGTGGTCCGCCGTTCACCCCAAGCTAGGCCGACTGTTGTATCTCCAACAGTCCGCGGCCCGAATGGAAACCCCTCTGTCGCGAAAGTTGCGAAACTACGTCCCACTTGGACCTGTCGAGCGGGAGATGCTCGCCGAGGCGTTGGAGCCGGCCCGTATGGTCGAGTCCAGAGCCGATATTGTCGAGGAAGGCGAGGATCCACGTGCGGTCAACGTCATACAGAGCGGCTGGGCTTGCCGTTACCGGCAGTTCGAGGACGGGCGCCGCCAGATCATCTCACTTTTGCTGCCGGGGGATTGCTGCGACCCGCACATTGTCTTGCTCGACCGGCGTGACCACGCGATCGGCGCGTTGACCCCGGTCACGATTGCTCGGATCAGCGGTACCGCCATGGTCGAGATGATGAGCCGCAGTGCGGCCCTCGACCTCGCCTTTCACCGTGAGGCGTTGGCTGCCTCCGCGATCCAGCGGGAGTGGACCGTCAGTCTCGGCCGCCGCTCCGGGGTCGAGCGGTTGGCGCATCTGTTCTGCGAACTGCATGTGCGGCTGTCAGCCGTCGGCCTCGCAGATGGTACGAGCTGCCCGATGCCGCTCACTCAGCCCGATCTGGCCGATGCCCTCGGCCAGACCACGGTGCACATCAATCGCACGCTTCAGGATGTCCGGGCGGCGCGGCTGCTCACCTTGAAGAGCCGACGCCTCACCCTGCTCGATCCCGACGGCTTGCGTCGGCTCGCCAAGTTCGACCCGTCCTACCTGCATCTCCAGGCCTCGCGGGTCGCGCCCCGAGGCCTGGAAGCTCCCGGAATCTGAGGGTCAGAGAACCGGCATCGCGCCCGCCACCGTCACCAGGGCGCCGGAGGTGTAGCTGCTCTCCTCCGAGGCGAGCATGACGTAGGCCGAGGCGAGTTCCGCCGGCTGGCCGGGGCGGCCGAAGGGAACCTGGCTGCCGAAGGTCTTCACCGCATCCTCGCTCATCCCGCTCGGGATGAAGGGCGTCCAGATCGGGCCGGGTAGGACGCCGTTGACCCGGATTCCCTTCTCCGCGAGCAATTGCGCAAGGCTCAGCACCATGTTGCTCAACGCCCCCTTGGTGGCGCTGTAGGCCATGAGCGTCGGCATCGGGTGCTTGGAGTTCACCGAGGAGGTGAAGATCACCGAGCTGCCGGGCTGAAGGTGCGCGAGGGCCGCCTTCGTGACGTAGAACGAACCGAAGACGTTCGTGCGGAAATGGTCCTCGAAGATGTGATCCTCGATCTCTCCCAGGCTTTTACCAGGCTGCTGGAACGCGCCGTTGTTCACGACGATGTCGAGACGCCCGAAGGTCTCGGCGGTCTTCGTCACGATCTCCTTGGCGTAGGACGATTGCTTGAGATCGCCCGGCAGGAGGAGCGCGCGGCGGCCCGCCTTCTCGATCCACTGCCCCACTGCCTCGGCATCGGCCTGCTCCTCGGGCAGGTAGGAGATGGCGACATCCGCGCCTTCGCGGGCATAGGCGATGGCGACCGCCCGCCCGATGCCGGAATCGCCGCCGGTGATCAGCGCCGCCTTGCCGGTGAGCTTGCCGGACCCCTTGTAGCTCTCCTCGCCGTGATCGGGCTCGGGGCTCATCTTTCCGGTCTTGCCGGGAAAGCTCTGCGGCTGGCCTTCGAAGGGCGGGCGGGGATACTTGTGCAGCGGATCGGTCATGGAAATTCCTTGTGCGGGCATAATGCGTCGCTCGGCCCGCCAACCGGACCCGGAACGATGACGTTCCCCACGAGCGCCGGTCCCGTGGCGATGAGACGCGAGAAGGAGGCTCAGCCCGCGATGCCCGCCGATCTGATGGGACGCCGCGTCGCCTGTTTCGGCGAATGCATGCTCGAACTGCGCACGCGGCCCGACGGGCTCCTGTCGCGCGGCTATGGCGGCGACACGCTGAACACGGCGGTCTACCTTGCCCGGCTCGGGGTCGCCGTGGAGTACGTCACCGCGCTCGGCGACGACGATTTCAGCACGGAGATGCTGCGCGCCTGGGAGGAGGAGGGCGTCGGAACCGCCTATGTCCGCCGCATCCCCGGGTGCCTGCCCGGCCTGTATGTCATCGAGACCGACCCGCAGGGCGAGCGGCGCTTCCTCTACTGGCGTGACGCCGCGCCCGTGCGGCGCCTGTTCGACCCCGACCATGGCCGAGGAACGGAGGCGGCGCTCGCGGGCGCCGGTCTCGTCTACCTGTCGGGGATCAGCCTGTCCCTCTTCGCCGGGGCCGCGCGGGAGGCCCTGTTCGCGGCGCTGGAACAGGCTCGCGCAAGCGGGGCGGTGATCGCCTTCGACACCAATTTCCGCCCGCGGGGATGGCCCGATCTAACGGAGGCGCGGAACGCCTACGGGCGGATGCTCACGCTGGCCCAGGTCGTGCTCGCGGGGTGCGGGGATGTGGACGCCCTCACGGGTCGTGGCACGCCGCAGGAGGTGCTGGCATGGCTCGATGATGCGGGCGTCCCGGAAGCCGTGGTGAAGCTCGCCGAGCCCGGTTGTCTCGTGCGCGGCGACGGGCCGCCCCAGGCGGTGCCGGTGCCGGGCAAGGTCTCGCCCGTCGACACGACCGCCGCCGGAGACAGCTTCGCGGCCGGCTATCTCGCCGCCCGACTCCGGGGCGAAGCGCCCATCGCTGCGGCGCTTGCGGGCCACCGGCTCGCGGCGGTGGTGATCACTCACCCCGGAGCGATCATCCCGCGTGAGGCGATGTCGGGCTGAGGTGCCTGACCTCGCACAGGCTCTACGGCTCCTTGAGCACCATTCGGCAGGCGGCGGGGAGGGCAGCCATGGTCATCGGCGGCTTTGGCTTCGGCTTCACTTTCGGCGGCTTGGGGTGGAGCACAGCGTCGGAGAACCAGTAAGCGAGGTCCTCGCAGCCGTCGCCGGTGGGCGGCGGATCCTGGGACTGGCACTCGCCCTGACCGGCGGGGCAGCTCAAGCGGATATGGTAGTGATAATTGTGCCCGTACATCGGGCGCACCTTCGACAGCCACCGCCCGCCGCCGGATTCCCGGCACAGCGCCTTCTTGATCGCCGCGTTGACGAAGATGCGCTCCACCTCCGGCTGCTCGGCCGTGAGCTTGATCAGGCGCAGATGGTTCGGCGTCCAGACATCGGGGTCGATGTCGAGCCGGTCGCGACGCACCATGTCGGTGGCGGAGGTTTCCTCGCGCTCGGCCCGGCTCATCCGGTGGTCGGGCATCGGCGTCAGCCAGATATCCGCATCGATGCCGATCTGGTGGGAGGCGTGGCCCGTGAGCATCGGGCCACCGCGCGGCTGGGACATGTCGCCGACGAGCAGCCCCGGCCAGCCGACCCGGAGGGCCTTGTCCGAGAGCCGCTCCAGGAAGTTCACGAGCGTGGGCGTGCCGTAGAACCGGTTCCGCGATGGGCGCATCACCTGCCAATGCTCCCCGTCGAGGGGCAGGGCCTCGCCACCGGAGAAGCAACCCTTGGCGTAAAATCCGTGGATCCGCGCCGGCCCCGAACTCGGCTGCAGGACGCGGCCGAACAGCGCCTTGGCCGGGGTCGAGGGATCGTCCGGGTTGGCCAGCGGCGGCAAGGGCTTCGGGTTCACGCTCCCCCTGTCCTGGGCACGCGCCGCTCCGGTCAGGGCCAGGGCGGCGAGGGTCGTGAGGCAGACGAGGCGCGGGAGCGTCATACGGCAGTCCGGAAGGGCGAGGAGGGGGAGCCTCGCGGGCCAGCACGGCGATTTTCGGGCACGGTGTAACAACGTTGCCGAAAAACGCTGCCAGTCAGCCCTTGGAGGGGCCGCACCATCCGGGAAGATGACCCGCATCGCCGGACTTGGCGAGGGACAAAGCCTTTTCCAACGCGGCCGAGAAGTCGTCCTCGACGCGCTTCTCCTTGATGTTCCTGCGCAGAAAATCCGCCCACAGGAACTCGCTGAACGGCGTCGTGTCCTTGGCGAAGCCGCCTGCGCGGCGCAACTCGCCCGCAAGGCTGCGGAACGGGTCGTCCTTCAGTGAGTCCATGGATTTCGGGATGTCATGGAAGTCCCGTCGTACGCCGGTCTCGTCGTAGGGATGAACCCAGGACTTGTGATCGCACACGGTCCAGAACTCATCCTTGGCGAGGTGGTGTAGGTCGGAGACCACCGTCACCAGCACCTCCTCGACGCCCTCCTCGTAGAGGGCGCGGGACAGGTGATGGTGATCGATCACGTAATGGCGCTTCTTTGGCCCCAGCAGGGTCGGGACCATGTGCGCGCCGAGGAAGACCCGCTTCTTCTCCGCATTGTAGCTCTGCCAGCGCCGCCGCTTCTCCGCGACCTCCCGGTAGCCCACCGTCATCTGCGTTGGACGCAGGTCGGCGATCTTCACGGGTTTCAGGAGCGGTTCGCGGTTGGCCATGGGCTGTGCTCGTGGGCGTGCGTCGAATGGGCGCGATGTAGGTCATGCGACCCTCACGCGTCACCGCCCAGGCGGTTCTCATCCCTTCACGATTTGCCGAGCGACCCCTTCCGGGCGGCATCCAGCACATGGACGCGGATCGCGGAGGACAGGTTCTGCTCCCCCCGTCCCGCATCGATGGCGCCGACGAGCGCCTGCACCGAGCGGCCTTCGCCGACCGCGAGGGCCGTCAGGGCCTGCCAGAACGCATCTTCCAGCGAGACGCTCGTGCGGTGGCCCGCAATCATCACCGACCGCTTGACGATGCCGGACAAGGCGAGCGCCTATTCCTTGTCGTCGCCGTCTTGCCCTTCGAGGCGGTGGCCCTCGTGGCGTGTCTCTTCCAACACCTTCCGCTTCTGCTGGAGGGTCTTCGCCTTCTTCGGCTGGCCGAAGGCGACGCGGTTGGCGTCGGCCTGAGCATCCGCCTCGGCGCGGGCGCGAGCCTTGCGGACCTGACGAAGGTTGATGACCTCACCCATCGCGCGAATCCTCCAAAGGGCGGTTCCATCGGGCGGCCGACGCGGGCACCGCGTCGGCCGATCTTGATCTTACTCGGCGCTCGGCGCCAGCATGGTCTCCGGCCGCACGACGCGCTCGAACTCCTCCTCGGTCACGTAGCCGAGGCGCAGAGCCTCTTCCTTGAGGGTCGTGCCGTTCTTGTGAGCCGTCTTCGCGATGGTCGCGGCCTTGTCGTAGCCGATGGAGGGCGCCAGCGCCGTCACCAGCATCAGCGAGCGGCTCATGAGGTCGGCGATCTTGTCCTCGTTGGCCTTGATGCCGACGACGCAATTGTCGGTGAAGCTCACCGCCGCATCCGCCAGCAGGCGGATCGATTGCAGCACCGCGTTGGCGATGACCGGCTTGAACACGTTGAGCTCGAAATTGCCCTGGGAGCCGGCGAAGCTCACCGTCGTGCCGTTGCCGATCACCTGGGCGCAGACCATCGTCAGCGCCTCGCACTGGGTCGGGTTGACCTTGCCCGGCATGATCGAGGAGCCCGGCTCGTTCTCCGGCAGGGAGAGTTCGCCGAGGCCCGAGCGCGGGCCCGAGCCGAGCAGGCGGATATCCTGCGCGATCTTGAACAGGCCGGCGGCCAGCGCCGAGAGCGCGCCCTGTGTGAAGACCAGGGCGTCGTGGGTCGCCAGGGCCTCGAACTTGTTCTGAGCCGAGGTGAAGGGCAGGCCGGTCAGTTCAGCGACCTTCGCCGCGAAGCGGTCGGCGAATTCGGGATGGGCGTTGAGCCCGGTGCCGACCGCCGTGCCGCCCTGGGCCAGCGCCAGCACGCCCGGCAGGGTCGCGGCGACGCGGGCGCCGCCGAGCGCGACCTGCGCCGCGTAGCCGGAGAATTCCTGGCCGAGGGAGACCGGCGTCGCGTCCTGCAAGTGCGTGCGGCCGATCTTCACGATGCTCTCGAACGCCTTCGCCTTGGCATCGAGCGCCGAGTGCAGGTGCGTCAGGGCGGGCATCAGGCGGCCCTCGATCTCCCGCGCTACGGCGATGTGCATCGCGGTGGGGAAGGTGTCGTTCGAGGATTGGCCGCGGTTGCAATGGTCGTTCGGGTGAATCGGGCTCTTGCCGCCGCGCTGGCCGCCGAGCGACTCGTTGGCGAGGCTCGCGATCACCTCGTTGGCATTCATGTTGGACTGTGTGCCCGAGCCGGTCTGCCAGACCACCAGCGGGAACTCGTCGTCATATTCGCCTTTCACCACGGTGGAGGCGGCGGCGGCGATGGCATCGGCAAGCTTCGGCTCAAGGACGCCGAGATCCTTGTTCACCAGGGCGGCGGCCTGCTTCACGAGGCCAAGCGCGTGGACCAGCGGCGCGGGCATATGCTCGGTGCCGATCTTGAAGTTCTGGATCGAGCGCTGGGTTTGGGCACCCCAGTAGCGATGGGCCGGAACCTCGATCGGGCCGAAGGTGTCGGACTCGGTGCGGGTCGCGGTTTCGGTGGGCGACATCGTGGCCTCTACGTTGGGTGCGGTGCGGTGCTTACTTAACGGAGGCTTGAGGCAAGCGCGATGCCGTGAGGTCGGGGCCGCCCGACATCCACGCCGCTCTGTCCACGGCAATCGGATGCGCGGCGACGGCCGCGACCAGCCTGGGAGCGACGAGCCTGACCGCCAACCTTTCTGATTTCGCCCGGATCTCCACGGCCGCGAGGTTCCGCCCGCCGGTCCCGCCGCCGCTGACTCAGCCGCTCGGCCTGCTGGATTTCCTCAAGGCCGCCCGGCGCAACCCGATCACGACCTGGGCCGACGCCCATTTTCGCCTGCCGGTCGTTGCAGCCGAGGGCGTGATGGGGCGGATCACCGTGGTGAGCGAACCCTCGCTGATCCGGCAGGTGCTGATCGACAACGCCGAGGCCTACCGCAAGGACGACCTCCAGCGCCGCGTGCTCGCTCCTGGCCTCGGCGAAGGGCTTCTCAGCGCCGAGGGCGACGAGTGGCGGCTTCAGCGCCGGACGCTGGCACCGATCTTCTCGGTCCGCACCGTGCGCAGCTTTGAGGCGGCGATGAACGCCTCCGGCGCCCGGCTCGCCAAGCGCCTGCGTCGCCGCAACGGAATGCGCGTCGATGTCGCTCTGGAGATGACCCGCGCCACCCTCGACGTTCTGGAGCGGACGATCTTCACGCAAGGGCTGCCGGGCGATCCCGACGCCCTCGGCCGCGCCATCACCCGGTTCCTCGAAGCGGTCGGCCCCATCGACCCCCTCGACGTGTTCGGGGTGCCGGACTTCGTGCCCCGCATCGGGCGGCTCCGGGCGCGTCCCGCCGGGCGCTTCTTCGCGGAGGTGGTGGACGAGCTGATCACCCGCCGACGGGCGCTGATGGAAAAGGCGGAGGCGCCGCAGGATCTTCTGACGCTGCTCCTCGCAGCGCAGGATCCCGAGACCGGCGACGGGCTCTCGGACCTCTCGGTGCGGGCCAACATCGTCACCTTCATCGCCGCCGGGCATGAGACCACGGCCAACGCACTCACATGGGCGCTGTATTGTCTCTCACAGGACGAGACGGCGCAGGAGCGGATCGAGGCCGAGGTCGATGCGACGGGGGAGGGGGACGTCACCCTCGACGCGCTGCCCTTCACCCGCGCCGTGGTGGAAGAGGGCATGCGCCTGTTTCCGCCCGTGCCGTTCCTGAGCCGACAGGCCACCCGCGCGGATCGTTTCGGCCGGATCAAGGTTCCGAGCGGCTCGCTGGTGCTGATCGCCCCCTGGGTGTTGCACCGGCACCACCTGCTCTGGGACGAGCCCGATGCGTTCATGCCGGAGCGTTTCCTCCCTGAGAATCGCGATGCCATCGCCCGCTTCACCTACCTGCCGTTCGGCGCGGGGCAACGGGTCTGCATCGGCCAGAGCTTCTCGGTGCAAGAGGCGACGATTCTCCTCGCCCACGTCATTCGCGCCGTCCGCTTTCGCCTGCCGGGGGATCATCCACCGGTCACGCCCCTGCACAGGGTCACGCTCCGGCCGGAGCACGGGTTGAGGATGGATGCGACGGTGAGGGCTTAAAACTTCGACGTCATTGCGAGCGAAGCCGAAGCAATCCAGGGCAGCGATCACGTTCTGAAACGGCCCGCTACCCTGAATCGCTTCGCTATGCTCGCACTGACGATGTGCCGTTGTCAGCTCTTCTTACGGAACGCGTCCAGGCTGACGACCTCGGCGGTACCCTCCTCGCCGTCCTTCTTGGCGGCAGGCCGGGCGGCCTTGTCGTCGGTCTTGCCGCCTTGGGCGGCCGGGGCCGGGAGGACTGTGGGAACGCCGCTCGCGCCAATCGTCGCAAGGCCGGTGCCGGTCTTCGGCTTCACCTCACCGGGCTCGGAGCCCGCGCCACGCGGCCCCGCCTTGGCGGCCGGAGCCTCGGGCTCCGCCGGAACGTCGTTCCCCGCCTCGCCGAGATCGAACTTCAGGCCGAACTGCACGGACGGGTCGAAGAAGCCGGACAACGCGTCGAACGGCACCAGCAGCCGCTCCGGCACGCCGGAGAAGGACAGGCCGACCTCGAAGGCGTGCTCGGTGACGTTCAGATCCCAGAACTGATGCTGCAGGACGATGGTCATGTCCTGCGGGTACTTCTCGCGCAGCGCCTGGGAGATGCGCACGCCCGGCGCCTCCGTGCGGAACGAGACATAAAAATGGTGCTCGCCCATCAAGCCATTCTGTGAGGCGTCGATGAGCACCTTGCGGACGACGCCGCGGAGGGCGTCCTGAACCAGCAGGTCGTAGCGAATCAGGTCGTCTGCCATTCTCGTTCGCTTTGCCCGACCCGTCCGCTGCCCCGGCCGGAAGGCCGTGGAAATCTGAAGTGGAGGCTTCTGTTGCCAGGTGCCTCCGAACCCCGCCTATGCAGTGCTACCCGCTAGGACTTCAGGTCGATATTGGGGACCGCTTACGCGGCCACCGCCACCGGAGCAAAGTTGTCGTTGGCAACTATTGCAAAGGCCCGATAACGGCGGAACCATGCCGAGCGAAAGCTCAACCTTTACGCCCTCGTCGATCCTATTTCGCCCCCGCCGAAGCCCAGTTGGTTCCGTCCCGGCCTTGCGGCCATCGGTCCTGGGCTTGGGTGGAGGCGCCGGGTACCGCCCCCGGGTCCGATAGGTTTATTTCGAAGAACGTTTATCGCCATAGCCGGCCTCACGACCGGCAAAACGAATATAGAGGGGATCGGCCCGGTTTTGAAGCCCGATCACGCCGCAACCGTGCCGGAGGGGATGGGGGACCCGGCGAATGTGGCTGCCGACCCGCAGTTGCGGGATCGGCCGCCTTCGCGCGGGCTCGCGGACATCGCCTCGGGCCTCGGGCTCATGATCGCCTTCGGCATCCTCAGCCTCGGGGCGGCGAGCCTTCTCGCCCTCGTGATCGTCCGGGTGGGGTTCGACCTCCGGTACGGGATCGATCCGTTCCTGCCGCCCTCCCGGCGGCCCTTCGTCGGCATGGTACAACTGGCGCATCGCGCCTTCGCCGTGGACGTGCTGCGGCAGGTGCTCCTCGCCGCCTTCGTGATCGCCTGGGCGTGGCGTCGCGACCGCGCCGCCTGGCGACGCCGCCTCGCCCTCGACAGGGAGAAGCCCAACGGTGTGCGGCCGGTGGTGCTGCTCAGCGTCCTTCTGCTCTGGCCCATCGTCCACATCGCCTGGGTGATGGGCACCGCCGAATTGATGGGCGGCGGCTTCGGCCGCAACATGCGGCTTTCGCCGTTCATGGACCGGACGGCGGTCATCTCGTGGCTTCTCTACCTCACGATCCTCGCGCCGCTCGCCGAGGAGCTGTTGGTTCGCGGCGAGATGTACCACCTCACGAAGGAGCGGCTCGGGCCGGTCTGGGCCGTCACCGCGACGGCCCTCGTCTTCGCCCTGGCGCACATTTCGTCCTTCGGTCTCGCGAGGCCGATCTCGCTGCTGCCGCTGGCCTTCGCGCTCGGCTTCTTGCGCTGGCGCACCGGCAGGCTCTGGCCGTGCATCGCGCTCCACGGCTGGTCGAACCTCGCCCTCGTCGTCTATCTGCTCTGGCCGCAGTGACGGCGGTGGACAGGCCGAGGTCGGGCTTGCTCCGGGCGCTCCGGCGGCGCAGGCTTTTCCGATGGACGCGTATCACAGCCTACTCCGCCGGATCCTCGACGAGGGGGTCGCCAAGGAGGATCGCACCGGCACGGGGACTCTCTCGGTCTTCGGGCATCAGATGCGGTTCGACCTGTCCCAGGGCTTTCCCCTGGTGACGACGAAGCGTCTCCATCTGAAGTCGATCATCCACGAATTGCTGTGGTTTCTCGCGGGCGACACCAACGTCGCCTACCTGCGCGAGAACGGGGTGACGATCTGGGACGAGTGGGCCGACGAGGCGGGGGAACTCGGGCCGGTCTACGGGCGGCAATGGCGTTCCTGGGCGAAGCCCGATGGCGGAAGCGTCGATCAGATCCGCTGGGTCCTCGATGAGATTGCCCGCAACCAGGACTCTCGCCGCCTCGTGGTCTCGGCCTGGAACCCGGCCGACCTCGACAAGATGGCGCTGGCGCCCTGCCACTGCCTGTTCCAGTTCTATGTCGCGGAGGGGCGGCTGTCCTGCCAACTCTATCAACGCTCGGCCGATGCCTTCCTCGGCGTGCCGTTCAACATCGCGAGCTATGCCCTGCTGACGCACATGGTCGCGCAGGTCTCGGGTCTCGCGCCCGGCGACTTTGTGCACAGCTTCGGCGACGTGCACCTCTATTCGAACCACCTTGCCCAGACGCGCACCCTCCTGGAGCGCGCGCCGCGTCCTCTGCCGCAGCTTCGCCTGAACCCGGCTGTGCGCGACCTCTTCGCCTTCCGTTTCGAGGATATCGCCGTCGAGGGCTATGAGCCGCACCCGGCCATTTCCGCGCCGGTGGCCGTCTGAGATGGCACGTCCCACCATCGCCCTGGTCGTTGCCGTGGCCCGCAACGGCGTGATCGGGCGGGACAACGGCCTCGCGTGGCACCTGTCGAGCGATCTCAAGCGCTTCAAGGCGCTGACCATGGGCACGACCCTGCTCATGGGGCGGCGCACCTGGGATTCCATCGGTCGACCGCTTCCGGGTCGGCGGAGCCTCGTCCTCACCCGCGACCGCAGCTTTCGCGCCGAGGGCGCAGAGACCGTCCACGAGTGGGAGGGCGCCCTGGCCAAAGCGGGGGACCGGCTGATGGTGGTCGGCGGGGCGGAGATCTACGCACTCGCGCTTCCTCACGCGGATCTCATCCATCTCACGGAGGTCGAAGCCGAGCCCGACGGGGATGTGCGCTTTCCCACTTTCGATCGCTCTTCCTACCGCGAGACGTTCCGTGAGGCGCATCCGGCCGGGCCTCGCGACGATTATCCTTACGCATTCGTCGACTTGATGCGTTTGCGCTGAGGCGGCCCGTCGCGGTTGCGCTTCAACCCTTCCGTGCCCACCTGCCAGCCTTGACAGCGAGGGTGGCGGGCCCGCAGGTGCCTGAGGGGTCCGCTTGTCTTCGCGTTTGCGGAAGCGGGCGGTGCTGTCCCCGGGCGATTGGGCGGCACGCGGGATTGATCCGGTGGGTGCGCCCGTTGGCAGGGGGCGCCCCTTTGCGGGCGCAGCGGGTGCGGCAGGTCAGGAGACGACGGCCAGGATGCCTTGGAGCAATCAGAATGGCGGTGGCGGTGGTGGCGGCCCATGGGGTCGCCCCAACGGCAACGGCGGTGGACCTTGGGGTAGCGGAGGAGGAGGCGGCAACCAGCCCCCGAACCTTGAGGAGCTGCTGAGGCGCGGGCAGGATCGGCTCCGGCGGATCATCCCCGGCGGCGGCGGCCCGAGCGGACCGTCGAGCGGGTCTTCGGGCTTCGGCGGCGGACGTGGAGCCCTGGTGCTCGGCGTACTGGTCGTGGCGGGCTGGCTCGCCACCGGCTTCTACAAGGTCGAACCTTATCAGGTCGGCATCGAGACCATCTTCGGCCGCTATGTCGGCTCGACGGGTGAAGGCCTTCGCTACAACTTCCCCTATCCGATCGGCGGCGTCGTGAAGCCGAATGTCGGTCAGGTGAACTCCATTCAGGTCGGCTATCGCACCGGCCCCGGTCAGACGCGCAACCGCGACGTGCCTGACGAGAGCCTGATGCTGACGGGCGACGAGAACATCGTCGATCTGGATTTCGAGGTGCAGTGGCGGGTGAATCCGCTGAAGGCCTCGGACTTCGTGTTCAACATCCAGAACCCCGAGGGTACCATCAAGGCCATCGCCGAGAGCGCGATGCGCGAGGTGGTCGGCCGCCGCAACATCCAGGCGATCCTCACCAACGAGCAGGCCAGCATCTCCCAGGAAGTGAAGGAGATGGTTCAGAAGGCCCTCGATGAGTACGGCGCCGGCGTCCGGATCGAAGTGGTGCAGCTCGTCTCGGTGAACCCGCCGCCGGAAGTGCGTCCCGCCTTCGTGGACGTGAACGCCGCGCAGCAGGATGCCGACACCGCTCAGAACGAGGCCAAGACCTACGCGAGCCGCGAGGTGCCGCAGGCCCGCGGTAAGGCGTCCCAGATCGTCCAGGCCGCCGAGGCCTACAAGACGAAGGCGACCGCCGACGCCACCGGTCAGGCCGCGCGCTTCGATGAGGTCTACGCCTCGTACAAGGTCGCCCCAGCGATCAGCCGCGAGCGGATCTTCCTGGAGACGATGGAGAAGGTGCTCGGCTCCGTGAACAAGGTGATCATCGATCAGAACGGGACGCCCGGCGCCGCAGGCACCGCGGCCGCAGGCGTGCTGCCCGTGCTGCCCCTTTCCGAGTTCGGCGCCCGTGGCTCCGCCCAGACGGGAGCCGCCCGATGAACCAGGCACTCCGTACCGGCCTCATCGTCGTCGCGGCGATCGTGGCCATCGGCCTCTACGCGTCGGTCTTCGTCGTGGGGCAGATGCAGCAGGCTCTCGTCCTGCAATTCGGCCGCGTCCGCGCGGTCCTGAATGCCACCGGGGAAGAGAAGCCGGGGCTCTACTTCAAGGTGCCGTTCGCAGAAACGGTCGTCGTCTTCGACAAGCGCGTGCTGGATCTCGACCTGCCGGTGCAGACGATCCTCACCGCCGACCGGCAGAACCTGGAGGTCGATGCCTTCGCCCGCTACCGGATCCTCGATCCGCTGCGCTTCTACCAGTCGGTGGGTAATATCGGCTTGGCTAACCAGCGCCTGCAGAGCTTCACCAATTCGAGCCTCCGCAGCGTGCTCGCCCGCTCGACCCGCGATGCCATCGTGAAGTCCGAGCGCGGTCAGCTGATGCACAACATCCAGGAGGATGTGAACCGGCAGGCCAAGTCGCTCGGCATCGAGATCGTCGACCTGCGCATGACCCGCGTCGATCTGCCCGCGCAGAACTCGGCGGCCGTCTATCGCCGGATGAAGACCGAGCGTGAGCGCGAGGCGGCCGACATCCGTGCCACGGGCGAGCAGGCGGCGGCCGGTATCCGCGCGCGTGCCGACCGCGAAGTCACGGTCATCCTCGCCGAGGCGACCCAGAAGTCGGAGCAATTGCGCGGCCAGGGCGACGCCGACAAGAACCGCATCCTCGCCGAAGCCTTCGCCAAGGACCGGGACTTCTTCGCGTTCTACCGCTCGATGCAGGCCTACGAGACGGGGCTCAAGGGACCCGACACGCGCCTCGTCATTAGCCCGAACACGGACTTCTTCCGCTTCTTCAGCGATCCGAGGGGCCAGGGTACCTCCCAGCCTGCCGCAGGGCGGCCGGGACAGGACCCGAGCGCGACGACGGGCTCGACGGCCGGCGCGGCACGCTGACCGCCACAGTGGACGGCCCGCCTTCGCGGGCTAGTTTGCACGGTCCATCCGTATGCAAAGCGACGGCCGCCACGGAGTGGCCGTCGCAAGAGGGAAACGCTGTGCCGGAGAGGTCCATCATGAACCCCGTCGAGGTGTCCCGTCCGGGGCCTTTCAGCCGCCTCCGCCCGATGGCGACAGCCATCATGCTCGGCGTCACCGTGCTCGGCACGGCGCTGCCGGTTCCGGCCTTCGCCAAGGGGCCCGCTTCCCTGGCGGACCTGTCCGAGCAGGTCACCGACGCCGTGGTGAACATCTCGGCCTCCACCACCGTGGAGGCGCGCAGCAGCCGCACCATGCCGCAACTGCCGCCGGGCACGCCTTTCGAGGACCTGTTCGAGGAATTCTTCAACAAGCGCGGTGGACGCGGCGGCGGTGGTGGCGGTGACGGCGATCAGGCGCCCCGCGCCCGCAAGTCGAACTCGCTGGGCTCCGGCTTCATCATTGATGCCTCGGGCATCGTGGTAACGAACAACCACGTCATCGGCGACGCCAACGACATCCAAGTCATCTTGCATGACGGTACGAAGCTGAAGGCCGAGATCGTCGGCAAGGATCCGAAGATCGATCTCGCCGTGCTGCGCGTGAAGCCCACGGCCGAGCGCCCGCTCAAGGCCGTGCCCTTCGGCGATTCCGAGAAGATGCGCCCCGGCGACTGGGTGATCGCCATCGGCAATCCGTTCGGCCTCGGCGGCTCGGTCTCGGCCGGTATCGTTTCGGCCCGAGGCCGCAACATCGAGTCCGGTCCCTACGACAATTACATCCAGACCGATGCGGCCATCAACAAGGGCAATTCCGGCGGCCCGCTGTTCAACATGGACGGTGAAGTCATCGGCATCAACACCGCTATCCTGTCGCCAACCGGCGGCTCGGTGGGTATCGGCTTCGCCGTGCCCTCGAACAACGCCAAGACGGTGATCGACCAGCTTCGTGAGTTCGGTGAAGTCCGGCGCGGCTGGCTCGGCGTCCGCATCCAGAACGTGGACGATGCCACCGCCGAGGCGCTCGGCCTGAAGGGCGGAGCACGCGGCGCGCTGGTTGCCGGTGTGGACGAGAAGGGCCCGGCCAAGGCAGCGGGCATCGAAGTCGGCGACGTCATCGTGAAGTTCAACGGCACGCCCGTGAAGGCGTCGAGCGACCTGCCGCGCATCGTGGCCTCGACTCCCGTGGGCCAGAAGGTCGACGTGGCGGTGGTCCGCAAGGGCGATGAGGTGACAAAGGCCGTCACCCTCGGTCGCCTGGAAGACAACGAGAAGCCGCAGCAGGCGAACGTCCGCCAGCCAGACGCGGAAAGCGCCGTGCGTCAGGCACTGGGCCTCAACCTGTCGAGCGTCACAGACGAGCTGCGCAAGCGGTTCAACATCAAGGATGGCCAGAAGGGCGTGGTCGTCACCCGTGTCGATCCGAACTCCAACGCCGCCGACAAGCGCATCCAGCCCGGCGAGTTGATCGTGGAAGTCGGCCAGGAGGCGGTCTCGACCCCCGCCGACGTCACCAAGCGCATCGATGCGCTGAAGAAGGAAGGCCGTAAGTCCGTCCTGCTTCTCGTTGCCGCCGCCAACGGCGATGTCCGCTTCGTGGCCCTCGGCCTGGAGTGATCCGTCAGCCCGCCGGAGCCCATGCTTCGGCGGGCTGATGTAATCAAGGGTTGAGAATTCGGTATTTCTCAACCCAATACTGTATATTCTGCACGGATCTGGATAGACGGCGAGCGGGATGCTAAGCGGGCCGGGAGATCAACTCTCTTGCGCTTCGACCTGGCATGGACCCCGTTCATTATCTGGATGAAACGACGAGCCGTGCGATGTTCGCGCGGCGATCATTCTTATCGAACTCGATCCGAACGCAATGCGATTCGGTCGTTCAATACGGGATCCTGAAGGGTTTCCGGGTCCCGCCGAGCCGCTGGGGCGAGAACATCTCGAGTGCCTATATGCTCGGCACCTATGAGGTGCAGATCTGCGCCGTTCTGGACGCCCTGCGGGCCCCGGGAAAGGTCCTCGTCGATCTGGGCGGTGCCGATGGCGTGTTCGGCGTCGGGCTGGTCGAGGTCGGCGCTTTCGACCGCAGCATCATCTTCGAGATGTTGGAGATGCTGCGGCAATCCCTTGTGGAGTTGGTGCAGGCGCGCGGTTTGACCGATAAGGTCACGGTGCTCGGCGAGGCGAGCCACGATTTCGTTGGCCTCATCGAAGTGCAGGGCGTCGCTCCGCGCGATTGCGTCGTCCTCTGCGACATCGAGGGGGCGGAGTTCGACCTGTTCGATGATGCGACCCTGGCCACGCTTCAGGGCGCCAACATCATCATCGAATTGCACGACTTTTTGCTGACCGATCCGGCGCGCCGCGAGACGGCGATCGCGGATCTGAAGCGCGTTGCCGAACGCTATTTCGAAGTCATCGAGATCAAGGATGGCCTGCGCGACATCCGTGATATCCCGCTCTTACGAAACTTCTCGGATTGGGATTCCTGGCTGCTCTGCGTCGAGGGGCGCCACCGGATGATGTCCTGGCTCTGGCTTCGCCCGAAGGGTAGTCCGGCTCTGTCGCCCGCTGCCATCGACACGCTGGTGATCGATTATCAGCGGCGGATCTTCATCGGCGACTAGAGCGTTTTCGGTTTAGTCTGGCTCATATCCCGCGGCGGCGAAGAAGTTGGCGCATTCGTCTGGCGTGATGGTGTCGATGAGCCGGCCGATGGCCGTCCACAGCCCTTCGACCGTGCGCTCAGCCGCCTTGCGCAGCAGCGCCT
>NZ_JAGEKG010000014.1:0-83856 GCF_049887755.1 Methylobacterium sp. NFXW15 | reverse complement strand
CTGAGCGCACGGTCGAAGGGCTGTGGACGGCCATCGGCCGGCTCATCGACACCATCACGCCAGACGAATGCGCCAACTTCTTCGCCGCCGCGGGATATGAGCCAGATTAAACCGAAAACGCTCTAGCTCTTTGTTCTGGCGCGCATTCTTGCGACGAACCGGTATCCACTTCGTCGGAATGCGCCCTAGCGTCGAGACACCTCTGCACGCAAGATAGCGAGTGTAAAAGTGCACCTGCAACCCTAGATATATAACATTAATACTCTAAATCTGAAGTAGAATTCGTCATTACTTTGATATAATGCTTCACACCACGGGCGCTATTCGCTATTGAGGAATTGCGACAGCTTTCGTCGCTGTATCAATGCCGAGGGTGCGTGCCATGGCAAATTCGCCGTTAGAGGCTGACCTCGTCCATGAACGCCGAAGGCTGCGGTGATGGGTGTGCCAACCCTCGTGACAGGTGGAGCCGGGTTTCTTGGCTCGCATCTCTGTGATCGGCTACTCGATCGCGGTCACGAGATCCTCTGTGTCGATAATTATTTTACAGGGCGTCGCAAGAATATTGCTCATCTCGTCTCGAATGTATCATTCGAGACAATGCGACACGACATCACCTCCCCGCTTCATGTGGAGGTAAAGCAGATCTATAATTTGGCCTGCCCGGCCTCCCCGATTCATTATCAGTTCGATCCGGTTCAGACGACTAAGACATGCGTTGTCGGATCGACCAACATGCTGGGACTTGCAAAACGTCTCAAAGTCCCGATTCTCCAGGCCTCGACCTCTGAGGTCTATGGCGACCCAGTCGTTCATCCGCAGCGTGAGAGCTACTGGGGAAACGTCAACCCCATAGGACCGCGTGCTTGCTATGACGAAGGCAAGCGCTGCGCCGAGACCCTCTTTTTCGATTACCGGCGACAATACGGCCTCGACACGAAGGTCGTACGGATCTTCAACACTTACGGTCCTCGGATGAGGCCCGACGACGGTCGCGTGGTGAGCAACTTCATCCTGCAGGCGCTCCGTGGCGACCCGATCACCATCTTCGGGGATGGGCTGCAAACTCGCAGCTTCTGCTACGTCGACGATCTCGTGGACGCCTTGATCCTGACGATGGATCAACCCCCAGAGTTCAGTGGGCCGATCAATCTCGGCAATCCAACCGAGTTCACGATGCTCGAACTCGCGGAGCGCATCGTCCGGGTGACCGGTTCACGAAGTCGGATCATCCACGCGCCCCTTCCGACGGACGACCCGCGCCAGAGGCGGCCCGACATCGCACTGGCGCGTGAGCGACTGGGTTGGGAGCCGAAAATCTCCCTCGACGACGGTCTGCGCGAGACCGTTCGCTATTTCAAAGCACTGATGACGTGACGGTAGACGCGGCGATGACGATCGAAACGCTTGCTTCGACGAAAGTGGCCGTGAGCGCGGCCGTGGCGATTGCGCGCCAACGGGCGCTTCAAGCCATGCGGGCACCGTCACAGATGGGAATCATCTGTATCGACATTACCAACAAGTGCGACCTCGGTTGCTCGAACTGCACGCGTTTGCTCGTCAATCAGGACAAGTATTGGGACATGACGCCGGACAATTTCCGGCTCGCGCTCCAAAGTCTGCGCGGTTATCCGGGGACGATCGCCGTCATCGGTGGCAACCCCTGCATGCACCCGAAATTCGAGGAGTTGTGCAGGATCTTCGCGGAGGAGGTGCCGGATAAGGCTCAGCGTGGCCTCTGGACCAACAACGTTTTCAAACACGCGGATTTGGCCAAGGAGACGTTCGGCGTCTTCAATCTGAACCCGCATAACAGCAAGCGCGGCGTCGCCTCCCTCGCGCCGCTGAAGGACCTCGGCTGGTACTACGAGGGACATTCTGACCATTCGTCTCTTCTGGCGGCCGTCCAAGATCTCTACGAGCCGGAGGAGATGTGGGAGCGGATCGGGCGCTGCGACGTCAACCAATTCTGGTCGGCGTCCATCGTTCAGATCCACGGAAGTCTCAAAGCCTACTTCTGCGAGGTCGCCGCCTCGTTCGATCTCGCCCGCGGTGGCGATCACGGCATGGAGGTCACGCCCGGCTGGTGGAAGCAGCCCTTGGAGGCCTTCGAAAAGCAGATCGATCGCTTCTGTCCCGGATGCGGAATCCCTGCAAAGGTTAAAGGCCATCTCGACCACGAAGAGATCGACACCTATTCTCGCACCAATGCGGACTTGGCAGAAAAATCTGTAGCAAATAAGAAAAGAAAAGTCTTTGAAGTCGATAAAAAGACAGCCAAGCGCGTTGAGGAAAAGCCTGTGACGCTCTACTCGCCCAACTTATACAGGAAGGGCCCGCATATCTTCGTGGTCACGCCGTACCATAAGGAATCCCTGGATGTCCTACGCCGCTGCCACGAGAGCGTCATGCAGCAGGAGGTCGAGGCACGGGTGACGCACGTCATGGTGGCCGACGGTCATCCCCGCAGCGAGATCGACTCCTGGGATGTCAGCCATATCCGCCTGCCCAAAGAGCACGGTGACAACGGCAACACCCCCCGGGCTATGGGATCCCTCTATGCCCAAACCAATGAGGCGGAGTTCATCGCCTTCCTCGATGCGGATAACTGGTTCTACCCCAACCATCTTGGAAGCATGCTCGACGCACGCCGGCAGACGGGCGCAAACGTCCTGTGCGCGTGGCGGGATTTCTATGATCCGGAAGGCCGGAGACTCGCTATGACCGAGACCGGCGAGAACGATCTCACGCATGTCGATACGAGCTGCCTCATGCTCCATAATACGGCGTTCGACCTCAATTTGATGTGGTCGAACATGCCGAAGATCCTGTCGCCCTGGTGCGACCGGATCTTCGTAGCGGGCATCGCGCACCGTCGAATCCTGAGGGGCCACAGCCAGGTCCGGAGCGTCGCCTTCACGACGCTTTATCGTGCTCACTATACGGCTCTGGGAATCCCCGCGCCCGAGAACGCCAAAACTCCTCCCGAGGGCGAGATGCTGGCCTACCTGCAATCCGCCGACGGCGTCCGCGAAACCGTCCGTCGGCTGGGATTCTGGCCCCTGGCAGTCTGAATCAGTAACGTCAGGGAGGCGCCGCAGCGGCCCCATGACCGTCGAGGCTTCTCCCTGACAGTTTCCCGAAGGACGGCACGCCCTTCGGGACCCCCGTCATTCGGCCGCCTGCGCCAGATAGGAAGCCGGATCGTAGTTGAGGATCGGACCGAGCCAGCGTTCGACGGCCGCAAGGTCCATGCCTTTGCGCGCGGCGTAATCCTCGACCTGATCGCGCTCCACCTTGGCGACACCGAAATAGTGCGCGTCCGGGTGGGCGAGGTAGAGGCCCGACACCGACGAGCCGGGCCACATGGCGTAGGACTCGGTGAGCTTCACGCCGATGCGGCGCTCGGCCTTGAGGAGATCGAACAGGGTCGTCTTCTCGGTATGGTCGGGCTGGGCCGGATAGCCGGGCGCCGGGCGGATACCAGCATAGGGCTCGCCCGCCAGCTGCTCGGGGGTGAAGGTCTCGTCCGGGGCGTAGCCCCAGAATTCCCGGCGGACACGCTCGTGCATCCGCTCGGCGAAAGCCTCCGCGATCCGGTCGGCCAAGGCCTTCACGAGGATCGCCCGGTAATCGTCGTTGGCGCGCTCGAACCGCTCGGCGATACGCACCTCCTCCAGGCCCGCCGTCACCACGAAGGCGCCGACGTAATCCGCGACGCCCGTCTCCGCCGGGGCGACGAAGTCGGACAGGCAGAGATTCGGGCGACCATCACGCTTCGAGAGTTGCTGGCGTAGGCCGTGGAGGGTGGCGAGCTTCTCGCTGCGAGACTCGCCGGTCCAGAGCACGATATCGTCGCCGACACTGTTCGCGGGCCAGAAGCCGATTACGCCCTTCGGGTTGAACCAGCGCTCCTCAACGATCTTCTTGAGCATCTCCTGCGCGTCCTCGTGGAGGGCGCGGGCAGCCGGGCCCTGTTCCGGGTCGTCGAGGATCGCCGGGAAGCGGCCCTTGAACTCGTAGGTTTGCAGGAACGGTGTCCAATCGATGTAGGGCACGAGATCGGCGACCTCGTAGGAGCCGAAAACCCGGGCGTCGGTGAAGGCCGGCTTCTTCGGCGCGTAGGCCGACCAGTCGGCCTTGAAGCCGTTGGCACGCGCCTTGGCGAGCGGCAGGCGCTGCTTGTCGGCCTCGGCGCGGGCATGGGCTTGGGCGACCTTGGCGTATTCGGCCCGAACCTTCTCGATGGTGGGCCCACGGGTCTCCTTCGAGATCAGGCTCGACACGACGCCGACGGCGCGGCTCGCATCGGTGACGTAAACGGCTTGGCCCCGCTCGTAGGCGGGGTGGATCTTCACCGCCGTGTGGACGCGGCTCGTCGTGGCGCCGCCGATGAGGAGCGGCACGTCGAGGCCCTCGCGCTCCATCTCGCCCGCCACGTGGACCATCTCGTCCAACGACGGGGTGATGAGGCCGGACAGGCCGACGATATCGACCTTTTCGCGCTTGGCGGTCTCGAGGATCTTGGCGGCGGGCACCATCACGCCGAGATCGATGATCTCGTAGTTGTTGCAGGCCAGCACGACGCCGACGATGTTCTTGCCGATATCGTGGACATCGCCCTTCACGGTGGCCATCAGCACCTTGCCAGCGGCCTGCCGCTTGCCGTCGCCGCCATTGGCCTTCTTCTCTTCCTCCATGAAGGGTTCGAGATAGGCCACGGCCTGCTTCATCACGCGGGCGGACTTCACCACCTGCGGCAGGAACATCTTGCCCGCTCCGAACAGGTCGCCGACCACGTTCATGCCGGCCATGAGCGGGCCCTCGATGACGTGGAGCGGCCGCTCGACGGTGAGGCGCGCCTCCTCGGTATCCGCGACGATGTACTCGGTGATGCCGTTCACCAGCGCGTGCTCGATCCGCTTCTCGACCGGGGCCTCCCGCCAGGAGAGATCGGCCGTGCGCGCCTGGGCCGAAGCGCCGGTCTTAAACCGCTCCGCCGCTTCCAGGAGACGCTCGGTGGAATCGGCGCGGCGGTTGAGAACGACGTCCTCGCACAGCTCGCGCAGCTCGGCCGGGATCTCGTCATAGACGGCGAGCTGGCCGGCATTGACGATGCCCATGTCCATCCCCGCCTGGATGCAGTGGTACAGGAACACCGCATGCATCGCCTCGCGCACCGGCTCGTTGCCGCGGAAGGCGAAGGAGAGGTTCGAGACGCCGCCCGAGATATGGGCGTGGGGCAGGGTTTCGCGGATGGTGCGCGTGGCCTCGATGAACGCGACGCCGTAACCGTCATGCTCCTCGATGCCCGTGGCGACGGCAAAGATATTCGGGTCGAAGATGATGTCTTCCGGCGGGAAGCCCACCTGCTCGGTCAGGATCTTGTATGCCTTCGTGCAAATCTCGACCTTACGCTCGTAGGTATCGGCCTGACCCTGCTCATCGAAGGCCATCACCACCACGGCGGCGCCGTAGGAGCGGCAGATCCGGGCGGCTTCGATGAACTTGTCCTCGCCCTCCTTCATGGAGATGGAGTTCACGATCGCCTTGCCCTGCAGGCACTTGAGACCGGCCTCGATCACCTCGAACTTCGAGGAGTCGACCATGACGGGGACGCGAGCGATGTCGGGCTCGGCGGCGACGAGGTTCAGGAACTCGACCATCGCCTTCTGCGAATCGAGTAGACCCTCATCCATGTTGACGTCGATGATCTGGGCGCCCGCTGCGACCTGATCGCGGGCCACGTCCAGGGCGGCGGCGTAATCGCCGTTGGTGATGAGCTTCCGGAATTTGGCCGAGCCGGTGACGTTGGTGCGCTCGCCGACATTCACGAAGGGAATCTCCTTCGTGAGCACGAAGGGTTCCAGGCCGGAGAGGCGCATCAGGCGCGGAATTTCGGGGATCTTGCGGGGAGTCTTGTCAGCCACCGCCTCGCTGATGGCGCGGATATGATCCGGCGTGGTGCCGCAGCAGCCGCCGACCATGTTGACGAGGCCCGCTTCCGCGAACTCGCCGACCAGGGCGCCCATCGCCTCGGGGCTTTCGTCGTAGAGGCCGAACTCGTTCGGCAGGCCGGCATTCGGGTAGGCGCAGACGAGGGTGTCGCAGAGCCGCGAGAGCTCCGCGATGTGGCCGCGCATCTCGCGGGCGCCCAGCGCGCAGTTCAAGCCGAAGGTCAGCGGGTCGGAATGGCGAAGGGCATTCCAGAACGCCGCCGGGGTCTGGCCGGAGAGGGTGCGGCCGGACAGATCGGTGATGGTGCCGGAGATCTGGATCGGCAGCTTGATGCCGGTCTCCTCGAACACCTGCCACGCGGCGGCCACCGCCGCCTTGGCATTCAGCGTGTCGAAGATCGTCTCGATAAGGATGAGTTCGGCGCCGCCCGCGATGAGGCCGCGCACCTGCTCGACATAGGCGGTCTTCACCTGATCGAAGGTGACGGCCCGGTAGCCCGGATTGTTCACGTCGGGGGAGATCGAGAGGGTGCGGTTCGTCGGGCCGATGGCGCCCGCCACGAAGCGGCGACGGCCATCCTGCTCCTCCGCCAGCTTGGCGGCCTCGCGGGCGAGGCGTGCGCCCTGCACGTTCAATTCGTGGACGATCGATTCCATGCCGTAATCGGCTTGGGCGATGGTCGTGCCGGAGAAGGTGTTGGTCTCGCAGACGTCGGCGCCCGCCAGAAAGTAATCGAGGTGGATCTGCCGGATCGCATCGGGCTGGGTGAGGATCAGAAGGTCGTTGTTGCCCTTCTGGTCATGCCCGTGGTCCTTGAACCGGTCGCCCCGGAAATCCTCCTCGGAGAGTTTCAGGCGCTGGATCACGGTGCCCATCGCCCCGTCGAGCACGAGGATCTTTTCGGACGCGCGCTCCCGCAGGGCCTTGGCGATGGCGGTGCCGTCGACGGGGGAATGATCGGTCATCGTGCGTCCCAAAAGTCACTCTGTGATGACGGCGCGGAGCGTTCCCCGTCCGTCTTTGCGAGCGGAGCGAAGCAATCCAGGGTGGCGCCTCGTTCTTGGAAGTCGCGCTGCCCTGGGTCGCTTCGCTGCGCTCGCGATGACGGTGAGCCCCGTCAGGCCGCCTTCGCTTCCTCGGCCTTGGCCTCGACCTTCGCGGCGGCGATCTTCGGGGCTTGGTTGCGCAGGCCCAGGAGATGGCAGATCGCGTAGACGAGGTCCGAGCGGTTCATCGAGTAGAAGTGGAAGTCGTTGACGCCCTCGTCGACGAGATCGAGCACCTGCTCGGCCGCGACGGCGGCGGCGACGAGGCGGCGGGTCTCGACGTCGTCGTCCAGGCCCTCGAACCGGGCGGCGAGCCAGTACGGCACCGAGGCACCGGTGCGGCGGGCGAAGTTCGCCGCCTGCTTGAAGTTCTGCACCGGCAGGATGCCCGGCAGGATCGGGATGGTGATCCCGGCCGCCCTCACCTTGTCCATGTAGCGCAGGTAGACTTCGTTCTCGAAGAAGAACTGGGTGATCGCCTGATCCGCGCCAGCATCGACCTTGGCCTTGAGCGCGTCGATATCCGCCTCGAGGCTCGCGGCCTCGGGGTGCTTCTCGGGATAGGCCGAGACGGAGACCTTGAAGTCACCGATGCGCTTGATGCCTGCCACCAGTTCGGCGGTCGAGGCGTAGCCGCCCGGATGCGGCCGGAAGGCATGGCCGACACCCTCGGCCGGGTCGCCGCGCAGGGCCACGATGTGGCGCACGCCCGCATCCCAGTAGGACTGGACCACCGCGTCGATCTCCTCGCGGGTGGCATCGACGCAGGTCAGGTGAGCGGCGGGCTTGAGAGTGGTCTCACGCACCATGCGCGCGACGGTGTTGTGCGTGCGCTCGCGGGTGGAGCCCCCTGCCCCGTAGGTCACGGAGACGAATTTCGGCTGGAGCGGCGCGAGGCGCTCGATCGAGTTCCAGAGAACCTTCTCCATCTCCTCGCTCTTCGGCGGGAAGAACTCGATCGAGACGCGGATGGGGTGGTAGCCGTCGCGGCTGGCGCGTGAAGTCCGGCGCATGGTGTTCGTTGCTCCTCGTCCTCAAGATCCGACGGTTCGGACGACTGACCCGTTCTCTTCGTCATCTCCCGGCCGACCAGCCGGGCATTGCTTCACGGTGCTTCAGGCTACCGCACGGCCATCGGGCAGCGAAGCCGCCCAATCCGGCCCGGCGGGGGCATCGGCCCCCTGCCCTTCCTCCGACCCCAGCCAGAGCGTGACCGTCAGTTGGTCCGAGGCCGTCGGCGTCAGGTTCCTGGCGGTCACGTCCGGCAACCCGGCCTCGGCAAGCCATCCGGCGATCTGCTCCGTGGAGAAGCCGAGTCGGCGGTGCGCCTGGGCGGTGCGCAGGAATTCCAGATCGTGCGGGGCGAAGTCGACCACCAGAAGGCGGCCCCCCGGTGCGACGAGACGGGCAGCAGCCTTCAGCGCCCGCGCCGGATCATCGAGGTAATGCAGCACCTGATGCACGATGACGAGATCGAAGCTCGCCCGTGCGAACGGTGGGGCGTGGATATCGCCCTGCCGCAGCTCAACCCGCGCGATACCGAGGCGCTCGAAGTTGGCGCGGGCCACGGACAGCATGGCGTGGCTCGAATCGAGCCCGACCGCTTTCGCTGCCAACGGCGCGAGAAGGCCGAGCATCCGCCCGGTTCCGGTCCCGAGATCGAGCAGGCTGCCGATGGGTCGCGGCCCCAAGGCCTCAAGAACGGCCGCTTCGACGATCGCCTCCGGCACATGAAGCGAGCGCAACTCGTCCCATTTGGGCGCTAGCCGGGCGAAGAAGCTCTGTGCGGCTTCGGCCCGCTGTGCTCGTACGGCATCGAGCCGCGCCCGATCCTCCGACAGAGGCGGCGCCGACCGGTCGAGACCGGCGACGAGCGGATCCACAAGGTCTGCCCGGTTTTCCGCGAGGCGGAAGAACGCCCAGGCGCCTTCGCGATGACGCTCGACGAGCCCCGCTTCGACGAGAAGCTTCAGATGGCGTGAAATGCGCGGCTGAGACTGCCCGAGAATGTCGGTTAGGTCCGAGACGGACAACTCCCCTTCCGCCAGCAGGGCGAGGATGCGCAGGCGCGTCTCTTCCGCCGCGGCGCGCAGGACGGCCAGGGCTTGCGGAAAGGGGACCGACCCCGCCTCTTGGTGGCGATCGTTAGACATAAAGATATCTTTATATCCGCGCCGATCGGGGCGCAAGGGGCAAATCGGCGGAGGCGTTCTCGCCCGTCACGCTGGATGCTTCCGCGCGGGCGTGCTCTTGTGGCGGCCGGTTTCGATCCGGTGAGGCGGCATTTGTTCGGCATCCTGCGCACTCTCGGCTTGGCGCTCGGCCTTCTCGGTGGCGCCATCGCGGCTCAGGCGCCCGAATTCGCGCAGCAATATGCGCAGCGTCTCGGCGGAGCCGTAGACGAGCTGCGCCGTCAGATCGCGACCCTCGAATCCGATGCGCGTGCCAACGGCACCACCCGGGATGGCGCGGTCGAGCGCTTGCGCAGCAACCCGGACGGGCTCGTGGCCCGGCGTGGCGAGGCGGCACAGGCGGATATCGCCCGGCTTGCCCACCTCTCCGAGCAGCAGCGGGCGCTGGCCGAGGCCGCGAGTCCCCTCGGGCGGACGGTCGCCGTGATCCGCAATCCCGACCTCGACATCGCAGAAGCGACGATGCGGGACTATCAGCCCGCCGTGCCGACCACGGCGGACGGGCTGACGGCGGGTCTCGTCGGATTTTTCGCGGCCTGGGGTGGCTGGCGCGTTCTATCCGATCTCGGACGCCGCACCGCCCGCCGCCGTCAGAAATCAACTCCGACGGTGGCCTGACACGGCCGCTGCGGTGAGTGACTTATAAAGAGCAGTGCCGGGGTGTTGCCGAAGGTCTACAGCACTGTGCCCGTTGCTTGCTTATCGAGCCGTGATCCCGCTCGCTCCGCACCGGAAGGGGCGTAACATGCCACGCGCGCCGACACAGACGATCGACCCCGCCCTCGACGCCGCGGCACTCCTGCGGCGCGTCGGTTTCTTCGGCCTGTTCGTCATCCTGCCTGTCCTGGCGCAGGTCGCCCGGCGAGCCGCCGTCATCCTGGCACCCATCGCCGTGGTGCTCCTGATCATCGCCAGCAGCATCGACCGGCGGCAGAGACCGATGAATCCGGCCTTCCGGCGCTTGCTCACAGCCCCTGCCTTCCTGGCGGGCAGCCTGGTCGTGCTGTGGTCGGCCCTGTCCCTCGTCTGGACGCCCTTCCTCGGCCCGGCGGGGGAGCGGCTCGCCAATTTGGTCGCGACGATCCTCCTCGGTCTGGTCGCCTACCTCGCCCTGCCCGACCGGATGCGCTCGGCGAATCTCTACCTGCTGCCGTTGGGCGTCACGGCGGGCGCCATTGTCGCCATCGGTCTTGGCCTGTTCAGCGCCCGGATGGCGCCGGGAATCGAGGATGATGGCGCCCTCGACCGGGGCCTGATCCTCCTGATTCTCCTGCTCTGGCCAGCCCTGGCGTGGCTGCGCTCGCGACGCCGCGACCGGGAGGCCTTGGTCATCGCCCTGCTCGTGGCCGTGGCCCTGACCGTCCAACCGGATGCGACGCAGATCGCCGCCCTCGCCGTCGGAGCCCTGGCCTATGCCCTCGCCAGCCTTCGGCCCAAGGCTGGTGTCGCTGCGACCGCCTTGGTGGCGGCGGGGCTGCTCGCGGCGGCGCCGATCCTGCCCTTCCTGGCTCGGCCGATCGCCTCCGCGGCCTTCGGCCCGCTCAGCCCGGCTGCCCTGTCGCTGAAGAGTTGGCAGAAGGTGGTGACCACCGAGCCCGTACGCCTCGTGACCGGCCACGGCTTGGAGACAGCCCTGCGCGGACGCGTCGTCGGGCTCGTGCCGGCCAATGCGCCGACCACGGCCCTGTTCGAATTCTGGTACGAGCTCGGCATCGTCGGCGCCTTGGCCGCCGCCTACGCCCTCTACGCCTCGATCCGCCGGGCGGGACGGGATGTCCCCGCCCTGGTGCCCGGCGCGATGGCCTGCTTCGCCAGCGCCTTCGCCGTGGCTTGCCTCGGCGTGGGGCTGACGACCGTATGGTGGCTCGCGACACTCGCCATCTCGGTGATGGTCTTCATCGCCGTCGAGCGCGGACAATTCCGCACCAGCCGCCCGAAGGTGTCGCGGCTGCGGCGGATCCGCGACGGCGCCGCCGTCGCGGAATGAAAGGCGGCCCCGCTTCGCGGGCGCCGCCGGTCGTGTCGCAGTTCGATCTCAGTGAACGACGCGCAGGGAGACCCAGCTGGTCCCGCCCATGCCGAGCGCCCGCGCCGAACCACGGGAAAGGTCGATGATCCGCCCGCGGATGAACGGGCCACGATCGTTGATCCGGACGACGATCGAACGGCCGGTCCGAGGGTTCTGAACCTGAACGCGGGTGCCGAAGGGCAGCGTCCGGTGGGCTGCGGTGAGCCCGTTGGGGTTGAAGCGCTCGCCATTCGCCGTGCGATGTCCGCTGCCGTACCAGGACGCGGTGCCGCTCTGTGCGGCGGCCGGGGCGACTGCGCCAGTGACGCTGGCCACCAAACCGAGGACGACAGCGATCTTACCGAAACCAACCTTCATTTGTCCGCGCATTCCCTTGTTGTTAGCGGGACGGCGCCAGTCGTTTCGGAAACGGGCGGCAATGTGGCGTGAAATTTTGAGATTTCGCGGCCGTATTTTCGCCGCATTGGCACTGAACCTGCCGATTACATGCGCAGCCCGTGCGGTTTATTTGCAGATCAAATAACGAATACTTCGAGCGAATGCTTGCGAAGTAAATCGATGAATTTGTTGTAACCGTGCGAATTCGCGGATTGATGCGACGATTATCCTAGATCTGCGCTTGGGGAAGGGCTGCGTCCCGCTGAAGGTGACGCTGACCGGCGCCATCGGACCGCTGGTTCCAGAACGGGACGGTTTTTTCCCGACATGCTGAACGCGGCTTTTACCCTACTCGACGCATGGTCTCCGGGTCAGTCGCGTAAACGGTGTGTCTCATGGCTTCCCAGCGTACCGTGGCAGCCGACGCCTTCGCCCGGAAACAGGTCTCGCGTACCGGGCGGCCCGCGTCGTCTCCACGGATGGGGCTTCCTGCCCAGCCGTCGCCACTCAGGCCCTCAAGCCTGCCACTCGACACGGTGCTGGTCGGCGATTGCATCGCGGCCATGAACGCATTGCCCGCGTCCAGCGTCGACTGCGTGTTCGCAGACCCGCCCTACAATCTCCAGCTGGGTGATGCCGGGCTGCTGCGCCCCGACCAGAGTCGCGTCGATGCCGTCGACGACGACTGGGACAAGTTCGCGAGCTTCCCCGCCTACGACGCCTTCACCCGCGAATGGCTCGCCGCCGCGCGGCGGGTGATGAAGCCGAATGCGACCCTCTGGGTCATCGGGTCTTACCACAACATCTTCCGCGTCGGCAGCGCACTTCAGGATCTCGGTTACTGGATCCTGAACGATATCGTGTGGCGCAAAGCCAATCCGATGCCGAACTTCCGCGGCAAGCGCTTCACCAATGCGCACGAGACCCTTATTTGGGCCTCCCGCTCGGCCGAATCGAAGGGTTACACCTTTCATTATGACGCGCTGAAGGGCGGCAACGAAGACCTCCAGATGCGCTCGGACTGGTTCATCCCGCTCTGCACCGGGGATGAGCGGCTGAAGGACGAAGAGGGCCGGAAGGTCCACCCGACCCAGAAGCCGGAAGCGTTGCTCGCCCGGACCTTGCTCGCGGCGACCAATCCCGGCGACGTGGTGCTCGACCCGTTCTTCGGCACCGGCACGACCGGTGCCGTTGCCAAGCGACTCGGCCGCCGCTTCATCGGCATCGAGCGCGACCCCGGTTACGCCGCCGCCGCGCGGGAACGCATCGGGGGCATCGAGACTCTGTCGCAGGCCTCGCTCCTCGTGGCGCCGACCAAGCGTGCCGAGCCGCGCGTGCCGTTCCTCTCGGTCATCGAGGCAGGGCATGTCCGCGCGGGCGAGACGCTGACCGACGAGCGCGGGCGCTTCCGCGCGACGGTGCGGCCGGACGGCCAGCTCGACAATGGGCTGGTGATCGGCTCGATCCACAAGATCGGTGCCCTCGTCCAGGGCCTCCCGGCCTGCAACGGCTGGACCTTCTGGCACACCGAGCGCAACGGTCGGAAAACCTGCATCGACAGCTACCGCAACGAAATCCGCGCGGGCATGGGCGGCGCCTGACCTAGCGCGCCTTCGGGCTACCCTTGCGCGGCGGTGCCGCCGCGATGGGCCTGCGCGAGAGCACCTTCGGCAGCGGCGCCCGGCGGACTTTCGGTTCCGGCTGAGGTGTCGCGAGATCGGGCTCCGGCGCCTCGGCCGGCTCGGGCAATGGCGCCAGCTTCCGGTCCAGGGCGTGGGCGAGCACCTTCTTCATGGCGCCCGGGAGGGGTTCGTCGGCCAATCCGGCGGGCGGGGTGAAGCGCATGCCCTCCGGCGGCGAGGTGTCGGCCGCAACGCGTGCCTGGAACACCGTCAGCTCCAGGGGAAAATGCGTGAAGACGTGGCGGACGATGCCGGGCAGGCGCTTCCAGCGGGCGTCCAGGGGCGCGTCGAGCAGCGCCTGAGCCGGATCGTAATCCGCCCGCCATTCGCTCGTCGGCGGCTCGGCCATCGCACCGAGGAGACCCGTGGGAGGCCGCGTGCGCAGCAGGACCGCGCCGTCGCCCGCCCGCTCCACCACGAAGGCGGCACCCCGTCGAAGCGCTCCCGATTCCTTCTTCAGCTTGCGGGGATAGGTTTCCTGCGTGCCCTCCTTCCGCGCTTGGCAGGGCGCCATCCAGGGGCAGAGGGCGCAGGCCGGTCGCCTCGGCGTGCAGAGCGTCGCGCCGAGATCCATCACGGCCTGCGCGAAATCGCCCGGCCGCTTCTGCGGCACCAGCGATTCGGCCAGCACCCGGAGGGCCGGCCGTGCGGCAGGCAGGGGCTGGTCCACGGCGAAGAGCCGCGAGACCACCCGCTCGACATTACCATCCACCGCCGCCGCCGGGCGATCGAAGGCGATGGCCGCGATGGCGCCCGCCGTGTAGGCGCCGATTCCGGGGAGCTTGCGAAGTCCCTCCACCGTGTCGGGAAACCCGCCCGCCGCCGCGACCGAACGGGCGCAGGCGTGGAGATTTCGCGCGCGCGAGTAATAACCGAGCCCCGCCCAGGCGCTCATCACCGCCTCTTCAGGCGCCGCAGCGAGGGCGGCGACATCGGGGAAGCGTTCGAGGAAGCGGGCGAAATACGGCTTCACCGCCGTGACGGTGGTCTGCTGCAGCATGATTTCGGACAGCCAGACCCGGTAGGGATCGGGCACCTCGCCGGGCAGGGCGCGCCAGGGCAGCACACGGCGATGGCGGTCGTACCAGACCAGAAGGTCGGCGGCGTCCGGCCGGGCGTCCTGCCTTGAGTATGACGCCGCGGGCGTTACCATGCGGTGGCCTTAACCGTTTTTTCGCGGCGACGGGAGCGGGATTTCGACGGCCTGATATCGAGGGCCCGGAACGGACATCATGGCACGACCGAAGCCCCTCGCCGAACTCATCGACTCCTGCATCGGCCCCGCCTTCGCCGCACAGGGCTTCGCCTCGACCGACATCCTCGCGGCCTGGCCGGAGATCGTCGGAGAGCGTTTGGCCCGCTATTGCCGCCCCGCCAAGCTCGAGTGGCCGCGTCGCCGTCGGGGCGCGGAGGATGGGAGCGGTCCGGAGCCCGGCACGCTGATCGTGCGCGTCGAGGGCGTCTTCGCCATCGAGTTGCAGCATCTTGCCCCCGTGGTGGTTCAGCGCATCAACGCCCATTACGGCTGGGCCTGCGTCGGCAAGATCGTCCTGAAGCAGGATCGCGTCGGGGTGCGCGGCGCGGCCGGAACGCCGCGCGGCATCGACCCCGCACGGCGCGGCGAAGTCGCCAAGGCCGTGGCGGATATCGAGAACGAGGGCTTGCGCGCGGCACTGGACCGGCTGGGCGTCGCGGCCGTCGCCACCGCCGGGGCGCCCTCCCCCCGCCCGATGGGCGGTAGCCTCACGAAGTCGCGGCGGTAGATCAAGCCGTCGCACCGCCTTGCCAGCCCCGCGCCGCGCAGATACCCGGAAGGCCGAACGAACCACGCCAGCCGGCGGAGGCCTCCCCCCATGACCACCCGACGCGACGTCCTGAAGCTGACCGGTCTCGTTACCGCCGGCCTCGCCCTGCCCTCCTTCGCCCGTCCGGCCTTCGCCGACACGGTCGATACCGCCGCTCTGATGCAGGCGGGTCCCCTCGGCGACGTCTGGCTCGGCCCGGCCGATGCGAAGTGCACGATCATCGAGTACGCCTCGATGACCTGCTCGCACTGCGCCCGCTTCCACAAGGAAACGTGGCCGGAACTGCGCAAGCGCTACATCGACACCGGCAAGGTCCGCTTCACTTTGCGCGAGTTCCCCCTCGATCCTCTCGCGACCGCCGCGTTCATGCTGGCCCGGTGTGAGGGCGACAAGATGTATTACCCGATCACCGATCTCCTCTTCGACCAGCAGCCGAACTGGGCCTTCACCCAGAAGCCTGTCGATGCCCTTGAGCAGATGCTCAAGCAGGCGGGCTACACGAAGGAGAAGTTCGAGGCCTGCCTCAAGAACGAGAAGGTCTACGGCGCCGTGAACTCCGTGAAGCAGCGGGGCATGGACGTGTTCAAGGTCGACTCGACGCCGACCTTCTTCATCAACGGGACGCGCTACACCGGCGAGCAGACGGTCGATGCCATGGAGAAGGTGATCAAGCCGATCATCGACGCCTGAGCACTCGACCACACGCGGCCGTGAAATCGGGCGGCGGGAAAAGCTTGCTAAAAAGCCAGAAACCGTAATGAAATCAACGAGTTGAGACGATGAACGGTCGCCTTGACACCCAAGGTAGGCGAAACTATGGTGCGCCGCGCTTGAAGGGGGCTTCCAGCAGATTCCGTGGCCCGATTTCCCGAGGGTTTGAGCCGTGAACGGCGACAACACGAAGGACGGACCGGGGGATGCAGGCAAGCCGCCGGAGGGCGACCTCTCCGCGAGGCTCAGGCGTCTCGAAGCGCAGATCGAACGGAAGCGGCCTTCGGCCTCTCCCGACACATCTGCGCGTCCTCGGGATACTGACCGCACCCCGCTCGCTCAGGCGATGACGCTCTCTACGGAGTTCGTCGCCGGTGTGATCGCGGGGGGCATTCTCGGCTGGATCGTCGACCATGTCTTCGGGACGAAACCCTGGGGATTGGTGGTGCTCCTGCTGCTGGGATGCGTGGCGGGCTTCTACAACGTGATGCGAGCCTCCGGGTTCGCCGGATCGCGCCCGGGCATACGCCCAGGTCGGCGTGACGAGGCGGACCACTGATATTGCCCTGACGGGCGGGCGCTGGAACCGGCGCCGGAGAGTAGAGAAGAGAAGGGCGGGAGCGGGCATGGCGGTCACGATCGACCCGATTCATCAGTTCGAGCTGAAGACCCTGGTGCCGCTCGGCCATATCGGCCATCAGCAGCTCGCGTTCACCCAGTCCGCTCTGTACATGTTCGCCGCGGTGGGCGTGATCGCTCTGATCACCATCGTCGCGACGGCGTCGCGCTCCGTCGTTCCGGGGCGCATCCAGTCGCTGGCGGAAGTCTTCTACGAGTTCATCGACGATACGTTGTATCAGGCGACGGGCGAAGGCGGCCGCAAGTTCATGCCGCTGGTGTTCTCGCTCTTCATGTTCGTGCTGATCCTGAACCTGTTCGGCATGATCCCCTATGCATTCGCCGTCACCAGCCACCTCATCATCACCTTCGGCCTCGCCGCCCTGGTGATCAGCGTGGTGGTAGGCTACGGCGTGTACAAGCACGGCGCCCATTTCTTCGGCCTCTTCGTGCCGTCGGGCGTGCCGAAGCCGCTGCTGGCCATCCTCGTTCCGATCGAGGTCATCTCGTTCATCTCGCGTCCGATCAGCCTTTCGGTTCGTCTGTTCGCGAACATGCTCGCCGGCCACATCGCCATGAAGATCTTCGCTTTCTTCGTGGTCCAGCTTCTTCTCGCCGGGGCCTGGAGCGTGCTATCGCCCCTCCCGCTGTTCCTGACGATCGCCCTGACCGCCCTCGAATTCCTCGTGGCGGCCCTTCAGGCCTACGTCTTCGCGACGCTCACGGCGATCTACCTGAACGACGCCCTTCACCCCGGCCACTGACGACCGGCCGGCTTCCCCGCCGCGAACCTCGCGCACGTTTCTCGAGAAAGACCTCAGGAGTTACCATGGATCCCGTCGCTGCGAAGTACATCGGCGCCGGCCTCGCTTGCCTCGGCATGGCGGGTGCGGGCATCGGCCTCGGCAACCTGTTCGGTCAGTTCCTTGCCGGCGCCCTTCGCAACCCGTCCGCGGCCGATGGCCAGCGCGCCACGCTGCTCCTGGGCTTCGCCCTCACCGAGGCGCTCGGCATCTTCTCGCTGCTGATCGCCCTGCTGCTGCTCTTCGCCGTCTAATCGGCTTCGGCCGGGGCCTCGCGGCCCCGGTTCCGGCGGCGCTTCTTGAGCGCCGCCTTCCAACGGGAGGATGGCACTCGGGCGCCCTCCTCCTCGTCCGGCGCCCCTGGCGCCCCCCGACGGTGTTTTCTCGGACCGGTTTGATGGCGCAGCCGAACCCTCTCACGACGCCGCCTCCGGGCGCCGATACCAAGATCGCGCCGGGGCATACCGAGCACACGGAAGCGCATTCCAGCGCCTTCCCGCCCTTCGAGACCTCCGGCTTCCTGGCCCAGATCGTCTGGCTCGCGCTGGCCTTCGGTCTGCTCTACTACCTCATGGACAAGGTGGCCCTGCCCCGCATCCGGGGTATCCTCCACAATCGCGCCGAGCGGCTCCGCTCCGATCTCGATCAGGCGCAGGCGATGAAGTCCCAGGCCGATGCGGCCGGGGTCGCCTACGAGACGTCCCTGCGCGAAGCGCAGAACAAGGCGCGCGACATCGCGCAGGCCACGCGCAACGAGCTGAACGCCGAGGCGGACGCCAAGCGCAAGGCCCTGGAGGCCGAGCTGAACACCAAGCTCGCCGCCGCCGAAACCACCATCCGCAGCCGCACCGATGCGGCAATGGGCAATGTCCGCACGATTGCCGGCGAGACCGCCTCCGCGATCGTCGAGCGGCTGACCGGACAGGCCCCCGACCAGGCGAGCCTCAACCGGGCGCTCGACGCCACGGCTCACTGACGGAGGATCGCCATGCTGCTCGAAGCCGAATTCTGGGTTGCCGTCGCCTTCGTCATCTTCATGGCCATCGCGTGGAAGGCTGGTGCCTTCAGCATGATGACCAAGGGGCTGGACGGTCGCGCCAACCGCATCCGCCACGAACTCGACGAGGCCAAGCGCCTGCGTGAGGAAGCCGCCGCCGTGCTGGCCGACTACAAGCGTCGCCAGGTCGAGGCCGAGAAGGAAGCGCAGGCGATCGTCGCCAGCGCCCGCGAGGAGGCGCAGCGCGCGGCCGACGAGGGCCAGCGCAAGCTAAACGACTTCCTTGCCCGCCGCACCCAGGCGGCCGACACGAAGATCGCCCAGGCTGAGGCTCAGGCCGAAGCTCAGGTCCGCGCTGCGGCGGCTGAGGCGGCTGTCCGTGTCTCGGAGACGATCCTGAAGGAGCGCCTGCAGGGCGACGCCGCCCAGGGCCTGATCCGGTCCAGCCTCGGTGAGATCCGGACCCGCCTGCGGGCCTGATCGCCTCAGAGACTAGCCCAAACGAAAAAGCCGCCGGATCACCATCCGGCGGCTTTTTCGTTTGAACGATGCTGTGGCCGGACCGGCAACCTCATCGTCGTTAGGCGCGGAACGGGGGACTCTGACTGTGCCGGTCGGCCGCTCAATCCGGCCGCTCGCCCTCGACCTCGCGGGTCTCTTCGACCTCAGGGGCGACTTGCCCGTAATTCAGCACCGCGACGAGGGCGGTGCCGCCGAACAGATTGCCCAGCAGCGTCGGCAAGAGGAAGCGCCACCCGTAATCGGCCAGCGTCGCTGCACCCGTCACCACAAGATAGAACGAATCGACCGAGCCCGCGACCACGTGGGCGAGGCTGCACAGCGAGACGAGCCACGTCATCAGCATGATGATGAAGGGTGCCGCGCTGCCGGTGGCGGGCAGGAACCACACCATCAGGGCGATCATCCAGCCGGCGAAGACAGCCTTTACGAAGGTCGCGCCGAAATCATGGGCGATCGCTTCATGGCTGATTTCCGCGAAGGATTTCTGCATCGAGGGATCGAACGCCCCCGAATGGGCGATGAGTGTCGCGATGGCCAGCGTGCCGAGCAGGTTGCCGACGAGGACGATGGTCCAGAGCCGCAGCACCCGCCACAGGGTCTTCACCGACCGGTCGTGCAGCAAGGGCAGGACCGGCGTGATCGTGTTCTCGGTGAAGAGCTGTTGCCGCCCCAGCACCACGACGAGGAAGCCCACAGAATAGCCCATCGAGGTAATGATCTTCGTCCAATCCCCCTCGGGCAGGTGCGTCTTCAGCACGCCGGGCACGATGAGGGACAGGGCGATGCTCAAGCCCGCGGCGAAGGCCGAGAGGAACAGCGCTCCGCCATGGCGGCGCAACTCCTCGTCGCCACCGAGGCGGATCGCCTCGTGCAGCACGTAGGCGTCGGGTCTCGCGATCTCCGAGACGGTTTTGAGGATCTCATGGCGCCGCGCCTTCGCGTTCGGCTTATCGTTCGGTGGCATCCGGTCCGCTCCATGGCGCCGTCTGAAGGGGGGGCGTCAGGCGGAGAGACGTGCCACCAGGGCTTCGACCTCCTCCTGCGCCGCCGCGAGGGCGGACGCGTCCCGACTGCGGACGACGATACGGTTGCGAAATCCCTCCGGCGTCATCATCGGATAGGACCCGATGGAAACATCCGTGTGCCGCTTGGCGATCTCGCCCAGGTCGCCCGCGTAATTGCCCTCGGGAATGCCCTTGGCCTCGACGGTTACGGATTGCATCGCCGCGCCGCCCTTCAGGGTCGGCCCCACAGCGTCGAGCATGGCCTGCATGATCGCCGGCACGCCCGCCATGACGATGACGTTGCCGATGCGGAAGCCCGGCGCCTTCGAGATCGGGTTCGCGATCAGGTCGGCCCCGAAGGGAATGCGCGCCATGCGCAGGCGTGCCTCGTTCAGGTCCTCCGGCTTATGCCGCTCCAGCAGCATGGCACGGGCGCGCCCGTCGATGTCGATGCCGACGCCGAAGGCCTTGGCGACACAATCGGCCGTGATGTCGTCATGGGTCGGGCCGATGCCGCCCGTGGTGAAGAGGTAGGTGTAGCGATCCCGCAGGGCGTTCACCGCCTCGACGATGCGGTCTTCCTCGTCGGGCACGATGCGCACCTCGCGCAGGTCGATTCCGGCGGCGGTGAGGTAATCGGCGATGGTGCCGATGTTCTTGTCCTTGGTGCGTCCCGATAGGATTTCGTCGCCGATGACGAGGATGGAAGCGGTGACCATGTCGGGCGTGGCGCTCATAGGACCTGTCGTCTCTTGGGATTAAAGGGCAGATAGCGCGCTACGGTCCCGCCGCCACGTTCGTTTCCCCACCACTTCCCCGGGCGATTCCATGCTTTGGCCTTCGGCCCTCACCGAGGGGCGGCTGCTCCGCCGCTACAAACGGTTCCTGGCCGATATCGAGACGGCGGAGGGCGTCGAGACCGTCCATTGCCCGAACCCCGGTGCAATGATGGGGCTCGATGCGCCGGGGAGCCGGGTGCTGCTCACCCGCTCGGCCAGCAAGACGCGAAAGCTCCCGCTCACCTGGGAAGCGGTGGAGGCGGATCTGCCCGAAGGCCCGCAATGGGTCGGCATCAACACGATGCGCCCGAACGCCCTGGTGGCCGAGGCGTTTCGCGGCGGGCTCATCGCGCCGCTCGTGGGCTATGACTCCCTAAGGCCCGAGGTGCGCTACGCGCAGGCGAGCCGCGTCGATTTCCTGGCGAGCGGCCCCGCTGGGCCCTGCCATGTCGAGGTGAAGAACTGTCACCTCCTGCGCCGCGCCGGTCTCGCGGAGTTCCCCGATTGCAAGGCCGCTCGCAGCGCGCGGCACATGCGCGACCTCGCTGCGGTGGTCGAGGGCGGTGGCCGGGCGCTGGTGGTGATCGTGGTGCAGATGAAAGCGGAGGCCTTCGACGTCGCTCGCGACATCGACCCGGTCTTCGACCGCGCCTTCCGCGATGCGCGGGCGGCAGGCGTCGAAACGCGAGCCTATCGCTGCGATGTCGGGCCGGAGGGCGTGGCGATCGTCGCGGAGATCCCCATCGTCACGCCGGGCTGACGAGACTCAGGCGCGCTCGAACATCAGGTTGAGGCGCGAACGGCCGATTTCACGATAGCCATGCTCGCCGAGGAGCTTCGGCAGATCGAGCTGCCATTGGCCGGTGCCGTTTTCCACGAGGAGAATGCGCGGCAACAGGGTCTCGGGTGCTTCGCGCAGGAAGGGTTCGAGGATCAGGTCCTCCGCGCCCTCGACATCGAGCTTGATCGCATCGACATGGGTCAGGCCCTCGCTGCGCAGGAGGTCGAGAAGGGTGACTGCCGGCACGGTCACTTGCGCGCCTTCGTTGGTGCCGACGATCCGCAGGCTCGATTCACCCCGGTTGCGAGGATCGATGAACAAGGTCAGCTCGCCGGTCTTGTCGGCGACGGCGCAAGCCACGGCCTTGACCGTGTGGAACGGGTTCTGGGCGATGTTGTAGCTCAGGCGCTCGAACACGTCCTTCTGTGGCTCCACCGCGACGATGCGCGAATTCGGCCCGGCGAAGGCGGCCACGAACAGGGCGTAAGCGCCGATATTCGCGCCGATGTCGAGGAACACGCAATCCTGCGGCAGACGTGCCTTCAGCAAAGCGCGCTCCTGCGGATCGAAGAATTGCGGCGTGAACAGCACCTTCTTCTCGCAGTTGTTGTTGTAGGGGTGCAGCCGCATTTTCGCGCCGTAGCGCGTCACGTCGAGCGGCTTGCCGCCGAGCAGAGAGATGGCGATGCGGCGCAGCATCAAGGCGATGCGGCGCCCATACCAATTCTCCGTGCCGATGCCGCTGGTTCGCCGGGTGATGGCGGCGACAAGGCCGGACGGCGCGTAGGTCCCGTAGGGTCGAGATTCACTCATAGCCGCCGGGTGATGCCAGCAGGGGCGCTCTGTCGCAAGCACGCGTTGTAGGACTGGCCTCTCGCCGGTAAGCCGGGCGGCGGTTTGGAGAATGGGTTCGAGGATGGACAGTTTCGATTCCGATGGCGTGCGCATCGCCTATATCGACGTCCCGGCCATCGGCGGACGCGGCGATGCGATCCTCCTCATCCACGGCTTTGCCTCGAACCACGCGGTCAATTGGGTCAACACCCAATGGGTCCGTGCCCTTACTCAGGCGGGCTACCGCACCATCGCCCTGGACAATCGCGGCCATGGCGAGAGCGAGAAGCTCTACGATCCTGAGGCGTATTCCTCCGAGGCCATGGCGGGCGACGCTGTGCGGCTCCTCGACCATCTCGGCATCGAACATGCCCATGTCATGGGCTATTCGATGGGCGCGCGGATCACCGCCCATATCGCGCTGGATTACGCCTCCCGCGTCCGCTCGGCACTGATCGGTGGACTGGGGATGCACCTGATCGAGGGGCGCGGCCTGCCCTCCGGTATCGCGGAAGCCCTGGAGGCGCCGGCGGGAACCCCGGCGCCGAACCCGACCGCGGCCGCATTCCGCATCTTCGCCGAACAGACCCGCAGCGATCTGCGGGCGCTGGCCGCCTGCATGCGCGGCTCACGCCAGACGCTGAGCCGCAGCGAACTGGCGCAGATCGAGATGCCGGTTCTGGTCTCGGTCGGCACCCTCGACACCGTGGCGGGGTCCGGCCCGGCGCTTGCCGCCCTCATGCCCGATGCGCGTGCGCTCGAACTCGAAGGCAAGGACCACTCGACAGCCGTCGGCGCCAAGCCGCACCGGGAAGGCGTGCTCGCCTTCCTGGCGGCTCAGCCGTGAGACCTCAGCTCTTCAGCCGGTAGCCCGTACGGAAGATGTAGGTCACCAGCCCGAGGCAGATGACGAGGAACAGCCCCGTCATCGCGAGGCTGACGCCGATGCTTACATCCGCCGTGCCGAAAAAGGCCCAGCGGAAGCCGCTGATCAGGTAGACGACCGGATTGGCGAGGCTCACCGCGTGCCAGAACGGCGGCAGCATGCTCACCGAGTAGAAGCTGCCACCGAGGAAGGTGAGCGGCGTCACGACCAGAAGCGGCACGAGTTGCAACTTCTCGAACCCGTCCGCCCAGAGGCCGATGACGAAGCCGAACAGGCTGAAGGTCGTGGCCGTGAGAAGCAGGAAGCCGATCATCCAGAACGGATGGTCGATCCGCAGCGGCACGAACAGCGACGAGGTCGCCAGGATGATCAGGCCGATCAGGATCGATTTCGACGCCGCCGCGCCGACATAGCCGAGCACCACTTCGACGGGGGAGATGGGCGCCGACAGGATCTCGTAGATCGTCCCGGCGAAGCGGGGAAAATAGATGCCGAACGAGGCGTTGGCGATGCTCTGCGTGAGGAGCGAGAGCATGATCAGCCCCGGCACGATGAACAGCCCGTAGGGCACGTCGTCCACGGCCGAGACCCGTGAGCCGATGGCGGCGCCGAAGACCACGAAGTACAGCGTCGTGGAAATGACCGGGGCGAGGATGCTCTGACCGGCGGTACGCCAGAAGCGGCTCATCTCGAAGCGGTAGATCGCCCGGATCGCGGGCCAGTTCATGCCGCCCATCATCACGCCGCCTCCCCGCGCACCAGACCTACGAAGATGTCTTCCAGTGAATTCTGCTCGGTGCGCAGGTCGCTGAACCGGATCCCCGCCTCGGATAGCGCGGTAAGGAGCCCGGTGATGCCGGTGCGTTCGGCCTTGGTGTCGTAGGTGTAGACCAGTTCCTTCCCCTGCCCCGCGAGGGCCAGCCCGAAATGCGCGAGGCTGGGCGGAACTTGGTCGAGGGGCGCCTGGAGCTGAAGGATCAGACGCTTGCGCCCGAGTTGGTGCATCAGCGCCGCCTTCTCCTCAACCAGGATGATCTCCCCACCCCGGATCACACCGATCCGGTCGGCCATCTCCTCGGCTTCCTCGATGTAGTGGGTGGTGAGGATGACCGTGACGCCCTGGTCACGCATCTGGCGCACGAGGCGCCACATGTCCTGGCGCAGTTCGACATCGACGCCCGCCGTCGGCTCATCGAGGAACAGGACGCGCGGCTCGTGCGACAGCGCCTTGGCGATCAGCACACGCCGCTTCATGCCACCCGAGAGGGTCATGAGCCTGTTGTCTCGCTTGTCCCACAGGGACAGGGAGCGCAGTACCCGCTCGACATGGGCATGGTCGGGCTTCAACCCGAAGAGACCCCGCGAGAAGTTCACCGTGTTCCACACGGTTTCGAACGCGTCGGTGGTCAGTTCCTGCGGCACAAGGCCGATGGCCCGGCGAGCGGCCCGGTAATCGCGCGCGATGTCATGCCCGTCGACGCTCACCTTGCCGGAACTCGGCGTGACGATGCCACAGACGATGTTGATGAGGGTCGATTTGCCCGCGCCGTTCGGCCCGAGGAGGGCGAAGATCTCACCCCGCTCGATGGCGAGGTTGACGCGCTTCAGGGCGCTGAACCCCGACGCATAGGTCTTCGACAAGTCCGTGATGGAAATGATCGGCATCGCGAAGCGGCTGCATCCGGGGTGCCGGCCTATAGCATGCCCGCGCGGCTGCTCACGGTCCCAGGAGTGTGCGGGCACACGTCCGATGCGCCGCCATCATCCCCGTTCGGCGAAGGATTCCAGCATCTTCAAGCAAAACTCGCGCATCTTGGGGTCTCGGATGCGGGAAAAGGCCCTGATGACGGCCATGCATTCGTCGCTCGTCGCTTCCTCGGCCCCATCAGTGGCGGGCGGATGCGTGAAGGCAGTGATCGGCAGGTCGAGGACGTCTGCGATCTGACGAAGCAGGCGGGCACGCTCGTTCGCGGCGCGATCCGCCTTGATGGGGAAGACGGCCGCGTCAGTCATGGCGCCAGCCACCCACCTGCGCAACGCGGTCGAAGCTCTCACCCATCGAATCTTCCGCACTGCTGGATGCGACGACTTTCACGTCGGATGATAAGCAAATTTCTATAGCGCGATAGACCTCTATAAAGGTCCATTTCCAAGGCATATATTGATGAGCGGGTCTCATAGAGCGAAACTAATGTAGATCAATCGACATGTATGTGGACCGGCTGACGACGAAGTTCTGAGGGTCCGACCATCGGTTGAGGGACCGTTCCAAAGACATTCGCGCCGTTTCGGCGACAGACGCAGCACAAACGCGCCACTGCCAAGATCGAGCCACGCCGGCAAATCACAAACGTGCGCGACGGCACCAGCTTACGTAAAGTTAACGCAGGTCGCCTCAGCGGAGTGAGTGTTTACCCTACGTCAAGGTTTACAAAGGGAAACGGTCGATCGAATCGTTACCGAGAATGAAAGGACTCGCGAACGATCCGTTAATCGAGGACATCTTCGGTCATAGACGAACCGGAGAGACCGATGAGCGCCCGCCTCGAAGACCTGAAATTCCTCTTCACCCTCAGCACCGTGGTGCTTTTCGGCAGCGGGCTCGACATCATTCTCCGCTAAGCCGGTCAGGCCGCCCTGCCCTCGACACGACGCAGGGATTCCAGGGCGCGGTCGAGCGCCGTGCGGGCATCCACGTTGATCTGCGATGCGGCACGAGGGGCGCAATCGACGAACACCTGACGGGGAATACGGTTCGCCGATGCGGGGCGGGCCGAAGACGTCGCGACCGCGTTGCCGGTGAGAAGCAGCCCGCGCAGTTCCGCCGCCCTCGCCCGGCGCTCGGTGCGCAAACGAATGAGGCCGAGGACGAGCCCGGCCAATCCGGCGGCTTCCAGCACCAGAGCGAGAACGTAACCGAGTGCCATCTGACCGACCCGCGAGCTGATACCAGCCGAGCCGGAATTCTCTCCGCTCATGGTTAGCGGAGGCTTAATGGCCCCCTCGGCTCACCACATGTCGAGGGCGACGCGCGCCTCATCCGACATGCGGCTTTGATCCCACGGCGGGTCGAACACCATCGTCACCGTGCAGGATTGCACGCCCGGCACGGCCGAGACGGCGTTCTCGACCCAGCCCGGCATCTCTCCCGCCACCGGGCAACCCGGTGCGGTCAGGGTCATGTCGATGGCGACCTTGCGATCGTCGTCGATATCGACCCGGTAGATCAAGCCGAGTTCGTAGATGTCGGCCGGGATCTCCGGGTCATAGACGGACTTGAGGGCGACGACGATGGCGTCGGTCAGGCGGTCCATCTCCGCCTGTGGGATCGCCGAAGTCCCTTCGACGGCGGGCGTGTTGTTGCCGCCGGTGATGGTGGCGTCGGTGCTCATCGGTTTACCCTTCCCTCGCCGCGTTCAAGGCGCGGCCGGTTATCTTCCATCAGGCGAACAGCATTTCCGCTTTCGCAAGCGCCTCGGCAAGCGCATCGATCTCGGACGTCGTGTTGTAAAGCCCGAACGAGGCGCGGCATGTCGAGGTCACGCCGAAACGCGTCAACAGGGGCATGGCGCAATGGGTGCCCGCCCGCACCGCGACGCCTTGCCGGTCGATCACGGTGGCGATGTCGTGGGCGTGGGCGCCCTTCATCTCGAAGCTGACCACGCCGCCCTTGCCTTTGGCGTTGCCGATGATGCGGATGGCATTCATCGCGCCCAGGCGCTCGTGGGCATAGGCGGTGAGCGAGGCTTCGTGGGCCGCGATCTTGTCGCGGCCGAGCGTCATCATGAATTCCAGCGCTGCGCCGAGGCCGACAGCCTCGATGATCGCGGGGGTGCCCGCCTCGAACCGGTGCGGCGGGTCGTTGTAGGTGACCGCATCCTCGGCCACCGTGCGGATCATCTCGCCACCGCCCTGGTAGGGGGGCAGGCGCTCAAGCCATTCCTTCTTGCCATAGAGCACGCCGATGCCGGTCGGCCCGTAGACCTTGTGCCCGGTGAAGACGAAGAAATCGCAGTCGAGCGCGCGCACGTCGACCGGCTGGTGCACGGCGCTCTGCGCTCCGTCGAGAAGGACCGGAACCCCGTGGGCATGGGCGATGCGCACGATCTCGGCGGCGGGCGTCACCGTGCCGAGCACATTCGACATGTGGGTGATCGCCACCATCTTGGTGCGCGGCGAAAACAGCTTTTCGAATTCCTCGACGAGGAAGTTACCCTCGTCGTCCACCGGCGCCCACTTGATCACCGCCCCGCGACGCTCGCGCAGGAAGTGCCAGGGCACGATGTTGGAATGGTGCTCCATGATCGAGAGGATGATCTCGTCACCCTCGCCGATCATCCCGCCCCAGCCCATCGAGCTGGCCACGAGATTGTAGGCCTCGGTGGCATTGCGGGTGAAGATGATTTCGTCCGTCGAGGCCGCGTTCAAGAACTGACGCGTCGTCTCGCGGGCACCTTCGAACCCTTCGGTCGCCGCGTTCGCCATGTAGTGCAGACCACGATGCACATTCGCGTAGCCGGTCTGCATGCAGTTCACCATCGCGTCGATGACGGCGCGGGGTTTCTGTGTGGAGGCGGCGTTGTCGAGATAGACTAGCGGCTTGCCGTAGACCTGCTCGGCCAGGATCGGGAATTCCTTCCGGATCTCGGCGACGTCGTAGGTCGAGGTGAGGACGGGTGCGTTCATGGTCGCGACCTTCCGAAGACGACATCGCTCCCTGACGCGAACCTCATCCTGAGGTGCCGGAGCGAAGCGGAGGCCTCGAAGGAGGCCTCCAGCTGGCATTGCGATCCCTGGACCCCTCCTTCGAGGCGGCTGACGCCGCACCTCAGGATGAGGCTCAGGGTTAGAGCGCCCTTGAGCGGGGCTCAGCCCCGCGCCGCGAGCCACGCCTCGGTCTCGCCGATCAGCGCCGCGCGGGCGCCTTCATGCGTGACCGACTCGATGGCCTCGCCGAGGAAGGCCTGGACGAGCAGGCTTTGCGCCAGGGGGCGCGGCAGGCCGCGGGCCATCAGGTAGAACAGCAGATCCTCGTCCGGCGCGCCGCAGGTGGCACCGTGGCCGCAGGCCACGTCGTCGGCGAAGATCTCGAGCTCCGGCTTGTTCATCATCTGCCCCTCGTCAGTGAGGAGGAGGCAGTCGGACTTCATCTTGCCGTCGGTCTGCTGCGCAATCTGGCGGACGATGATCTTGCCCTGGAACACACCGGTGGCATCGCCATCGATGACCGTCTTGAACATCTCGCGGCCGACGCCGCCCACCGCCGCATGGTCGGCAAGCAGGGTCGAATCAGCGAGCTGCCCGTCCCGCAGCATGGCAGCACCATTGACGACGACGTTGGTGGCCTCGCCCGCGATGTTCAGGAAGATCTGATGGCGCGACAGCACGGCACCCGTCACTACGGCGACGGTTTCCAGTTCTGCCTCGTCATCGAGCCGTACGCTGATCGTCGAGAGCGCGACGGCGGCGTCGCCCTCCTTGTTGATGCGGCTGTGACGGAAGGCGGCCTTCTTGCCGATCCGCACGTCGAGGGCGTCGTTCGGCTGGTAGGTGACGCCGCTCGGCCCCTCGTGGCTTTCGAGGATGGTCAGTTCCGACTCGTCCCCGAGATCGACCAGCACGCGGGTGGCGGTCGAGAACGCCTCGCTCCCGGCGCCGACAAAGCGAAGGTGCAGCGGCCGGTCGATCTTGGCGCCTTCCGCGACCGTGATCAGCGCGCCATCCGCAAGGAAGGCGGTGTTGAGCTGATAGATCGGGTTCTCGCGGGCCTGCTCCACGGGAGCGAGGCGCTTGAGGCGCACATCGCTCTTGCCCATGGCGTCGTTGATCGGCGTCACGGTCACGCCCTCCGGCAGGCCGGAAAGGTCGGAGAGGGCGCGGATCAGGTGGCCGTTCACGAAGGTCAGGCGAGCCGCCTCGATCGACGCGAAGCCCGTGGCGGCGGCGACCGCCTTGCGGGCGGCCTCAGCGGAGGGCGCCTCGGCGGGCGGAGCGGCCTCGGTGATCGCGGCGCGCAGGTCGGTGTACTTGAACGCCTCGACCCGGCGGCTCGGCAGGCCGGTCGCCTCGAAGAACTTGAACGCCTCTTCGCGGCCGATGGCCTCTTCGGTGGCGAAGCTCTTGCGCCCGGCCTCGAACAGAGCCGACAGGCCGGTCTCGGCGCCCGTGCGGAGGTTCTTGACCTCGGCCATTACGCGGCCTCCCCGGTGCGGTACTCGGCGTAGCCGGACGCCTCGAGTTCGAGGGCCAAGTCCTTGCCGCCCGTCTTCACGATCTGACCCTTGGACATGACGTGCACCACGTCCGGGACGATGTGGTTCAGGAGCCGCTGGTAGTGAGTGATGACGAGGAAGGAGCGGCCTTCGGCGCGCAGCGCGTTCACGCCCTCGGAGACGATGCGCAGGGCATCGATGTCGAGGCCGGAATCCGTCTCGTCGAGCACGCAGAACTTCGGCTGGAGCAGCGCCATCTGAAGAATCTCCATGCGCTTCTTCTCACCGCCGGAGAACCCGACGTTGAGGGCGCGCTTGAGCATCTCCTTGTTGATCTCCAGCTTGTCGGCGGCGCCGTTCACCGCGCGGATGAAGTCCGGAGTGGACAGCTCATCCTCGCCGCGCGCCTTGCGCTGGGCGTTCAGGCACGCCTTCAGGAAGGTCATGGTGCCGACGCCGGGGATCTCCAGCGGATATTGGAACGCCAGGAACACCCCTGCGGCGGCGCGCTCGTCAGGGGCCATCTCCAGGAGGTTCTGGCCGTCGAGCAGGATCTCACCCTCGAGGACCTCATAGTCCTCCTTGCCAGCGATGACGTAGCTGAGCGTCGACTTGCCGGAGCCGTTCGGTCCCATGATCGCGGCGACCTCGCCGTCCTTCACGGTCAGGTTCAGGCCGTTGAGGATGCGGTTGTCCTCGATCTGCACCACGAGGTTCTTGATTTCGAGCATAGTTCGGTCGTCCTGTTGACTATCGCGGATGCCCCCCGCCGCCTCCAACCCCTTCCGCGACCTCACGCTGAGGTGCTGCGAAGCAGCCTCGAAGGAGGCCTCCAGGGATCGCCGAGACTTCCGGAGCCCTCCTTCGAGGCCCGCTGGCGCGGGCATCTCAGGATGAGGTCCAGGGAAGGACACAGGTTGTCTCCCTCCCCGTGCTGGGGGAGGGAGGAGTGTCGTGCGTGTGGCTTAGCCCACCGAGCCTTCGAGGCTGATCGAGATCAGCTTCTGGGCCTCGACGGCGAACTCCATCGGCAGCTGCTGCAGCACGTCGCGGACGAAGCCGTTGACGATGAGCGCGGTCGCTTCTTCCTCGGAGAGGCCGCGCTGCAGGCAGTAGAACTTCTGCTCCTCGGAGATCTTCGAGGTGGTGGCCTCGTGCTCGAACACGGCGGAGGCGTTCTTTGACTCGATGTAGGGCACGGTGTGCGCCCCACACTGATCGCCGATCAGCAGCGAGTCGCAGTTGGTGAAGTTGCGCGCGCCCTTGGCCTTCTTATGGGCCGAGACCAGACCCCGGTAGGTGTTCTGCGAACGCCCGGCCGAAATGCCCTTCGAGATGATCCGGCTCGTCGTGTTCTTGCCGAGGTGGATCATCTTGGTGCCGGAATCGACCTGCTGCATGCCGTTCGACACCGCGATCGAGTAGAATTCGCCGCGGGAATCGTCACCGCGCAGGATGCAGGACGGGTACTTCCAGGTGATCGCCGAGCCGGTCTCGACCTGCGTCCACGAGATTTTCGAGCGGGCACCACGGCAATCGCCGCGCTTCGTCACGAAGTTGTAGATGCCGCCCTTACCGTCGTTGTCGCCCGGGTACCAGTTCTGGACCGTCGAGTACTTGATCTCGGCATCCTCCAGGGCCACCAGCTCGACCACGGCCGCGTGGAGCTGGTTGTCGTCACGCTTCGGGGCTGTGCAGCCTTCGAGATACGAGACGTACGAGCCCTTGTCGGCGATGATCAGCGTGCGCTCGAACTGGCCGGTATCGCGCTCGTTGATGCGGAAATAGGTCGACAGCTCCATCGGGCAGCGCACGCCCGGCGGGATGTAGACGAACGACCCATCCGAGAAGACGGCCGAGTTCAGCGTCGCGAAGAAGTTGTCCGTCACCGGCACGACCGAGCCGAGATACTTCTTCACCAGGTCCGGATATTCCTTCACGGCCTCGGAGATCGGCATGAAGATCACGCCGGCCTTCGACAGCTCCTTCTTGAAGGTCGTGGCGACCGACACGGAATCGAACACCGCGTCCACGGCCACCCGGCGCTCGGGGGCGATGCCCTCCAGCACCTCGACCTCGCGCAGCGGGATGCCGAGCTTCTCGTAGGTCTTCAGGATCTCCGGGTCGATCTCATCGAGCGACTCGGGGCCCTGACGCTTCGGCGCGGCGTAGTAATAGATGTCGTTGTAATCGACCTTGTCGTACGACACGCGAGCCCATTCCGGCTCCTGCATCGTCAGCCAGCGCTTGTAGGCGTCGAGGCGCCACTCCAGCAGCCATTCCGGCTCGCCCTTCTTGGCCGAGATGAAGCGGACGACGTCCTCGGAGATGCCCTTCTCGGACTTCTCCATCTCGATGGTGGTCTCGAACCCGTACTTGTACTGGTCGAGGTCGATCGAGCGGACCCGGTCGATGGTTTCCTGCACGGCAGGCATCAGCGTCTCCTGGCATGCCCGGCGTCAAGGGCCGGGAAGCGTGTGGATGTAGCTCGGGATACGGCCCTCAGGCCGCTCGCCCTCGCCTCTCATATAGGGATGTCGCCACCCGTTCGAAGGCGTGGAGGAAGCGCGACACATCTTCCTCCACGGTATTCCAGCCCAGACTCACCCTCAGCGCCCCCGCCGCCAGGGTGCTCGGAACCCCCATCGCCGCGAGCGTCGCCGAGCGCGCGACCTTGCCCGAAGAGCAGGCCGACCCCGACGAGACCGCCACCCCCGCGAGGTCGAGGGCGATCAGCGCCGCCGGGGCGTCGAGCCCCGGAACGGCGAAGCTCAGTGTGTTCGGCAGGCGCGGTGACCCTTCCCCGAACACCACGGCATCCGGAGCCAGGGCGCGCATCCCCGTCTCGGCGCGATCACGCAGCGCGGCGAGCCGCGCGGCTTCCGTGCGGAGCGACTCGCTTGCGATCCGCGCGGCCTCACCCATGCCAACGAGGGAAGGAAGGCTTTCGGTACCGCAGCGCAGGCGCTTTTCCTGGCCGCCGCCCCGAACGAAGGCGCCTTCGAGGGTGACGTCGTCGGCCAAGACCAGCGCGCCGACACCCTTCGGGGCGGCGAACTTGTGGCCTGAGAGCGTCAGCACGTCGAGGTTGAGTGACGCGAAATCCAAAGGGATCTTGCCCACAGCCTGCACCGCGTCGCTATGAACGAGCGTACGGCCATGGGCGCGGGCTAACGCCACGATTTCGGCAAGCGGTTGGACCACGCCGGTCTCGTTATTGGCCGCGTGGACCGAGATCAGGACGGTCTCGTCGGTCAACGCATCGAGCCGCGCCTGAAGCGCCGCAAGATCGAGGAGGCCCGACGGCGTGACCGGCAGGATTTCGACCGCCTCGTTCGGGAAGCGATGGCCCGCCGCGACGCAGGGATGCTCGCTCGCACAGTAAAGAAGTCGCGTCGGCGCATCCCAGCCCCGGCGGCGCAGCGCGCCCGAGAGCACGGCGTTGGCCGCCTCGGTCCCGCCGCTCGTGAAGATCACCTGCGCCGGACGCGCGCCCACGAGCGTCGCGACCTGATGGCGCGCCGCTTCCAGCGCAGCCCTCGCGGCCCGGCCCTCCGCATGAACCGAGGACGGATTGCCCGGCAGGGTCAGCGCGCGCACCACCGCGTCCACCACGTCCGGACGGACAGGAGCGGTCGCGTTATGGTCGAGATAGGCGCGCTTGCTCTCCATCACCGTAAAGCTTCGTCTCCAATTCGCGCGAATTGCTTGCGCGCAGGGTGGCTCGCCGTGTTAAGGCGCGCCGAGAGAAATACCGGTCCCTCCGGCCGAGCAGATCCCGGCAGGCTATCGAACGGTGGATCAGCGCCGCTCTTTAGAATAGTTCTAATGACCTAGAATTATTCTAAGAGTGCTTTTATGGCGTGCATCCATCGAGTCAAGGTGGCTCGTTGCGGTGCAGGAACAGGCGGTCGAGGGCGACGAGTCGAAAGGTCAGACATGCCAGAGGTCATCTTCACCGGTCCCGCCGGGCGTCTGGAAGGCCGCTATCAGGCCCCCAAGAAGCGCGGCGCTCCCATCGCCATCGTGCTGCATCCGCACCCGCAATTCGGCGGCACGATGAACAATCAAATTGTGTACAATCTTTTCTACACATTCGCCAATCGCGGCTTTGCAGCCCTGCGTTTCAATTTTCGCGGGGTCGGCCGCAGCCAGGGCTCGTTCGACCACGGTTCGGGTGAGCTGTCCGACGCGGCGGCGGCGCTCGACTGGGTGCAGGCGGTGAACCCGGAGGCGAAGGCCTGCTGGATCGCGGGCGTGTCGTTCGGCTCCTGGATCGGCATGCAGCTGCTGATGCGCCGCCCGGAGATCGAGGGCTTCATCTCGATCGCGGCCATGGCCAACCGCTACGACTTCACCTTCCTGGCACCCTGCCCTTCCTCAGGCCTGTTCGTCCACGGTTCCGAGGATCGTGTGGCGCCCGCCCGCGAGGTGATGCCGGTGATCGAGAAGGTGAAGACGCAGAAAGGCGTCATCATCGAGCACCAGATCGTGGATGGAGCGAACCACTTCTTCGACGGCAAGGTCGATGAGCTGACGCAGACGGTCGACACCTATCTCGACAAGCGTCTCGGCAAGCGGGAAGAGGCCGCCTGAGGCGCAGGCACGGGTGGGGGCGGTCGTCTGCGTCCCACCCCTTCACCTTGACGCCGGGTGGCACTGGGAATAGGGCCGCCCTTTCGAATTGCCCCCTGCGGAACGCATCCAGGCCTGATGACGGATAGCCCCTCCGAACAACCGGTTGTCCTGCTGGTCGAAGACGACGGCCTCCTCCTGATGGAGGCGTCGGATACGCTTGCCGATGCTGGGTTCACGGTTCTGGAGGCTTCGCACGCCGACAAGGCCCTCGCTCTCCTGGAGAACCGGGACGACGTGGAGGTGCTGATGACAGACGTGGACATGCCGCAGGGCTCGATGGACGGCTTCGCCCTTGCGCGCCTCGTCGCCCATCGCTGGCCGGGCATCCCGGTTCTGGTGGTGTCCGGCATGGGCACGCCCGGCCCGAACGACATGCCCGATGGCGCGCGCTTCATCCCGAAGCCCTACGAACCGACAACCCTGGTCCGAACCCTGCGCTCCTTCATTCGTCGCGCGGCCTGAGCCATAAGGTTCACATCCTTCCGGCCGCGGCCGATCCGCACAGCGGCGGGCGCCCCGATCCGACGAGTCCCATGACCGACGAGACCCGACAACACCGGTTCGCGACCAAGGCGATCCACGCAGGCGCCGCCCCCGATCCGGCTACCGGAGCGCGGGCACAGCCGATCTATTTCACGAACGGCTTCGTGTTCGAATCGACCGAGCAGGCGGCCGACATCTTTGCCGTTCGCAAGACCGGCTTCTCCTATTCGCGCGGCTCGAACCCGACCGTGGCGGCGCTGGAGCGGCGGGTCGCGGCTTTGGAAGGGGCGAAGGCGGCCATCGCCGTCGCTTCCGGCCAATCGGCGGTGCTGCTCGTGCTGATGACGCTGATGCGCAGCGGCGATGCCTACGTCGCCTCGCCGCGCCTGTTCGGCGGCTCGCTCGGCCTGATGCGCCGTCTTGATGGCCGCTACGACCTGAAGCCCCGCTTCGCCCGCGGCATGGAGCCCGAGGATTTCGAGGCGGCGATCACGCCCGACTGCAAGGCGATCGTCTGCGAATCCATCGTGAATCCTTGCGGCTTCGTGATGGACCTCGAAGGGATCTCGGCGGTGGCCAAGCGTCATGGCCTGCCGCTGATCGTGGACAACACCCTCGCCTCCCCGGCTTTGATCCGGCCGATCGAGCACGGTGCCGACATCGTCGTGCACTCGACCTCGAAGTTCCTGGCGGGATCGGGACAGGTGATCGGCGGCGTGATCTGCGATGGCGGCACCTTCGATTGGGTCAAGGCAGGCGGATACGACCTGATCAACCAGCCCTGGCCGGATTACGACGGCCTCGTCATCCCGGAGCGGTTCCCGGAGACGTCCTTCGCCGTCGCCTGCCGCCTGTTCGGTCTGCGCGATCTCGGGCCCGGCCTCTCGCCGATGAACGCCTTCCTGACGCTCACCGGTATCGAGACCCTGCCCCTGCGCATGGAGCGTCACTGTTCCAACGCCAAGGCCGTCGCAGCCTTCCTCAGGGATCATCCGGCGGTGGAATGGGTGAGCTATCCCGGCCTGCCGGGTCAAACCGGTGAGGCCAATGTCGCGCGCTACTCACCGCAGGGGCCGGGTTCGATCTTCACCTTCGCCCTGAAGGGCGGAGAGCCCGCGGCAAAGAAGTTCATCACCTCGCTCGACCTCGTCTCGCACCTCGTCAACATCGGTGAGATCAAGACGCTGGCGATCCACCCGGCCACCACGACGCACCGGCAACTTTCGCCCAGCGAGAGGGCCATCGCATTCGTCGGGCCGGAAACGGTGCGCCTCTCGATCGGATTGGAAAACGTCGAGGATCTGATCGCGGATATCACGCAGGCACTGGATCAGGCGGGCTAAGGCTGATCGCCCTGCGGTCTCACCGCAGGGCGCCCTCGCCTGTGCGTCTGGAAAAGCGGCTTGCCCGCCGGGGGGGTCGAAGGTCCTCGTCGCGGTGCTTCCCTTCGGATCCTCACGCGAACGCCGCGGTATGCCAATATGATACCGCGGCGGCGCGCCTATTTCCGCCGCTCGAGGATCGACACGTAATTCGCGACCGCCGCGCCGCCCATGTTGAAGATCCCGGCGAGGTCGGCGCCGGGCACCTGCATCTCGCCCGCCTCGTTCATGAGTTGCAGGCAGGCCATCACGTGCATCGAGACGCCGGTCGCGCCGACGGGGTGCCCCTTGGCCTTGAGCCCGCCGGAGGGGTTCACCGGCAACTTGCCGCCCTTCTCGGTCATGCCCTCGCGGACGATCCGATAGCCTTCGCCGGGCGCCGCCAGACCCATCGCCTCGTATTCGAGCAGTTCGGCGATGGTGAAGCAGTCGTGGGTCTCCACGAAGGACAGGTCCGCGTTGGCGATGCCCGCCTGCTCGCGGGCCTTGCTCCAGGCGCGGCGGGCGCCCTCGAAGGCGGTGGGGTCGCGGCGAGAGAGCGGGAGGATGTCGTTGACCTGCGCCCGCGCCCGGAAGCCGATGGCCCGTTCCAGCCGCGCGGCGGTCTCGGCATCGGCGACGACGATGGCGGCGGCCCCGTCCGAAATCAGCGAGCAGTCGGTGCGCCGGAGGGGCGCGGCGACATAGGGGTTCTTGTCGGAGACTTTGTTGCAGAAGTCGAAGCCGAGATCCTTGCGCAGCTGCGCATAGGGGTTGCCCACGCCGTTGCGGTGGTTCTTGGCGGCGATGCGCGCCAACTCCTCGCTGCGGTCGCCGTAACGCTGGAAGTAACCTGCCGCGATCCGGCCGAACACGCCTGCGAACCCGCCCTCGATCTCGGCTTCCTCCTTCCGGTAGGAGGCGCCGAGCAGGATGTCCCCGGTTTCGGCAACGGATTTCGCGGTCATCTTCTCCGCGCCGACCACGAGGGCGATACGGCCCCGGCCGCATTCCACGAAGTCGAGCGCCGCATAGAGCGCTGCCGAACCCGTGGCACAGGCATTCTCCAAGTGGGTCGAGGGGACATGCGCCAGAGCGGGCTGGTTCAGGGCGACGAGGGAACCTTCGAAGCCCTGTTTCGAGAAACCCGTATTCATGACGCCGACATAGATGCCGTCGACCTCCTCCGCCCCGACGCCCGCATGGGCCAGGGCCTCGCCGGAGACGCGGGCGATCAGGCTTTCCACGTCCGGATCTTCGAGCTTGCCGAAGGGGGTGTGGGCCCAGCCCACGATGCAGGCACGCGTCATCGTTTCCTCTCCTGTTGCCCGGACGATGGGCTTGGGCTCGTGCCGGATCAAGGGCGGGCAGGTGACGAGCCGGCCAGGAAGTCGAAGTCGCAGCCCTCTGGCGCCTGCGTGACGCTACGCCGGTAAAGGGCCTTGTAGCCGCGCACCGGGGAGGGGGGCGGCGTATGCGAGGCGAGGCGCCGTGCCACTTCCTGCGGTTCGACCAGCAGGTCGATGCGTTTGTCGCTCACGGACAAGCGGATGCGGTCGCCGTCGCGCACGGCGGCGAGCGGCCCGCCGATGGCGGCCTCCGGCGCGACGTGCAGCACGATGGAGCCGAAGGCCGTGCCGGACATGCGCGCATCCGAGATGCGGACCATGTCCTTCACCCCGGCGCGGGCGAGCTTCTTGGGGATCGGCAGGTAGCCGGCTTCAGGCATCCCCGCCGCGTGCGGCCCGGCATTCTGGAGGACGAGGATGTCGTCGGCCGTCACGTCAAGATCGGGATCATCGATGCGGCGGCTCAGGTCTTCGAGGCTCGTGAACACCACGGCCCTGCCCTCGGTCTCGAACAGGCTCGGCGTCGCGGCAGCGCGCTTGAAGATCGCTCCCTCCGGTGCGAGGCTCCCGCCCAGTGCCACGAGCCCGCCCTGTGGCGAGACCGGATTGCTGAACGGGCGCACCACAGCGCGATCCACCCAGGATTCCGGCTCATCGAGCCGCTCGGCCAGAGTGCGGCCCTCCACGTCCAGCGTATCGAGGTGAAGGAGCGGGCGCAGTTCGCGCAGAAGGGCGCCCATGCCGCCCGCCGCATGGAAGTCCTCCATGTAGCCGTCGCCGACCGGCTTGAGATCGACCAGCACGGGGGTCTCGTCGGAGATGGCGTTGAAGCGATCGTAGGGCACCCGGATGCCGAGCCGCCCGGCGATGGCCGTGAGGTGGACGATGGCGTTGGTCGAGCCCGACACCGCCATCAGCACGCGGATCGCGTTCTCGACCGACTTCTGCGTGATGACCTGGCTCGGGCGGATCTTCGTGTCGATCAGGCGGACGGCGGCCCGGCCGGTCTCCTCGGCGGCGACCAAGCGGTCCGAATGGACGGCGGGAATCGCCGCCGTTCCCGGGAGCGACATGCCGAGTGCCTCAGCGATACAGGCCATGGTCGAGGCCGTGCCCATCACCGCGCAGGTGCCCTGCGTGACCGAGAGGCGGCCTTCGACCTCGGCGATCTCCTCGCCATCGACGGTCCCGGCGCGGTATTTCGCCCAGAAGCCCCGGCAATCGGTGCAGGCACCGAGTCGCTGTCCGCGATGGCGGCCGGTGGACATAGGCCCGGTGACGAGCTGGATCGCGGGCAGATCGGCGGAGGCCGCGCCCATCAGTTGCGCGGGCACGGTCTTGTCGCAGCCGCCGATCAGAACCACCGCATCCATGGGCTGGGCGAGGATCATCTCCTCCGTGTCCATGGCCATCAGGTTGCGGTACATCATGCTGGTGGGATTGAGGAAAACCTCACCCAGCGACACCGTGGGGAAGGGCAGCGGCAGGGCGCCTGCCGCCAGCACCCCGCGTGAGACCGCCTCCACCAGTTCCGGCATGCCCCGATGGCAATTGTTGAAGCCGGAGGGCGTCATGGCGATGCCGACGACCGGCTTGTTCAGAAGCCGGGGGGAGATCCCCATCGAGCGGGCGAAGGAACGGCGCAGGTAGCGGGCAAAATCCCGATCGCCGTAATTCGTGAGGCCCCGGTCGAGGCCGTGCGGTTCGTCGGTCATCGTGACTCCTCAGGCCTCACCGCAGGTGGAAGGCAATCCACGCCACGGCGAGGAGGATGAACGCGGTCAGGGCGTAGCGATAGGCGGGGGGCATCTGAGTCACCCGAATGCACACCGTCATTGCGAGCGGAGCGAAGCAATCCAGGGGCGGGTGGGCCAATGCCGACCGTGGCGCATCCCTGGATTGCTTCGTTCCTCGCAATGACGGTCTGGCTGTCGAACCTACCGCATCACGAACGGGTTCTCGGGCGCATCGCGGCTGGTGGAGATCCAGACGCTCTTGGTCTCCAGATACTCTTTGATGGATTCGATTCCGCTCTCGCGGCCAAGGCCAGAGCGTTTCATGCCGCCGAAGGGCATCATGTAGCTCACCGCCCGATAGGTGTTCACCCAGACGGTGCCCGCCTTGAGGCCCTTCGACATCCGCATCGCCCGGCCGATATCCTGCGTCCAGACGCCCGCCGCGAGGCCGTAGATCACGTCGTTGCCGATCTTCAGCGCCTCGGCCTCGTCCTCGAAGCCGATGATGGACAGGACCGGCCCGAACACCTCCTCCTGCGCGATCCGCATGGTATTGGTGACGTCGGCGAAGATCGTCGGCTCGACGAACTGACCGCCCTTTACGCCCTCGCCCGTCGCCGGATTGCCGCCGAACACGCAGCGCGCGCCCTCGCTCCTGGCTACCGCGATGTAGTCCAACACCTTCTGATACTGCGGCGGAGTAGTGATCGGGCCGATATTGGTGCCTGCGTCCATCGGGTCGCCGAGCTTGGCCGACTTTGCCAGTTCGATCAGCCGGGCGGTGAAATCCTCGCGGATGCTGTTCTGCACGAGGAGGCGCGAGCCCGCGATGCAGGTCTGCCCGGTGGCCGCGAAGATGCCGGAGATCGCGCCTGCGGCGGCCATCTTCAGGTCGGCATCAGCGAAGACGATGTTGGGTGACTTGCCGCCGAGTTCGAGGGAAACGCGTTTGATCTGCTTGGCGGCGTCCGAATAGATCCGCGCGCCGGTCACGTCCGAGCCGGTGAAGGTGATCTTGGCGACGTCGGGGTGCTCCACGATGGCCGCGCCCGTCTCGCCGCCGTAGCCGGTCACGACGTTGAGCATCCCGTCCGGCAGGCCCGCCTCCTTGAGGAGGGCAGCAAATTCCAAAGTGCTCGCCGAAGCGAATTCGGACGGCTTGATCACCACCGAGCAGCCCGCTGCCAGCGCCGGAGCACACTTCCAGGCGACGAAAAGCAGGGGCGAGTTCCAGGCGGTCAGCGCGCCGACCACGCCGACCGGCTCGTGCGTGGTGAAGGCGAAGGTCTCGGGCTTGTCGATCGGCACCTGTGCGCCCTCGATCTTGTCCGCGAGGCCTGCATAGTAGTGCCACCATTCCGGCTGGTAGCGGGTCTGGCCGTGCATTTCGGCGAAGAGCTTGCCATTGTCGCGGGTCTCGACCTCCGCGAGGTGCTTCGCCTCCCGCTCCACGATGTCCCCGATCTTGCGCAGTACCTTGCCGCGTGCGGAGGCGGTCATGCTCGCCCAAGGGCCTTCGGTCATGGCGCGCTTGGCTGCCGCGACCGCCCGGTCCACATCCGCCTTCGAACCCCGTGGGATCTTCGCCCAGGGCTCGCCGCGATAGGGATCGATGGAGTCGAACCACTCGCCCTCGACCGGATCGACGAACTGGCCGTCGATGTAATGCTGATAGGTCTTCACGGGGCAGTCTCCCTCACTTGGCGGACTGGCCGGATATGGTTCAGGCCCCAATGAGGGCCAGCCTCCGGCTTACCCCCGGCCGATCCAGTCGAGCACGCCGTCGACGGTGCGGAAGGCGTCGAAGGCATGGACCCGCGCCGCAGGCAGTGCCGCCTGCGCCATGGTCGCGAGGGCATGGCCGGGGCCGAGCTCGAGCACGTGGTCGGCTCCATATTCGCCGCAGGCTTCGAGGCAGGCCGCCCAATCGATCGTCTCGGAAATTTGGCGCGCGAGCTTGTCGAGCCCGGTCCGCGCATCGAAGACCGGCGCTCCGTCGAGCCCGCTCAGAAGGCGCGGTGCCGAGGGGGGCGGGCGATGCAGCTCGACCGCCGCGAGGAGATCCCGGAAGCGCGCGGAGGCGACAGCCAGAAGCGGCGTATGCGACGGCGTCGCGACGGGGAGCACCACGGCGCGCTGCGCACCGCGCTCCGTCGCTGCGCAGCAGAGGCGTTCCAGGGCGTCCCGCCGCCCGCCGACCACGAAGCTATCCGGGGCATTGCGGATAGCAAGGTGACCATCATGCGAGCGGGCGAGGCCGGTGAGCGCCTGAAGGCCGATCCCCCTGATGCCCGCCAGGGCGAAGCCTTCGCCCGAAGCGGCATCCATCGCCTCGGCGCGGGCGGCGGCCAAGCGCAGTACGGTGGCAGGATCGAACCGCCCCGCCACGCCCCAGGCGGCGAGATCTCCGATGCTGTAGCCCGCCACGATCGCCCGGCCGGGCTTGGCCGCCGCGATGATGCTCCATCCGGCCAGGGCCGAAACGCAGCACAGGATCTGTCCAGAGCGGTTGCCGTGCAGCTCCTCCCCCGCCTTCGCGAGATCGCGAGGGTCCCGTCCGCCGAGCAGAGGCTTGGCCGCCTCGAAGACCGGTGCCGCCTCGGGCCGGTCGGCCGTGAGGTCGAACATCGCCGGATGCTGGCCGCCCTGGCCGGACAGCAGGATCGCGAGGGTCATGCGTCGTTCCAAGGCCCTCTTACTCCTTTTCGTCATTGCTTCGCTGCGCTCGCAATGACGGCGGGAGACTTCTCAGCGCATGACGTCGGCGGCGTTCCGCATCGCCACCCGGTCGAGATACTTCACGAGCACGCTGCCACCCGCCGGTGCGTCGTGCAACTCGCGCCAGTGCACGCCACCGCCATCGGCGAGAAGGATTTCCCCGTCCAGGCGCATGGGCGATTGCGCGTCGATGTGGGCGAGGCCATCGAGCAGGCCCGGCGGAATGCCGCCCGTGCAAGGCCAGAGCAGATCAAGGTCCGAGGCGGCGGACAGATAAGTGAGGTCCGTGACCGCTTGCCAGAACAGGGCCCCGAACGGCCGGGGCGTCAGGCCGTGGTCGCGAGCCAGCGCCAGCAAAGCGTCGATAGACCCTTGCCACGCGGCCGGTGCGTGGGACGCCACATCGGCGAGCGACGGCGGATCGACCGTCTGCACGGCTTTGGTTGGCAGGGCGAGGCCGATCCGCCGCTTGCCGTCAGCGGGCGGCAGGGGCAGGCCCAACGGCACGCCATCGCCCGCCTCCCCCGGCACGAAGCGCCGGACGATCAGCGGACGGCCGAGCCGCGCCCAGTCGCGTAGATGAGGCGCCCCGTCGAGATCTCGCCGCCCGGCGAGTAGGCTTTCCCAGGCGTCGGGATCGGCGGCAACAAGGTCGTGGCGGGCGATGTCAGACCGCACGGAGGCGGCCGGAGACGAGCTTCGCGATCTCCTCCGCGACCGGGCGCCCCCCCCGTTCGCGGCCAAGCCGGTCACGCTCGTCCGAAGCGGGCAGATCGGCGATTAGGGCTTCGAGTTGCGGCCGCAGGGGCTCGGCCGGATTCAGGACCGCGTGAACGGCACCGGTGGCGAGCATGTTGTCGAGGCCCGGCGCGAAGACCGGGGTCGATTTCGCCATCTCCTGAAGCGTCTCCAGAGGAAGCTTGGTGACGCGGGAGACAGAGGGCAGGTCCATCACGCTCGGATGGGCGCCCGGAAGTGCGGCCAGCACACGCGTCGCCAGCGCCGTGGCGATGAATGCGCCCGCCGCCGAGTGGCCGTACAGAAGCCCGATGGTCGGGTGCCCCTGCTGATCCGCCAGAAGCAGAGCTTTGGCCAGATGAGCGAGATACTCGTTGAGGCCCAGCAACTCGTCCCGGCGGCTCATGCGCTGGCTGTCGGAATCGATCGCGACGAGGATCGGCGTGCCGCCCCCCGCCCGCACCGTATCGAGGACGTGGCCCGCGAGCGTCAGGGCGCCCTCGACGCCGAGCGGCGTGTCGCCGTCGATGCCGATTACCTTGATCCGCCCCCGGGCGAAGGGCCCCTCGCCCGCGATCAGGCCGTCCGCGACCGAGACGTCATGGCCTTCGGGGAAGAGTGAGGCCAGGATGTCGGTGAGCGGCTTAGCGGGCGTCATGGGTCGCCTCCGTCACGCGGGTCACCGTGTCCTCGAAGGAGCGGGTATCCATGGCGGGCACCGCATCGGGATCGTTGACCCCGAGCCGCGCCCACACCTCCGTCGCGTCCTGGCACGCGCCGAATTGTGCGAGACGCCCGCGCAGGCGTGCATGCTCGGCCTCCAATGTGGCGAGGTCGAAGGCCGGGGCCCGGCCGATCAGGTCGAGGGCGGCGGCGCGAAAGGCCGCGACGGTATCCTCGCAGAAGGCGTCGGCGGCGCCGGTCAGGCGGCGATGCTTGCCACCCATGGTGCGCCAGACCAGCGCACGGTCCTTCGAATCGAATTCCTCGGCGCCCTTGTTGGTCTCGATCACCTCGGGACCCGAGACCGAGATGCGCCCGCCTTCCGAGACGGCGAGGCGCGAGCAGGTGCCCGCGATCAAGCCGCCACCGCCGTAGCAGCCCGCTCGCCCGCCGATCAGCCCGATCACGGGCACGCCCGCCGCGCGGGTCTCCGCGATCGCCCGCATGGTCTCCGCGATGGCGGTCTCACCCGCATTGGCCTCCTGCAGACGCACGCCGCCGGTATCGAACAGGATGAGCACGGCGGCGGGCTTGGCCTCGATGGCCGCGCGGAGCAGGCCCACGAGCTTGCCGCCATGGACCTCCCCGAAGGCGCCGCCCATGAAGCGGCCTTCCTGGGCGGCCACGAATACGGTGCGCCCGTCGAGGGTGCCGGAGCCCACGACGATCCCGTCATCGAAGGCGCGGGGCAGGTCGAAGAGCGGCAGGTGCGGGCTCATCCGCCGCTCGGCCGGGCCGAGGGCTTCTACGAAGCTGCCGGGATCGAGCAGGGCCTCGACGCGCCGGCGGGCGCTGGCCTCGTACCAGGAAAGGCGGTCGCGATCGATCAGGCTCATGCCCCCATCTCCATGAGCCGCGCACCCTGAAGCAGGCGCAGGGAGACGGTATCTGGCCGGGCGCCGCCGTCGTTTATCGAGATTCGCACGCCGCCGGGCTGCGCGCGGGCGACGAAATCGGCCACTACGGCTTCCCAGACCTGGGCGTAGCCCGCGATCGGCGTCTCGATGGCGATCTCGACCGTATCCGGCGGCAGCACCCGCTCCAGCAGGATCTCCAGATTGCCGGAGGCGACGACCCCGGTGATCGCCTGGGCCTTGGAGCCGGGCAGCGGCTTCGTCGTGGTGTGGCGGAACGTCAGGGATTCCATGGCGATCACCAGTTCCTGAACCGGGCGGGCGGCTCGTAGAGCCCACCGGACCAATGCACGAGATCTTTGATCGACCGGGCGGCGAGCAGCGAGCGGTCGGCATCCAGCGGCTCGATGCCGAGGTCTTCCGGCCGCCGAATCACGCCCCGAGCGCGCAACTCCTCGGCCTTCGTCTTGTCCCGGCCCCGGCCGACCTCCGTGTAGCCCGCCACGCCGCGGATCGCCTGCTCGCGGTCATCCGCATCGCGGCATAGCAGGAGGTTGGCGATGCCTTCCTCCGTGACGATGTGGGTGACGTCGTCGGCGTAGATCATGACCGGTGCGAGTTCGAGGCCGATTTTCTTCGCGAGTTCGAGGGCGTCGAGCCGTTCCACGAAGGTGGGCACCAGCTTGTCGCCGAAGGTCTCGACCAACTGCACCACCAGCTTGCGACCGCGCATCAGGGCCGGGTCGCCCACGATCTGTCCTTCGCGCCCCGCCTTCATCCACGGATCGGACGGGTGGCGGCGGCCATGCGGGTCCGAGCCCATATTCGGCGCCCCGCCGAAACCCGCCACCCGCGATTGGGTGACGGTGGAGGAATGACCCATCAGGTCGATCTGAAGGGTCGCGCCGATGAACATGTCGCACGCATAGAGCCCGGCCGTCTGGCAGAAGGCGCGGTTCGACCGCAGCGATCCGTCCGAGCCGGTGAAGAACACGTCCGGCCGTTCGCGGATGTAGCGGTCCATCCCGACCTCTGAGCCGAAGCAGTGAATCTGCTTCACCCAGCCGGATTCGATCGCGGGGATCAGGGTCGGATGTGGGTTGAGTGCGAAATGCGTCGCGATCTCACCCTTGAGCCCGAGCTTCTCGCCGTAGGTCGGCAGCAGCAATTCGATGGCCGCCGTGCCGAAACCGATGCCGTGGTTCAGGCGGCGCACGCCGTACTCGGCGTAGATCCCCTTGATCGCCATCATGGCGATGAGGATCTGCGTTTCGGTCATCGCCGCCGGGTCGCGGGTGAAGAGCGGCTCCACGAAGAAGGGCGTATCCGCCTCGACCACGAAGTCGACCCGGTCGCCGGGGATGTCGACCCGGGGCACCCTGTCGACGATCTCGTTCACCTGCGCGACGACGACTCCGTTCTTGAAATGCGTCGCCTCCACGATAGTCGGCGTGTCCTCGGTGTTCGGCCCGGTATAGAGGTTGCCCTCCCGATCGGCCGAGACGCCCGCGATCAGCGCCACATGCGGCGTCAGATCCATGAAGTACCGGGCGAACAGCTCGAGGTAGGTGTGCACTGCCCCGAGCTTGATCTGGCCGCCATAGAGCATGCGGGCGATGCGGGCGCCCTGAGGGCCGGAATAGGAGTAGTCCAGCCGCTCGGCCACGCCGGTCTCGAACACATCGAGATGCTCCGGAAGCACGATGCCCGACTGCACCATATGCAGACCGTGAACCCTGCCGGGATCGCACTGGACCAGCGCGCGGGCGAGGCAATCCGCCTGTTTCTGGTTGTCGCCTTCGAGGCAGACACGGTCTCCCGGCCGCAGGATCGATTCGAGCAGCGCGGTCACCGCGTCCGCCGGAACCACCTTGCCCCGCGCATGGACCCGCCCGGCCTCGATACGCGCGTCGCGGGCCTTCCTTTCCCCGCGCCAGTCGGCCATCTGTCGTCTCCCTGTATGCAAGATACAGGTTAGCGCAACGCCGTGAATTTTCAAACCGCTCTGGCGCTTCTGTTTGTATATCTTATGATCGTGCGTTGCCGCTTGTGCATACGTGCGCGTCGGGAAAGCGCGTGCGGTCCAGGCTCGACAGCTTGGGGCCATGAGCCGAGGGGCCGGGTGATCGGTGGGGCATGACATGGAAGCGGCGGAGCCGACGGAGGGCATGGAGCGGGGGCTGCTCTCCGAGCGCATCCGCAACGCGTTGAGCGACGCCATCGCCTCGGGCGATTTTCCCGCCGGCACGACCCTGGACGAGCAGCTTCTCGCGGACCGCTACGGCGCCTCGCGCACACCCGTCCGGGAGGCGCTACGCCAACTCGCCGCCTCGGGGCTCGTGGAGATCCGCCCCAGGCGCGGCGTGGTGGTGGCGCAACTGACGCCGCAGCGAATCGGCGACATGTTCGAGACCTCGGCGGAGGTCGAAGCCCTCTGCGCGCGCCTTGCGACCTATCGGATGACGCCGCTGGAGCGCGGGACGCTGATCGACCTGCACGACGAATCCGCCGAGGCAGTGGCGGCCGGGGACGTCGATGCCTACGACCGGCTCAACCGCGCCTTCCACGAGGCGCTCTATGCCGGCACGCATAACGGCTTCCTGGCTGAACAGGCGCTCGCCTTGCGGGAACGTCTCGGCGCATTCCGGCGGACGCAACTGCGCCAGGGCGACCGCATCCATCGCTCGCGGGAGGAGCATGCCGAGATCCTCTCCGCCCTGTCCGAGGGCGATGGCGAGACCGCCGCCCGAAGGATGCGGGCGCATATGCTCCGTGCCGCCGCCGCGCTCGTCCGCTACATCGCCGGGTAGTCTCTCTCAGTCGTCGCCTCTCCGCCCGAGCGGCAGGCTGCCGACCGGCGCGTTGAGAGCGTCGGCGAGGCGGGCCAAGCGGCCCGCCGCCTGGGTAATCCCGTCCGCCGCCCGGGCCGAGGCCTCGTCCCGCTGGCGCTCCGCCGCTTCGACCACCGAGCGCGACTGGCCGACCTCCTTCTCGAGCGCCGCGTAGCGCCTGCGCAGGTCCGACAGTTCGTCGGAGATGGTGAGCGCGGCCATGACATGGAGCCGCATGTCGCCAATCTCGCCGAAGCTCGTGCGCATCTGCGCGACGCGTTCGCTGAAATCCTGCGTCAGGGCGGTGAGGTGAGCCTCCTCGTCCTTGCCGCAGGACATGCGGTACGTCTTGTTGTCGATGGTGACGGTGATAATCGGCATCCGGTCAGTGCCTTTCCAGCACGCCTGAGACGGCGGCGATGGCCCTGTCGAGCCGGTGCCCGACCTCGCCCGAAGTCGCCTCGACCTGCGCGAGGCGGGCGCTTGCCGCGTCGAGGGCGGCGGCAAGGCGGCTGCGATCTTCGCCCAGCAGAACCAGTTCCGAGTCCCGGTCGTCGGGGGCGGCCTCGGCCTCCAGGCGGCGGGTCACGGTGGCTTCCAGCCGCGACAGGACGGCGTCGAGCCTCTGCAGGGCGGCGGTCACTGGATCGGGCGCAAGTTCGTCGTCGGACGGCATCGTCATCTTGGGTTTTGCACAATGAGGCGAGATCGCAAGTTTCGACCGGATGACCTGCGATTTCCAGGGAAAAAGACCGCTCGGAGGACTCTCCGTATTCAGCGTCCCACGGGATTCACCGAAGTCTGTAACAACCGGTGGTTTGTCACTTCTCGTCGTTTGACAGGTCGAAGCACCATGTTAGACAGCCGCGCGCTCCCGAAAGTGGACCGCCGAGCCTTTGGCCGGCCTGGCCCGTGACGCGTCTTCAGTTGCGCTGACCGCCCCGCGTGGCGGCTGCTCGGCAGGGGCGCCGCACCGGTTCATCCCCGGTTCAAGCCACCCCGATAAGGGGTGCTCGGACGGACGAATATCGGGCCGCTGGCGCCGGGGGTACCAGGCGACCGGGCCGCCGCTGCGGCGGGTGCCCGGCATCAGGAAGGATCAAAGCCGTGACGAAGGTTGCCATCAACGGGTTCGGGCGCATCGGCCGCAACGTGCTGCGCGCCATCGCCGAGTCCGGCCGCAAGGACATCGAGGTCGTGGCGATCAACGATCTCGGCCCGGTCGAGACCAACGCTCACCTCCTCCGCTTCGATTCCGTGCATGGCCGCTATCCCGGCCAGGTCGCCGTCGACGGCGAGTTCCTGGTGGTCGATGGCCGCCGCATCAAGGTGACCGCTGTCCGCAACCCGGCCGAGCTCCCGCACCGCGACCTCGGAGTCGACATCGCCCTGGAGTGCACGGGCATCTTCACCTCCAAGGATAAGGCGAAGGCGCACCTCGACGCCGGCGCCAAGCGCGTTCTCGTCTCGGCTCCCGCCGACGGCGCCGATCTGACGGTCGTGTACGGCGTGAACCATGACAAGCTCTCCGCCGAGCATCTCGTCGTCTCGAACGCCTCTTGCACCACCAACTGCCTCGCGCCGGTCGCGAAGGTGCTGCACGAAGCCATCGGCATCGAGCGTGGCTTCATGACCACGATCCACTCCTACACCAACGACCAGCCCTCGCTGGACCAGATGCACAAGGACCTGTACCGGGCCCGCGCCGCGTCCCTGTCCATGATCCCGACCACGACCGGCGCCGCCAAGGCCGTCGGCCTCGTGCTGCCGGAGCTGAAGGGCCTGCTCGACGGGACCTCGATCCGCGTGCCGACCCCGAACGTCTCGGCGGTGGACCTCGTGTTCACGGCCAAGCGCGCGACCACGGTCCAGGAAGTCAACGATGCGATCAAGGCGGCCGCCGCCGGTCCGCTCAAGGGCGTGCTCGGCGTCACCGATCAGCCGAACGTCTCGATCGACTTCAACCACGACCCCCATTCCTCGACCTTCCACCTCGACCAGACCAAGGTGATGGACGGCGTGCTCGTCCGCATCCTGACCTGGTACGACAACGAGTGGGGCTTCTCGAACCGCATGGCCGACACCGCCGTGGCGATGGCCAAGCTCATCTGATCGACCGCGACCGGCCCCGCCGCTCCATTCGGGCGGCGGGGCTCTTTTTACGGCACGGGGTTCCTTCGGAAGGGTTGTTCTCGGGATGGCAGACGCGTCGCAGGGTTCGCAGGGCGGACAGGGTTTCATCCCTCAGACTTCCGCTTCCCCTCCACCGCCTTCCCCGTCGCCCTCCCCCGCTCCCGTTCCAGCCGCCGCTCCGGCTACAGCGGCGATGGCCCCCGTTTCCGCCAACCAGCTCTTCGATCAGCTCGCCCGGATCGAGGACAAGGCCTCCCGCATCGAGGACAAGTACGCCCGCTCGGAGGCGCTGCTGTCCCGCGTCGAGGATAAGGTGGACGCCGCGACCGGCCGCATGAACGACGCCGCCCGCCAATCCGATCTCGCCGCCCTTCGCACCGAGGTGCGCGGCCTCGCCGAGCGCACCCGGCGCCTGCCTGGGACCGGCGCCCTCGTCCTGACCGCGATCATCACCGCCGTCCTCACCGTCGTGCTGACGATCGCCGTGCAGCGGCTGAACCTCGACGGGCTGCTGCCCCCGAAGGCCAACGCCGCGGCAATCCGCTGAACCCCATTTTCTGACCGATCCAACGAGACCCGATGAGCGCCTTCCGCACCCTCGATGACGCCGGCTCACTTCAGGGGAAGCGCGTGCTCCTGCGCGTCGACCTGAACGTTCCCATGGAGAACGGCCGCGTCACCGACGCCACACGCATCGAGCGCGTCGTCCCGACGATCCGCGAGATCGCGGGCAAGGGCGCCAAGGTCGTGCTGCTCGCCCATTTCGGCCGTCCGAAGGGCAAGCGCGAGGCCAAGGATTCCCTCGAGCCGGTGGTGCCCGCCCTGTCGCAGTCCCTCGGCCAGCCGGTGTCCTTCGCCGCCGACTGCATCGGCGAGGACGCCGCCAAGGCGGTCGCCGCACTGAAGGACGGCGACGTCCTCCTTCTGGAGAACACCCGTTACCACGCGGGCGAGGAGAAGAACGAAACCGGCTTCGCCGACGCGCTCGCCGCCAACGGCGACGTGTACGTCAACGAGGCGTTCTCTGCCGCTCACCGCGCCCACGCCTCGACCGAGGGCCTCGCTCACCGCCTGCCCGCCTATGCGGGCCGCGAGATGCAGGCCGAGCTCGACGCCCTCACCAAGGGCCTGGAATCGCCCCAGCGCCCGGTGATCGCCCTGGTCGGCGGCGCCAAGGTCTCGTCGAAGATCGATCTCCTCGAAAACCTCGTCGCCAAGGTCGACATGCTGGTGATCGGCGGCGGCATGGCCAACACGTTCCTGCATGCGCAGGGCAAGACGGTCGGCAAGTCGCTCTGCGAGAAGGACCTCGCCGAGACCGCGACCCGCATCTTCGCCGCCGCCGAGAAAGCGGGCTGCCGGATCATCCTGCCGGTCGATGCCGTCTCGGCTGCCGAGTTCAAGGCCAACGCCGCGCACGAGACCGTTTCGGTCGATTCCGTGCCGGAGAGCGGCATGATCCTCGATGCCGGTCCGAAGTCGGTCGCCGAGATCAACGCCGCGATCGACACCGCCAAGACGCTCGTCTGGAACGGCCCCCTCGGCGCTTTCGAGCTTACCCCCTTCGATGCGGCGACCGTCGCGGCGGCCCAGCACGCGGCCGAACGGACCAAGGCCGGTCAGCTCGTCTCGGTGGCGGGTGGCGGCGACACCGTGGCCGCACTCAACCACGCTGGCGTGGCGCAGGCTTTCACCTACGTGTCCACGGCGGGCGGCGCCTTCCTCGAATGGCTCGAGGGCAAGGCCCTTCCGGGTGTCGAGGCGCTGCGCGCCAAGGGCTGAACAGACAGGCGCATCTCCCCTCTCGACCTCATCCTGAGGTGCTCGCGCAAGCGGGCCTCGAAGGAGGGTTCCAGGGAGCGCAACGGGTTCTGGAGGCCTCCTTCGAGGCCTCCGCTTCGCTACGGCACCTCAGGATGAGGTGTTTTGATGGACAGTCGGCGGCAGGCGCCGCTTCATTCGAACCGAGGTGGGACACATGGCACGCATCACCCTGAGGCAGCTCCTCGACCACGCCGCCGAGCATGAATACGGCGTGCCCGCCTTCAACCTGAACAACATGGAACAGGGCCTCGCCATCATGGCGGCGGCCGATGCCACCGACTCGCCGGTGATCCTTCAGGCGAGCCGCGGCGCCCGCGCCTATGCCAACGATATCGTGCTGGCCAAGCTGATCGACGGCCTCGTCGAGATCTATCCGCACATCCCGGTCTGCATGCACCTCGACCACGGGAACAACGAGGCGACCTGCGCCACCGCCATCCAGTACGGCTTCACCTCCGTGATGATGGACGGCTCGCTCAAGGCCGACGGCAAGACCCCGGCGGACTACAATTACAACGTCGAGATCACCCAGAACGTCACCAAGATGGCCCATTGGGCTGGCGTCTCGGTCGAGGGTGAGCTGGGCGTGCTCGGTTCGCTGGAGAGCGGCCAGGGTGAGGCCGAGGATGGCCATGGTGCCGAGGGCACCCTCTCCCACGACCAACTCCTCACCGATCCGGAAGAGGCGGTGAAGTTCGTGCAGGCCACGAAGGTCGATGCCTTGGCGGTGGCCATGGGCACCAGCCACGGCGCCTACAAGTTCACGCGCCAGCCCGACGGCGACGTGCTGGCGATGAACGTGATCGAGGAGATCCACCGCCGCCTGCCGACGACCCACCTCGTCATGCACGGCTCTTCCTCGGTGCCGCAGGACCTGCAGGACATCATCAACCAGTATGGCGGCCAGATGAAGCCGACCTGGGGCGTGCCGGTCGAGGAGATCCAGCGCGGCATCAAGCACGGTGTGCGCAAGATCAATATCGACACCGACAACCGGATGGCCATGACTGGCCAGATCCGCAAGGTGCTGACCGAGAACCCCTCGGAATTCGACCCGCGCAAGTACCTTAAGCCCGCCATGGACGCGATGACGAAGCTCTGCAAGCAGCGCTTCGAGGAGTTCAATACGGCGGGCCAGGGCTCGAAGATCCGTCCGATCTCCGTGGCCGAGATGGCCAAGCGTTATGCCAGCGGCTCCCTCGACCCGAAGATCGGGGCCTAGTAAGCGGAGGCAGTTCCAGCCTCACGTTCAGGGCCCATGGTCGATCAACGTCTCGCACTCCTCGGTCCCCACGGCCTCAATGCCGCGGGGGCCGAGACCCTTCTTCCCGCCCTCGAAGCGGCCTGCGCCGCAGGCGACGTGGCGGCCGTGATCCTGCGGTTCGCGCCCGCCGACGAGCGGGCGTTGACCGGTCTCGTGAAGCGCGCCGCCGCCATCGTGCAGGCGCGCGAGGCCGCCCTCGTCATTGCCTGTCCCGGCTTCAGCGGTGACTTGGTGCAGGTCGCCGCGCGGGGGGGAGCGGACGGCGTCCATCTCGACAAGCCACGCGATCCCGAGAGCGAACTCTCCGACCTGCGCAAGCGGCTGCGCGACGGGCGCATCCTCGGCACGGGCGGTCTCGAATCGAAGCACATCGCCATGGAAGCGGGCGAGGCGGGTGTCGATTACCTGATGTTCGGCGGCCTCTACCCGGATGGCGCGGCGCCCGATGCCGAGACCGTGCGGGCACGGGCGGCATGGTGGGCCGAAATCTTCGAAACGCCCTGCGTCGCCGTCGCCGCAACGGAAGCGGAGCTTCCCGGCATCATCGAGACCGGTGCCGAGTTCATCGGCCTCGAAAGCGCGATCTGGGTGACCGATGCCGATGCGGTCGGCCGGGCCCAGGGGCTGATCGGAGCGCAAGAGGGATGAGGCCGCTCACCCTCGCGCTGGCCGGCCTCTTGATCGCGCAGGGGGCGGCTCATGGGGCCGCCCAGGCCGCCTCGCTCGCCGATCCGAAGGCCACGGCCGTGGCGCCCGAGAAGCCCACACGGGAATTGCCGTCGCCCTACACGCCAGGATACGCGGGAGGCGCCACGCCGCCCGCGACCGGGCAGCCGCCGGATTTTGCCTATGGCGCCTACCAGCGCGGGCAATACGTCACCGCCTTCCGGGAGGCGACGAAGCGCATTGAGGCCGATCCCAAGGACGCGTCGGCGATGACGCTTCTTGGGGAATTGTACAATCAGGGCCTCGGCGTCGCGCAGAACCCGGTCAAGGCGGCCGATTGGTATAAGCTCGCGGCCAAGCAGAACGACCCCGCCGCCATGTCCTCCCTCGGGCTCATGGCTCTGGATGGGCGGGGCGTGCCGCGCGATCCGAAGGCCGGTCGCCGCTGGCTCGAACAGGCGGCGGCCCTGGGCTCGCCCACGGCTTCTTACAATCTCGGGTTGATTCTTATTGCAACGGGCGCCCCGGCCGACGAAGCCGAGGCCGCCAAGCAGTTCCGCAAGGCGGCCGAGGCGGAACTAGGCCCGGCACAACACGATCTCGGCGTGCTCTACCTGCAGGGGCGGGGCGTGCAGAAGGATCCGACGCAGGCGGCGCAGTGGTTCCGCCGCGCGGCGGACAATGGCGATCTCGCGGGCGAGGTCGAGTACGCGATCCTGCTTTTCAACGGAACCGGCGTGACCAAGGACGAGCGCGCCGCCGCACGCTACTTCCTGCACGCGGCCAAGCGTGGCAACGCCATCGCCCAGAACCGCGTCGCGCGGCTCTTCGCCTCCGGGCGTGGCGTGGGGAAGAACCTCGTGGAGGCGGCGGCCTGGAACCTCGCCGCAGCCGGTCAGGGCCTCTCGGACGCGTGGCTCGACCAAGCGGTCTCAGGCCTCTCGCCGGACGAGAAGGCCAGAGCGGAACGGCTCGGCAACGAGCGGATCGAGCAGCAATAGGTCAGGCTTCGGCCTTCGACCAATCGACGCCCGCTTCGAGCTCCGGCAGCAGGACGACGCTCTCCTGCTCGTTCGGATCGGTGCGGGCGATCACCGCCACGACCGGCTCCGTCGCGCTGCGGTTGTAGGGCAGGTGCGGCACATTCGCGGCGATGTAGACGAACTCACCCGCCCCGGCGATGGCGTGGTGTTCGAGCTGCTCGCCCCAGAAACAGCCGGACACGCCCTTCAGCACGTGGATCGCCGTCTCGTGCGCCTCGTGTTTGTGGGCGTGCGCTCGCTCTCCCGGGGCAATCTCGAGAAGCTGCATGTGGAGCGCCTTCGCGCCCACCGCCTCCGCCGAGATGGCGTGACGATACATGTGCCCCTGCTTCCCCCGGAAGGGCTCACCCTCCCGCACCACCATGAGGCCGGCTCGTTCGCTCACCCTACCCTCCCGCTGGAATCAGCGGCAGGACATCACAGCCGGCACGCGCCGCCAAGGGCATCGTTCTCGGCCTGCGTGAACAGGCGCGAGCGGATGTGGAAGCGTTTCTCGCGGCCATTCTCCAGGGAGAACATGCCGCCCCGGCCCGGCACCACGTCGAGCATGATGTGGGTGTGCTTCCAGACCTCGAACTGGGTGCGGGAGATGTAGAAATCCGCTCCGCCGACTTGGCCCAGATGCACGTCGCTGTCGCCGACGATGAAATCGCCGACCGGGTAGCACATGGGCGAGGAGCCATCGCAGCAGCCGCCCGATTGGTGGAACATCACCGGTCCGTACTCGGCCTTCAATTCCTCGATCAGTGCCAGCGCCATGGGCGTCGCGGTGACGCGCAGCGGCGTCCCGTCGACTCCGGCCTGCTCGGCGGTGGTGGCTTCGACCGTCTCCGTGGCGCTCATGCGCTCCTCCCGTTCAAGGCGTGACGTCAGATCTAAGGTCGGCAGGTGGGGGCGGCGAGCCCCGGACGCAAAGAGGCCCCGGCCGGATGGCCAGGGCCCAAGGCAGTCTCGGGGGGAGACTCGGCTAGGCTCAGAAGAATCCGAGCTTCTTCGCCGAGTAGCTAACCAGCATGTTCTTCGTCTGCTGGTAGTGGTCGAGCATCATCTTATGGGTCTCGCGTCCGATGCCGGACTGCTTGTAGCCACCGAAGGCCGCGTGGGCCGGGTAGGCATGGTAGCAGTTCGTCCAAACGCGGCCCGCCTGGATCGCGCGGCCGAAGCGGTAGGCGCGGGTCCCGTCGCGGGTCCAAACGCCGGCGCCGAGGCCGTAGAGCGTATCGTTGGCGATGGAGAGGGCGTCGGCGTCGTCCTTGAAGGTCGTGACTGACAGGACCGGGCCGAAGATCTCTTCCTGGAAGATGCGCATCTTGTTGTGGCCGCGGAACACGGTCGGCTTCATGTAGAAGCCCTCGGCCAGATCGCCTTCACGCACGCCGCGCTCACCGCCGGTGAGGCACTCCGCGCCCTCCTGCTTGCCGATATCGACGTAGCTGAGGATCTTCTCGAGCTGCTCGCTCGACGCCTGGGCGCCGATCATCGTGGCCGGGTCGAGGGGCGAGCCCTGCGTGATGGCCTCGACGCGCTTGATCGCCCGCTCCATGAACCGGTCGTAGATCGACTCGTGGACGAGGGCGCGGCTCGGGCAGGTGCAGACCTCACCCTGGTTGAGCGCGAACATCGTGAAGCCCTCGAGGGCCTTATCGAAGAAGTCGTCGTCCTCGTTCGCGACGTCGGCGAAGAAGATGTTCGGCGACTTGCCGCCCAGCTCCAGGGTCACCGGGATCAGGTTCTGCGAGGCGTACTGCATGATGAGGCGGCCGGTGGTCGTCTCACCCGTGAAGGCGATCTTGGCGATACGCGGCGAGGAGGCGAGCGGCTTGCCGGCCTCGAGGCCGAAGCCGTTCACGATGTTCAGCACGCCCGGCGGCAGCAGATCGCCGATGACCTCCATCAGCACCAGCACGGAGGCCGGGGTCTGCTCGGCGGGCTTGAGCACCACGCAGTTGCCCGCGGCGAGCGCCGGAGCGAGCTTCCACACCGCCATCAGGATGGGGAAGTTCCACGGGATGATCTGGCCGACAACGCCGAGCGGCTCGTGGAAGTGGTAGGCCACGGTGTCGTGGTCGATCTCGGAGATCGAGCCTTCCTGCGCCCGCACGCAACCCGCGAAGTAGCGGAAGTGGTCGATGGCGAGCGGAATGTCGGCGTGGGTCGTCTCGCGGATCGGCTTGCCGTTGTCCCAGGTCTCGGCCAGGGCGAGGAGGTCGAGATTCTCCTCCATCCGGTCGGCCATCTTGTTCAGGATGCGGGCGCGCTCGGCCGGAGCGGTGCGGCCCCAGGCCTCCTTGGCGGCGTGGGCGGCATCGAGGGCGCGGTCGATGTCGGTGGCGTCGGAGCGCGCGACTTCGCACACGACCTTGCCGGTGATCGGCGAGGTGTTCTCGAAGTAGCGGCCGGCGGCGGGCGCGACCCACTGGCCGCCGATGAAGTTCTCGTAGCGCGACGAGAACGGCGACTTCGTACGGCTATCGCCGAAGAATTCGGGCTTGTTCATGGGCGTTCTCCCTGGTTTGGGCCCGGCCTCGCGGACCGCGGCTCGTTCGATTCGGCCCCCGTCTCGGAGGTCCTGCCGCTTCCCTCGGCTCGGGTGCTAGCCAATGTCAGATGGCCTGCCGAAGCAAGGTGGACTTTTGGACGAGGCGCCCGAAGCGCCTCCTCGAACATAAGCTTACGCCCGCTCAAAACCCTTGGCGACCCCATCCCTTACGGGGCGAACGCGAAGGGCAGGCAGGCCGCTGCCAGGGGTAAGGCGACGAGGGCGGCCGGGCGCAGCCAGCCCGGCCGATAGGTGAGGCAGGCGGCCACCGCGAGCGCCGCCGCCGTCAAGGCGCCCGTCGCCAGGACCGGCCCGAAATTCCATCCGTCCAGCGTGATGGCCGCTCCGAACGACAGAGCGATTCCAGCCCAGCCCGCACTGCGCAAGGGCCGGACCCGCCTCTGCGGGACCGGTCCGCGCAGGGCGGCCCGATGATGCCGGTCGAGGCTGAGCGCCAGTGTCGCGAGCCCGGCAAAGGCCAGGGCCGTACAGAGCAGGAGCGTCGCCCCGCTCATGCCCGCGCCACCTGCGCCGGGGCTCGCCGAGCCAGGGCGGCGGGCGGTCGCGCGGCCACCCGCGCGGCGACGATGAGGAGCGCAGCCACGAGCAGCATCGCGAGGTCGAAGGCCACGAAGCGGGGCTCGCCGATCAGGGCGATATCGACCGGGACCACGGCGAGGAAGCCGATCGCGGCGAGCCCGAGAGTGGCGGGCCAAGCCTGTCGGCGAGGCGTGAATGCGCCGACCAGTGCGACGAGCACCCAGGCTCCGAAGAACAGCCCGACCTCCCAGTTGGCACGCTCCGCCATGCCGACGGGCAGCAGGCGGTTCGCCAGGAAGAAGGCACCGATTCCGGCGGGCAGTCCGGCGATGGTCCCGATATTCAGGATGCGCACGAGGCGGAGACCCCATCCTTCCGGTGCCGCGCCCTTCGGCGCTCGCGCCACGGTCCACAGCACCAACCCGGAGGCCACCGCCGCAGCGCCGAGGGCTCCGCAGAGGAAGAACAGGACGCGCAGGGCCGAGGAGGCGAAATGCGCCTCGTGCAATCCGACGAAGACCGCTCCGGTTCGCGTCGCGACCCCAGCTTCGGTGTTGCGCGCGAGTTCAGCTCCCGTCACCGCGTCGTAGGCGGTCTGTGGATGCAGGTGCGCGAGCCCGTGCGGCTCCTCGAACGCGAGGTTGACCGTCGCGGCAGCATCACCCGGTGCGTAGACGGACAAGCCCTCGGGCATTTCCCCGGCTTCGCGGGCGGCGGCGGTGATGATGTCTCCGAGAGGCCTGCCCTCGGCGGGCTTGCCGGTGGGCATACGGCCCTTCGGCATCAGCCCCGCCTCGACGAAGTAGTTCGGCGCGTTGTCGTGATAGGCGGCCTGCGTCGCCCAGGGCATCAGCATCGGCCCCAGTGTCACGAGCCCCGTATAGGTGATCATCAGGTGGAACGGCAGCGCGAGCACGCCGAACAGGTTGTGCGCGTCGAGCCATGCGCGCTGCCGGGAGCGGTCCGGCCGGAAGGTGAAGAAATCCGCGAAGATCCGGCGATGGGTGATGATGCCGGAAATAAGCGCGATGAGCAGAACCATCGCGCAGGATCCGACGATCCAGCGCCCCCAGAGGCTCGGCAGGGCAAGCTCGAAGTGGAAGCGGTAGAGGAAATCGCCGCCCTTCGTCTCGCGGGCATGAGTCGGGGCGCCAGTCGCGGGATCGAGGAGCGCGTGATGGAACGGACCATCGAAGCTCTTCCACCAATAGACCTCGGTGACTGGCACATCCGGCTTCGGCAACTGGATATACCAGCCTCCGGCTTCGGGCATCTGTCGGGCGAGGTAGGCGCTCGCCAGCGTTGCCGCTGCCGCGGGATCGACGGCGGTCTCGCGCAGTTCGGGACGCATCCAGCGGGTGATGTCGTCCTTGTAGTAACTCGCCGTACCGGTGACGAAGACCGCGAACAGCACCCAGCCGACCACGAGGCCGGACCACGTGTGCAACCACGCCATGGCAGGCCGGAAACGCTTCGCCTCGCTCATGCCGCCACCGTCGCAGAGAAGCCGCCCGAGAGCCAAAGGGCTGACGTGAGCAGAATGACCGCCGCAGCGATCGTCAGCGCCGCACGGCGAAGAGAGGCTGCCGCGAAGACGAAGATCACGATGCCGGCCATCACCGCGAAGCTCGCGATCATCGAGGCCGACACGGCTTCGGCCCGCGACAGGGGCAGGATCATCGCGCCGAGGGCACTCACTAGGCCTGCCACCGCGTACCCGCCGAAGGCCGCGAGGGCGACACGCCCTGCAACGGTCAAGCGGTCACGCCATCCCCTTTCCGAGGATCGGATACGGATCGCGTCGACGGGTGGCGAGTCGCTGGCCATGGCGTCGGGTAGCAGCGGCCGAGGGGCCTCCGCAATCGCTATCTTTCGGAACGATTCCAACAAGACGCCAAGGACTTGGCACGTCTCGGACGGGTGATTCATCCCACCCGCAGACACGTCCTTCGCGATCGTGCCAGGGATTATCGGCCGGTGGTGGTGCGGCCCGGACGTTGGATCCCGGCAGCGGCAGCCGTGGCGCTCGGCGGCAAGGCCGTGGCCGCGCGACTCTCACTCGACGGAGCGCCCGGCGAGACGTCGGGCGCGGCGCCTGCCTCCTTGTCACGGCTCCAGCCGTAGCCGGCATTCACACCCGCATAAAAGCCGGTGAAATCCTCGGCGCGGGCAGGCAGGGCTACGAGGAGGAACAGGAGCGGCAGGCGGCGGAGCATGCGAGTCCCAGCACAACAAACGAGAACGGCGGCCCGCGAGGACCGCCGTTCCGAATCTCATGAGCATCGCGGCGACAGAGTGGCGCCGCGCGGCTCAGCCTCAGCCGTCGACGTTGATGGACGAGGCCTCACGGCCCTTCATGCCCTCGACGACGCCGAGCGTGACCTGCTGGCCTTCGGCCAGGGAATCGAGGCCGGCGCGGGCGAGTGCGGAACGGTGGACGAACACGTCCTTGCCGCCGTCGTTCACCGACACGAAGCCGAAGCCCTTGGCCGGATCGTACCACTTCACGGTGCCGACCATCTCGGTCGACGGGCCGGAGGGGGCGCGACCGCCACCACCGCCGCCACCGAATCGGTCGCCGCCGCGGCTGCCGCCGCCGCCGCCGAAGCGGTCACCGCCACCGAAGCCCTCGGTGCGCGGACGGAACTCGCGGCGGGGAGCCGGAGCCTCGGCCGTGGAAGTGTCCACGCTGGTCACGCTCGTGACCTGCGGGCCCTTCTGACCCTGGGCAGTCGTGACCATCAGCTTGGTGCCGGGCATGAGATCATCATGGCCGGCAGCCTCGACGGCCCGGATGTGGAGGAAGGCGTCGCCCGAACCGTCGCCGAGTTCGACGAAGCCGAAGCCCTTCTCCTTGTTGAACCACTTGACGGTGGCATCGCGCTCGGGGCCCGACGGAGCCGGGGACGCGCCGCGCGACGGGCCACGGTCGAAGCCGCCCCCACCGCCGTATCCGCCGCCGCCACCGCCGCCGTAACCACCGCCGCCGCCGCCACCGTAGCCACCGCCAAAGCCGCCGCCCGAGGGTGCCTGATCAGGCCATCTCGGCTCACCGCTCTCGTCGAAGCCGCGCTTCTGCGGCCCCCTGAAATCACGACCACGTCCCATTAGAAGCTCGCAAAAACCGTCCGCCGCCCGTATTCAAAATTCACGCCGACCATTGCGGAGGATCGGCGGCTCGCACTGCGCATTACCCCAGGTCGTGCTAACCAAGAATAATGCCCTAGTCCTGACGCAATCGGGCCTTGACCGCAAGGTCCTTTTGGGCGGAGACGCGGCGGTTCACGAACTTTCCTGCGGCAAGCATCGCGTGGGGAGTGAGTGGCGTTAGCAAAATGCAAAGTGCGGTCGGTTACCGTCGCGACGGGACGACGCACCCGATGATCGCAACACCGACCTTTCCCGACCTCTCCGCCCTCGTCGTCGACGAGAGCCTTTATATCCGGCGTATCGTCCGGGACATGCTGATGCGCGTAGGCATCAAGCGCGTCCTGGAGGCGCCTGATGGCGCCGAGGCGCTGGGCGTGCTCGCCGAGAGCAAGCCCGATATCGCCATCATCGACTGGGACCTGTCGATCCTGTCGGGGGAAGAGTTCATCCGCCTCGCCCGCACCCCGGCCACGTCCCCCTGCCCCACTCTGCCGATCATCCTCATGCTGGCCCAGCCGCGCCGGAACGTGGTGGACCGGGCTGTCGGCCTCGGCGTCAACGAGATCATCGCCAAGCCGTTCTCCCCCAAGACACTCTGGTCGCGCCTCGATGAGATCATCAACCGGCCCCGGCCCTACTCTCAGGTGAAGAGCCTGTTGCGGCCGATTCCTCGTGCCGCCGGGGCAGCGAAGATCTTCGCCTGACGCATTCGCAACCCCGAGGCACCGTTCGGCCGTTGCAGTTCCCGCCCGAGGCTGTAGGCTCACACGCAAGTGAGGTCGGGCTGTCAGCCGGGCCGATGAGGATTCGACGGCCGCGCCGATGAGGGACGAGACCGCCGCGGCCGCGCCGGCCCGGCCCGCAACCACCATGGCGCCGCTCTCGACGCCCACCCTCTACGCGGGGCGCGAGCGTCGGCAGAGCTATGCAGCTCTCGATCTCGGCACCAACAATTGCCGGTTGCTGATCGCGGAGCCGACCTATGGCGGCTTCCGGGTGATCGACGCCTTCTCGCGCATCGTGCGACTGGGCGAAGGGTTGGGCACGTCCGACCGCCTCAGCGAGGCCGCGATCGAACGCACTGTCGAGGCGTTGCGCATCTGCCGGGCCAAGATGCAGTCGCGGCGGGTCCGCCGTGCCAAGATCATCGCCACCGAGGCCTGCCGCCTCGCTGTGAACGGCGCCGATTTCGTGGAGCGCGTGCGTCAGTCGGTCGGGCTCGATCTCGAGATCGTGGACCGGCAGACCGAGGCCTACCTCGCCGTGACCGGCTGCGCGGCCCTGGCCGATCCACGGGCGGAATCGGTCGTCATCTTCGATATCGGCGGTGGCTCCACCGAGGTGGCGTGGCTCGACGGAGCGGCGACAAACCCCTCGACCGATCCGACTCTCCGCATCCGTGCCTGGGACAGCTTGCCGGTCGGCGTCGTGACCCTGGCCGAGCGCCACGGCGGCGCTGAGGTGACGCGCCGTATGTTCGAGGGCATGGTCGAGGAGGTGGCAGAGAAGTTATCCGCCTTCGCGCTACGCGCCGCCCCGGCCGCCACGGCGCAGAATTTCCACCTGCTCGGCACGTCCGGCACCGTCACCACCATCGCGGCGATGCACTTGCGGCTCGCGCGCTATGAGCGCCGCCGCGTCGACGGCCTGTGGATGAGCGACGACGAGGTCTCGGCGGCGATCGACGACCTTCTCGACACGCGCCTGGAGCAGCGCGTCGACAACCCCTGCATCGGCCGCGACCGGGCAGACCTCGTGCTCGCGGGCTGCGCGATTCTGGAAGCGTTGCGCCGGGCATTCCCGGCCGAGCGCCTGCGCATCGCCGATCGCGGTCTGCGCGAGGGCCTTCTCGTGAACATGATGCGTGAAGATGGGGTATGGTCGCGCAAGCCGGTGCGGTAATCGGCGACGGACAAAGGTTCATGACTGACAGGCGCGGCGGCGTAGGCTCCACCGGGGGCGTGCGCGGGGATCTCAAACAGCGGGTGAAGACCGCGCGGAAGCGCACCGTCTCGCAGACGCGCTGGCTCGAACGGCAGCTCAACGACCCCTATGTCGCCCGCGCCAAGCGCGAGGGCTACCGTTCCCGTGCGGCGTTCAAGCTCATCGAGATCGACGAGCGCTTCAAGCTGCTGAAGCCCGGTCAGCGGATCGTGGATCTCGGTGCGGCGCCGGGCGGCTGGTCCCAGGTCGCCGCTCGCGTCGTCGGGCCGACTGGTAAGGTGGTCGGCATCGACCTCCTTCCCATCGAGCCCATGGCGGGGGTCGAGTTCATCACCCTCGACTTCCTGGACGACGACGCCCCCAAACAGCTGACCGATCTCCTCGGCGGCCCGGCCGATTTCGTAATGTCCGACATGGCCGCCAACACGACCGGCCACAAGAAGACCGACCACCTGCGGATCATCGGCCTCGCGGAGACCGCCGCCGAGTTCGCCCGCGAGATCCTGGCCCCCGGGGGCGCCTACCTCGCAAAGGTGCTGCAGGGCGGCACCGAAGGCGAATTGCTCGCCAACCTCAAGCGCGATTTCGCGGTGGTCCGCCACGTGAAGCCGTCGGCCAGTCGCGCGGATTCGAGCGAACTCTACGTGCTGGCCACGGGCTATCGCGGGGCGCCCGGCAAGGGAGTGGTCGAGGAGGACTAGGCTCAGCTGTTCCGCTGGGGACAGATCGGCGCACGGTGCGCGGGGGCATAGGCGCTGGTAGCGCTTTCGGTTAATTTTGGGAAAATAGTATCGACAGTCGGCGCGTGCTCAGCGGACCCGCAATTCTTCGCATCTCGGTGCTTCTGCTCCTGGCCGGAGCCCTCGCCGCACTCGTGCAATATTGGCTTCCGGCTTCCCCGCAGCCCCCGGCCAAGACAGCGATCGCGACACCGGATCCGGCGCCGAGCGACCAGGCCGTGCGCAAGATCCCTTCACGACCGCAGGCGGATGTCACCTCACCGATCCCGGTTCCGGCCGAGCCCGTGAGGCGCCCGGCTCCGGAGCTCTCGCCTGCTCCAACCGCGCCGAGCGTGGTGCCGAGCGACAGCCTCGCCTTCCCGGCGCCTCCGCCCTCGGCCGCGCCGCAGGGTCGGGCCGAGGTCAAGGAGGCGGAGACCACCGAGGGGCCGCCTGCTATCGATCTGGTCGATCTCAACAAGGCGAGCGTCGCCGAGTTGAACGGCTTGCGCGGCGGCGGAGCCATCGGGCGGGCCATCGTCGCCAAGCGGCCCTACACGCAAGTGAGCGATCTGCTCTCCAAGCGCGTGCTCAGCCGAGCAGTCTACGAGCGGATCAAGGAACAGGTGACGGTGCGCTGAGACCGGCGCACCGTCCGTTTCCGCTGTCCCAAAGCCGCATCCGACCTGATTGCATCAGGTCAGCGGCTCTCGCTTGGTGTTTCGACAGGCACCCTTGCGACGGACCGATATACGTTTCGTCGGACTACACGTCAGAGCTTCGTCCCGAACAGTTCTGCGACCTGCGGGATGTCCTTGTCGCCCCGGCCGGACATGCTGAGCACCATCAGGTGATCGGCTGGGCGCTCGATGGCGAGTTCCGCGACCTTCGCCAGGGCATGGGCGGGCTCGAGGGCCGGGATGATGCCCTCCAGCATGGAGCAGAGCTTGAATGCCTCGAGCGTCTCGGAATCCGTCGCCGAGAGGTACTTCACGCGGCCCATCTCATGCAGCCATGCGTGCTCCGGGCCGATCCCCGGATAATCGAGGCCCGCCGAGATGGAATGCGCATCGGCGATCTGCCCGTCCGCATCCATGAGGAGATAGGTGCGGTTGCCGTGGAGCACGCCGGGCTTGCCCCCCGTCAGCGACGCGGCATGCAGGCCGCTCGTCACGCCGTGACCAGCCGCCTCGACGCCGAAGATCTCGACCTCGCGATCGTCCAGGAACGGATGGAACAGGCCCATCGCGTTCGAGCCGCCGCCGATGCACGCCACGAGCGAATCAGGCAGGCGGCCTTCCTGGGCGAGCATCTGCTCACGGGTCTCGCGGCCGATCACCGATTGGAAGTCGCGGACCATGGCCGGATAGGGATGCGGGCCCGCGACGGTGCCGATGCAGTAGAACGTATCCGCGACATTCGTCACCCAATCGCGCAGGGCTTCGTTCATCGCATCCTTGAGGGTCTTGGTGCCGGATTCCACCGGCACGACCTCGGCACCGAGCATCTTCATGCGGAAGACGTTCGGGGCCTGCCGGGCCACGTCCACAGCGCCCATATACACGACGCACTTCAGGCCGAAGCGGGCGCAGAGGGTGGCGGTGGCCACGCCATGCTGGCCCGCGCCGGTCTCGGCGATGATCCGCGGCTTGCCCATGCGGCGGGCGAGCAGGATCTGCCCGAGCACATTGTTCACCTTGTGCGAGCCGGTGTGGTTCAGCTCCTCACGCTTGAAATAGATCTTCGCGCCCTTGCCGGCGGGGGCTTGGCTGCGGAAATGCTCGGTCAGCCTCTCGGCGTAATAGAGCGGGCTCGGGCGACCGATGTAATGCGTGCCGTAGCTCTCCATGTCCGCCTTGAAGGACGGATCCTGCTTGGCATCCTCGTAGGCCTTCTCGAGGTCGAGGATGAGCGGCATCAGCGTTTCGGCCACGAAACGACCGCCGAAGATACCGAAGCGCCCGCGCTCGTCGGGGCCAGTACGGAAAGAGTTCGGGGCGGGGGCGATGGTCACGGCACGGTCCTTCGCGGCACGACAACGTTTTGCCGGTTGCTAGACCCATGTGAGCCCCGCTGCAATGGCGGGGGCCTAGACGCAACGGCGCAGTGTCAGCCCCGGACGGCCGCCACGAAGGCCGCGATGCGTGCGGGATCCTTCGATCCGGGCGCCTTCTCGACACCGGAGGACACGTCGACGGCGGTCAAACCCGTGCGCGCGAGAGCTTCCGCGACGTTCGCGGGCCCGAGACCACCGGACAGCATGGTTCCGGCGGGCAGGTCCGCCCCCGCGAGCAGGTTCCAATCGAAGCTCACGCCGTTGCCGCCGGGCAACGACGCGCCGGGTGGCGCCTTGGCGTCGAGGAGCAACCGGTCGGCGATACCGGCGTAGGCTGCGATGGACGCGAGATCGGCCGCGCTCGCGATTCCGAGTGCCTTCATCACCGGAAGGCCCGTCAGGGCGCGGATTTCGGCGACGCGCTCCGGGCTCTCACGGCCGTGAAGCTGAATCAGATCAGGCTCTATCGCCTCGACCGCTTGGTGGAGTGACGCGTCGTCCGGGTCGACCAGCAGCACCACCCGGCCCGCCCTGCCCTTCGCCTGACGGGACAGGGTGCGGGCGGTTTCGAGTTCGACATGCCGCGGGCTGCGGGGAAAGCGCACGAAGCCCACCCAGTCGGCCCCGGCGCCGAGTGCGGCGTCGAGGGTGTCCGGCGTGCTGAGGCCGCAGATCTTGATCTCGGTCACGGGATCACAGGCTCGAAACGGCGCGGTGTTCCGCGCTGGCTCAGGTCAGCGCGGAGCGGGGAGCGCCGTGCGAACGGGGACGGAGGTGCCGGGATAGGTCTGGCCTGGGGCGTCGGGGGCGTAGGGGCGCAGGCGGTTCACCTCGCGCTCGTAGCTGCGTGCCTCCCGGCGATGGTAGCGAGCGCTCGCTCGAGCCCGGCCCTGACCCAGCCACGTGAAGACACCGCCGACAACGATACCGAGCGCCACGGCGCCGAACAAGATCGCATAGAGCGGCAGGTTCACGCTGAAGACCGGCGCGTCGATGTTGACGGGGTCGAACGAGAGCTGCACCGGCGCACGGTTGGCGACGGCCAGCAGAACCACCAACGCCGCGACCGGCAGCAGGAGGAGGCTTTTCAGGAACCGGATCATCTGTGTGACTCCCGCCTATTCCGCCGCGACGCCTTCGCCGATCTTGGCCGCGTTGAGACGCAGGCGCATCTCTTTACCCGTCTTGAAGACGGGGATGGCCTTTTCGGACACGGCAACGGCCGCGCCCGTGCGTGGGTTGCGTCCCTTTCGCGCTTCCCGGCGCTTCACTGAAAACGCGCCGAAGCCACGCAGTTCCACCCGGTCGCCCCGAGCCAGGGCGTCGGCGATCGTGTCGAGGATGGCGTTGACCAGGATCTCGACGTCCCGCTGGTAGAGATGCGGGTTCTGCTCGGCGATCTTGAGGACAAGCTCCGACTTGATCATGGCGTGTCGTGTTCCCGTCTATCCGGCTGTTCTTGGGGCCTGTCGAGACCCTGAAATCCTCAGGGCTCCGGCCGCCACAGCACCAGCAGCCCGCCCTGCGCGCCTGCCTGCGCCTCGGCGCCGAGCGCCTGCAACCGGCTTGCAAAGCTTTCGAAGCCGAGCAGCCCGGCACCGGTACCCGCCGCCGACCACAGGGAGAAGCCGTTCTCGGTCTTCGGCTTCCAGTCGGTCACCGGAAGGTCCTTCGGAACGCCGCGCGCGCTCTCAAGCCATGCAACGGCCTGTCGCTCGCTCCCGAGTTCGTCCACGAGTTTCAGGGGCACGCTCTGACGGCCGCTGAATACCCGCCCGTCCGAGACGGTCGCGAGTTGCTGCGCATCCATGCCACGGCGCTCGGCCACGAGGCCCTTGAACCAAGCGTAGGTGTCGCCGACGACGGCGGCCAGCGCTGCCCGCGCCTCAGGCGAGGTGGGCGTGAAGCCCGACGGCTCGGCCTTGAGCGGCGACGACTTCACCGATTCGACCTTCACCCCAACCTTGTCGAGCAGGCCCGACACGTCCGGATATTGGAAGAGCACGCCGATGGAGCCGACAAGGCTCGTCTCACGGGCGACGATATGATCGGCAGCGATGGCGGTGATGTAGGCGCCTGAGGCGGCCGTCCCGTCCACGAAGGCCACGATCGGCTTCTTGGCGGCGAGCGCCCGCAGGTTGCGGAAGATTTCCTCCGAACCCGTCGTGGTGCCACCCGGCGAGTTGATCGAGACGACGACGCCCTTCACCGCCTCGGCCTCACCCACCCGCTTCATGAGCTTGGCGGTGGCTTCGGACCCGGCGATGAAGCCGGAGACCGAGATCCGTGCGATCTGCGGCCTTACGGCGAAGGCGCCGGTCGTGCCAGCCTGAATGCGATAGCCGACGGCGCCGACCGCGACGATGAGGCCACCGATCCCCAGCACCCGCCAGAGGCCGAGCCTGCGGCGCAGGCGCCGCCTGTCGATCAGCAATTCGGCATCGGCTGCCATGCGATCCGTTCCCTTGCATCCCCGGCTGGAGGTGTCCCCAGCCATTCCGCCGAAAGGCGCCTGAGCGCCGCGAGGCGGCGCCAAGTCCTTGGCGTCTTTGGCATCCCGGCGGGGCGAGCCCGCAGGAGGGCGTGTTCTAGAGCATTTTTCGGCGGCGTGGATACGGGGAGCGGCGAAGAATTTGCGCGACGTGTCGCTCGCCTGCGGCGGGACTGGCTCTCGCGTGCAGGACGAGACCCATCAATCGGCGAGCATGAACGTCACCGCGCTCGCGGCAGCGTCGTGCATAAAAGAAAAGCCGCGCGGAAGCGTATCCGCGCGGCTTTGCTGTTGAGCGTCCGGCCGCCCGGCGAACCGGGCGGCCGAGCGGATGAGGATTACTCCTCGTCGGTGCGGGCCTTCTTCATGGCCGCGCCGAGGATGTCGCCGAGCGAGGCACCCGAATCGGCGGAGCCGAACTGGGCCATCGCTTCCTTTTCCTCGGCCACTTCCAGGGCCTTGATCGAGACCGTGACGCGGCGCGCCTTGCGGTCGAACTGCACCACGCGGGCATCGACCTTCTCGCCGGCCGCGAAGCGCTCGGGACGCTGGTCGGCACGGTCGCGGGCGATCTCGGCGCGGCGGATGAAGGTCTGCATGTCGGTGTCGGCGATGCGCACCTCCAGGCCGGAATCCTTCACCTCGACGATCTCGCAGGTCACGATCTGACCCTTCTTGATCTCACCGCCCTCGGCGAAGGGATCGCCGGCGAGCTGCTTGATACCAAGCGAGATGCGCTCCTTCTCGACGTCCACGTCGAGAACCTGGGCGCGGACCATGTCGCCCTTCTTGAACTCGTCGATGACCTGCTCGCCGGGACGGTTCCAGTCGAGATCCGACAGGTGGACCATGCCGTCGACATCGCCCTCGAGGCCGATGAACAGGCCGAACTCGGTCTTGTTCTTGACCTCGCCCTCGACCTCGGAGCCCACCGGATGCTTCTCGGAGAAGCCTTCCCACGGGTTCTGCAGGGTCTGCTTGAGACCCAGCGAGATGCGGCGCTTGACCTGATCGACTTCCAGGATCTGAACCTCGACCTCCTGAGAGGTGGAGACGATCTTGCCCGGATGGACGTTCTTCTTGGTCCAGCTCATCTCGGAGACGTGGATGAGGCCCTCGATCCCCGGCTCCAGCTCCACGAAGGCGCCGTAATCGGTGATGTTGGTCACGCGGCCCTTGAGCTTGGCGCCCTCGGGGTAGCGGGCGGCGATGCCCTCCCACGGATCGGCCAGGAGCTGCTTGATGCCGAGCGAGATGCGGTGCGTCTCGTGGTTGATCTTGATGATCTTGACCTTGACCGTCTGGCCGATGGTGACGACCTCGGACGGATGGTTCACGCGGCGCCACGCCATGTCGGTGACGTGCAGCAGGCCGTCGATGCCGCCGAGGTCCACGAACGCACCGTATTCGGTGATGTTCTTGACCACGCCGTCGATGACCTGACCTTCCTCGAGGTTGGCCACCAGCTCGCTGCGCTGCTCGGCGCGGCTCTCTTCGAGCACGGTCCGGCGCGACACGACGATGTTGCCGCGGCGACGGTCCATCTTGAGGATCTGGAACGGCTGCGGCGTGCCCAGGAGCGGGGTGACGTCGCGGACCGGACGGATATCGACCTGCGAGCGCGGCAGGAACGCCACGGCGCCGTCGAGGTCGACCGTGTAGCCGCCCTTGACCTGGTTGAAGATCGTGCCGGTGACACGCTCGTTGGCCTCGAAGGCCTTCTCGAGCTTGACCCAGCTCTCCTCGCGGCGAGCCTTGTCGCGCGAGATGACGGCTTCGCCGAGCGCGTTCTCGATCCGGTCGACATAGACCTCGACCTCGTCGCCGACCTTCAGGTCGCCTTCACGGCCGGGACCAGCGAATTCCTTGAGGGCGACACGGCCTTCCGTCTTGGCGCCGATGTCGATGACGGCCACGTCCTTCTCGATCGCGACGACGCGACCCTTGACGACGGACCCTTCGGTAATCTCGGACTGGAGGAAGCTCTCCTCCAGAAGCGCGGCGAAATCATCGCGGTACTGATCCCGCGCCACGGCTGTCCCTGCGGTCATTCTCTCTCCTGGGCGGTCCCGTCCTTCAGGACGGACCGGCTGCGTCGGCGGCTCGCGTTGCGAACACCCTCTGCCGCCGCGGCTTCCTGATAGGGAAGCGACCGCCTCCCGCGGGAGACCGGTTTGCCGACGCGTCGATACGGATGACGAGGGCGGCCTGGCCGGCTCGTCCACGCAGGCCGCCCATAGGGCGAGCATCGCGACGGACGGCGAGGCGCCTGTCACATACTCTATTAGTGGTACCTGTTCAACACGCTGCGCGCATCACGCTGCTTGTGCCAGTTCCGCACCCTCGGCGGGCACGTCGTCCGTATGAACTTCGAACCGGGCGAGGAAGGCCGTGCCGAAGCTCGTCGTCAGGGCGCAATCGGTGGCATCGCGACCGCGGGCCATCACGATCCGGCCGATCCGGGGCCGGTTGTGGCGGGCGTCGAACGTGTACCAGCGCGGGCCTTCGGGGCCATCGAGGAAGACCTCGAACCACGCCGAGAAGTCCATTGGGGCCGGATCCTTCGGCACGCCGATATCGCCGAGATAGCCGGTGGCGTAGCGGGCCGGGATGTTCATGCACCGGCACAGGGTGATCGCGAGATGGGCGAAGTCGCGGCAGACGCCGACCTGCTGGCCGTGGCCGTCATGGGCCGTTCGGGTCGCGTCCGCCCGCTGATAGTCGAAGCGCAGCCGGTTGTGGGCGTAGTCGACGATGGCCTGGACGCGGTTCCAGCCCGGAGCGATGCCCCCGAACAACCCCCACGCGGTCTGCGAGAGCTTGTCCGTATCGCAGTAGCGAGATCCCATCAGGAACACGAGAACGTCGTTAGGGAGATCCTGCACCGGAATCTCGCGGGCATCCGGTGCTTGGTCGTCCGGGAGGCCGCTATCGGCGACGATGAAATCGGCCGACATCGTGATCCGCCCACCCGGCGCGACGATGCGGGTGCAGACGTTCCCGAAGTCATCGACATGTTGCCGAGCGGGAACGGGCGGATCGAACGTGATCACTTCGGGCGTCACCAAATCGATCCGCCACTCCGGCCGAATGTTCAGCAGAAGGTTCATGGCCGTCGGGCCATTCGTCTCGAACGCCAAGGTGAAGCCGGTGCGGATATGCATGGTAGAGTGCCGTGTCGCTGGTCTGCTTCGCCACACATGAGGGCGAAGACTTTTGTCAGGTGCGACAACCGGTCTATTCGGCGGCGGTTCCGCTTGACCGGGCAAACACCGCGGGATGTGTTGCACAAAGATCATGCATCGCGGTTCGCCCCGGAGCAGACATGCAGGGCTGGGCTGTCACGGCCGATGTTGCATCGCAGTGGGGGCCTGCCTATCGCTGCGGCTCGAACTTTCACCTGTCGATCGATCCGATGGCCGCCTCCTCACAGCTCGCCGAGAAGCTCTCCCTTCCCAAGGACAAGATCCGCATCCTGCTCCTGGAGGGGATCAACGACAGCGCGGTCGGCCTGATGCAGGCGTCCGGCTACACCAATCTCACGCGGCTGCCGAAGGCGCTGGACCGTGAGGCTCTCCATGAGGCGCTCCAGGGCGTTCACATGGTCGGCATTCGCTCGCGCACGCAGATGGATGCGGCCGCCTTCGAGGCGGCGGACCGGCTGCTTGCCGTGGGCTGTTTCTCGGTCGGCACCAATCAGGTCGATCTCGAGGCGGCCCGGCACCGGGGGATCCCGGTCTTCAACGCGCCCTTCTCCAACACCCGCTCGGTCGCGGAACTGACGATCGGCGAGATCGTGATGCTGTTGCGCCGGATCGTGCCCCGCTCCGTCGGCGCCCATGCCGGGCAGTGGGACAAATCCGCTGTCGGCTCGCTCGAGGTGCGCGGCAAGACGCTGGGCATCGTCGGCTACGGCAATATTGGCACGCAGCTTTCGACGCTGGCCGAAGCCATGGGCATGCGGGTGCTTTTCTACGACCACACCGACCGGCTGCGCCACGGCAACACCGAGCCGACCGACTCGCTCACCGCTCTTCTCGCGCAGAGCGATGTCGTATCGCTCCACGTGCCGGAGACCGAAGCGACCTTCAACATGATCGGTGAGGCCGAGATCCGGGCGATGAAGCCCGGCAGCTACCTCATCAACAATGCCCGCGGCACGGTGGTGGACCTCGACGCTCTGGCCTCGGCCTTGCGCGCCGGCCATCTGCGCGGCGCCGCCGTGGATGTGTTTCCGAAGGAGCCCGGCTCGAATTCGGAGCGGTTCGTCAGCCCGCTCCAGGGCCTCGACAACGTGATCCTCACCCCGCATGTCGGCGGCTCGACCGAGGAGGCGCAAGAGCGCATCGGCGCCGAGGTCGCCAAGAAACTCGTCGATTACTCCGATATCGGTTCGACGGTGGGTGCCGTGAACTTCCCGCAGGTGCAGCTTCCGGCTCGCGCCACCGGCACGCGGTTCATCCACGTCCAGCGCAACCTGCCGGGCATGCTCGGGCGCCTCAACGAGGTCTTCGCCCGCAGCGAGGTCAACATCGCCGCCCAGTTCTATCAGACGGATGGCGAGGTCGGTTACGTGGTTCTGGAGACCGACGCCTCGGACGCGGATGCCGAGGTGCTGCTCGGCGAAATCCGCGCCATTCCCGGCACGATCCGCGCGCGCCTTCTGTACGAGCGCCGCTAAGCGATTACAGCTTGCGCGCGAGCCGTCCGCATTGTTCAAGTCCTGCCACGGTTTTGATCGGGAGCAGGCAGTGGGCAAGCGAGTCTGGACGGCAGGACGATCGCGCGGGGTTGCGGCCCTGGCTCTGGCCGTGCTCGGCACGGCGGCCTCAGCATCCGCCGCGTCGGCCGAATGCCTCCGGCAGATTGTGAACCGTTCGGCCTACGTGCTGACGGCCCGTCGTGATGGCGGGCCGCCGGTGACGATCCTGCCCGGGCGGTCGGTGCAGATCCGCCTCTCTCATCCGGGGACGCTCGATTTCGCCGCCTATTGCGGCCTGCCCGGCCCAGCCGGCGCGCAGACGCTGGTCACGCAGGCGAGCTTTTCCTACGAGGCGGTGATCGACCGCTGCTTCATCCGGTTCGGCGGGCAGGCCTTCGTGCCGCAACTCGGGCGCGGCTTCCTCGGCCTCCAGGGCACCGCGCCCTTCACGGTCAACAATCCGCGCCAGGGCGATGTGGTGCTCGGCCCGTTCGAGACCGGCGCCTGCCCGGCCGCGACGATCCTCGACCGCCGGGGCTGATCACAACCTTATAAATAATGCCGGAAGACAACCGGGCCGCCGACAGGGCGGCCCGTCGTGGCGACCGGAGCGACGACGCGGCGCGTCAAGCGTCCGAGCGTGCGCATCAGGGCAGCGAATGCGCTGTCGAGGGTCGTGGTGTGGCGCTGGATCATGGACGCCTCCGCCGCGGCCGAGGCCCCTGGCCTTCCCCGCGTGAACCAACCCTGGCAGGCCCTTACGGCCAAGGCTGTGCCGGAGCGCACATGGGGGGCCGCCGTACTTTCTCGACGGAGTGACAGCTTCGTCGCGTGCTCCCGTCTGGCGTGGCGCGCGGGTGGCTAATAAGGTGGCCGGGCCGAACCGGGACTACGATCAAGCCCGGCGTGACTGAGGACGCGCGTATGCTCACCCACACCGGCAGCACGATCCTGCGCAACGAGCTCGGGGTCGAGGAGACGGTCGAATCCGACAACATCGTCCGCTGGGACGGAAACCGGCTCTATGTGGAGCAGGACGTCTTCCACAACGGGCAACTCGTCCACCGCAAGTACCGGCGCACGGTCACGGAGCCCGTGGCGCGTGTCCTTTGGGAGATCATCAACCGCGCCAAGCAATAGGCGCGTCGCTCAGGCGGCGATGGCGGCCTCGGTCGCCTCGTCCGCCGGGCGGATCAGGTCGATCGTCTCACGTGCCGCATCGAATGCCGTCCGGACGATGGCCGACACGTCCTCGACTGCGACGAGCACCGATAGCTTCTGCGAGGTAGCCCGGTCGGCGAGGCCGCGTGCGGCGGACAGAAGCATCTCTTCCATCCGCGACAGGTCCGCACCGGCATCACGCCCGGCGGCCTGATCCGCATCGACGAACCTCGCCAAAACGGCCTCAAGGGCATGGCCAAGGACCAGGGTCTTCACCCGTTCCTGCAGGAGAGCTCTCTCTTCACGTGTCATGGACGGGCCGCCGATTCGCTGGACGAATCGACTGTGACACTCAGGCGCACTTGCCGCAGCGCCTAAATGGCAACAGCAGCCTGAACTCGCATTTTGAATGCGTTTGGGCCGATCACAGACGCCTGAGCGCCACGGATTCGATTCGGTGGCTCGCCCCCTTGGTGAGGATGAGGCTCGCTCGCTGCCGGGTCGGCAGGATGTTCTCCCGCAGATTAGGCAGGTTGATCGTGGACCAGAGCCGGTCGGCCGTATCGAGCGCCTCGGCCTCGGGGATCTCCGCGTATTTGCGGAAATACGAGCGCGGATCGCGGAAGGCGGTCTGGCGCAGGCGCATGAAGCGGGTCACGTACCAGCGATGCAGGTCGTCCTCGTGACCGTCGAGATAGATCGAGAAATCGAAGAAGTCGGACACGAAGGGAATCGCCGTCCCGTCCCGCGGCAAGCGGGCGGGCTGGAGCACGTTCAGCCCCTCGACGATCAGGATGTCCGGGCTTTCCACCACCCGCTCCTCCCCCGGCACCCGGTCGTAGACGAGGTGGGAGTAGAGCGGCGCCGTCACTCGCTTCTGGCCGGATTTCACCTCGTGCAGGAAGCGCAGCAGCGCGGCGGTGTCGTAGCTCTCGGGAAAGCCCTTCCGCTCCATCAGGCCGTTCGCGGCCAACTCGGCGTTCGGCAGCAGGAACCCGTCGGTCGTGACGAGATCGACCTTCGGCGTGTTCGGCCAGCGCGCGAGGAGCGCCGCCAGGATGCGCGCCGTGGTGGACTTGCCCACCGCCACCGATCCGGCGAGCCCGATGATGTAGGGCAGCTTGGTCTCGCGCTCGGCGGTGAGGAACCGCTGGGTCGCTTTGAACAGGCCCTGCGTCGCCGCGACGTAGAACGAGAGCAGGCGCGACAGCGGCAGATAGATCTCCACGACCTCCTCGATCGAGATCGGATCGTTGAGGGATTTCAGCCGCTCCAGATCGTCGGTGTTGAGCGTCAGGGGGGCGTCGGCGCGCAGGCGCGCCCATTCCTCGCGGGTGAAGTGACGGTAGGGCGAAAGGCTGTTCGTACCGTCCGAGAGAGCGGGCGGCGCGTTCACGCGGTTCGCCTCGACGCCTTCTCCGCAAGGCCGCTCTGGGCGGTGCGCCGCTCCAGTTCCGCCATCACCTCGGTCAGTTCGACGTTCCCGGCCTTCAGCACCACCATCAGGTGGTAGAGCACGTCGGCCGCCTCGTTCTTCAACCCCTCGCGGTCGCCCTGGACGGCGGCGATGGCGGCCTCCACGGCCTCCTCCCCGAGCTTCTTGGCGGCCTTGGCCGGGCCATCGGCCAGGAGCTTGGCGGTGTAGGACGCCGCCGGATCCGTGCCGGCACGGCTCGCCACGAGGCGGGCGAGATCGGCGAGGGTGTAGGTGCTCATGAAGTGTCTTGCAGTCACGGTGCCGCCGGGGGCGGTTTTCCGGCAGGAAACTGCGCCACGGCGGCGCCGGGGGCAAGCGTCCGCACGTGAGAGGCGAGCCGCTTTGTCCCCTAAGGGTTTATCGGGGGATCCTCACCCGTTCGGCAGGTGCCGGGCCAGGGCGTCGAGGACGGCCATGCGCACGGCCACGCCCATTTCGACCTGCTCCCGGATCAAAGACTGAGCACCATCAGCGATTTCCGACGAAATCTCAACGCCCCGGTTCATCGGGCCGGGGTGCATCACCAGGGCGTCGGGGGCGGCCAAAGCGAGCTTCTCGGCATCGAGGCCGAAATAGCGGAAATACTCCTTCACCGAGGGGACGAAGGAGCCGTTCATCCGCTCGCGCTGGAGGCGCAGCATCATCACGATGTCGCAGCCCGCCAGCCCCTTGCGCATGTCCGTGAAGGTCTCGACGCCGAACCGCTCGATGCCGGCGGGCAGGAGGGTTGAGGGTGCGATCAGCCTTACCCGCGCGCCCATGGCCTGAAGCAGGATCAGGTTCGAGCGCGCCACCCGCGAGTGCAGGACATCGCCGCAGATCGCGACGGTCAGCCCCTCGATCCGGCCCTTGTTGCGGCGGATGGTGAGGGCATCGAGCAGCGCCTGGGTCGGGTGCTCGTGTGCGCCATCGCCTGCATTGACCACCGCGCAATCGACCTTGCGGGCGAGCAGATGCACCGCGCCTGCCGCCTGGTGGCGCACGACGATGATGTCCGGCCGCATGGCGTTGAGAGTCGCGGCGGTGTCGATGAGCGTCTCGCCCTTCTTCACCGATGAGGAGGCGACCGACATGTTCATCACGTCGGCACCGAGCCGCTTGCCCGCGAGCTCGAACGACGATTGCGTCCGCGTCGAGGGTTCGAAAAACAGATTGATCTGGGTGCGCCCGCGCAAGGTCGTGCGCTTCTTCTCCACCTGACGGGAGATGTCGACGGCAGCATCGGCCGCATCGAGCAGGGCTTCGATGTCGGGCCGGGTCAGCCCCTCGATCCCGAGCAGATGCCGGTGCGGGAAGTGGGCGGGCGCGGGCGTCTGGGCTGTCATGACGGGTGCCGGGTGTAGGTGTCGGCGGCGAGTCTCGCAAGCGTCGCGGCGTCTTGCCGGGTGACGGTGCTGCGGCGTTTTCGTCGCGCCTGGTAACCGCTCGGCCGCGCTACACGTATTGTGCGCAACGAACCGCCCTTCTCGGAGATGGCCGCTTGGACGCCTCGCCTGCCCTGAACGCCCCGGACAAGGCCGCGCCCGAGCGCGTGGGCCGCAACGGGCGTCGGCTGATCTACCGGCATCCGCTGGTCATCCGCCTGACCCACTGGATCAACGCGGCCGTTCTGCTGGTGCTGCTGATGAGCGGCCTTCAGATCTTCAACGCGCACCCTGCCCTGTATTGGGGCTCGGTCTCGACCTTCGACACGCCCGCCCTGGCCATCACCAGCGAGGAGACCGGCGGAAGCAATCGCGGGGTCGTCTATCTCGGCGACCGGAAGTTCGACACGACCGGCGTTCTGGGCCTGTCCAAGGACAATGGTATCGAGACCGACCGGGCCTTTCCCTCCTGGGTCACCCTGCCCGCTACTCAGGATCTCGCCACCGGCCGCCGCTGGCATTTCCTTTTCGCGTGGTTTCTCGTGATCAATGGGGCGATCTACCTGATCTATGGCTTGTTCTCCGGTCAGCTGCGCCGCCGCCTGATTCCCGAGGGCGACCAGATCCGTGATTTCGGCGGATCGGTGAAGGAGCACCTGCTCCTGAAATTCCCTGAGGGTGAGGAAGCCAAGCGCTACAACGTCATCCAGAAGCTCACTTATCTCGGCGTGGTGCTGATTCTGTTGCCCGCGATGGTCCTCGCGGGACTCGCCATGTCGCCCGGCGTCGATGCTGCCTGGCCGTGGCTTCCCGAATTGTTCGGAGGCCGCCAGTCGGCCCGCACCGTCCACTTCATCGCCGCAGGACTCCTCGTCCTGTTCGTGGTGGTCCACCTCGCGCTGGTGCTCGTCTCCGGCGTCGTCAACAACCTGCGCGGCATGATCACCGGCTGGTTCAGCATCGGTAAGGTTCGCCCTGCCGGGGAGGAAGCGCGATGATTCTGCACCGCCGACGCCTGCTCACCGCCACGGCTGGTCTCGCCGGCGCATCCCTGCTCGGCGGCTGCGACCGTTTCGCCGGAACGCCGGCCGGTCGCCGTACCCTGGGGATCGGGGAGGATGCCAACCTCTATGTCCAGCGCCTGCTGATGTCGGACATGACGACGGCACGGGAATTCCCGGAATCGATGATCTCGCCGTGGTTCAAGCCGAACGGCTCGATCGATCCGCCCGACAGCGCCTACAAGGCGTTGGCTGCCAAGAACTTTTCGGAGTTCAAGCTGAAGGTGGACGGGCTTGTGGAGACGCCGCTGTCCCTGAGCCTGGCGGATGTGCGCGCCCTGCCCTCCCGCACTCAGATCACCCGGCACGACTGCGTCGAGGGTTGGAGTTGCATCGGCAAATGGTCGGGCGTGCCCCTGGCCGAGTTGTTGAAAAAGGCCGGGCTGAAGCCGCAGGCCCGCTACGCGGTGCTGCATTGCGCGGACACGCTCGAATACGCCAGCCTGGACGGCGCTTGGCTGAAGCCCAGCCGCCCCGGTACGGTGCGCGAGGCGCATGCCGCCTATGTCCAACTCGCGGCGGCGGGTGATTGGGGCGGGTCGCCCAGCGGCACGGCCTCGGACGGTCAGGCCGATCCCGACGCCTCCGACGGGCGCCGTCCGATCCGCTATTACGAGAGCATCGACCTCTTCGATGCGTTCAATCCCCAAACGATCCTTGCCTACGACCTCAATGGAAAGGCGCTGCCCGTCTCCAACGGCGCGCCGCTGCGACTCAGGGTCGAGCGACAGCTCGGCTACAAGAACGCCAAATACGTGATGCGGGTGGAAATGGTCTCGTCGCTGGCCGGGTTCGGCGACGGCAAGGGCGGGTATTGGGAGGATCGTGGCTACGAATGGTACGCGGGGATCTGACGGTGGGGAGGACGGCCACCATTTGACAACCCGCCGCCTCTCACCCACTTCTCCGCCCCGCGTGGCCCCGTCGACGGCGGGTTCGGTCGCGCTCCGAACATTCCGTCGCGCCGGGCCCTCAGGGGCAGAGGGATCTGGATGAAAGTCGTCGTCGTCGAGTCGCCGGCCAAGGCCAAGACGATCAACAAGTATCTCGGCCGCGACTACGAGGTGATCGCCTCCTTCGGCCATATCCGCGACCTCCCGGCCAAGGATGGCTCGGTCGATCCCGAGCAGGACTTCCACATGGTCTGGGAGTTGGAGGATCGTGGCTCGAAGCGGGTCAGCGAGATCGCCAAGGCGGTCAAGGGCGCCGAAAAGCTCATCCTGGCGACCGACCCGGATCGCGAGGGCGAGGCGATCTCCTGGCACGTCCTTGAGGCGCTCACGGCCCGCAAGGTGCTGAAGGGCATCCCGGTCGAGCGCGTGACCTTCAACGCCATCACCAAGTCTTCGGTCGAGCAGGCGATGCGCAAGCCGCGCCAGATCGATCAGGCCCTGGTCGACGCCTATCTCGCCCGTCGAGCGCTGGATTACCTCGTCGGCTTCAACCTCTCACCGGTCCTGTGGCGGAAGCTTCCCGGCGCCCGCTCGGCGGGCCGGGTGCAGTCGGTCGCCTTGCGCCTCGTGGTCGAGCGCGAGATGGAGATCGAGGCGTTCAAGCCCCGTGAATACTGGTCGATCGTCGCCACCCTGCGGACACAGGACGGGGCGACTTTCGAAGCTCGCCTCGTCGGGGCGGACGGCAAGCGCATCCAGCGCCTGGATGTCGGCAACGCCGAGGAGGCGGCCGCCTTCAAGAGCGCCCTTGAAGCCGCGACGTTCCAGGTAGCGAGCATTGAGGCGAAGCCCGCCAAGCGCCACCCGCAGCCGCCCTTCACCACTTCCACGTTGCAGCAGGAGGCTTCCCGCAAGCTCGGGATGGCGCCGGCCCAGACGATGCGCGTCGCCCAGCGTCTCTACGAAGGCGTGGATGTCGGGGGCGAGACGGTCGGCATCATCACCTACATGCGAACCGACGGCGTCGACATGGCGCCGGAGGCCATCGCCGACGCCCGCCGGGTGATCGGCAAGGAGTTCGGCGACCGCTATGTGCCCGGTGCCCCGCGCAAGTACAGCGTGAAGGCGAAGAACGCCCAGGAGGCGCACGAGGCGGTTCGCCCCACCGACATGAGTCGCCTGCCGAAGAACGTGGCCCGCTATCTCGAACCCGAGCAGGCCAAGCTCTACGAACTCATCTGGACTCGCACCATGGCGAGCCAGATGGAGTCGGCCGAGCTGGAGCGCACCACAGTCGAAGTCCACGCGATGGCGAGCGGGCGCCGGATCGAGCTGCGCGCCACCGGGCAGGTGGTGAAGTTCGACGGCTTCCTCGCTCTCTATCAGGAGGGCAAGGACGACGAGGAGGACGAGGAGAGCCGCCGCCTGCCGCCGATGCGCCAGGGAGACGACCTCAAGCGCGAGAAGATCGCGTCCACCCAGCACTTCACCGAGCCGCCGCCGCGCTATTCCGAGGCGAGCCTCGTGAAGCGCATGGAGGAACTCGGCATCGGTCGGCCCTCGACCTACGCCGCCGTGCTGCAGACCCTGCGCGACCGGGAATACGTCAAGATCGAGAAGAAGCGGCTTCAGCCGGAGGACAAGGGGCGGCTCGTCACGGGTTTCCTCGAAAGCTTCTTCCGCCGCTATGTCGAATACGATTTCACGGCCGCCCTCGAAGAGCAGCTGGACCGCGTCTCGAATGCCGAGATCGACTGGCGGGCGGTGCTGCGCGACTTCTGGCGCGATTTCTCGGCCGCCATCGGCGAAACCAAGGAGCTGCGCGTCGCGGAGGTGCTGGACGCCCTCAACGACTTGCTTGGCCCGCACATCTTCCCCGATCGGGGCGAAGGCAAGGACCCCCGCGCCTGTCCGAATTGCGGTGAGGGGCAGCTTTCACTGAAGCTCGGAAAGTTCGGTGCCTTCGTCGGGTGCTCGAACTATCCCGAATGCACCTACACACGGCAATTGTCGGCAACCGGGGTCAACGGCGAGGGCGACGGCTCATCCGTTGATGGCGGCCAGCCGGGTGTGCGCGTGCTCGGCAACGACCCCGTCACCAACCTGCCGGTGACGGTGCGCGACGGCCGGTTCGGCCCGTTCATCCAGCTCGGCGAAGCAAGCGCCGAGAAGGGCGCAGAGAAGCCCAAGCGCTCCTCCCTGCCCCGTGGACTCTCGCCCTCGGAGATCACCCTCGATCAGGCGCTCGCCCTGCTCTCCCTGCCGCGGGAGGTCGCCAAGCATCCCGAGAGCGGCGAGCCGATCCTCGCGGGCATCGGGCGCTTCGGACCTTACGTTCAGCACCGGCGGACCTACGCTAACCTTGGCCGCGACGATGACGTGCTGGAGATCGGCGGCAACCGGGCGATCGATCTCATCGTCGCCAAGGAACAGGGCGGCGGACGTGGCCGACCCGCGGGCGATCCCGGCCGGTCGCTGGGCAAGGATGCCGAGAGCGGCCGCGACGTGGTGGTGAAGGCGGGCCGTTACGGTCCCTTCGTCACGGATGGCGAGGTGAACGCGACCTTGCCGAAGAGTGCCAATGCCGAGGCCCTGACCCTGGACGAAGCGCTGAAGCTCATCGCGGCCAAGCGCGAGGCCGGCGGCGGCAAGAAGGCTTCGGCACGCAAGAAGACAACGACGCGCAAGGCAGCCGACGGCGACAAGGCCAAAGCTTCGGCCAAGGCACCCGCCAAGAAGCCCGCTGCGAAGAAGGCGGCGCCCAAGAAAAAGGCGGCGGGCTGAAAAGCCCTACCGCCCGACAGGTCCCGTCCTTCGCCAGGACGGGGCGATCAGATCAGATAGGAGACGGTGGCGGCGAAAGCCGTTGCGAGGGTGGCGACCGCCAGGGCGGCAGGAGCGGTGACGAAAGAGGCGGAACGGCCCTCGTCCTCGTCGATGCAGCCGAAAGCGGCTCCCGCCGCATGCTCGCACCGGATCAGGTCGAGGTGGCGGGCTTCAATCGCTTCGCTGCTCATCGGCGCACCTCCTGAAATGTGTCGAATTTTGTTCCGAGAACGCCGTGATCGGGGACAGGTTCCGGTCTCGCTTGCGGCGGATCGAAATCGTTAACCACTGCGCGCTCACCCTGCTCGCCGCAAAGGTGGCGTGCGAATGCTCGCGCACCGCATCGCAGCATGGCAGAAAGGCCGTCGATTCCGCCTCGGCGGCTTTGATGTTTCCTGTTTGTTCCGTTATGCTGGCGAGATGAAGGCCCATGCTCCCAGACGCAAAGCATCCACCCCTCCGGTTGCCCCTGCTCGCGGGAGCGGGCGCGTGAGCGATCCGGCACGTGATCTCTTCGCGGGCAAGGCCAAGGCTGTGCCTGTGACGGAACCCAAGCGGCGCCTCACCGAGGCGGCGTCTCCCGTGTCCCTGGCGGCAGCCTCGCCCGAGGCCGGCTACACCGCCTCGGACATCGAGGTGCTGGAGGGGCTCGAGCCGGTACGCCGTCGCCCCGGCATGTATATCGGCGGCACGGACGAGCGCGCCCTGCATCACCTCTTTGCGGAGGTGATCGACAACTCGATGGACGAGGCCGTCGCGGGCCATGCAAGCTTCATCGAGGTGGAGCTGGAAGAAGGTGGCTCCCTTGTCGTGACTGACAATGGGCGCGGCATCCCGGTCGATCCGCACCCCAAGTTTCCGGGCAAATCCGCCCTCGAAGTCATCATGACCACCCTGCACGCGGGCGGTAAGTTCGATTCGAAGGTCTACGAGACCTCCGGCGGCCTGCACGGTGTCGGCATCTCGGTGGTGAACGCCCTTTCGGACGTTCTCGAGGTCGAGGTCGCCCGCAACCAGACCCTGTACCGCCAGTGCTTCTCACGCGGCCATTCGCAGGGCGCCCTGGAGATCGTCGGCCGCGTTCAGAACCGGCGCGGCACACGGGTTCGCTTCCACCCCGATGCCCAGATCTTCGGATCGCTGAAGTTCGACCCCCGTCGCCTGTTCAAGATGGCGCGGTCGAAAGCCTACCTGTTCGGCGGCGTCGAAATTCGCTGGAAGTGTGCGCCTTCGCTCGTTGAGGGCATGGAGGATGTGCCGTCCGAGGCGGTTCATCGCTTCCCCGGTGGCCTCTCGGACTACCTCGCCCGCGACATCGAGGGGAAGGAGCTCGTCATCGATGCCGTCTTCTCCGGCAAGGTGACGAAGCCCGGCTCGCACGGTTCCCTCGAATGGGCCGTCGCCTGGACGGTGGCCGACGATGGCGTGTCGCATTCCTACTGCAACACGATCCCCACGCCCGAGGGTGGCACCCACGAAGCGGGTCTGCGCGTCGCCCTCCTCCGGGGCCTGCGCGAGCATGCCGAGCGTGTGAACCAAGCCAAGCGCATGACGTCCGTGACCACGGACGACGTGATGGCGACCTGCGCCTCCATGCTCTCGGTCTTCATCCGCGAGCCGGAGTTCCAGGGCCAGACCAAGGATAAGCTCGCCACGGTCGAGGCGCAGCGCATTGTCGAGACGGCGGTGCGGGATGCGTTCGATCATTGGCTCGCCGCCTCCCCGGCCCAAGCCAACAAGCTCCTCGATTGGGTGATCGACCGGGCGGAAGAGCGCTTGCGCCGCCGCCAGGAGAAGGAGGTCGCCCGCAAGAGCGCCACCCGCAAGCTGCGCCTACCCGGAAAGCTCGCGGATTGCTCCGCTGCCGGAACATCAGGATCCGAGATCTTCATCGTCGAGGGCGACTCCGCCGGTGGCTCGGCCAAGCAGGCTCGGGACCGAGCGACGCAGGCGATTCTGCCCCTGCGCGGCAAGATCCTGAATGTCGCCTCGGCGAGCCGCGACAAGCTCGGTGCCAACCAGTTGATCGGCGATCTGACGCTGGCGCTCGGATGCGGCACGGGCTCGAACTTCCGGGAGACGGACCTTCGCTACGAGAAGGTGATCATCATGACGGATGCCGACGTCGACGGCGCCCACATCGCCTCCCTGTTGATCACGTTCTTTTATCGCCAGATGCCCAAGCTCATCGACAAGGGGCATCTCTACCTTGCGATCCCACCGCTCTACCGGCTGCAGCAGGGCTCGAAGGTCGCCTATGCCCGCAACGACGAGGATAAGGATCGGATCGTCAAGACGGTCTTCAAGAACGGCAAGGTCGAGATCGGCCGCTTCAAGGGCCTTGGCGAGATGATGCCGGCGCAATTGAAGGAGACGACCATGGATCCGAAGAAGCGCACGCTTCTGCGGGTGGCTGTCCTCGATGAGGCGCGGGAATCGACCGGCGATACCGTGGAGCGACTGATGGGCAACAAGCCTGAGGCGCGCTTCGCCTTCATCACCGAGCGCGCCGCCTTCGCGGAAGGCGCCGACCTCGACATCTGAGAACCCAGAGGCTTCGCCTCTGGATCTCATGAAAGGACCCGTCTTTGGGAGTCCTCTCAGTGGGAGGGGATCGCCTTCGCGGGATCGAAGGCCTGGGCGGCCGACAAGGTATCCTTGCTCATTTGCAGGATCGCCGAATAGCGGTCGCCGCCCGGCCTGAGGACCACGGCTTCCGGACCCACGGCGATCCGCTTGCTGCCGATCCCGAGGAAGCCGCCGACATCGATGATGACGGCCCTGACCCTGTTGCCGTCGGCCAGCAGCAGATCGTCGACCTTCCCCACGCTGTCACCCGCCGGGTTGCGCACCTCGACGCCGATCAAATGAGACGCCAGGAGCGTAGCGGGCTTCAGTCCCCTGCGCTTGACGGCGTCTTCAGCGCTGTCCGCCTGCATCAGGCGCCCGCCGCCTGGATTGTCGGTGCTCGTGCCGGGCCCGGTACCAGGGAGCACCGTATCCTTGCCGATCACCGAGGCATCCTGTGACAGGACCGGGGAAGCCCCGAGCGCGCAGAGCAGCGGCAAGAGGCCAAGAAGGGACGTACGCAGCGGCATGCGGTGGGCTTCCGGGGTCAGAGACCGTCTCGAGACGGACGCCGGTCAATCAGCCGGTCGCAAGGCGAGTTCCTGGGCGCCACGTCGCACCGCACGATCCATGCAATAAAAAAAAGCCCGGCCGTGCGGCCGGGCTTCGAAGGTGGAAGGCCGCGGCCGAAGCCGCGGCGATGCCGGTCTTAGTACGAGCCGAACTTGTAGTTCACGCCGGCGCGGACGACGGCGAACTCGGTGTCG
>NZ_JAGEKG010000013.1:0-91276 GCF_049887755.1 Methylobacterium sp. NFXW15 | reverse complement strand
CCGCGGCTGGAGGAGGCGTCGAAGCCGTAACCGGCGTTGAAACCAGCGTAGAAGCCCGTCCAGGTGAAGACCGGCACCGGCGTGAACACCGGCGGCGGCGCAGCGCGGCGCGGAAGGTCGGCGGCCGAGGCGGCGGCGGTCATGCCGGCGAGGCCGACGAGGGCGGTCGTGGCGCGAAGAAGGGCTTTCATTCGTACGGTCCTCACTGGTGGGCCGGCAGCGCCTGCCCGAACTGGTTGATCCAGCGGTTCCGAGGTTGCTTTTCGCTGTGCGAGCCCGCCAACTGCTGATGCAGTCCCTTGCGACGGTCCGCCTTTATCCCCGTAACCTTGACCGTCTAAACGCACCCGAATGGTCAAGGTTCGATTGCCGCCACGCTTTTTTTGCGGTCGTATCCCCGACAAGTTGTCGCACCCCCTGGTCCGGGTGGAACCCGCGTCACTTCGCAAGTGAGATAGCGGAGATCAGGCGCCCGTAATCGGGCTCACCGCGATGGGTGGTGCGCCGGAAGCTGTAGAACCGTTCCGCGTCGGCATAGGTGCACAGGTCGAGGATCGCCGCCTCGCCGATCCCGGCTCCCTTGAGCCGTGCGAGGATGAACCCCGGAAGGTCGAATTGCGCGTGGTCCGGTCTTTGGCCGGAGGCGAGAAAGCCCTCCATCCCAGGTGCCTCGGCGGTGAAGCGCGCGATGAAATCCGGCCCCACCTCATAATTGGGTTGGCTGATGGTCGGCCCGAGTACGGCGACGATGGAGGCGCGGTCTGCACCGAGACGCTCCATCGCGGCGACGGTCGACTCGATCACCCCCGTCAGCGCCCCCTTCCACCCGGCATGGGCGGCGCCGACCACATGGTTGACCGGGTCGGCAAAGAGGATCGGCCCGCAATCGGCGGTGGCGATACCGAGCGCGAGGCCCGGAACCCGCGTCACCATCGCGTCCGCCTTCGGGCGTTCCGCCGTGGGAAAGGGCGCCTCGACAGTCACCACGTCGGCGGAATGGACCTGATACAGGCTCACCAGCCGGTCTGTGGGCAGGCCGAGGGCCGCGCACATCCGGCTGCGGTTCTCGGCGACAGCCTCCGGGGCATCGCCCGAGCCCAGCCCGCCGTTCAAGGAGGCATAGAGTCCCCCGGACACGCCACCCTGGCGAGTGAAGAAGGCATGGCGGATCGCCGGATACGAGGACAATTCCGGCGCTTCGATAAATTGTCCTGCGCTCATGGATACGACCTCGCCCACACCTGCGACGCTGCGATAGCGCAACGCACCCCAGCTGGCGATGACATACCAATGCTGCGATGCCGCATTAAGTTGATGTGGTCGGCTCCGGCCGGCTCCCAACCTAGGAGGACCGCATGCGTCAGACGGACGATACACGCCCGGAGGACTCTGCGCCGCACAAGGTCCCGGGTGCCCTCAGGGCTCCGGTTCCGCGCACCGATATCCCGACGAAGAGCGAGGAATCGGACGATGATCAGCCGAAGGCGCTGAAAGAGACGACATCCGGCTTCAGCTCGTTCGAGAGCTGAGGCGGACCAAGCCCGGATCTCCCGCGATCTAGCCGGGTTGTAGGCCGGGCAGTGGCCCGAGGGTGGGGGCTGACAGGGCCATGACCTTGAACAACCGCCCCATTCCCTCGGGCCGCGAATCTGTCAGGCGAGCTACGGCGGCGTCGATCGCCTCGGCCTGATGATCATCGGCCCGCAGGCGTAGCCGTGCCGCACGCTCGTGGAGGCCGAGCGCCGCGAGGAAATCTCCTTGATCCGCTGGCCCATGGATGGCCGCGCCCGCCTCGCGTGCCGCCAGTGCCAGCGCCGCGAAATCGACGTGGCAGGTGAGGTCCGCCTCGCCCGGAGCGGCGAGGGGGTCTGCGAAGGTGTGGCCGGAGAGAGCCTGAAGCGTGTCGCCGAAGCCGGGGCGCGCATGCCCGTAATCGAAGATGAGCACCACGCCGCCCTGGGCGCAGACCCGCCGGGCAAGGCTGCGGACGAGATCGAGACCAGGCCCCGGCACCGACACCACGGCGCCTTGGGGTGCCTCCGCCTTGAGGCCGGGCGCGGGATCGGGCGCGAGACCGAAGACGAAATCGCCGTCCTGACCAAGTCCGACGAGCCGCTCGTGCCAGCCGCCTGCGGTGCGCACGAACTGCCGCACGGGCAGGCAATCGAAGAACTCGTTGGCGAGGATGATCGCCGGGCCATCCGGCAAGGCGTTGGCTACGTCGTGCCACGTCGCGCCGGATCCGGCGAGACGCTGTTCCTGCGCCTTGCGCAGAACCGGGCTCGTCTCGACGAGATGGGGCGCGATGCGGACACCCGGGGCGGCGGCGGCGAGCGCCCGCAGGGCGTCCGCCATCAGCGTGCCGCGTCCCGGGCCGAGCTCCGCGAGGACAAGCGGCTCAGATGCGCTTATGGCGCGATGCACAAAGGCCACCCAAGCCCCGACGAGCTCCCCGAACATCTGCGTGATCTCGGGGGCCGTGGTGAAGTCGCCCCGTGCGCCGAGGGGATCGCGGGTCCGATAATAGCCGTGGACGGGATGTCCGAGGCAAAGGGCCATGTAGCGATCGATCCCGATGGGACCGGTTTCGCGGATGATGGCCGCGATCTCGCGCCCGAGGGGTGTCACGCCCCGGCGCGCGTCGCCCGCGCCTCCTCGACCGTCTCCGGGGCGGCGGTCTTCTTCGGGCGGGTGCGCCCTGTCGCTGCGAGTACGATGTAGGTCAGGCCGACCAGCGCCATCGGCACGCAGAGCAGCATTCCCATGGTCACGCCCCCGCCCATGGGGCCGAGACCTTTGCCGAACAGGAAGCCGAGCTGCGCATCGGGCTCGCGGAAGAACTCGCATCCCGTGCGCGCCAGGGCGTAGCCCAGCACGAAGATTCCACCGAGCAGGCCGGGCTTCCGGAAGCCGAAGCGGTAGGCGCAGATCGCCATGACGATGAAGAGCAGCAGCCCCTCGGTCGCCGCCTCGTAGAGTTGGCTCGGATGACGGGGCAGGGGCCCGCCGGTCGGGAACACGATCGCGTAGGGGAAATCCGGAGCGATCCGGCCCCACAACTCGCCATTCACGAAATTGGCGATGCGGCCGAAGAACAGGCCGATCGGCACCACCACCGCGCCGATATCGAGCAGGGTGTAGCCGTTCAGTCCACGCGAGCGGGCGAAGAGCAGGAAGGCGAGGATCGCCCCCAGGAACCCGCCATGGAAGGACATGCCGCCGTTACGGATCGCCAGGATCTCGATTGGGTCGGCGAGATACATCGGCAGATTGTAGAAGAGCACGTAGCCGATGCGCCCGCCCAGGACGACGCCAAGGGCCACCCACACGACGAGGTCGTCGATATCGGCCGGAACGGGTCGCTTCACGACGCCCCAGAGCCGGTCCGCCATGACGAGGCGGCGCGCATAGAACCATCCGCCGATCAGCCCGGTGATATAGGCCAGGGCGTACCATTTGATGGTGATCGGCCCGATCGCGATGGCGACGGGGTCGATGGCCGGGAAGGGCAGGGCGAGGAGGGGCATCGGTGTAATCTCCGCGCGGGGAGTGGCGCCGCCGGCCTGCGGCGTCAACCCCGGTGCAGGATCAGGAAGCCATGCCCGTCCGGCCCCGCGACGAAGCAGGCGCTGCCATCGAAGGAGAGGCGCGGCGCATAGCCTGCGCCGCGTAACGTTTTCGCGATGGCCGTGGGATCGTCTCCCGAGAAGACGAAACGCGTGCTCGCCAGATCGGCGGGTCCGTAAACCTTCAAAGGGTTTGACCGCGCAGGCTGCCGGTAATGCAGCAACTCCACATGCGGCGCCGGATCGGGCGGCGCGACGGCGACCACATCCACCACCGGGTTATCGAGTCCGTCGAGGCGAGCCTGCTTAAATCCCTGGTTCAAGCTCCGGTCGGAGAGGGTGAGGCCCAGGATATCGGTGAGGAAGCCGATCGTCTGATCGAGGTCGCTGACGGTGATGGCGGAATGATCGATGCCCAGGAACACGCCCGGCGCATCGGCCCAGCGCCGGGCGGCCGTGCCTCCGGGGAATTGGATCAACTCGAGGGGATGCCCATCGGGATCGCGAAACTTGTAGGCGATGACGCCTCCGGTTGAGGGCGGCAGCACCTGCGGACCACCCCGGCTGATCGGCGTCGCGGAGAGTCCCGCGCTCGCTACCGCCATGTCTCGCACGACGATGGCAAGGTGCTGGAACACCGGATCGGTCGCATCCGCCTCGGCCGGGTAGGGCGCCCCCGGCGCATCCGGCTGCACGAAGGCGACATGCTGCGCCCCGAGCCGCATCCGCAGGCAACGCCCCGACACACCCAGCGCTTCGGCTTCGGCAGACGGGATCGGCTCGGGCACCCCCTCACGCACGAAACCGAGATGGTCGCGATAGAACGCTTCCGTCCGGTCGAGATCGGCAACGGTTCTGTCGAACCGCACGATCGCCCGCACGCCGCTCACGGACGGCTTGCCCCGCGCACATTCGTGAAGATGGCGTAGACGCTCCGTGTCGCGCATAGGAACAACCGGCTGCGGTTGCGCCCGCCGAAGGTGAAGTTCGCGACCGTCGAGGGCACGAGGATCTTTCCGAGCAACTCGCCGCCCGGATCGAGGCAATGCACGCCATCGCCCGCGCTCGACCAGAGGTTGCCCTCCTCGTCGCAGCGGATGCCGTCGGCATTGCCGGGAGAGATGGTGCAGAACACTCGTCCGCCCGCCAGCCGCCCGTCATCCCGCACATCGAACATGCGAATGTGCTGAATGGGTTGCGTGGCGAACTGGATGCCCGTCTCAACGATGTAGAGGCGGCGCTCGTCCGGTGAGAAGCACAGGCCGTTCGGTCCCTGGAAATCGTCGGCGACCACGATCAGCGAGCCGTCCCGCGGATCGAAGCGGTAGACGTTGGCGGGCAGTTCCGCCTCCTGCTTCCCACCCTCGTAATCGGTCTGAATCCCGTAATGCGGGTCCGTAAACCAGATTGTGCCGTCCGATTTCACGACGATGTCGTTGGGCGAGTTGAGCCTCTTGCCCTCGTACCGTTCGACGAGAGGGGTGATGCTCCCGTCGAGCTCGGTGCGGTGAATGCGGCGGCCCCTGTGCGAGCAGGAGATCAGCCGTCCCTCGCGGTCGCGAGTGTGGCCGTTTTCGAAATCGCTATTCTGCCGAAAGACGCTGAGGCCCCCGCTCTCGCTCCAGCGCATCACGCGGTTGTTCGGCAGGTCGGAGAAGAGAAGCTCGTCGCGATCCCCGAACCAGACCGGCCCCTCGGTCCAGCGAAAACCCTCCGCAAGCGTCTCGAGATACGCGTTCGGGAGGACGAGCTTCTTGAAGCGAGGTTGGGTCAGCTCATACCGGTCCATGGTGCAGGGCTCACTTGAAGCGGCCGGGCTGATTGATCGTCGGCGTCACATCGAGACCGGTCACGATCATCGCGCAGGGTTCGTCGCCGACCGTGCCGGAGAGGTGGCCCTTCTTGCCGTCGCGCTCGCGGGTGCCCTGGTCCTCGCCCATCATCAATTCGCCCGGTCCCATCTCGACGCGGGTGCCGTCCATGGTCTCCACGAACCAGCGGCCGGAGAGGATCGCGATCCATTGCGGGCGTGGATTCTCGTGCCATTCGCCGACCCAGCCTACGGGCAGGACGGTGAAGGTGACGCCGGCCTGGGTCTTCTCCTGCTTGTCGTTCCATTGCGGCGCGGTCTGCGGATCCACGCCTTCGAACTTGAACCGCGTCAGTTCACACTTCGTCTGGCGGCTGACCCCGTCCGCGTCGGTGTAGACGTGCCAATAGGCCATCGTGGGAGGGGTCGGCTCGCTCATCGTCGCTCCTTGTGCCGCATCGGGCTTTCGTCCGGGCAACGTGGCTCGCGGCGCCGGGTTGCCGGCCGCCGTCGCGGGGGAGGGTGGAGCGAGGGGCAGGGCTGCGCCGGCCGCCAGGGCGAGCGCTTGGCGGCGGCTGAAACGGTCGGTCACGAACAAGCTCCGTCATTGCGAGCGACAGCGAAGCAATCCAGCGGCGCTACGTTCCGGAACGTCCCGCTGCCCTGGTTTGCTTCGCTCCGCTCGCAATGACGGCCGAGGCCGGTGGTTACATCCGGTCGGGCAGCCGCTCGTCCTGCGCGAGGTTCGAGAAGCGGGTGATGTTGGCGTCGAATTGCAATTCCACCGTGCCGGTCGGGCCGTGGCGCTGCTTGCCGATAATCACCTCGGCCTTGCCATGGACACGCTGCATTTCGGCTTCCCAGGCGAAGAACTCCTCCGTGCCTTCGCGCGGCTTCTTGTTGCCGACGTAATATTCCTCTCGGAACACGAACATCACCACGTCGGCGTCCTGCTCGATCGAGCCTGATTCACGCAGATCCGAGAGCTGGGGCCGTTTGTCGTCGCGGTTCTCCACCTGACGCGACAGCTGGGACAGCGCGATCACCGGAACCGCCAATTCCTTGGCGAGCGCCTTCAGGCCGGTGGTGATCTCGGTCATCTCCTGCACACGGTTGTCGCTCCGCTTGCCGGAGCCGGAGAGCAGCTGGAGGTAGTCGATGATCAGAACATCGAGCCCTTTCTGCCGCTTGAGCCGCCGGGCGCGGGCCGACAATTGGGCGATGGAGATGCCGCCGGTCTGGTCGATGTAGAACGGGATCGTCTGCATATCCCGCGCGGCATCGGTGATCTTGTAGAAATCCTCCGGGCGGATATCGCCGCGTCGGATCTTGTAGGACGGCACGCCCGATTGCTCGGCGATGATACGCGTGGCGAGCTGTTCGGCCGACATTTCGAGGGAGAAGAACCCGACGATGCCGCCATTGGCGGTGCGGGTCGTCCCGTCCTGATGTTTCTCACCCCGGTACGCCTTCGCGATGTTGAAGGCGATGTTGGTGACGAGCGAGGTCTTACCCATGGCCGGGCGCCCGGCGAGGATGATCAAGTCGGACGATTGCAGCCCGCCCATCTTCGCGTCGAGGTCGCTGAGGCCCGTGGCGATACCGGACAGTTTGCCGTCGCGCTGATAGGCCTTGGCCGCCATGTCGACGGCTGCGGTCAGCGCATCCGAGAATTTCTGGAAGCCGCCATCGTACTTGCCCGCCTCGGCCAGCTCGTAGAGCCGCCGTTCGGTCTCCTCGATCTGGTCGCGGGGCGCCTGCTCGACGGGGGCCTCGTAGGCGCCGTTCACCAGTTCCTCGCCGATGGCGATGAGGCGACGGCGAATGGCGAGATCGTAGATCGTCCGGCCGTACTCGGCCGCGTTGATCACCGTGGTGGCGTCGGCGGCGAGGCGGGCGAGGTATTGGATGACCGTCTGGCCGCCGAAATCGGCGTCGCCCAGATAGGTCTTCATGGTGATGGGCGTCGCGAGTTTGCCGGATTTGATCAGCGAGGCCGCGACGGTGAAGATCTGCTGGTGCGCATCTTCCATGAAATGCTCGGACAGAAGAAAGTCCGACACACGGTAGTAGGCATCGTTGTTCACAAGGATGGCGCCCAGCAGCGCCTGCTCCGCGTCGATGTTGTGCGGGGCGACGCGGTATTCCGCCTTCACCGCTTCCAGCTTGGCCGTGATCGCGTTGGGCAGTGCCATAGGCGGAACGACTCCCGTCCGGCGCCCCGATCGGCGCACCTCACGTCCCGACCATCGCCTCGATGCGTTGACCGAAGCTTAGCCGATTGCGACGCCCGGAGCCTTTCTCCGGGCACACGAATGCCCGCCGACTCGTACGAGGGCGGGCATCCATGCTGGAACAAACGTGGAACAAGTCAAGCGATGAAAGCGGGTGTCCCCGCTATCACCGCTATCCAGGGATTCAGCCCTGATCGTCGGAGCCCTGCTCGCCGGCATCGGCCAGGGCGGCACCGACCTCGAGGCCCAGATCGTCGAGGTTGAACGAGTCGCGCTCGATGATGCTCTCGCCACGGGCTTGGCGCTCGGCCTCCTCCGGGCTGCGGGCGACGTTGACCGTGATCTCCACCTCGACTTCGGGGTGCAGCGTCACCGGCACCTTGAACAGGCCGAGCGTCTTGATCGGGTGGTTGAGGACGATCTGGCCGCGCTCGACGCTGAAGCCGTCCTTCGTGACGATCTCGGCGATGTCGCGGGTCGAGACCGACCCGTAAAGCACGCCGGTCTCACCGGACTGACGGATGAGCGTGAAGCTCTGGCCGTTCAGCTTCTCGGCGACGGCCTCGGCCTCCTTTTTACGCTCGAGGTTGCGTGTCTCGAGTTGAGCGCGCTGGCCCTCGAAATGCTTCTTGTTCGCCTCGGTGGCGCGCAGGGCCTTGCCACGGGCGAGCAGGAAGTTGCGGGCGAAGCCGGGGCGGACGTTCACGGTCTCGCCCATCTGGCCGAGCTTGGCGACGCGTTCGAGCAGAATCACTTCCATGGTCTATCTCCTTCGGGGGGTTGGGTGGGGCCGTGCGGCCCCGGGGTCACGGCGCCGCGGGCCCTTTCGGACGGCGGCGGTCGAGGGCGGTATCGGCGAGGCCGAAAACGGTGAGGGCGATCAGAGCGACGCCCTGGGTCACGAACAGGACCATGTACATAGCGAACAGCATCACGCCCCGGCCGGGGCGGCCGCGCGAGCGGTCGTGGAAGGCGGCGAGGCCCTGGAGCGCGAACACGGCGGTGAAGGCGCCGACCAAAGCCACACCGAGCACGCCCGCATAGCCGGGGGCGAAGCTCAGGAGGGCGGCGGCGCCGAGCGCGGCCAGGCAGTTCCGCGGCATCTTGGTGGAAGGCAGATCCGGCCAGGGCCGCATCAGCCGCCCGGAGATCCGCACGATCCGCGCGGCGGCCCACAGGTAGAAGCACAGCAGCATCGCGAGGCCATGCGCGGCGAGTGCCGGCACCACGCTCGCAAAGGCGTCGGCCAATTCGTCGCGGGTGACGGTGGCCGGATCGTTGCGTGGCGTCTCGGGCGCGCCAGCGTCCGGCTTGGCTTCGGCCTGTGGGGCGGGACGGGATGCCGGGCTGCGGGAGTCGACCAAGCTGTGGGCAAGCTTCTGCAACTGCGTCTCGTAGGCCTCGTAGCTCGGCGAGGACAGGACGGCGATGGAGATGAAGGCGAGGGCGGCGGTGGCGGCGATCCAGCCCAGGAGCCGCCCGGTCGGGTACCATTCGAGGCCCGCAGGGGTCTCACGGCCGAGCAGGGCGAGATAGGCGAGCCACCATGCGGGAATGGCGATGTAGGCGGCGAAGGCCAGGCCCATGAAGGGCTGGATGACGCCCATCAGCACGAGGCTGCCGGTCGCGGCGGCGGCGAGGGCGGCCCGATGGCTCCAGCCCAGGCCGACGATCAGGATCGGCAGCGGGGCGAGCAGATAGAGCGTGACGGCAAGACCGGTACCCTTCAGCAGGACGCCGAAGAGGAGTGCGGAAACGAGGCCCGCGCCGATGCCGATGACGAGGTTGTTGGTCATGGGTTCCGCTGTCCCCCCGCCCGCGAGGGAGGGGTTAGGGGCCAAACGAGCGCCCCAACGATCGAGCGGGTTCGCCGCTCTCTGAGGGAGCCGGCCCGGATGGTCCGGGCCGGCGGATTTTGTCGGACTACTTGATCACGTAGGGGAGCAGGCCGAGGAAGCGCGAGCGCTTGATCGCCTGGGCGAGCTCACGCTGCTTCTTGGCCGACACCGCCGTGATGCGCGACGGGACGATCTTGCCGCGCTCCGACACGTAGCGCGAGAGCAGCTTCACGTCCTTGTAGTCGATCTTCGGCGCATTCGCGCCGGAGAAGGGGCAGGTCTTCCGACGACGGAAGAAGGGACGACGGCCGCCGCCGCCACCAGCACCGAAAGCCATGATCAGTTCTCCCCGCCGAAGCTGCCGCCGCCGCCGAAGCCCTCGTCGTCACGACGACGGCCACGCTCACGATCCTTGCGGTCGTCGCGGTCACGCTTCTGCATCATCGCGGACGGCTCGGAATCGAGTTCCTCGACCCGCACCGTCATGAAACGCAGGATGTCTTCCGAGATCTGCATCTGACGCTCCATCTCGGCGATCGCCGCAGGCGGCGCGTCGATGTTGAGGAGCGCGAAATGCGCCTTCCGGTTCTTCTTGATGCGGTAGGCGAGGGACTTGACGCCCCACATCTCGATCTTCTCGAGACGACCGCCGTTCTGCTCGATGACACCCTTGTAGGTGTCGATCATCGTCTCGACCTGCTGGGACGTCACGTCCTGACGCGCCAGAAGCACGTGCTCGTAGAGAGGCATACCGGGCCTTTCGTGTTCAAAGGAGACCCGGCCGCTTGCGCGGCTTGTCCGGGCCGGTTCACTTTCACGTTAGCTCGGCGCCAAGCCCTTCGAGCCGTATGTTTCAGGCCCGAGCGGTTGATCGAAGGCGGAGACACGGGACGACGGAGCATGCTCCTATGCCGCGAGCGGCACCGTCCGTTCAGCCCCCGGCCGGAGCGAACGCGAGGGGCGCGCTTAGACGGTTTCGCGCGTTTCCGCAACCCTCGCGGCGGAGCGTGGGGGTCGCTTCAAGGAAGGCCCTTGCCGTCGGAGGTCGAAGCCGACACCTAGGGAGAAAGCCTCTAGACGGACTCAATTCGACTGCCATGACCGTTCCGCAGCTTCGCCTCGGCGTCAACATCGATCACGTAGCCACCGTCCGTAACGCGCGCGGTGGAGCTTACCCGGATCCGGTGCGGGCGGCCCACCTCGCGGTCGAGGCAGGGGCGGATGGAATCACCGCCCACCTACGAGAGGACCGCCGCCATATCCGCGACGCCGACATCGCGGCCCTGAAGGCGAGCCTCGCCGTCCCGCTCAATTTCGAGATGGCGGCGACGGACGAAATGGTCGCGCTCGCGGTCGCGACCCGTCCGCACGCCGCCTGCCTCGTGCCGGAGAAGCGCGAGGAGCGCACCACCGAGGGCGGGCTCGACATCATCGGCGGGCGCGACCACCTCGCCCCGCGCATCCGAACCCTGGCCGAGGCGGGCATCCGCGTGTCGCTCTTCGTCGAGCCGGAGCCGGAGGTGATGGAGGCCGCCCACGCCCTGGGTGCCCCCGTCGTGGAACTCCACACGGGCAGCTATTGCGAAGCGGCGATCGCGGGCGATCAGGCCGCCGTCGAGCGCGAACTCGCGCGAATCCGGCGCGCGGCGGCCCATGGCGCCGGGCTCGGGCTGGAGATCCACGCGGGCCATGGCCTCACCACCGACAGCGTCGGCCCGGTGGCGGCTGTTCGCGAGATCCGTGAACTGAACATCGGCCATGCCCTGATCGCCGACGCGATCTTCGTCGGCCTCGCCCAGGCGATCCGCGACATGCGCGCGGCCATGGACCGGGCACGCGGATGATCATCGGGATCGGCTCGGACCTCTGCGACATCCGCCGCATCGAGAAGACCCTGGCCCGCCATGGCGAGCGGTTCACGCATCGGGTCTACACCGAGGGCGAGCGCGCCCGCTGCGACCGCCGCAAGGCGCGCGCCGAGGGCTACGCCCGCCGCTTCGCCGCCAAGGAGGCCTGCGCGAAGGCGCTGGGCACCGGCCTGAGCGAGGGCGTGTTCTGGCGCGACATGGAGGTGGTGAACCTGCCCTCCGGTGCGCCGACGCTTCGCCTCAGCGGAGGCGCGGCCGAGCGGTTGGCGGAGATGCTGCCAGCCGGGCACTCCGCCAGGATCCATGTCAGCCTCACCGACGACCCGCCCATGGCGCTGGCCTTCGTGGTCATCGAGGCGTTGAGGGATTAGGGTTGCGCCTCTGCGCGTTGCGGGTGACCGCTGCATGGTTTAGATCGCCGCACCCAGCGGACACGATGGCGGCGCAATCCTCGCGGATGGATGGCACCGAGCCGCTCACGGCGTCTTCCGCTGAGGCGGCAGACGACGGAATCGGTCGATCAGTAGGAACGTGCACGTGAATCACGAGGGTAAGTCGCTCGCCAAGCCGGCGGAAACCGGCACCTGGGCGAGCATCCGCGAGACCCTGAAGGTCGGCATCCAGGCGCTGCTCATCGCGCTCGTGGTTCGCACCCTGCTGTTCCAGCCGTTCAACATCCCATCCGGATCGTTGGTGCCGACGCTCCTGATCGGCGATTACCTGTTCGTCTCGAAATACTCCTACGGTTACTCGAAGTTCTCGCTGCCCCTGTCGGAATACATTCCGATCCAGGCCAATGGCCGCGTCTGGGCTGCCGATCCGAAGCGCGGCGACATCGCCGTGTTCAAGCTGCCGAAGGACAATTCGACCGATTACATCAAGCGCGTGATCGGCCTGCCGGGTGATAAGATCCAGATGATCGACGGCGTCCTCAACATCAACGGCCAGCCGGTGAAGCGCGAGCGGATCGCCGATTACGAGACCACCGATGCCTACGGCCAGCCGACCAAGGTGCCGCAATACATGGAGACGCTGCCCGGCGGCGTGGCCCATCGCGTCATCGAGCGCGACGGCGACAACGGCTTCTGGGACCGGACCGAACTGTACACCGTCCCGGCTGGCCACTACTTCATGATGGGCGACAACCGCGACAATTCCACCGATTCGCGCGACCTCGCCAATGTCGGCTACGTGCCGTTCGCCAACTTCGTCGGGCGCGCCGAGATGATCTTCTTCTCCATCGATGAAGGCACTCCGGCCTGGCAGATCTGGAACTGGCCCGCGCAGGTGCGCTGGTCGCGCCTGTTCTCGACGATCCATTGAGCACGGACGCGACACCCGTTCCGCGCGTTTCGGCGCGGATCAAGCGAGCGCACAAACCGCGTCCGCCCCTCTCCGAGCTTGAGCAGCGGATCGGCCATGTCTTCACGGACAAGGACCTCCTGACCCGCGCGCTCACGCATACGAGCAAGGCGACGGGTCGCAACGGCTCTTATCAGCGCCTAGAATTCCTCGGCGACCGGGTGCTCGGGCTCGCGGTGGCGGAAGGGCTCTACACGGCTCTGCCGGATGCCGACGAAGGCGATCTGTCCCGCCAGCTTGCGGGTCTCGTGCGCCGGGAGACCTGCGCGGCGGTCGCGACCACATGGGGGATCGGGCCGCACCTGATCCTCGGCCAGGGCGAGGTGATGGGCGGGGGGCGCCGCAACCAGACCATCCTCGCGGATGTGTGCGAAGCGATCCTCGGCGCGGTCTATCTCGATGCCGGCTTCGCCGCCGCCCGAGCGCTCGTGGAGGCGCATTTCCGCCCCGCCGAGATCGGAACCGCGCCCCGTGGGCGCGACGCGAAATCGACCCTGCAGGAATGGGCCATGAGCCGCAGCCTGCCGATTCCCATCTACGCCGTCGTGGAGCGCACCGGCCCCGATCACGCCCCGCATTTCCGCATGGCGGTGCAGGTCGAGGGGCTGGAGCCCGGCTTCGGCGAGGGCACCTCCAAACGCGTGGCCGAGCAGGCCGCCGCCGGTGACCTGCTGGCCCGCGAAGGCATTACGGCGGCGGGCGATGCCGCCGCGGAGACCCCATGACCGATCACGACACCCCGGAGGACGGCCCCATCGTCCCCTCGACCCTGCCCGGCACGCCGACCGACTCGAAGGCGGGCTTCGTCGCGTTGATCGGCGTGCCGAATGCCGGCAAGTCGACGCTGCTCAACAGCCTCGTCGGCACGAAGGTCTCCATCGTTTCGCGCAAGGTGCAGACGACCCGCGCGCTGGTGCGCGGTATCGTGATCGAGGGGTCGTCGCAGATCGTTCTGGTCGACACGCCCGGCATCTTCGCGCCGAAGCGCCGCCTCGACCGGGCGATGGTCCATTCGGCATGGAGCGGCGCGGCCGACGCCGATGCCGTGTGCCTGCTGGTCGATGCCCGCAAGGGTGCCGACGACGAGGTGAAGGCGATTCTGTCCCGTCTCGGCGATGTTCGCCGAGAGAAGCTGCTGATCCTCAACAAGATCGATCTCATCCCGCGAGAGAAACTGTTGGCCCTCGCGGCCGAACTGAATCAGACTTCGCCCTTCGCCGAGACCTTCATGATCTCCGCGCTGAAGGGCGACGGCATCGGCGACCTCCGCAAGGCCCTGGCCTCACGGATGCCCGCCGGTCCCTGGCTCTATCCCGAGGATCAGGTGTCCGATGCGCCGCTCCGGATGCTCGCCGCCGAAATCACCCGCGAGAAGATCTACGACCGTTTGCACGAGGAACTGCCCTACCGCTCCACCGTCGAGACCGACCAGTGGCAGGTGAAGGCAGACGGCTCGGTGCGGATCGAGCAGACCATCTTCGTGGAGCGCGAGAGCCAGCGCTCCATCGTGCTGGGCAAGAACGGCCAGACGATCCGCTCCATCGGGCAGGCGGCACGGATCGAGATCGCCGAAGCGGCCGAAGCGACGGTTCACCTGTTCCTTCACGTGAAGGTGCGCGAGAACTGGGCCGACGACCCTGCACGCTACCGCGAGATGGGGCTGGAATTCCCGCGGGGCTGACCGCAAGGGGCTGACCGTCCACCGCGACACTGGCCGCCAGGGGGGCGGCCGGTGTATCAGGGAGGCATCCCCCGATTCCCGTTTCGCGAACGCGCCCCAGGGCCCGCGTGCGGGGATCGGCTTTCCCGGTCGTTCGATAGCTCCATCATGTCCCACGCCGTCTACGGCCTGCCGCCCGTCGACCTCGCCGAGGCCCCCGAGGCGGCGCTACAGGTCTCTCCCGTCATCCCCGGCTCGGTGCGGCTGGAGGATGTCGCGGATGCCTCGCTCGCGGGCGCCACGGTCTATGCGCCACCCGGCACGATCGAGCGCCGCTACGTCCTCGCCCATGCCCTCCGCGCGTTGGAGCCCGGTGCCCGGCTGGTGGTGCTTGCGCCGAAGGACCGCGGCGGGACTCGCCTTGCCAAGGAACTCGCCGCCTTCGGCTGCCCCGCCCACGATCTGCCGAAGCGGCATCACCGCATCTGCACCGGCACCCGACCGGCCGATCCGGCGGGGCTCGATGAAGCGATTCACGAAGGCGGGCCCCGGCATATCGACAACCTCGCCCTGTGCACGCAGCCAGGGATATTTTCCTGGGACAGGCTCGATCCGGGTACGGCCTTGCTGATGGCGCGCCTTCCGCCGCTCAAGGGGCGCGGCGCCGATCTCGGCTGCGGCCTTGGGATCTTGGCACGGGCGATCCTGCACTCCGATGCCGTCACCGAGATGACCTTGGTCGATCTCGACCGCCGCGCCATCGAGATGGCCAAGCGGAACGTCTCGGATTCGCGGGCCAAGATCGTCTGGGGCGATCTCCGCGCGGCATCGTCTCTGCCCACGGGCCTCGACTTTGCGGTGAGCAATCCGCCCTTTCATGATGGTGGTGCCGAGGATCAGGCCTTGGGTAAGACCTTCATCCAGCGCGCGGCCGACGCTCTACGGTCCGGCGGGACGCTGTGGCTCGTGGCGAACGCCCACCTTCCCTACGAGGCGACCCTGCGCGAGCGCTTCCGCTCCGTGGAGACCGTCGCGCAGGAGGGCGGCTACAAGGTGTTCGAGGCCAAGCGATGAGCGCGAAGGCCGTCCGGCTGGACAAGCTCCTCGCCAATCTCGGCTACGGCTCCCGCCGGGAGATCCAGGCTCTGGCGCGCATGGGTGAGATTCGCCTCGACGGCAACGAACTCTCGGATGCGGGCGACAGGATCGCCCTCGACCCTGATCTGCCCGAGCGGTTGACTGTCGAAGGCGAGCGTCTCGATCCCCTTCCGGGCCTATGCCTGATGCTCCACAAGCCGCTGGGCGTCACTTGCTCGCACAAGGAGGCGGGGCCGTTGGTCTACGGCCTGCTGCCGGAACGTTGGCGTCGCCGGGAGCCTCCGCTCTCCACGGTTGGTCGGCTCGACAAGGAGACCTCGGGCCTGCTCCTGCTCACCGATGACGGCGCGCTGCTCCACCGGATCATCTCCCCCAAGGCGAATGTGGCCAAGCGGTATCAGGTGACCCTGGCAAGGCCGCTGAACGGCAGCGAGGCGGCGGCACTCGCGTCCGGCACGCTCATGCTGGAAGGCGAGGACAGGCCGCTCCTTCCGGTCGTGATGGAGACGCAGGACGCCACCCATTGCGCCGTCACCTTGACGGAGGGCCGGTATCATCAGGTCCGGCGGATGTTCGCGGCGCTCGGCAACCATGTGGAAGCCCTGCACCGCGACCGCGTCGGCGGCCTCGACCTGCCGGAAAATCTGCCTGCGGGAGAGATCCGCATCCTCGATGAACCGGCCATCGCCGCGATCTTCGCGGCTGGCTGATCGGGGGACGAGCGGAGCGGGCTCGGACTTGCCACGCCCCCCTCATTCTGCTAACCGCCCGGCCCATCCCACACGCGGAGACGTCCCCATGACTCAATGGGGCTCATCCGGTGGCCGGCGTCAGCCCGGTCGCATCCCTCCGCGGCGGATTTAACCGGAGACGAAACAGAATGGCCGTCGACTTTTCCATGCGTCAGCTTCTCGAAGCCGGCGCTCACTTCGGACACCAGTCGCACCGCTGGAACCCGAAGATGCAGCCGTACATCTTCGGCACCCGTAACAACATCCACATCATCGACCTCGCGCAGACCGTGCCCGCCATGCACCAGGCGCTCCAGGCCGTGAGCGACACCGTGGCCCGTGGTGGCCGCGTGCTGTTCGTCGGCACCAAGCGCCAGGCTGCCGACACGATCGCCGAGGCCGCCCGCCGTTCGGCCCAGTACTACGTCAACTCCCGCTGGCTCGGCGGCACGCTGACCAACTGGAAGACCATTTCTGGCTCGATCTCGCGCCTCCGTAAGGTCTCCGAGACCCTCGAGACCGGTGGCCCGGGCCTGACCAAGAAGGAGCGCCTGATGCTGTCCCGTGAGAAGGACAAGCTCGAGAAGGCGCTCGGCGGCATCAAGGACATGGGCGGCGTGCCGGACCTGCTGTTCGTGATCGACACCAACAAGGAGCAGCTGGCGATCAAGGAGGCGAACCGCCTCGGCATCCCGGTCGCGGCCGTGGTCGACACCAACTGCAACCCCGATGGCATCACCTACGTCGTGCCGGCGAACGATGACGCGGGCCGCGCCATCGCGCTGTACTGCGACCTGATCGCCCGTGCTGCCATCGACGGCATCTCCCGCGCCCAGGGCTCGTCGGGTGTCGATCTCGGCGCCTCCGAGGAGCCGATGGCCGAGGAACTGCCGGCCAACGACGACGTGGCCGTCTCCTCCGACGCCCTCGACCCGGCCGACGTGGCGATGCTCGCCGAGTCGACCGAGCACTTCGAGCTGCTGGCGGCCCCGCGCGGCGCTCCGGACGACCTGACCAAGCTGAACGGCGCCGGTCCGCAGATCGTCCAGAAGCTCAACGATGCCGGCATCTACCACTACTGGCAGATCGCCGCGATGACCGCGGACGAGGTCGCCAAGGTCGATGCCGACCTGAAGCTCAACGGCCGCATCGACCGCGATTCGTGGGTCTCGCAGGCCCGTGGCTTCGTCGAGGCCACTGCCGCCGCCTAATCGAAGGCACCGTGGACCGGCCGTCATCGGCCGGTCGCACACCTCAGCACACCGGGCCCGGCCGCTCACCCCGAGCGCCGGGCCTCTCTCATCGAACCGCCCTCAACTGCACGAAAGGAACCGGCCATGGCCAACATCACCGCCGCGATGGTGAAGGAGCTGCGCGAGAAGACCGGCGCCGGCATGATGGACTGCAAGGGCGCCCTCGCCGAGACGCAGGGTGACATCGAAGCCGCCATCGATTGGCTGCGCAAGAAGGGTCTGGCCAAGGCCGCCAAGAAGGCCGGTCGCGTCGCCGCCGAGGGCCTCGTGGCCGTCGAGTCCGCCGGTCATCACGCCGCCGTGGTCGAGGTGAACTCCGAGACCGACTTCGTCGCCCGCAACGACGGCTTCCAGGCCTTCGCCCGCGAGGCCGCCAAGATCGCCCTCAACACCGATGGCACCCTCGAGGGCCTGCAGAACGCGACCTTCCCCGGCTCGTCCGAGACCGTCTCGGCCCACCTTCAGAGCCTGATCGCCACGATCGGCGAGAACATGACCCTGCGCCGCGTCACCAAGCTCGACGTGACCAAGGGCGTGATCGCCAGCTACGTCCACAGCCAGATCTCCGAGGGCCTCGGCAAGATCGGTGTGCTCGTGGCGCTCGAGTCCGAGGGCGATGTCGATGCACTGACGACCCTCGGTCGCCAGATCGCCATGCACGTCGCCGCCACGAACCCCGTCGCCCTCGACGCCTCGGGCGTCGATGCCGCGACCGTGGAGCGTGAGTCGAACATCCTGCGCGAGAAGAACGCCGGCAAGCCGGACCACGTCCTCGCCAAGATCGTCGAGAGCGGCCTGAAGAGCTACTACAAGGAGGTCACCCTCATGGAGCAGCCCTTCGTGCACGATGGCTCCAAGACCATCTCTCAGGTTCTCAAGGAAGCCGCTGGCAAGGTCGGCGGCCCGGTGACCCTGAAGGGCTTCGTCCGCTACGCGCTGGGCGAGGGCATCGAGAAGGAAGAGGGCCCGGACTTCGCGACCGAGGTCGCTCAGCAGGCCGGTCGCGCCTGATCCGCAACCGATCCTGCCGGATCGTCGAAGAGCCCGCCGGGTACCCCCCGGCGGGCTCTTCTCGTTTCGGAGGATGTGCGCCGCAGCACAAAAATTCGGGCGTTTCCGGCGGCCGTCATCGCATCACCGCCGACGCGCGTATTTCACGCCGCCTGAATGCAAGGCACAACGAGACTTGGCGCTGTGCACAATGCGCAAGCATCGATCATCTTGAAGGTAATGGAACCAAAGCTCTACGCCCCCTAAATCATGGCAAAGCAGACGGTTTTTCGAGCGATCAATCGCTTGCCAGTGAGTAGAGCTGCGTCTTAACGGACGCGTTGCTTCGGTAATCCCGGGCGGTTGGTGCTGCGACGCACAGCCGTTGGCGCCTCCCGAGGGTAGGGTAAGGCATGATCTCGAAAAGCATCAGCTACCTCATGATCGGCGCTTTCGCCTCGGGCCTTCTGATGACGGCTCTGGGTGTCATGGACGTCGTCGCTGGCCACTAACGTGGCCGTACACCTCCGGGTGCATCTCTCGACCACCGGGCCGTCCCACGGTCCGGTGGTCTTTTGCTGTCCGGGGTTTCCGGGCTGGGGAAGCCTGTGCATGACGTTTCGGGCCTCGACGTCGAGCCAACCTCTGACGTAGAAGCTGCCGCCCGGCGCTTCGGGCTGGCACGAGGAATCGAGATGCCCGGATCGACGCCGTTTCGCCGTGTGCTGGTCAAGCTCTCGGGCGAGGCCCTGGCCGCCCCCGACGGATATTGGCTGCATCCCCCGACCCTGGCCGCCATGGCCGAGGATGTTGCGCGCTCGATCGCCAACGGGCTCGAGATCGCCATCGTGGTCGGCGGCGGCAACATGATCCGCGGCGCGCGCATTTCGGCGGCGGGCTGGATCGACCGGGCGACCGGTGATTCCCTCGGCATGATGGCCACGGTGATGAATTCGCTCGCCATCGAGACCGCGCTCAATGCGGCGGGCGTGCAGGCGCGGACCATGTCGGCCGTATCCATGCCGACCATCTGCGAGACCTATGCCCGACAGCCCGCCCTGCACCACCTCGACAAGGGACAGGTGGTCGTCCTCGCGGGCGGCACCGGCAACCCGTATTTCACCACGGACACCGCCGCCGTCCTGCGTGCCGCCGAGCTGCGCTGCGATGCCGTGCTCAAGGCGACCCAGGTGGATGGGGTCTATTCGGCCGATCCGAAGAAGGACCCCTCCGCCACGCGCTACGACCGCATCACCCATGACGAGGCCATCGCACGGGACCTGAAGGTGATGGACACCGCCGCGTTCGCCCTGGCCCGGGAGAGCAGGCTGTCGATCGTCGTCGGCTCGGTCCACGCCCCGAGTTCCATCGCCGCGATCCTGTCCGGCGAGGCCCCTTCGACCCATGTGGTCCCCTAACAGGGGGATGCTGCAACCCGGCGTTTGCGGGCGAGAAAAAATTCGTCCATTGAGGCCGCGATCGCGCGCCCTGCGCCGCGCCCCTTTTCCACCATGCCCGTAGGGACCTGACGCCATGGCCACTCCGGAATTCGACCTCAACGACATCAAGCGCCGCATGACCGGTGCCGTGTCCTCCCTGTCCAAGGATCTCGGTTCGCTCCGCACCGGGCGGGCGTCCCCCGGCCTGCTCGATCCGATCCAGGTCGATGCCTACGGCTCGATGATGCCGATGTCTCAGGTCGCCACGGTGAGCGTACCCGAGCCGCGGCTCCTCTCCATCTCGGTCTGGGACCGCAGCATGGTGACGGCGGTCGAGAAGGCGATCCGCGAGTCCGATCTCGGCCTCAATCCGCAGACCGAAGGCCAGACCATCCGCCTGCGCATCCCCGAGATGAACGAGCAGCGCCGCAAGGAGATGGTGAAGGTCGCGCACAAATACGCGGAGGAAGCCCGCGTCGCCGTGCGCCACGTCCGCCGCGACGGGCTCGACCACCTCAAGAAGCTCCTGAAGGACAGCGCGATCTCCGAGGACGACGAGAAGCGTCAGGCGGGCGACGTGCAGAAGGCGACCGACGCTCATATCGCCGAGATCGACGGCGTGCTCGCGTCGAAGGAAAAGGAAATCATGCAGGTCTGAGGTCGGCGTGACCGACGTTCCGGCCCAGACTCCTGTGGAGAAGGCGGCTTCGGCCGCCGTTTCCGTTCCGCCCGTGCGCCGTTCGCGGCGGGAATTATGGCTGCGCGTCGCCTCCGCCGTCGTCCTCGCCCCCGCCGTCATCGCCGCCCTGATCTACGGTGGGTGGGCCTTCGCGGCCGTGTGGCTTGCCGCGGGCATCATCGGCTTCGGCGAATGGATCGTGATGAGCCGCGTCGAGCCGCGCGAGGTGCTGATCGCACTCGGTGCGGCGACGCTGGCCGCGCTGGTCGTGACGTTGCAGGCCGAGGCGCCGGCGCTCGCCTGCTTCGCCGTGCTGGCCCTCGGCGCCGCCGCCTGCGCCACCGTCGCGCGGACCACGGCCGGGCGGTGGCGCACGCTTGTCGGGCTTCTCTGCGCGGGGATCATCGCCTCGGTTCCCACCGCCCTCCGGGACGATCCGGTCCTCGCGTTGATCGGGCCGATCTGGATGTTCGCCGTGGTCTGGTCCACCGACATCACCGCCTATTTCGTCGGCCGCAAGATCGGCGGGCCGAAGTTGATGCGGGCGATCTCGCCCAACAAGACATGGTCCGGCGCGTTGGGCGGCCTGGCCGGAGCCGTCGCCGCTGGGGCGCTGGTGGCCGTGGGCGCCGACCTCCTGGGTTTCACCCTGCCGCGCGGCGCCTCGCTGCCGGTCGTGGCCGGAACGAGCGCGGTGGCCTCAATCCTCAGCCAAGCGGGCGACCTGTTCGAATCGTGGTTGAAGCGCCGTCATGGCGTGAAGGATTCGAGCCGCATCATCCCCGGCCATGGCGGGGTGATGGACAGGCTCGACGGATTTTTCGCCGTGGCCGTTCTGGCCGGGCTCTATCTCGTCCTGCGTGGGCAGGGCTTGATCGGTTAGAATTCTGGGAGTTTCGCCCGTGGTGCAGACCGTCACCGTTTTGGGGGCCACCGGCTCCATCGGCCGCTCCACGGCGGACCTACTCACGCAGCACGCAGATCGTTTCCGCACAGGCGCGGTAGTCGGCGGGCGCGATGCGGTGGCGCTGGCCAATGTCGCCCGCGAGTTGAACGCCAGCTTCGCGGCCCTGGCCGACGAGGCCGGCGGCCCGGCCCTGGCCGAGGCTCTTGCGGGAACGGGCATCCCGAGCGGCGCGGGGGAGGGGGCCGTGATGGAGGCCGTGTCCCGCGAGGCCGATATCGTGGTCGCTGCCGTCAGCGGAGCGGCCGGTCTCAAGCCGACCCACGCGGCGCTGCGCCTGGGTCGCACCGTGGCGCTCGCCAACAAGGAAAGCTTGGTCTGCGCGGGTGACGCCTTCATGCGCGATGCCAAGCGCTACGGCGCCACCATCTGGCCGATGGATTCCGAGCACGACGCTTTGGCGCAGGCCCTGCACGGCCGCCCCCTCGACGACGTGCGCACCCTGATGATCACGGCCTCGGGCGGCCCGTTCCGCACCTGGACGCGGGAGCGTATCGCTGCAGCCTCACCCACCGAGGCCGCTGCCCACCCGACTTGGTCGATGGGCATGAAGATCAACATCGATTCCGCCTCCCTGATGAACAAGGGGCTGGAACTGATCGAAGCGCACCACCTCTTCGGCATCGAGCCCGAGCGGCTCGACGTGGTGGTGCATCCGCAATCGGTCATCCACGGGATGGTCTATTGGATCGACGGTGCAGTGACGGCGGAGCTCGCGCTGCCGGACATGCGTGTCCCGATCTCGCATTGCCTCGGCCTGGGCGATCGCCTGTCGATCGAGCGCGGTCGGCCCCTCGACCTCGTGAAGCTCGGCTCACTGACCTTCGAGGCGGCGGATGAGGAGCGTTTCCCGTGCCTGCGCATCGCTCGCGCGGCGCTGTCCGAGGGCGGCGCGGCGCCGACCGTGATGAACGCCGCCAACGAGGTTGCGGTCGCGGCGTTCATCGCCGGGGGGATCGACTTCTACGGCATCGCCGACCTCGTCGAGCGCGCCTGCACGCATTTTGCGCCGGTCTATCCCAAGGCCCCGGCCGATGTGGAAGAGGCCCTCGCCATCGACGCGCATGTCCGCAGCTGGAGCGCAGAATCGTTGCCGGAAATGCGGGCGGCGGGATAGCACCCTCCGCTCGCAAAGACGGTGAGGGTGATCAGGTCGGCGGCGTGCCGTTCGACGCCAGCACCTGCCCGGCGAGGTAGAGCGAGCCGCAGATCAGGATGCGTGGTGCCCGTTCGAAGCTGATATCACCGACGGTTTCCAGCGCGGCTTCGACGCTCGGAGCGACACGCGCCGAGAGACCAGCACGCTCCGCGATCTCCGCGACTTCCTCCGGCGGGCGAGCCGCGACCTGATTGGGGATCGGCACCGCGATCAGCGCGCGGGCGAGGCCCACGAAGTGACGGAGGAAGCCGTCTGCATCCTTGGTGCCGAGCAAGCCGACGATCAGCACGAGGGGGGCATCGCTGCGCTCGCCGAGGTCGCCCATCGCGGCGGCGAGGATGCGTCCGCCATCCATGTTGTGCCCGCCGTCGAGCCAGAGCTCGGCGCTGTTCGGCACGAGGTCGGCGAGGCGCCCCTTGCCGAGGCGTTGCAGGCGGCCCGGCCATTCGACACCCGTGAGGCCCCGTTCCAGGGCGGCGGTGCCGATATCTCCGAACCCGGCCGCGCGCAGGGCCGCGATGGCGGTGCTGGCGTTTACGAGCTGGTGGCGCCCGGCAAGGCGGGGCTTGGGGAGATCGAACAGTTCGGTTTCGTCCTGATAGACGAGCCGCCCGCGTTCCTCGTGTACGGAAAAGTCCTGGCCGCCGACGATGATCGGGGTCGCCCCGACCCGCTCGGCCTGGCGGCACAGCACCGTGTCGGCCTCGGCGTAATCCTGCGTGGCGATCACCGCCGGGCAGCCGCGCTTGAAGATGCCCGCCTTCTCGGTCGCGACCAGTTCCACCGTATCGCCGAGATATTCCGCATGATCGCGGCCGATGGGCGTTACCACGGCGCAGGCGGGTTCATCGATCACGTTGGTGGCGTCCACCCGGCCGCCCAGGCCCACTTCGAGCAGCAGTACATCCGCCGGATGCTCGGAGAAGAGCAGGAGTGCGGCGGCGGTCGTGATCTCGAAGACGGTGATCGGATCTTCGGCATTGGCCGCCTCACAGCGGCGGAACGCGTCGGCGAGCTTGTCCTCATCCACGAATCGCCCGCCGCCGATGGCACCGAGCCGGATGCGTTCGTGGAACCGCACCAAGTGCGGCGAGGTGTAGACGTGGGCCGCGAGCCCCCCGGCTTCGAGGATCGCGCGCATGAACGCGATGGTCGATCCCTTCCCGTTGGTCCCGGCGACGTGGATCACCGGCGGCAGGCGTCGCTCGGGGTGGTTCAGTCGCGCGAGAAGCCGTTCGATCCGCCCGAGGGAGAGATCGATCGTCCGGGGATGCAGCGCCAGGAAGCGCGCCAGCAGGGCGTCGGAAGAGTCCATCGACCCTCAGGCCATCTCGGCGGCGGGCGCGGAGGCCGTTTCGGCCTGCGCGGGGGCGGGCAGGTTCATCAGAAGACCGCAGAGGGTCGTGATCGTATCCTTCAACTGATGCCGATGGACGACCTGATCCACCATGCCGTGCTCGCGCAGATATTCCGCCCGCTGGAAGCCGTCAGGCAGCTTCTCGCGAATCGTCTGCTCGATGACGCGCGGTCCCGCGAAGCAGATCAGCGCCCCCGGCTCGGCCAGGTGGACATCTCCCAGCATGGCGTAGGACGCGGTGACGCCGCCCGTGGTCGGGTTCGTCAGCACCACGATGTAGGGCAGGCGCGCGTCGCGCAGTCGCCGCACCGCCACGGTCGTGCGCGGCATCTGCATGAGTGAGAGGATACCCTCCTGCATCCGCGCGCCGCCGGAGGCCGAGAACAGGACGTAGGGCGTCTTCTTCTCCACCGCCTTTTCGGCACCGCGCACGAAGGCTTCGCCCGCTGCCATCCCGAGGGAGCCGGCCATGAAGCCGAATTCCTGCACGGCCAGCGTCATCGGAATTCCGCCGACGCGGCCGAAGCCGATCTTGAACGCGTCCTGCAGGCCGGTCTTGCTGCGAGCGTCCTTTAGGCGGTCGACGTAGCGCTTCTCGTCACGGAACTTCAGCGGGTCCGTGGCGACCTCGGGCAGGGCCACATCGATCCACGTTCCACCGTCGAACATCATCTTGAGGCGCGCGGCGGCGCTCATCTTCAGGTGATGTTCGGAGCCGGGAATGACCCAGTGGTTGGCCTCCACCTCCTTGTGGAAGACCATCTGTCCGGTATCGGGGCACTTGACCCAGAGGTTCTCTGGCGTCTCGCGCTTGAACAGCGTCTTGATCCGGGGGCGCACGACCTCCGAGATCCAGTTCATCGGTTCGACCATGCTGAATCGCCCGTGTCGTTCGATGCGGCGCCGGGGCGCCGAATGGAGTGATGGGTTTAAGCCGTGTGGCTGACGGAGCGGACGCCCTCGGCGAGTTCCCGCACCAGGGAGGTCACGGCCTCGACCGTGCCGTCGCCGGCCCGGCCTCCGCTGTCGAGGGAGCGGTGGAGCGCATCGACCAGGGCCGAGCCAACCACCACACCGTCCGCGCCCTTGGCGATGGCAGCGGCGTGGGCGCCGCTCTTCACGCCGAAGCCGACCACCACCGGAAGCTTGGTGTGCTTGCGGATCCGCCCCACCGCCTCGGCCACGCGCCCGAAATCGGGGGTGGCCGTGCCGGTGATGCCGGTGATCGACACGTAGTAGACGAAGCCCGCCGTGTTCGCGAGCACTGCGGGCAGGCGCCGCTCGTCGGTGGTAGGGGTGGCAAGCCGAATGAAGGCGATGCCCTTCGCCAGCGCCGGGAGGCAGAGCTCGGAATCTTCCTCCGGCGGGCAATCGACCACGATCAGCCCATCGATACCGGTCTCGACCGCGTCGGCCAGGAACCTGTCGACGCCGTAGGTGTGGATCGGGTTGTAGTAACCCATCAGCACGATCGGCGTCGTCTGGTTCTCGGCCCGGAAGCGGCGGGCGAGGTCCAGCGTCTTCGCGACGTCCTGTCCCGACTTCAAGGCGCGCAGGCCTGCCGCCTGGATCGCCGGGCCATCGGCCATGGGATCGGTGAAGGGCATGCCGAATTCGAGGATGTCCGCCCCGGCGCCGGGCAGGGCGCGCAGCACCTCCAGCGAGGTCTCCGGGTCCGGATCCCCCGCCATAATGTAGGTGACCAGCACCGCGCGGCCCTCGGAACGGGCCTTGGCGAAGGTGCTATCGATGCGGCTCGGCGTGGCAGACGGCATGGGACGGTGCTAGCGGCTTTCGGGAAACGGATCGCGCTACACCATCCCCGCCCTGCCGTGAAGCGGGGCGGGCAAGAGCGCCTGCGCGGCTATGGTTCCGCCAAGGGCAGCCCACGGCTCGGCGGAGAGGGCTGAAGCTCGGGTGTCGCGTCGAACAGCTTGCGGTGCGCGAGCACGGCATAGGTATCGGTCATGCCGGCGATGTAGTCCGCGATGCGGCGGGCGATTCGTGGCTCGGAGGCTCCGGCGAGGTCGGCACTCCATTCCGGCGGCATCCGAGACGGGTCGGCTTTGAAGGCCGTGAACAGGTCCGTGACGATGGCTGATGCCTTCTCCCGCACCGCGACGACGCTGGCGTCGCGGTACATGCGTTTCCAGAGGAACCGCATCACCTCCGCATCGGCCGCCTCGATCGTCCGCGAGAAGGCGACGACGGGGGCACCGGCCGCATGGATGTCGGCGACGCTTGCGGGGTTGAGAGCCGCGATCCGCCGCTCGCTCTCGCGGATCACGTCCTCGACGAAGCGGGTGATCACCCGGCGCGCGAGTTCGTGGACGATCCGCGCAGGCTCCAACCCCGGATGCAGGGCCTCGATCTCCTCAAGAAGCCCCGCGAGGAAGGGCACGGCGGTGAGATCCTTCAGGTCGAACAGCCCGGCGCGCAGCCCGTCATCGAGATCGTGCGCGGCATAGGCGATGTCGTCGGCGAGGGCGGCGGCCTGCGCCTCCGGCCCGGCATGGAGGGCGAGGTCCAGGGGGTAAACCGCATTGTATTCGAGGATGGCCGCCGGGATGCCTCGCTCGGCGTAGCGCGGCGTCGGAACGCCCTGAGCTGTCAGGAGCGGCCCGTTATGCTTTACCAGCCCTTCGAGGGTCTCCCAGGTCAGGTTCAGCCCGTCGAACCCGGCATATCGCCGTTCCAGCCGCGTGACGATGCGCAGGGTCTGAGCGTTGTGGTCGAACCCGCCAAAGGGGGCCATGCAGGCATCGAGCGCATCCTCGCCGGTATGGCCGAAGCAGGTATGGCCGAGGTCGTGCGAGAGGGCGAGCGCCTCCGCCAGATCCTCATCGAGCCCCAGGGCGCGGGCCAATGCGCGGGCGATCTGCGACACTTCCAGCGAATGGGTGAGCCGCGTGCGGTAATGGTCACCTTCGTGGTGCACGAAGACCTGCGTCTTGTGCTTCAGCCGCCGGAACGCAGTCGAATGGATGATCCGGTCGCGGTCGCGCTGGAAATCGCTGCGCGTGGGCGAGCCCGGCTCCGTGATGAGCCGCCCCCGCGTCGCGGCGGGATCGGTCGCGTAGGGTGCCCGCCACCGCTCGCCGTTGGCCCGTTTCGTGTCTTGCACAGTCGCTCCTCACCCGCCCGCATTGCAGCACGGACCGGAGGCCCATATCTTGGTGGTCCGAGGGCTCGGGGCAATCGCCGTCCCGTGCCGCCGCGGATTTGCCTGTGGCTGAAACGATGTCCGAGATCACTTTGACGCCCCGCGCCGCCAAGCGCATCAACGAGATCATGGGCGACGAGCCGCCCGGCTCCCTGCTGCGCATCAGCGTGAACGGCGGGGGCTGCTCCGGCTTTTCCTACGCCTTCGATATCGCCCGCGACCGGCAGGACCAGGACATCGCCATCGAGCGCGATGGCGCTACGGTGATCGTGGACCCGGTCTCGGTGCAGTACATGGCCGGATCGACCATCGACTTCGTCAACGATCTGATCGGCCAATCCTTCAAGATCGAGAACCCCCTCGCTACCGCCTCCTGTGGCTGCGGGACCTCTTTCTCGCTCTGAACGACCTGCCGAAAACGTTGCGGCCGGGTGACAGGTCCCGTTCGCCACGCTCGCGCCACCATCCAACGATTGTGTCGCGACGGAAAACGCGCGACGCGATCCGTCGCGCCCGTGTCTCGGCAAGTTGGACCTGTCCATGACTTTTCCGGCGGCTCGCCGTCTCCGGTCGGCCCTCGTAGCCTGCGCCGCCGCGCTGGCTTTCGGCCTCGCTGTCCCTCATCCGGTGCGTGCGCAGGAAGGCGCCGCCGCCGTCCAGGACGTGACGCTCACCGATGTGGTGCTGCCGCTCGGCGCCACCGTCATCAAGGTGCCCAAGCTCACCGCGAGCGGCACCCGCCTGTCGCGGGACGATCTCGCGGCGATCTTCAAGGCCGATGCCTCCGAGCCCTGGGCCGTGCGCCTTGCGCGGCTCGACGCGGCGAGCCTGACGGCGCCGGTCCTCAATTCGGAACATGCCGGTCCCGGTGACCAGCGACAGAGCGCGACCTATCGCGACATGGTCGCCCGCGACGTGCGCGGTGGCCGTATCGGCGAATTGACCGCTTCGGGCGTCACCCTCAGTTCCAAGGGGACCAAGGCGGCGCCGGATGCGGCGGGCACCTACGGCGCCTTCCGCGCGACCGATGTCGATCTCGCCTCCTTCGCAAGGCTCGCCCTGGAGCCCGGTGACGGCAAGGGGCCGACCCTGCGTGTCTATGGCACGATGCAGCTGTCCGACATCGCCCTCTCTGACGCCAAGGGCACGACCGTGAAGGTCGCGCGTCTGGAGGGGCGCGATCTCGGCGCCCGCCAGGTGCCGAAGGGCTGGAACGGCTCCCTCGACCTTCTTTCGCGGGGCTTCGACGATCCCGAAACCAAGCGCGGTGCGGCCTCCGCCACCGCCGACCTGCTCGGCGCGCAGACGGTCGGCAGCATCGACCTCAAGGGCGTCAGCATCAGCGATTCGACCGCGGAGCCTTTGCTCCTCGAAGCCGAGCGGCTGTTCTACGCCTCCGCCGGTCCCGATGCCGGGCTGGGCATCGAGGGTGCCAGCGTGTCCAGCGGTAACACCCGGACGCGCCTCGGCAAGATCACCTTGACGGGCATGAACCTCGCTCCGGTGATCGCTGAGATGCGACGGCTCGCCGACAAGCCGGACACCGCGCCGAATGCCGAGGAGAGCCGTCGCCTCGCCACCGGCATGGGCACCCTGACCCTCACCGATCTCACCGTCGATCTGCCCCCCGCTCCGCCGCCGGTGCAACGGCGCGGCTCTCTGGATGCGCCCGCTGGGAAGCAGGCGGCGGGCGGCAAGTCCACTGCGCGGACGCGGGTCGCTGAAGCCCGCGCCCCGGATGCCAAGGCCGGCGACCCGCTCGCCGTGCCCGCGGCCCTCAAGACGAACCGCGTTGCCCTGCGTAAGGCCGTGTTCGGCGTCGGACCCGCTTCGGAGGGCGCGCCGCCCTCGACGCGGCTCGCGCTCACCGGGCTCGACGTGCCCGCTTCTCTGGCGGCGGGCCTGCCGTTGGTCGGTGCCCTTCCGGCCTTCGGCTACGGCGACCTGAGCTTCGACATGACGGCCGATGCTGCCTGGGACGAGGCCGCCCGCACCGTCGCCCTACGCGACGTCACGATTGCGGGGAAGGATATCGGTACGGTGCGCCTTGCGGCTCTGTTCGGGGGCATCGGTCCGGAATTGTTCTCTGGAAGTGTCCCGGCGCAGACCATGCTGCTGTTCTCGGGCAATGCGCGGACCGTCGATCTCACGGTGGAGAATAGCGGCCTGTTCGAGCGTTTCCTGGCCGCTCAGGCGAAGGAGCTGAGCCTGAAGCCCGACGAGTTGCGCAAGGAATACGTCACCGCCAGCGTGCTCGGGGTGCCGGTGATCCTCGGCAATGGCCCGGCGGCCAAGACCATCGGCGCGGCCATGGGTCAGTTCGTGATGAATCCGGGCAAGCTGACGATCCGCGCCAAATCGAAGGAGCCCACGGGCATCGGCTTCGTGGAGCTCGGCACCGCGGGCTCCCCGGCCTCCGTGCTCGACCGGCTCGACATCGAGGCGAAGGCGAACTGAACGCAGTTCAGTCCGCGATCACCTCGGGATGCCGGGCGGACAGGCCGGTCCTCGTCGCGTCGGCCCAAGCCCGGTCCCGCAGGCGGCGAGGCCGGTCGAGGGTGATGTCTGCGACCAGCGTCGCGGGGCGGCGGGAGACGAGGAGCAGACGGTCGGCGATGGCGATGGCCTCGGCGACGTTATGCGTCACCATCAGCACGCTCATCCCCGCTGCATCCACCGTGTCGACCACGAGAGCGCGCAGTTCGGCCGCCGCGTTGTCGTCGAGCGAGACGAAAGGTTCATCCAGCACCAGCACCTTCGGCCCACCGGCCAAGGCCCTTGCGAGGGCGACGCGCCTCTGCATTCCGAGGGAGAGGGCGCGGGGAAAGCTTGTGCGCCAGGGCGTGAGGCCCAGCCGTTCGAACAGGGCATCGAGGTCGCGGCCCCGGTCGGCCTTGGCGAGGCCGAGGCGGACATTGTGTTCCACACTGCGCCAAGGCAGCAGGCGCGGCTCCTGAAACACGATGCCGGCCTGCTCCGCGCCCGCAACCTCGCCGGTGAAGTCGGTGTCGAGGCCGAGCAGGATGCGCAGGGTTGTGGTCTTGCCCGCACCGGACGGTCCGATGAGGCAGACGATCTCACCCTCCCGGATCGTGAAGGCGAGGTCGCGCACCGCCTCCACGGGCGCGGCGCCCTTCGGCCGGTAGGTCTTGCCCGCGACGGCGACCCGCAGGACTGGCATCCCGTCAGCGCCAGCGACGGACATGGGCTTCGAGCCGCTGGAGGAGGAGCACGTCGATCCCGATCATCACCGCCATGAACACGAGGCTGTAGCCGATGATGGCGGCCACGTCGGTGCTCTGGATGAAGTAGAAGTTGATGGCGAAGCCCACACCGTCCGGTCGCCCGAGCAGTTCGACCACGAGGACGATCTTCCACGCGAGCGACAGGCCCGAGCGCGCCGCCGTGACGATGTAGGGCTGCAATTGCGGGACGAGCACGTCGCGCATCCAAGTCCAGCGGTCGAACCGGTAGGCGCGTGCCATCTCCTCCAGGCCGGGATCGAGGTTGCGCGACCCCTCGCGGACGATGACCGCGACGTTCGGCAGCTTGTTCAGCACCACGGCGAGGATCGCCGCCGTCTCGTTCAGTCCGACCCAGACATAGGCGAGCACGGTGATGACGAGAGCGGGCGTATTCAGCAACACGAGCAGCGGCGTGTCGAGGGCGAGGTCCGCCTTGCGCGAGCGGCCCAGGGCGACGCCCAAAGCGGTGCCGAGCCCCATTGCAATGGCGAAGGCGATCGCCACACGCAGCAACGTGATGCCGACATTGTGGGCGAGGTCGCCCCGCTTGGCCTCCGCGACGATGAAGTCGAGCACGGCGAGCGGCGCGGGTAGCAGGCGCGAATGGGCTTCCCACGCGGCGGCCTGCCACGCAGCGATCAGGATCGCCAGGGAGATGATGCGGGTCAGCACGCGGGCAGGGTCGCGCTGGTATCAGCCATCCCGGGATCCATCGTAGTAGAAGTCCTGCGGCAATCCGTTGCCGGAGCCGACGAGGCGCTCGCCGCCGAGCCGCGACAGCACGGCGTAGAGCTTCAGCGCGTCGGTTCGCTCGGCCGTCACCGGCCTGCGCGGCGTGCCCGCCAGGAATTCGCGCTTCAGGGATTCGAACGTGGCGTCGTCCTTGGCGTCCATCAGCGGGCGCACGAGGTCCCAGGTCGCGGGGTCCGAGGCCAGCATGTCCTTCGCCGCCCGCGAAGCACGGTAGAATCCGGCCACCGCCGCGGGCTTCTCCGCGACGGTGGTGGAGTGGAACAGGTAACCGATCAGCGAGACGTCACCGCCCGCACCGAGCGCGCGCATGATGTCCTCGGCGCGGATCAGGCGGCGGAAGCCCTTGGGTTCGAGCCGCGCGCAGTAGGTCCAATAAGTCAGGGCGGCGTCGAGCGCGCCCTGTTCCAGCTTGAGGGTGATGAGCGGGGGCGCGCCATAGGCGATCTCGCATTGCTTCTCGAGATCGATTCCGGCCGCGTCCCGCGCCTGCGCCTTCAGAAGCAGCCAGTTCTTGTCGAGCGGACCACCCGCCACGCCGAACTTCTTGCCCGCCAGATCCTTCAGGCTCTGGATCTGGCTATCCTTCGGCACCATCACGGCGCCCTCGGAGGTCGAATAGGGGATGAAGCGCAGTCCCTGGCCTTCGTTGCTGAGCCGTGCAGCCCAGAGCAGGTCGCCGATGATCGTATCGACCTGCCCCCCCACGAAGCTGATCCGCGCGGCATCGTTGCCCGCGAGCTTGGTGGCCTCCAGGGTGAAACCGTTGGCCGTGTCGAGGCTGCGCGCCTTGATCACCGCCGCCTCCCAGGTGGAGGTGCCGAACGGCAGGCTTCCGAGCCGGATTACGGGGAGGTCGCCCGCATGCCCTGTTCGGGCCGCGAACCCGCCGAGCAGGCCGGCGGCGAGCATCGCACGCCGTGACAGCATGAGCCGTTCCTCCTCCGGTATTCCGGCGGTTCCGGTGGTCACCGGTCCACCTTGGCAAATTAGCCTCGAGCCGAGAGCCCGGCCAAGCGGCCTTTCACGGCAGCCTTGGGCACCGCCGGGGGCGGGCGCCATTGCCAAAAAGGTCATAGGGCGCACGAGTGGGCTCGTCCACCGGGTCGGGACGACCTTGCACGCGGCTGGCGTGCCGGGCACCTTTCCTGGCGACCACGATGACGGAGGAAACGGAATGACCGAGCGGCGCGAAGGAGCCATGGACGAGGCGGCGGTGGAGGCCCGGCTCAAAGCCGAGCTCCCCTCCTGGCGACTGGAGGATGGCTGGATCCGCCGCACCTACAAGACGGCGGGCTGGAAGGGCACGCTCATGGTCATCAACACCGTGGGCCATCTTGCTGAGGCCGCGTGGCACCACCCGGACATCACCGCGTCCTACGCCTGGGTCGAGGTGCGGCTGATGAACCACGCCGCGAAGGGCATCACCGATAAGGATTTCGCCCTGGCCAAGAAGATCGAGGAGGTCGTCTCCTGGCAACCCGCCTCGGAAGGGCAGGGGCTCGAAGGAACGCCGACCGATCCGCGCTTCGCCTACATCAAGTACGAGAAGTAGGCTCGTCTATCGTCGCCCGAACAGCCGCTCGATATCGGTGAGCTTCAGTTCCACCGAGGTCGGGCGGCCATGGTTGCACTGGCCCGAATTCGGCGTCGCCTCCATTTCGCGGAGCAATGCGTTCATCTCCTCGGGCTTCAGGCGCCGCCCGGCGCGGACCGAGCCGTGGCAACTCATCCTTGAAAGTACCGCATCGAGGCGTCGTCCGAGGGGGCCGGTCTCCGTCGCCGGGTCGCCGCCCTCTTCGAGCCCGCTGGCATCCAGCGCATCGAGGATGTCGGTCACGAGGTCGCGGAGGCTCGCGCCGATCAGGAGGGCCGGGATCTCCCGGATCAGGACGGCCCCCGGCCCGAACGGTTCCAGGGCGAGGCCGAGCCGCTCCAGGTCTTCCGCGCAGGCGCAGAGCCGTTCGGCTGCCTCCGGCTCCATCTCGACGACATCCGGGATCAGCAGGCCCTGCCGGGCGATGCCCCCGGCCGCGCGCTGCGCCTTCAGACGCTCGTAGACGAGGCGCTCATGCGCCGCGTGCTGGTCCACGATGACGAGGCCGTCGCGGGTCTGCGCCAGAATATACGTGCCGTGGATCTGCGCCCGTGCCGCACCGAGCGGGTGATCCTCCAGGGCCGCCTCCGTCTCGGGCGCGACTTCCGCCTGGGGCGGCAAGGAAGAAGGCAGGCTCGGCGGGGCTTGGAGCAGGTCCTGGACCGCTTCCGCGAGGCCGGGCGTCGGCCGGTAGGCGGGACCGTCATAGCCCGACGGGGCCCCGAAGGAGGGCATGTCCCGCAGGCGCGGCGCGGCGCCGGTCTTGAACAGGCTCGGAGCCGCATAGCCGGTATGGGCGGTCAGGCGCGGCGCGGCGGGGCGCAGGGCCTCGATGGTGCGCAGGCCGCCGGTCGTCGCCGAGCGGGCGCCGCCCCGGCGCAGGGCGTCATGGATCGCGCTGACGACGAGGGCGCGGACCAGACCCGGCTCCCGGAACCTCACCTCCGTCTTGGCCGGATGGACGTTCACGTCCACGAGGTCGGGGGCGCAGGCGATGACGAGACCGAGCACCGGATGCCGGTCCGAAGCCAGGGTATCGGCATAGGCCCCGCGCACCGCGCCGAGGAGCAACCGGTCGCGCACTGGCCGACTGTTGACAACGAGGTGGATGTGGCTCCCGGCACCCCGGTGGAAGGTCGGCAGCCCGACATGACCGGAGACGGCGAAGCCCTCGCGCTGCAGATCGACCGGAAGGGCGTTGGCCTTGAAATCCGGCCCCAGCACCGAGGCGAGGCGCCGCAGCGACGCCTCCTCTCCCGCCTCGGCCGGGAGGACCAGGGGCTGGCCCGCTTCGGTGCGTAGGGTGAAGCGGATGCCCGGCTGTGCGGCGGCGAGGCGGCGGACGATCTCGCCCACGGCTGCGTTCTCGGCGCGGTCCGACTTCAGGAACTTGAGCCGGGCCGGTGTCGCGGCGAAGAGGTCGGTGATCTCGATGCGAGTCCCCCGCGCGGCGGCGGCGGGCATCACCTCGCCCTTGCGCCCCGCATCGACCACAAGGCTCGCCCCGGCCTCGGCGCCCTCGGGGCGGGTGGTGATCGACAGGCGCGAGACCGCACCGATGGAGGGCAGGGCCTCGCCGCGAAAGCCGAGCGTCGCGATGGCGCTCAGGTCGCCGTCGGGCAGCTTGGAGGTGGCATGGCGCTCGACGGCCAGTGCGAGATCGTCCGGGCTCATTCCGCGCCCGTCATCGACCACGCGGATCAGTCGCCGACCGCCGCCCTCGATGGTGATCTCGATGGAGCGCGCGCCCGCATCGATGGCGTTCTCCACCAATTCCTTGACGGCGGAGGCCGGGCGCTCGACCACCTCGCCCGCAGCGATGCGGTCCACGAGGACGGGGTCGAGGCGGCGGATCGTGGCGGGGGCGGCTGACATGTCCCGCGACGATACCCCCTGGAGGACGTGCGCTCCAGGGGACGAAGTGGTCTCAGGCGTAACGGCTCGATCCGCCGAGGCTGATCCGCGCCGAACCGCTGACCCGCGTGCCGTGCGTCGGTGCGGCGTAGGGACGGCGGGACAGGTCGTAGAGCGCGTTGCCGATCAGCCCGCCAGCGCGGCGGAGGCTCGTGCCGTCGCAGGTCGCGGCGATGCGCACGCCAATCTCGTGGGTGTGGCTGCGCCCGTAGAGCCAGACCGCAAGCCTGGCTCGTGTCGACTCGGGAATCCCCTCCACGAGGTCGGGGAGATCGCCCGGCGTCGCCCGTGCGAGGCGGCCGACCGTCTCGGGTGAAACAGGGCAATCCAGGGTGGGGTCGTCGAAACTGCGGGAGCGAGCAGGGGCCATCACGTCACCGATCGTTTTGATGGTGAATGATGTGAATCGATTGGTTAACGAAAGGTAGCGTGGCCGTTTTCGCGCGACGCTAGACTTGGCTCCGAACGGGCAAAATCAGCTTTTCGATAGAACTCCAAAACATTCTGGTGCCGGAAAGCAACACAAGCTTGGCCCTAGGGTGTCAAGCGCTGTTGTCAAGGCGTCCAACACGAAGGCAGTCCGCCCAAGGGGCCGCCAGCAACGCGCAAAATCGCGGCGCCGGGCGCCGCGAATCTTCTCCGCGCCCTATAGCGGCTTGCGCAGCATGCGAGCGATGAGCCCCACGATGCCTTCGCGGAACAGCAGCACGCAGAGCACGAAGACGCAGCCCTGGATGACCGTCACCCAGGCGCCGAACTGCGCGAGGTAGGTCTCCATGGTGACGATCACCAGCGCGCCGACGATGGGGCCGAACACGGTGCCCATGCCGCCGACGAGCGTCATGAGCACCACCTCGCCCGACATCGACCAATGCACGTCGGTGAGCGAGGCGAGCTGGAACACGATCGCCTTGGTGGCGCCCGCGAGTCCGGCCAGCGTCGCGGACAGGACGAAGACCGCGAGCTTGTACTGGTTCACGCGGTAGCCGAGCGAGACGGCGCGGCTCTCGTTGTCGCGGATCGCCTTCAGCACCTGCCCGAAGGGCGAGTGGATGATCCGGTAGATCGCGAGCATCCCGAAGAAGAACACCACGGCGACGAGGGCATACATCACCCGGTCGTCGTCGAGGGGGATCGCCCCGAACAGGGCGCCGCGGGGCACGGCCTGGATACCGTCCTCGCCGCCCGTGAACTTCGCCTGCAGGGCGAAGAAGAACGCCATCTGCGCGAGCGCCAGGGTGATCATCGAGAAGTAGATGCCCTGCCTTCGGATCGCGAGCGCGCCGAAGACCAGCCCGAGGAGGGCGGCGGTCGCCGTGCCGAGGAGGATCGCAACCTCGGGCGTCAGCCCCCATATCTTGGCACTGTAGGCCGAAAGGTAGCTCGCCATGCCGAAATAGGCGGCATGGCCGAAGGAGAGCAGGCCGCCGTACCCAAGCAGCAGGTTGAAGGCCAGCGCGAACAGCGCGAAGCACAGCACCTTCATGAGGTAGACGGGATAGAGGACCAGCGGCGCCAGCACGAGCAGCACGGCGAGGCCGATGAAGATCTTGCGCTGGAGTGCCTTGTCGTCCCGGCTTTCCGGCAGGGCGGATGCGATGGGGGCGGCGTCGAGGGCGGCGGTGTCGGCCATGATGGTCGCGCTTTCCGTTACGTCAGGCCGTGCGCCCGAACAGGCCGGCGGGTTTGACGAGCAACACCACCACCATGATCACGAAGATCACGGTTGAGGACGCCTCGGGATAGAAGACCTTGGTCAGGCCCTCGACGAGGCCCAGGGCGAAGCCGGTGATGACCGAGCCGATGATCGAGCCCATGCCGCCGATCACCACCACCGCGAACACCACGATGATGATGTCCGCGCCCATGTTCGGGTTCACCGAATAGATCGGGGCCGCGAGCACGCCCGCGAAGCCCGCCAGCGCCACGCCGAACCCGTAGGTCAAGGTCAGGAACAGGGGCACGTTAACGCCGAAGGCCTGGACGAGGGTCGGGTTTTCGGTGGCCGCCCGCAGATAGGCGCCGAGTTTGGTCTTCTCGATGACGAGCCACGTCGCGATGCAGACGGTGAGCGAGGCCACCACCACCCAGGCCCGGTAGTTCGGCAGGAACATGAAGGGCAGCCGCTGCCCGCCCGAGAGTTCGGACGGGATGGCGTAGGGCAGGCCCGACACGCCGTACTGGTTGCGGAACAGGCCCTGGATGATCAGCGCCAGACCGAAGGTCAGGAGCAGGCCGTAGAGATGATCGAGCTTGTACAGCCGCGCGATCAACACGCGTTCGAGGATGACCCCGAACACGCCGACGACGAGGGGCGCCAGCCCCAGCGCCCACCAATAGCCGAGGCCGAGATAGGTGAGCAGCATCCACGCCACGAACGCGCCCATCATATAGAGCGCGCCGTGGGCGAAGTTGATGATGTTCAACAGGCCGAAGATGATCGCCAGCCCGAGCGACAGGATCGCGTAGAACGATCCATTGATCAGCCCGAGCAGCAATTGGCCGAACAGCGCCTGGGTCGGCACCCCGAATATCGTCATCATGGCCGGACTCCCAGACGCCTACACGCTCAGCCCTTGACCAGCGGGCAGTTGCCCTCGCCCAGCGGGCGGAAGACCTGATCGCCGGGGATCGTCTCGAGCTTCTTGTAGAGATCCCACTCGCCCTTCGACTCGGTGGGCTTCTTGACCTCGAACAGGTACATGTCGTGGATCTTGCGGCCGTCGGCGCGCACCACGCCCTTGCCGAACAGCGGATCGTCGGTCGGCATCGCCTTCATCTTGGCGACGGTGGCGGCGCCGTCGGCGGTCGACTTCAGCTCGGCCACCGCTTTCAGGTAGTGAAGCACGTCCGAATAGACGCCGGCATGGTTCGAGGTCGGCTTCGAGCCCTTCATCTGCTTCGCGAAACGGTCGGAGAAGGCGCGGGTCTGGTCGTTCAGGTCCCAATAGAACGGCTCGGTGAGCACGAGGCCCTGGGCGACCTTGGTGCCGAGCGAATGCACGTCCGACGAGAAGACGAGGAGACCGGCGAGGGACTGACCGCCCTCGGTGATGCCGAACTCACCGGCCTGCTTGATCGCGTTGATCGTGTCCGCGCCCGCATTGGCCAGCCCGATCACCTTCGCGCCGGAGCTTTGCGCCTGAAGCAGGAAGGACGAGAAGTCGGCGGTCGGGAACGGCGTCTTCACCGAGCCGACGACCTTGCCGCCGTTCTTGTCGATGACCTTGGTCGTGTCGCGCTGAAGCGTCTGGCCGAAGACGTAATCGGCGGTGAGGAAGAACCACGTGTTACCGCCGCGCTTCACCATGGCGCCGCCGGTGCCGTTCGCCAGCGCCACCGTGTCGTAGACCCAGTGGATCGTGTTCGGGCTGCATTGCGGGCCGGTCAGGTCGGCGGTGCCCGCGCCGGTGTCGATGAAGACCTTGTTCTTTTCCTTGGTCACCTGGCTGATCGCCAGCGCGACGGAGGAGGTCACGCCGTCGGTGATCATGTCGACCTTGTCGCGGTCGTACCACTGACGGGCGATGGCCGCGCCGACATCCGGCTTGTTCTGGTGGTCGGCCGAGACGATCTCGACCTTCAGGCCCTTTTCCTCGGGCTTGAAATCTTCCAGCGCAAGCTTGGCGGCGACCACCGAGCCCTCGCCGCTGATGTCGGAATAGGCGCCGGAGCGGTCGCCCAGGACACCGATCTTCACGGTCGTCTGGGCAGCAGCCGGAACGATCATGGCCACGCCGGCCAGGAAGGCCCCCGCGAGTGCGGCGAGCGGAAAGCGTCCGTTCATCGGTGTCACTCCTTGGCGGCCGTTTCGGCCGGTTGGTCGGTCAAACGAAGGTGTGGCTTGCTCACACGCCGAGATAGGCGTGGAGTTTGTCGAGGTTCGCGTCGAGATCGGCGTTGGCGATCTGGTCCACGACGCGGCCTTGCTCGATCACGAAGTGCCGGTCGGCCAGGGTCTGGGCGAAGCGGAAATTCTGCTCGACCAGGACGATGGTGTAGCCATCGGCCTTCAGCTTCTGGATGGTCCGGCCGATCTGCTGGACGATGACCGGGGCCAAGCCTTCGGTCGGCTCGTCGAGCAGGATCAGCTTGGCGCCCGTGCGCAGGATGCGGCCGATGGCGAGCATCTGCTGCTCGCCGCCGGAGAGCTTCGTGCCCTGGCTCCCCGCGCGCTCCTTGAGGTTCGGGAACAGGGTGTGGATCTCGGCCACCGACATGCCACCGGGCTTCACCCGGGGGGGCAGCATCAGGTTTTCCTGCACCGTGAGGCTCGAGAAGATGCCGCGCTCTTCCGGCACGTAGCCGAGGCCGAGCTTGGCGATCTTGCGCGAGGCCATGCCGATGGTCTCGACGCCGTCATAGACGATGGAGCCGGAGCGCCGACCGAGGATGCCGATGATAGCGCGCAGCGTCGTGGTCTTGCCCGCGCCGTTGCGGCCGAGCAGGGTCACGACCTCGCCCGCCTTCACGTCAATGTCGATGCCGTGGAGCACATGGCTCTCGCCATACCAGCCCTGGAGCCCTCGAACCGCGAGGAGGGGCGCCGTCGAGGCCACCGAAGACAGTTTCTGCGCAGCCTCAGGCATGTCCCGACCCGATGTAAGCCTCGACCACGCGCGGATCCTTCGACACGGTGGCGTAGTCGCCTTCGGCGAGCACCTGCCCGCGGGCAAGCACGGTGATGCGGTCCGAGAGCGATGCCACCACGGAGAGGTTGTGCTCCACCATCAGGATCGTGCGGTCCTTGCCCACCCGGCGGATCAACTCGGCGGTGCGGTCCACATCCTCGTGTCCCATGCCCGCCATCGGCTCGTCTAGGAGCAGCATTTCGGGGTCGAGGGCCAGTGTCGTGGCGATCTCCAGGGCGCGCTTGCGGCCGTAGGAGAGTTCCACCGCCTGCGTGTTCGCAAATTCGGACAGGCCTACCGCCTCGACCAACTCCAGCGCCTCGGCATTGAAGCCGCGCAAAATCTTTTCCGCGCGCCAGAAGTCGAACGAGTCGCCGTGCCGCCGCCGCTGAAGCGCGATGCGGACGTTCTCCATGACCGTGAAGTGCGGAAAGACCGCCGAGATCTGAAACGACCGAACGAGACCCAGCCGCGCCACGTCGGCGGGTTTCAGGCCGGTAATGTCGCGATCCTTATAGCGGATCGAACCTGCTGTGGGTTGCAGGAACTTCGTGAGTAGATTGAAACACGTCGTCTTGCCGGCCCCATTGGGGCCGATCAGCGCGTGGATCGTGCCGCGCTCGACTTGCAGCGCAACATTGTTGACCGCACGAAATCCCTTGAATTCCATGGTCAACCCTTGAGTTGCCAGGATCACGTCCCGTCCCAAGAGCGGCCCTCCCCGCGTTTGTTTGAAGGCTCTATGGACGAACGCGTCTCCTGCCGTCCACCGGTTTCGGTCGGGCGCCCCAAACAATCCACGGCCACTGATACGGAGCCCGCCCTTTAAAGTCGCAGCCACGAGGGATTAAACGAACCCATCGGCCTGATGAAAAGCGAGTGCAGGATGACCGGAGCGGCGAACACGAACGGGATCGACGACGGGCTCGGCACCCTTCAGACACCCTGCCTGCTCCTCGACCAGCGCAAGCTCGCCGCCAACCTCGCGGGCATGCAGGCGCAGGTGTCACGGCACGGGGTCGCCTTCCGTCCGCACCTCAAGACCGCCAAGTCCATCGACGTGGCCCGCATGGCGATGACGAGCCCGAGCGGTCCGGCCACGGTTTCGACCCTCAAGGAAGCCGAGTATTTCGCCGAGCGCGGCGTGACCGATCTGACCTATGCGGTCGGCATCGCGCCGAACAAGCTCGACCGGGTCGGGGAGATCCGCCGCCGTTGGAAGGCGGACCTCGCGGTCGTGCTCGACTCGCTGGTTCAGGCCGAAGCCGTCGCTGCATGGAGCCGCGCGAGCGGGGACCGGCTTCCGGTCTTTATTGAGGTCGATCCCGATGGCCACCGCTCCGGCGTGAAGCCCGGCAACGCCGAGTTGCTGCGCGGCATCGGTGAACGGCTCGCTCAAGGCGCCGCGTTGCGCGGCGTTCTCCTGCATGCGGGCGAGAGCTACGGCCTCTCCGATCCGGAGGCGCTCGCTCATGCCGCCGAAGGCGAGCGCAAGGCGGCGCTTCAGGCAGCGGAGACCCTGCGGGCGGCCGGGTTCGAATGCCCCGTCGTCAGCGTCGGTTCGACGCCGACTGCACGCCATGCCCGGCATCTCGACGGCATCACCGAAGTGCGCGCCGGGGTCTATATGTTCGGGGATCTGGTCCAGGCCGGGATCGGATCCTGCGCCGTCGAGGACATCTGCGTCTCGGTGCTGGCTACCGTCATCGGTCACCAGCCGGAGAAGGGCTGGATCATCACCGATGCCGGGTGGATGGCCATGTCCCGCGACCGGGGCACTGCCACGCAGGCCGTTGACCAGGGATACGGCATCGTCTGCGACCGATTGGGCCACGCTTATGCAGACGTGATCGTCGCTCAAGCGAACCAGGAGCACGGCGTGCTCGCCGTGCGGAAGGGGTCGAGCGCGCAGCTTCCCGAGCTACCAGTCGGCACGCTGGTGCGAATTCTGCCGAACCACGCCTGCGCCACCGCCGCGCAGTACGATCGCTACCACGTCATCGACGGCGAAGGCCGCGCCTCCGCAGTGTGGGAGCGGATCAACGGGTGGTAAGGACCCTCAGAGCCGCTGCCGTCATTGCGGGCGCCAGCGAAGCAATCCAGGGCAGCGGGACCTATTAAAAAGGAGCCTGTCCCTGGATTGCTTCACTTCGTTCGCAATGGCGGAGTGGGGCTGTCTCAGTACTCGATGATGTCTTCGAGTGCGTAGTGCTTCACGGTCTTCCGGTTGGCGATCAGCTCGTCGACCGTCGGCTCACCCTTCAGGGCGCGAGCGATGGCGAGCTTGGTCGCCTCGTAATTGGTCCGGTAGAGATCCTTGCGGTCGAGATTGTCGTCGTCGGCGCAGCGGATATCGAGCCAGATCATGATGATCATGCAGAGGTCATCCAGGCCCTCCTTCGGCAGGATGCCCTCGATGATGCAATCCACGATGGCATCGCCCGTCGCCGCCTGGACGACGCCGCCCAGAAGCTCGACGTAATCGGCGCTCTGGATCGTGACCTTGCTCGTCATCATCGTCGCAGGACGCACGAGCTGGTTGAGGTCGCGCACCACGAACATGCGGGTGTGGCCGACAGCCTGACCCATCATGGAGGCGAAGGCCTGTCCCACGGGACCCTGGGTGGAGCCGATCAGCACCTCGGGCATCGCGTCGGTGTATTGACCCTCTGCGGCCAGCACGGTCGCCTCGCCGGCGCGGAACCAAATCTCTGACATGTCATGCTCCCTTGTCGGCGCAGGGGAGACATCATCCCGCCCACGGCGTCAACGCAAGCCGGCACATGCCGGTCTTGAGGATTGTGGAGAGGCGGGGCAGGAGGAAGTCACGCGGGGTGCCGCGATGATGGGGCGGGACTGGCCATGGCCGAGCAACCAGGACGGGAGGCGAGCTGGAGCCTTCAAGCCAGCGCCGTGCGCGAAGGCGTGCGCCTCGAATTGACCTTGCCCGATCTCGCCGGACATCCCTTGACGGCGGCGGTCGTGCTGGAGCGAGGCGAGGCGAGGGCCTTCGCCCGCGCGCTGCTGGCGGCGGCGGGCGATGCTGCCGAGCGGACGTTTCCGCGCCCCGAGGTCTGAGGCCTATTGCGCCTGAAGGCCGGGCCGACGTCCGGGCAGGCGAGGCACCTTAGCATTGCGGGGCTCGATCGGCGCCGAGCAGGCATAGGCGAACTCGGTCTTGAGCGTGTCGAACACGGTCTCGCCCCGAATGGTGCAGTCTTCCCGGACGGTCTCGTCCAGATAGGCACGCGCGGCGGCGCGGAACCGGCCCACGCGTGTTCCCTCCGGATCGGGGTCGATCCGCAGGTCGTTGATGTTGCAGCCGGTGACCTCGCGCAGGGCATTCGAGACGATGAGCATCCGGCGTTGCTGCCGGTTGTCATAGACCTCGTAGGGCTCCTTGCAGCCAATGGTCACGACCTGCGACGGCAGGCCGACATAGGTCTTGGAGATGTAGGAGAAGCTCGTCGCGGTGCAGGCGCCGAGCGCCGCGACCACCACAGGAGCCGCCAGGACGAGGAGCGGAAGCCGCCGCACGATCCGCCATCCCTCTCGCAACCGGATGTCCCGACCCGTTCGGGTTCCATCCTGAGCGCATTGAACCGCGCCCCGTGGTCCGGTCAAGCTATCTGCGCCTCAGCGCGTGGCGCCATCCCCGCCCTGTGGCCGAGCCGCCACCGATAGGCTGCGCAGCATTGTCAAAACGACCCGCGCCGCCGCCCGGCTCGGCGTATCGTCGCCCGGCAGGATGGTGAGCTCATCCATCCGGTCGAGGGCGGCGATCTGGGCCTCCCGCTCCGGCCCGCCACGCACAAGCGGCAGCAGGGCGTTGGCGAGGTTGTCCGGTGAGCATTCGGCCTGCACGAATTCCGGCATGGCGTTCCGGCCGAGGATCAAGTTCGGCAGCACGATGCTCGGCACCTGGATGAGCCGCCGGGCGATGAATTCCTCCACCCGCGAGACCTTGTAGGCCACGACAGTCGGTACGCCGGAGAGGGCGAGTTCGAGGGTGACCGTCCCAGACGCCGCGAGCGCCGCTCGCCCCGCCCGGAACGCGGCGTATTTCTCGGCTTCCCCGCCGACGATGCGGACCGGCACGTCCCAGCCCTTGGCCAGTTCCTCGATCCGCGCCCGGTGGCGCGACACGGCGGGCAGAACCGCCTCGATGGGTAAGTCCCGCGCAATCCGCGCAAGGGCTGGGCCGAAGACCGGCATCAGACGCTCGATCTCGGAGCGGCGGGAGCCCGGCAGCACCACGAGGGGGTAGGGGGCTCGTTCTCGCCGAGCTTGCGCCGCCGCATCGGGTCGCAACGCGTCCAGACGCTCGATCAGCGGATGACCGACATAGGTGCAGGGTGGTCCGCCGAGGCGGGCATGCGCCTCAGGCTCGAACGGAAGCAGGGCGAGGACGTGATCGATGAAGGGCCGCATGCCCTTCGCCCGCCAGGGTCGCCATGCCCAGACGCTCGGCGAGACGTAATCGACGATGGGGAGCGAGGGCATGGCCTTGCGCACCCGCTTGGCCACAGCATGGGTGAAGCCAGGGCTGTCGATGATGACGAGGATGTCCGGCTTGGCCGCGACGATATCTTCCGCCGTCTCGCGGATTCGCCGCAGCAAGGTCCGCGCCCTGGCGAGCACGGGCAGGTAGCCCATTACCGCCACATCATCGAGGGGGAAGAGGGAGGCGAAGCCTTCCTCCGCCATGGCCTCGCCCCCGACGCCGCCAAAGGTGACGCCGGGAGCCGCCGCGCGCAGGGCCCGCATGAGTTTGGCGCCAAGCTGATCACCGGAATCCTCGCCCGCCACGAGCCAGATGCGGGGGGCGCTCATGCGGGATCCCCTAAGCCGATCACGAACAGGCCGAGCCGGTCGGCTTCGGCGGCGGTGGCGACGCGGTCGATCACCAGAGTGCCTCCGGCCCGGAGGGCAAGCCCGGCACAGCCCGCCGCATGAGCGTTGCGGATGGTGCGCGGCCCGACCGCCGGGAGATCGATGCGAAGGTCCTGTCCGGCCTTAGGCGCCTTCACCAGCACGGTGCCCGCATTGGGCCGCCCCCGCCCGAAGGGTTTGCGCCCGAGGGCGCGGGCGCGCGCAAGCATCTTGTCGGTGCCCTCAGGGCCCTCGACCGCCAGCACGCGATCCCCCGCGACGGCAACCGCCTGTCCGACATCGAAGGGCGAAAGGGCCTTGAGGACGCTCTGACCCGTGGCGATGGAGACCTGCGCCTCCCCATCCGCCTTCACGACGCCGAGCGGGCCTTCCGGGCAGAGCAGATCCGGCGCGGCCTCATGGACACCGAGCACCCGGTGCCCGTTCTCTTCCACCAACGACAGGGCCGCGCGCAGGAGGCGATCGTCGCCACCGCCTGCTATCTCGCGCAACGTATCCCGGTTCCGCCATGCGGCGCCCGCGTTGAAGATCGCCGCCGCGCTCGGACGGGCGACGCTCCCCGCCGGGACCACCACCGCAGGACCCCACGTCTTGAGCAGGGCCAGCGTCGCCGCAAGGTCGAGGAGATCGACCGTGGCATTCGCCCGCCCGCGCAGGGGGCGGCCGGTGAAGCCGCGTAGGGCGATCATGCGGAAGGGCGTGCCCGCCCTGTCCAGCGAATCCGCAACGAGTTCCGGCAGGCGTCCGGCGCCCGCGATCAGGACGAGGTTGCCCTCGCCGGGCGAGACGGCCTCCGGCATGGCGACGTGATCAGGCGCCGCCGACCGGCACCGGAGCCTCACGGGGCGTGCAGATCGACCGCTTGCCGCCCGCGCGGATGAATTCGAGGATCTCGCGCACCGCCGTGTGGGATTCGAACGTCGTCGCCACGTCCTCGACCCTCTCCATCAGCGTGCCCTCCTGCGCGAAGAGCAGCCGGTAGGCGCGGCGCAGGGTGTGGATGTCCTCCCGCGCGAAGCCGCGGCGCTGAAGCCCGACGATGTTGAGGCCGGACAGGTAGGCCCGGTTCCCCAGCACCATGCCGTAGGGAATGCAATCATTCTCGAGGCCCGAGAGGCCCCCGACGAACGCATGGGCCCCGACGCGGGCGAACTGGATCACCGCCGCGCCGCCGCCCAGGATGGCGAAATCGCCCACCGAGCAATGGCCCGCCAGCATCACATTGTTGGAGAAGACCACGTTGGAGCCGACGTGACAGTCGTGCCCGACATGCGAATTGGCCAGGAAGGCACACCGGTCACCGATCGTCGTCGACAGGCCGCCGCCCGCCGTGCCGGGATTCATGGTGACGCCCTCGCGGATCAGACATTCCTCGCCGATGGTCAGCGTCGAGGGCTCGCCGCGATACTTCAGGTCCTGCGGCGGATGGCCGATGGAAGCGAAGGGGAAGATCCGCGTGCGCGCTCCGATGCTCGTGCGCCCGGCGACCACGACATGGCTGACCAGTTCGCAGCCCTCGCCGAGGACCGCATCGGGCCCGACATGGCAAAATGGGCCGATCCGCACCCCGTCGCCGATCACGGCGCCGGATTCGACCACGGCGCTCGGGTGGATCGCGGGCGCGCTCATCGGTTCACTCCGTCACCAGCATGGCGCCGATTTCGGCCTCGGCCACCAGCACGCCATCGACCTTCGCCTCACCCCGGAACCACCACATCGTGCGACGGTGGTTGATCTTGCGCATCTCGAAGCGGATCTGGTCGCCCGGGATGACCGGCTTGCGGAACTTGCACTTGTCGATCGTCATGAAGAACACCTGCTTCGTGCGAAGCTCGTCCGTCATGATGTGGCGACAGCAGATGGCACCCGCCGTCTGCGCCATGCCCTCGATGATCAGCACACCCGGAAAGACCGGAAGATTGGGGAAGTGACCCTGGAACTGCGGCTCGTTGGCCGTCACGTTCTTGATGCCGACACAGGACTCGTCCCGGTCGATGTCGATGATGCGGTCGACCATCAGGAACGGGTAGCGGTGCGGCAGCAACTCCAGCAACTTGTGGATGTCGGCCGTTCCGAGAACCTGATCCGCCTCGCTCATCGTGCTGCGCTACCTTCGTTGCCGGCCGACTCCATGCCGGAGGCGGCCTCTCTTTTGCAGAAATGCGTGGATGTGCAAGGCCGCAGGCGCGGTTTCAGATCCAACCCGATCAGGACTTCTCGCCCTCGGCGGCTTCCGCACCCGACCGCTCCGCGAGGCGGGCGAGGGTGGTGAGTTCGCGGAACCACGCCCGGACAGGCTTGGCCGGGGTGCCGCCCCAGCGCGAGCCCGGCGGTACGTCGCGGTTCACGTTGGAGGAGCCCGCGATCTGCGACCCGCGCCCGATGCGCAGGTGGCCGACCACGCCGACCTGGCCGCCGAGCACCACGTAATCCTCCAGCGTCGTCGACCCGGAGATGCCGACCCCCGACACGATCACGCAATGGCGCCCGATCACCACGTTGTGGGCGATCTGCACGAGGTTATCGATCTTGGTGCCCTCGCCGATCACCGTATCGCGGGAGGCGCCCCGGTCGATGGTGGTGTTGGCGCCGATCTCGACATCGTCCTGCACGATCACGCGACCGACCTGCGGCACCTTCAGGTGCGTCGCGCCCATGGCGAAGCCGAATCCGTCCTGACCGATCCGCGCGCCCGGATGGACGATGACCCGATTGCCGACCAGAGCGTGACTCAGGGTCGTGCCCGCGCCGATGGCGCAATCCCGGCCGATCCGAACCCCCGGTCCGATGACGGCATTGGGGCCGATCACCGTGCCTGAACCGACCTCCGCGCCAGGGCCGACGACAGCACCGGGATCGACGGTGACGCCTTCCTCGAGACGCGCGTCCGGGTGGACGTGGGCCCCGGAGGCAAGGCCCTTGCCTCCGAATTGCGGGCCGGGCCGCATCGCGTCGGGGTGGAGGCGGCCGAGCAGTCCGGCGTAGATCCGGTAGGGATCGCGGCAGACGATGGCCACGGTTTCGGCCGGGACGCGGGCGGCGAAGCGCGGCCCCACGAGGCAGATCCCAGCACGGGTCTGCGTCAGCGCCTCAGCGTAGCGCGCGTTGTCCATGTAGGCGAGTTCGGTGGGGCCCGCGCTCTCGAGCGGGGCGGCGCCGCCGATCGGCCGGGACGGGTCGGCACCCTCGGGCAGCGCGACCCCGGCCGCCGCCGCGACATCGGCGAAGGTCACGCCGGTCGCGGGCGTAAAGAAGTGTGTCTCGGGCATCTCGAACCAACCGCGCCGATTCTACCCGTCGTCGGGCTCGGCGCATCCGGCGAGGGGGCTCGCCTCGGAATCGAAACGTCCCCGCGTGGGGGACGGCCTGACACCGGGGAGCGTCGCTGCGCTCTATAAACGAGAATGGCCGGCCAGGGCATCCCCGGCCGGCCATTCGGATTTTACGTCGAGCGCTGGATCAGAAGCGCGAGCCGCCCGAGAAGCGGAACGCCTGAGTCTGATCCTTGCCGATATGGCCGATCCGGTTCGAGCCGGGGATGATGACCTTCTCACCCTCGTCCTTCGTCAGGGCGTAGGCGTAGTCGAAGCGGATCGGGCCGAGCGGCGAGTTCCAGAGGATGGACGCACCGATCGAGGACCGCAGGACGGCCTTGTCGCGGACGTTCACGCATTCCGGCTCGACGCCGATCGTGTAGGCGTTGAAGTTACAGCGGCCGTTCGCGAAGCCGTTGATGAACTGGTCGCCGTTCACGTCGAACGAGCGCTGGCCGTGGTAGCCGAACAGTGTACCGGCATCGGCGAACACGGCGCCCTTCAGGCCGAGGTCACGCGGCACGCCATAGAGCGGGAACTGGATTTCCACCGTACCGCCGACATAGGTCGAGCCGCCGATCGCGTTCGAGCGGGCATCGGCGATGCCGACGTCGCGCGGACCGATGCCGTTCGGGGCGAAGCCACGGACGAGCGACGGGCCGAGGAAGAACTGGTCGGTGATGCGCAGCGGCTTGCCGTCCAGGGATTCGATGTGACCGCCCTGGAAGCGGACGAAGCCGACGACGTCCTCGTACAGTTCTTTGTAGTAGCGGGCATCCGCCGTCACGCGGAAGAACTTCGAGTCGCCGCCGATGCCGGCCACGTCTGGCTTCAACTCGGCGTAGACGCCGTTGCGCGGCGCGCCGATCACGTCCAGCGTCGAGTAGGCCAGGGTAAGGCCGGCCAGCGAGGTGAGGGTGTTGCCCTGCGAGCCCTTGATGGCGATCGAGGCTTCGCCGTCCGTGGCGCAGAGCGGGTAAGCCGCCTGACCGCCGACGTTACGCCCATTCAGGATCGTGCCAGCCGCATAGGTCTGCGTGTAGCCCGGGATCGGCACCGAACAGTCATTGTACGGACGCTTGAGGGTGTTCGGGACCTTCAGCTCGGTGTTGTACAGCGAGTAGCGAAGGGTGACGCCGAATTCCTCGGTGATCGGCAGGCCGATACGAACCTGGCCGCCATAGACGGTCGTCTCGTAGCGCGAGTACCGGGTGAGATCCGAGTACTTGTAGAAGGCGTCGAAGCCCGCCGCGAGGCGGTAGCCCATGAAGTACGGCTCGGTGAACGAGAAATCGACACCGCGCGAGTACTGGCCACCGGTACCGGCGAGGCGCACGTACTGGCCACGGCCGAGGAAGTTGGACTCGGAGACCGAGACTTCGCCGATGATACCGTCCTGGGTGGAGTAGCCGCCGGCCACCGAGAACGAACCCGTGGGCTGATCCTCAACGTCGATGTTCACGACGACGCGGTCGGGAGCCGAGCCCGGCTCGTTGGAGAAGCGGACCTTCTTGAAGAAGCCCAGGCCGTTGAGGCGGCGCTCGGCACGGTCGGTCAGAACGCGGTTGTAGGCATCGCCCTCGGAGAAATCGAGCTCGCGGCGAATGACGTAATCGCGGGTGCGGGTGTTACCGCGAACGTTGATGCGCTCGACGTAGACGTGCGGGCCGTCCTCGACCACGAAGCCGAGGGAGACGCGCTGGGTCGCCGGGTCGCGCTGGCCGGTCGGGCGGACCTGCGCGAACGGATAGCCCTTGCGGTTCACCTCACGGGTCAGGGTGTTGAGCGTCCTCTCGACGTCGTCGGCATTGTAGGTGTCGCCGACATTGGTGGCGATGTCGGAGCGCAGCGTCTCGGTGTCGAGGCCCGGCAGGCGGGAATCCACCGCCACGGCGCCGACCGAGTACTGCTGCCCTTCGTTCACGGTGATCGTGATGACGTAGCCGGCCTTCTCGCCCTCGACGTATTGCGCGTCGGCATTCACCACCTGGAAGTCGGCATAACCGTTCTTCAGGTAGTAGCGGCGGACCTGATCGAGGTCCTGGCTGATCCGCTCCGGATCGTAGACGTCCGACGTCTTGACGAACGACAGGAAGTTCATCTCCGACGAGCTCATCAGCCCGCGGAGGGTCCGGTCGGAATAAGCTTGGTTGCCCACGAAATTGATGGAGACGATGCCGGTCTTATCGCCTTCGTCGATGTCGTAGATCACGTCCACGCGGCCGTTCGGCAGGTTGACCGTACGGTAGGTGACCTTGGCGAGGCCGCGGCCGAAGCGCTTGTAGACGTCGCGGATACGGGCGAGGTCGGCGTTGATGGCGGCCTCGCTGTACGGGCCGCGCGACTTCGACTCGACGATGCTTTCCAGCGTCGCCTTCTCGACCTTCTTGTTGCCCTCGAACACCACCCGGTTGATCAGGTTGTTCTCGCGAACGGTCACGACCGTGCGGCCGCCGGATTGCGACACCTTCACGTCCGAGAACATGCCGCTGGCGAGCAGGTTGCGGCGGGCTTCCTCGGCGGAGCCCGATGCGGTGCCGGTGACGTAGGAACGGATGGTGTCGGAATCGACGCGCTGGTTGCCCTGCACGACAATCTGCTGGGCCTGGGCGGCCCCGCCCAGCACCATACCTGCCCCCGTGGAGATCAGGACGATGGTCTTCCGCATCGACTTACGCCGATGCTTCCCCGTCAACGACATCATGCAATCGCCCGTTTCTGATCTGGTCGCAGGGCTTGCCTGCGCGGGCGATCGTTGGTCGATCGTCCCATTCCCGTGGTCCAAGCGTGGCTTCGGTCCAAGCAAAGCTCTTACTGGGATTCCCCCGTCAAGCAAACGCGCCCGGCACCTCCACCAAGGGATTTTGGGGAGACGTGGCCTTCGCGCCACTTAACGTCTGAGGCGGCGTCCGCCTAAAGCCGCGAAGATACTGAACAGACCGTAAATATCTGCCGCATCGCGGGTTTTTTGGGGTGTTCGTCGTTTCGGGAACTGGCTGTTAACGAAAAGGCCGCCCCGCCGGATCGGGCGGAACGGCCAGGATTGTGGCGAGCGCTGGGCGGCCGGACGGGGGTCGGCGCCTTTATTTTTGCGCCCTATCCACCGCCCGGCTTGGCCGGATCAGGTGTTCTTCAGGGAGGCCCCGAGGTTGAGGATGTCGTTCCAGGCGGCAAACAGCATCAGCATCAGCACCAGGGCGAGACCGATACGGAAGCCGACCTCCTGCGCCCGCTCGCTGAGGGGGCGGCCGCGCACGACTTCGAAGGCGTAGAACAGCAGGTGCCCGCCATCGAGCAGCGGAACCGGGAACAGGTTCAACAGGCCGATGGAGACGGAGAGCAGGGCGATCAGCCCGACGAGGCCACCGACGCCGCCGGTCTTGGCGACCTCGCCCGAGACGCGGGCGATGCCGATCGGGCCGGACAGCTGGTCGGCGGATTCCCGGCCGGTCACCAACTTGCCGAGATAGGTGAAGGTCCGCTCCACCACGAAGTAGGTTTCGCTCACGCCGAGCTTCAGGGAGTCGGCGAGATCGTAATGGACGAGTTTCGCTTCCGTGCCGTTGGGCGAGCGGATGCCGAGGCGGCCGATGCGGTGGCGGCCGAAGGGCGTGCGCTCCTCGATCGTGGCCGGGGTCGCGTTGATGACGATGTTACGATCGTCACGCTCGACGGTGAAGGCGAGGGAGGTGCCCGCCGAGCCGGTCACGATCCGGTACATGGCATTGAAGTCGCCGACCGGGGTGCCATCGATGGCGGTGATGAGGTCGCCCGGCTTAAACCCGGCCTGGGCGGCGGCGCTGTTCGCCTCCACGGCCGAGACGCGGGCGGGCAGTTCGTAGCGGCCCCCGAACCAGATCGCTCCGGCGAAAAGGGCGATGGCGAGGATGAAGTTCGCCACGGGTCCGGCCGAGACGATGGCCGCGCGCTTGGCGACGGGCTGCGTCGGGAAGCTGATCGCCCGCTCCTGCGGGGTCATCTGGGCGATGATTTCGGGGGCGGGCACGCTGGCGCCGTTGGCGTCGCCATGGAACTTCACGTAGCCGCCGAGCGGAATGGCGCAGAGCTTCCAGCGGGTGCCGCGGCGGTCGTTGAAGCCGAACAGTTCGGGCCCGAACCCGATGGAGAAAGCGTGAACCCCGACGCCGCACCAGCGGCCGACGAGGAAGTGGCCCATCTCGTGGACGAAAACGACGACGGTGAGCACGAACAGGAACGGGATCAGGGCGCCGAAGAATCCTCCGGCGGTGCCGCCCATTGCGTTGAGAAAATCCATGCGTTCCGTCCCGGCCGTCGACGCGGGGCGTCTCTCCGGCCGTCCCGCGCGCCGTCAATAGCAGATCGGCGCGCCCGGAGGCCAATCAATACTGGGGGGCGACACGACGCCCCCCGCAATCCACCTCAATGCCCGCCAGCGGCACCCGCGCCGGCGCGCGGCTTCCGGATCAGCGGCACGGCGCAGGCCATGGCGAGGAAGAGCAGCGTAAGGACGAGGAACACGTCCTCGAAGGCCATCACGAGACCCTGGATCCGCACCGTGTTGGTCATGGCTTTCAGGGCCATGGCGGGGGCGGCGCTGCCGTAATCCACGAAGCCGCGCTGGATCGCATCGAGCCGTTCGAGGGCGGGCGGATGCGACCACGTGAACCGCTCGTGCAGGCGGGTCAGATGCAGGTCCCAGCGGTCGTTGAGCAGCGTGTTGATGAGCGCGAGGCCCACTGCGCCGCCGAGGTTGCGGGTCAGGTTGTAGAGTCCGGAGGCGTTCTTCATCCGCGCCGGGGGCAGGGTGCCGAGCGCGATGTTGTTGATCGGGATCATGCACAGCATCAGCGAGCAGCCGCGCAGCACCTGCGGCCAGAGCAACTCCCAGAAGTCCCAATCCTTCGTCAGGCCGGTGACGATCCACGTTCCCGCCGCGAAGCCGGTGAAACCGATGGCCATGAGGATGCGCGGATCAACCTTGCCGGAGAAGCGCCCCGCGATGGGCGCCGTCGCGAACATGCAGAGGCCCGAGACGAACATCGTCTCACCGATCATCAGCGCCGAGTAGCCCCGCACCCGCGCGAGATAGACCGGATAGAGATAGGTGAGGCCGTAGAGGCCGATGCCCATGATGAAACTCGCCACGCAGCCGCTAGCGAAGTTGCGGTCCGAGAACGCGCGCAGGTCGACGATCGGGTCGCGGGCGGAGAAGACCCGCCAGAAGAACAGCAGCGCGCAGACGGCGCAGATCAAGGCGCAGACGAACACCGCCTCGTCCTGCAACCAATCGTGGTTCGGCCCCTCTTCAAGCACGTATTCGAGGCAGCCGAGGAAGCCCGCCATGGTGGCGAGGCCGAACCAGTCGAACCGGCGCAGCAGCGACAGGTCGGGCTTGTCGAAATCCACGAAGATTGCGGTCGAGATCGTGACGAGGATGCCGGGCACCACGTTCACGAGGAACAGCCAGTGCCAGGACATCAGGTCGGTCAGGTAGCCGCCGACCGTCGGGCCGATCGTCGGCGCCAGCGTCGCGACGAGACCGATCATCGGCGAGACGATCGACCGCTTCGAGGCCGGGAAGATGGTGAAGGCCGAGGCGAAGACCGTGGGAATCATCCCGCCGCCGATGAAGCCCTGAAGCGCCCGCCACACGATCATCTCGGTGATGGTCGAGGAGGACGCACACATCAGGCTCATCAGCGTGAACCCGCCCGCCGAGATGGAGAACATCCACCGGGTCGAGAGCACGCGAGACAGCGTACCCGACAGCGGGATCGAGATGACCTCCGCGATCAGGTAGCTGGTCTGGACCCAGGGGATCTCATCGCCGGAGGCCGAGAGTCCGGCCTGGATCTCATTCAAGGAGGCCGAGACGATCTGGATATCCAGGATCGCCATGAACATCCCGAACACCATGCACAGGAAGGCCACCATCCGCCGCTTGTCGACGGCCGGTTCGGCCGACACCGGTACGGCGGCGGGGGAAAGGGCGGCTGACGCGGCCATGGTGGGACCTCAGCGCGCCGCCGCGACCCGGGCGTCCGTGCGCCCGCCCGCCTCGCGGGTATCGACCTTCACCACGGCCGAGAGGCCCGGCCGCAGGAAGCCCTCGCGGGCGACGTCCAGGGGCACCTTCACGCGCACGGGCATGCGCTGGACGATCTTGGTGAAGTTGCCGGTCGCGTTGTCCGGGGGCAGCAGGCTGAACACCGAGCCGGAGGCCGGAGAGAAGGATTCCACCACGCCCCGGATCGGCCGGTCGGGATAGGCATCGACCGTCACGGTCACCACCTGGCCGGGGCGCATCCGCTCGACCTGCGTCTCTTTGAAGTTGGCGTCGATTCGCACGCTCTGGAGCGGCACCAGGGCGGCAACACGGGTGCCCGGCGCCACATAGGCGCCTGCCTCCACCGCCTTGTTGCCGACCACGCCGTCGAAGGGCGCGCGGATCACGGTGAAATCGAGATCCCGCTGGGCGCGGTCCACGGCAGTGCTGAGTTCGGCCGCGAGGTTCTCGGCTTCCTTCTGTTGCGCCCGCAGGACCTCGACATTGGCACGGGCCGCGAGCAGAGCCGCTTCCGTACCCTTCACGGCGGCGTCGGTGCGGTCCCGGTCAGCCTTTGTCTGGTCGATCCGGGAGCGGGCGACGAAATCGGCCTGCATCTGCGTGGCGCGGCGGAAATCGGCCTCGGCACGCACGGCGTCCGCGCGGCTCGCCTCCACCTGCGCGGCGGCTTGGGCCACCTGAGCCTCGGCCGCCTCCGCCTGCTTGCCGATGCGTTCGATGGTGCTGCGCTGGGTCGAGAGCTTGTCCTGCGCGGAGCGCAAGGCGAGGCGGTAATCGCCGTCATCGAGCTTGGCGATGACATCTCCCTTCGCGACCGACTGACCGTTCACCACCGGCGCAGCTTCGAGGTAGCCTGGAACCTTGGCGGCGATGACCGAGATGTCTGCCTGAACATAGGCGTCATCCGTCGAGACGAAAAAGCGCCCTACGCTCCACCATTGCCATCCCTCGTAGCCCCCACTGGTCACGGCCGCGGCGAGCACACCGAGCAGCAAGAGCTTGCGCAGGGAGCGCTTACGCTGCGGCGCGGCCGGTTCGGCAGGCGCTGTCGACTGAACTGGTGCCGTTACTGTGGAGCGAGCCTCCGCCCGTTCCCCGCCGCTGCGCGCGGTACTCTCGTCGTCGATGGCCTCGATCGGCCGCCCTGCATCCTCGCGGAGGGACATCCGAAAAACTCCGTTTTGACCGAACCGTTCGGTCAATGCGCGGGACGAGCGTTGACGTCGGCCTGCAATTCCCGCAGCATATTTTGACCGAACCGTTCGGTCAATGACGTGGAGATCACAGCGTGGCGGGTGCAGCGGCCATCGAGCGCGACGGCGCCGAGACCGAAAAGAGACGGCAGATCCTCGAAGGCGCGCGGCGGGTCTTCACCGCCTCCGGCTTCGACGGGGCGAGCATGGGCGAGATCGCCCGCGCGGCCGGGGTCTCTAAGGGCACGCTCTATGTCTACTTCGACAGCAAGGATGCGCTGTTCGAGGCGCTGACCATCGACCAGAAGCGCGGCCTTGCGGAATCACTGTTCGCGCTGGACGTCGATGACCCGGATCTCCGCAGCGTGCTGACGCGGCTCGGGCGAACCTACTTGATCGAGATGAGCAAGCCGGAGCATGTCTCGCTCGTGCGCATGGTGATCGGCGCCTGCGAGAAGTTTCCCCATCTCGGGCGCACCTTCTTCGAGGCCGGGCCTGCCCTGGGTCACGGGCGGCTCGCGTCCTACCTCGATGCGCAGGTGGCGGCGGGGCGCTTGAGGGCGACCGACACGAAGCTGGCCGCCAAACATTTCCTGCACCTGTGTCAGGCGGGCCTGTTCACGCGGCTGCTGTTCTCGGCCGGTGGGATCGAGGACGAGGGTGATCTCGATCACCGGGTCGATGAGGCCGTCAGGGTGTTTCTCGCGGGCTACGCGCCCTGAAACAGCACCGGGCCGCACTGGAAAGCGCAGCCCGGTCCGGTCACGCTCAGACCTCAGGCGGTCTGGGTCGAGATCCAGCGGGAGAGGTCGCCCTTGGGGGCCGCGCCGACCTTCTGGTCGACCCGCTCACCGTTCTTGAACAGGAGCAGCGTCGGGATCGAGCGGATGCCGTATTGCTGGGCAATCTGCGGATTCTCGTCGACGTTGACCTTGGCAATCTTCACCTTGCCCTGAAGATCGGTCGCGATCTCTTCGAGCGCCGGGCCGATCTGCCGACAGGGGCCGCACCACTCGGCCCAGAAATCCACCACAACCGGCTCGGCAGACTTGAGAACGTCCTGCTCGAAGCTCGCGTCGGTAACCTTCACCGTCGCCATCGGAATCACCTTTCGGAAGTCGCCGCCGGGCAAGGCTGCCGGGCGGCCGCGGACGGGCTCCTCGGCCCGAACGGTCGAGGCAGAATTGGCGTCGCGCGTCCGAGCGGTCAAGGAGTACGGCACCGGACGCATGACGGCAGGGCATTCCCATCATGCCCGAAACCGCCGTTACCCGGCGATGCCTACCCGTGCGAGGGCGGCGTCCATCGCGACTTCATCGAGAACCCGGATGACCGGCCCGGAAGTCCAGACCAGCATCGGCACGATGCGCTTATCCGGGTAGATCCGAGACAGAAGCCGGGCGTAGAGGGCTATCTGGCTCGCCTCCGCATCGGGCAGTGGAGCATCGTCCGGTGGCGGGCGACCGGTCTTGAAGTCCGCGAGGGTGACGGTGCCATCGCTGACGGCAAGGCGATCGACGCGGCCGGTCACAGGGCGCTCGAGACCGCCGACGCTCACCCGGCCAGACAGGCTCACCTCCGCACGCGCCTGGTCCGTGAACAACGGTGCGAGGGCGGGATCCTCGATCAGGCGCATCACCGCGCCGAGAATGCCGCGAAGCGCAGGCTCGCCGAGGCCCGGAGCACGCGAGACGAGATAGGCCAGCCCCGCCCGGCGCCGTGCGGCGGGCTCGACGCGTGGCAGGTGCTGCAACAGAGCATGGACCAGAAGGCCACGACGGCGGGCTGCGGCATCACCCAGGCGCGGCGGCGGCAGACGGGCGCCATCAGCGGCATCGAGCATGCCCGACGGGTGCAACGGCGCTTCCGCGACGGCTTCCGCTTCCACCTTCCGGCGCAGCCAGTCGGGCTCGGCCGGTCGGCTCTCGATGCTGCGGGGGGGCTGGGTCCCGCCCTCGATCTGGGCGCCGTCGCGCCAGAGGATCGCTGGACCGTAGGGCAGTTCGAGGGTTTCGCCCGTGCCGATCGTCGCTTCCATTCCGGCGCGGATCATCCGGCACCATGCGGCTTCCGTTTCGCGGATCTTGCCCCGGAAGGGGGCGACGATCAGCCGGTCGGCGGCACGGGTCATGGCGACGTAGAGCAGGCGGTTGTGTTCCTGCCGAGCCCGCGCCCCGAGCGCGGCGCGGACGCGCTCGGTCGCCGCGCAATCCTGAGACTTTCCCGCCCAGACCGGCGGCAGCACCGCGTCGCGCCCGACCATCGGCAGAAGTGGCGGGTCCTTACCCGCGAAGGCCTCGCAGCCGTCGAGGATGACGACGACCGGCGCCTCCAGGCCCTTCGACCCATGGACGGTCATCACGCGCACCTCGTCGCGTCCGGATTCGAGGTCGCGCTTCACCGTGTGTCCGGCCTCGGCACCGAGATACCGGGCCAGGAAACTACCGAGGGAGGGCGCTTCCTCGCCGCCTTCGGCCTGGGCCGCCGCCGCGAGGAACACGTCGATCGCATCGCCCGCCTCGCCGCCGAGGCGTGACACCAGCTTCGCCCGGCCCTCCATCGGCCCGAGCAGCCGCGCGTAGAAGCCGAACGGACCGAGCGCCCCCGCGAGATCGATCCAGCAGGCCAGCGCGTCGCGCGCGGTGATGGCGGCTTTATCCCCGGTCTCGGCATGCCGGGTCAGCGCGTCCTGCAACGTCTCGGAGTCTTCGCGGCCTGCGGCGAGGCGCACGAGATCCTCATCGGTCAGGCCGACCAGCGGCGTCTTCAGTGCGCAGGCCAGGGTCAGGTCGTCGGCGGGGAGAAGCCCTGCGCGGCCGATGGCGACGAGATCGGCCACCGCGATATGCGCCGAGACCTCCAGCCGGTCCTGCCCCGCCACCGGGACGCCGAGCCCTTTCAAGGCGCGGATCACCTCCTCGAAGGCGGGGCCGCGCTTGCGCACGAGGATGAGGATGTCGCCCGGCCGCCAGATGCGGCCGGTGGCGTCACCGTCACGGGTCCAGGTCTTCACGGCGGCTGCGACCCGTCGCGCGACACGGAGCGCCGGCGAGCCGGGATCGGGCGTGTCGACCGGCGCCGACCACGCGCTCACCTCATCGGTCGCCTCGGGCTCTGCGATGTCCCAGAGCTCGACGGCACCCGCCGCGTGCGGCCTCGCGCTGGCATGGACCGGCCGGCGCACGTCCTCTTCCGACAGGCCGTCATTGTGGGCGTCGATAGCGAAGACCGCATCAACCGCCCTCAGGACCATCGTGGTCGAGCGGAAGGAGAGGGTGAGCGGCACGTCGGCGAAGGCAATGCCCGCCGAGCGCGACTCGCTGATCCATGCCGCCCGCGTCACCGCGAATTCGCGGGGGTCGGCGCCCTGGAAACCGTAGATGGATTGCTTGGGATCGCCCACGGCGAAGCGGGTGCGGTTGCCCTCGCGCGCGCCTTCGCCCGCCGCGAATTCCTGGGTGAGCGTGCGCAGGATCGCCCATTGTTCGGGGTTCGTGTCCTGCGCCTCGTCCACGAGGACGTGATCGATGCCGCGATCCAGCTTGTAGAGCACCCAGCCCGCGCCGACCCGCGAGAGCAGGTCGAGGGCGCGGCGGATCAGGTCGTCGAAATCGAGCGCGCCGAGGCGGGCCTTCTGCGCCTCGACCCGGCGGTGGATCTCGGCGGCCAGGGCGAACAACGCCTCGGTGCGGGCCTGCGCGCGCGCGGCGCGCAGGCGGTCGAACAGGGGAATGAGGCGGTCCCGTTCCTCGATCAAAGCGAGCTTGACCGGCTCGGGCACGGATTTCGTGCCGAGGCTCTTGTCGGCCTTGGGGTCGTCCTTCTGTGTGAAGAACACCGCCTTGTAGGCCTCGATCGCCTCGCTCCGGTCGTATCCCTTCGGCGCGGCCTCCCGCGCGGCGTGCGCCTCGGCGACGGTTTCAGCCAAGGTGGCGTCGTTCGCCTTGCCCGTCTGGAGGGCGGCGGCAATGGCCGTCAGATCGTCGAGGCCGTCATTGAGGATCGCCCCCTCGATGCGATCAGCATCCTCCTCCGCCGAGAGGCCGAGTTCCGCGCGCAGGCGGACGAAGGCACCGTCCAGCCCGTCGCGGCTGACCATGAGCGCGTGGGCGCGGACCGCCGCGCGCACCGCATCATGGAGGGCTTCCCCCGTCGCCTCAGCGGTGACGCGTGACAGGGCGATGCCCACCGGAGTTTCCGTCGCCTGGGTCGCGTCCGCGAGGACGTTGGCGGTCTCCACCGCGAACATCTCCCGCGCCTGCATCTCGTCCAGCACGACGAAGCGCGCAGGCACGTTCGCCTCGAAGGGGAACATGTGCAGAAGCCGCTCGCACAGGGCGTGCAGGGTCTCGATCTTGAGCCCGCCCGGCGTCTCGACGGCGCGAGCGAATAGCCGCCGCGCCATGCGCAGTCGCTCGGACGAGGGGCGTTCTCCGGTCAGTTCGGTGAGTTCGGCAGACAGGGAGGCATCGTCCTGCGTCACCCAGCGCCCGAGGCGCTGGAACACGCGGATCGCCATGTTGGCGGCGGCGGCCTTGGTGAAGGTGAGGCACAGGATCCGTCCGGGGGGCGATCCGTCGAGGAGCAGCCGCACGACCCGGTCGGTCAGAACCTTGGTCTTGCCCGCGCCCGCATTGGCCGAGACCCAGGCCGAGGCGCGGGGATCGGCCGCCCGCCGCTGGTTCTCGCGGGTCAGCGGATCGACGACGATCGTCCGGGTTGTTTCGGGCAGGGTCTGTCCCGCTGTCGAATCCAAGGGTTTTGGTCCCTGCGTTCCGGGTGGGGCGCCACTTGTACACGAGGTCTTGCCCCCGCGCGCCGCCTCGGTGCCGCACCGGGATTGCGGCGAAGCCCGCGCCGCCGCATGGATGCAGGAGAACCTTTCGCCGCGAAACCACGCGATCCGCCGGTGACGATGACACAATCCAGCGCGGCCCGCCCGCCGATCCGCTTCCGCGGCCGATCCTTCATGGCGACCGTGCTGGCCCCCGTGCCGCCCGTCGCGGATTGGTTCGCCGACCTCGACGCCCTGTGCCGTCGCGCGCCCGCCTTCTTTGCGGGGCGTCCGACCATCCTCGACCTCACCGGTCTGTCGCTGACGCGGGAGGATCTGGACGGGCTCGTGGCGGAACTGACGGCTCGCGATATCCCGATTCACGGCATCGAGGGTGCGCCCCCCGGCATGCTCGGCCCCGGCCTGCCGCCCTCACTGTCGGGCGGTCGCCCGGCGGGAGAAGTCTCGACGCCGGACGCTCCCATTCCGGAGCCTACGACCCGCACCGTTCCCGCGAAGTCGCTGATCATCGACACCCCGGTGCGCTCCGGCCAGACGATCCTCCATCTCGAAGGCGACGTCACTGTGCTCGGCGCCGTGGCCTCGGGGTCCGAGGTGATCGCCGGGGGCTCCATCCACGTCTACGGCGCCCTGCGCGGCCGGGCGGTGGCGGGGGCCTCGGGCAATCCGGCGGCGCGGATCTGGTGCCGCCGGTTCGAGCCGGAACTCGTGGCCATCGACGGCCTGTACAAGGCCGCCGACGATCTCGATCCGGCTTTTCACACTCAGCCCGTCGAGGTGCGGCTGGTGGAAGACGCGCTCAAGCTGACTCTGCTCGACCAGAGCCGGTAGAGCCCTCGCAGCTTCGTTCGTCGAGACTCAGGGCTTCGCCTCGGCCTCGACCTTCGGAGCCTTGGCCTCGGCTTCCGCCTTCAGCTTGGCTTCGACCTCGGCACGGATGCGGGCTTCCATCTCGGCCCGGGCCTTCGCCTCCGCTTCGGCCTTGCTCTTGGCTTCGGCCTCTGCGCGCATCTTGGTCTCGATCTCGGCGCGCATCTTCGCTTCGGCCTCGGATTTGGCCTTGGCCTCCGCTTCGGCCTTCTTGACCGCTTCGCGTTCCGCGTTGCGCTTCTCCGCGGAGGCGACGAATGCCTCCGGCCCCTGGTCGATATAGGCCTTCATCTCGGTGTCGAACGTTGCGGTTTCGGCAGCATCCTTCGGGCAGTCCGGAAGCTTGCCCGCCTTGTTGATCTCATCCTGAACCGCCGCATCGATGGCGGCGAACTCGGTCCGCAGGGCCTTCACCTTGGCGTCGATGGCGGCCCGCTGCGGCGCGGTCGTGCTGACGGCGCAACTCGCGGCGGTCTTCTGCAGAATCACGCCCATGAAATAGGCCTGAAGCCGGATCTCGTTCGGTTTCTCGGCCGGGACGGCCGAGGCTTGCGGCGCGGGCGCGTCCTGGCTGGCGGCGGCGTTGCAGCGCTTCAGACCTTCATACGCGTCCGCGATGCCTGGGATGCTGAAATCGGCCGCGCCATCGTTGAACTTGAGAACGATCTGCTTCCCCTTCAGCAGCTTCGGAATCACCGTGTCCGGCAATTGCGACCAGAGGAGCTTGGCCTCCCCGGTCCAGCCCTGCTTCGGATAGAGAACCTGCTTGTCGATGGAGAAGGACGCTTGCACTGTCTCGTCCTTGTCCCACCCCCAGTTCGCGTAGCCGAGGACGAGATTCACCTTGCCCTCATCGAGGGAGAGAACGATCGCGTTCTCTGCGTTGTCGTCGTCCTTGTCGCGGTAGCTGTAGGAGATCTGGCAGGTATAGCGGCCGGTCTGGCCGACATTGCGCTCGACTTCCCAGCCGCGGACGTTCTCGAAGAGCTTGCGTTCGCCCGACCATGCGGGCGAACCGGCGCCTCCGGCCAGCAGTGCCAGAGTGATCGCGGTGATGACGGGGCGCTTCCTCATGGCTCGCTTCCTTGTGTGGGGTTGCCGAGCCGGTCGATAGCCTTTGAGCTCTTGCAGAACCCTAAAAGCGCCTCGTGACTTAGATTATATGCTTAAGGGTGTCCCACGGATGTCGAACTCTACCGCGCCAGTAGTGCCAGCAGTACGATCACCGTCACGCCCAGCACCAGCGACAGGCCGCGCCAGAAGACGAGCGGATCACGCTCGATCAGCGGCACACCCCGTGTTTCGCTGAAGGCCGGATTCGGGTGGCGCAGATCGTGGACGAATTCCGAGAGCACGTCGTAGCGCCGGGCGGGGTCGGGATGCGTCGCGCGGCGTAGGGATCCATCGACCCAGGCAGGCAGGAGCGGGCGCGCATGGCGGGCCGAAACGTAGCGGAGTCGCTTCTGCCGACCGGCCGTCCGTGCGCGGGCCGCCTCTCCACCATAGGGCAGGCGGCCGGTGAGCATCTGATAGGCGAGGATGCCCAGTGCGAAGATGTCCGAGCCGGGGGAGGGGGCGTAGCCCAGGAAGCATTCCGGCGCCGTGTACTGGATCGCGCCCTGCGGCAGGGCATCGTCCGTGCGCCCGCCTTCCTCGACCAGCCCCGCGACGCGGGTCGCCCCGAAATCGACGATCACCACCGTTCCGGCCTTGTCGATCAGCACGTTCTCTGGGCGCAGATCGCCATGCACCATTTCCCGGCGGTGGAAGGCCTGAAGGCCCCTCGCGATCTGCTCGACGATCTCACGCACCGTTTCGAGATGCGGCTCGCGGTGATCCGCCATCCACTGGGCGAGGGTGCGTCCCTCGACATAGCGCATCACCGTGTAGAGGTGGCTGCGCGGCCCATCGCGGTCATACGCCTTCAGGACGTGGGGGCTGTCGAGCCGCCGCGCGATCCACTCCTCCATCATGAAATGGCGCAGATAATCGCGGTCGCCGCGCAACTCGAGCCCCGGCACCTTCAGCGCCACCCGCGCTCCGGTCTCGCCATCGGTCGCGAGGTAGACATGCCCGCGCCCGCCCGCATGAAGCCGACGCTCGATGTCATAGCCGTCGAAGTGACAGGGCGGTTCGAGCAGGGGAGCAGGGGGAAGGTCGCCGACCTCGCCCAACACCTCGCCGGGCTCCCCCTCCGGCAAGGTGTCGATGCGAACGATCAACGCTGTCAGATTGTCATCGCTGCCTGTTTCATAGGCAGCATCCACGATACGCCTTGCTGCGCCCTGAAGATCGGATCCGGCTGACGCGACGATCTCGGCGATGTCGCGGGCGCGCAGGTGCTCGTGCACCCCGTCCGTCGTGAGAAGGAAGACGTCACCCGCCTGGACGGGCACGCTGAAGCAATCGATCTCGACATGGGCATCCGCGCCCAGCGCGCGCCCGAGATAGCTCTCGCGGGACGAGATCACGACGCGATGATCCTCGGTGATCTGTTCCAGGGCGCGCCCGGCTAGACGGCTGATCCGGCTGTCGCCGCAATGGAAAATGTGCGCCGTGCGCGAGCGCAGAACGAGCGCCGAGAGCGTCGTCACGCAGCCGCGGTCGGCGTTGCCGGGCTCGGCGGCACGGCGGGTCTGCGCGTGCAGCCAGGAATTCGTGGCGGCGATGACGCGCTTGGCGGCGCTGCGCACCGTCCAGGTCTCGGGCGTCGCGTAGTAGTCGGTGAGGAAGCTTTTGACGGCGGTCTCGCTCGCCACAGCACCGAGGGCGCTGCTGCTGATGCCGTCCGCGACGAGGGCCGCGATGCCCTTCAACCCGAGGGCCGGACCATCCGGCACGAGGGCGCCGTGGAAGTCCTGGTTTTCGTCCTTCCGGCCGCGCTCGCTGTGCTGGCCGATGGTGACCGTCAGTGTCCGCGTCATCGCCCGACCGTGCTGCGGCGCCCCGGACCCGGTCCGGAGCGCCGTTTCTCAGATGAGCGTCAGGCCGCGAGGCGGCGCACACCCTCGGCGGAGGCCGGAAGCGGGCGCTTGGGCGCGGTGCGCACATGGGTCGAGTAGAGGGTCAGGCCCGTGAAGGCGAGGCCGCCGACGAGGTTGCCGAGCACGGTCGGGATCTCGTTCCAGATCAGGTAGTCCATGATCGAGAACTTGGCGCCGAGCATCAAGCCCGACGGGAACAGGAACATGTTCACCACCGAGTGCTCGAAGGTCATGAAGAAGAACAGCATGATCGGCATCCACATGGCGATCACCTTGCCGCTCACGTGGGTCGAGATCATCGCGCCGACGACGCCGGTCGACACCATCCAGTTGCAGAGCATGCCGCGCATGAACAGCGTCATCCAGCCGCCGAAGCCGTGAGCGGCGTAGCCGAGGGTGCGCTTCTCGCCGATGTTGGAGATGAATTCGGCGGTCTTATCGGGCGGGCTGGTGAAGCCGTAAGTGAAGACGCAGGCCATCATGAAGGCCACGGTCAGGGCACCGAGGAAGTTTCCGACGAAAACGAGCCCCCAGTTGCGCAGCACGCCGCCGACGGTCACGCCGGGCCGCTTGTCGAGGAGTGCCAGCGGCGCCAGCACGAACACGCCGGTTAGAAGGTCGAATCCCAGCAGGTAGAGCATACAGAAGCCGACCGGGAAGAGGGCGGCGCCGACGATCGGCTGGCCGGTCTGCTGCGTGATCGTCACCGCGAAGACGGCGGCGAGCGCCAGGATCGCACCGGCCATATAGGCGCGGATGAGCGTATCGCGGGTCGACATGAAGACTTTCGCTTCACCGGCATCGACCATTTTGACGGCGAATTCCGAAGGGGCCAGATAAGCCATCGTGTCTCCTGAAAATCTTACTGCGAACGTCGGCGCCTCGGCTTGCCATCGACGCTGACGGAAGTCCGAGCGACGGCCGCACCGGCCGCCTCCTGCCGTTGTCGCCAGGTGCCGGGATGTAAGATGCAAGAGGTGAGCCTGTTTGGTGCCTTTCGTGTCGCGGGGAGTACCTGTCGCTCGAAAGCAACAAAAAGCGGCATCCGCCCTTCTCGAAGACACGATCCAAGGATCCCGGCAAAATTTGCCGGGAGGATCACAAACTTAACCCTTCGGTAACCATACCCGCCGTCAATGGTCCGGTAAGGACTGTTAACGGGCGGCCATGAGCGCAGCTTCACCAGAGCCGATCACACCAGAGCCCGCCGCCTCCGAGCCGCGGGTGACCCTCCGGCCGCTGAGCTTCCGCGGCCGGGTCTTCAAGGCTCTGGCGCTGACGCCGGAGCCCCCGGTCGGAGATTGGCTTGCCGGTCTCGACCTCGCGCTGAAGCGGTCACCGACCCTGTTGAGGGGCCGGGCGCTCATCCTGGACCTTGCGGAGCTGAAGCCGTCCCTGGACGATCTGCAGGGCCTGCTCGACGAGCTGCGCCATCGCGACATCCGCGTCCTCGGTATCGAGGGCACGGAGGAGGCGGGCGAGGGCCTGCCGCCGATCCTCCTTCAAGGGCGCCCCGGTGCCTCGATCGAGGTTCCGTCGATCCCCGCCGAACCCGAGCCGCTGCTCGTCACCTCGATCACCGTCGAGGGGTCGATCCGCTCCGGCCAGAGCATCGTGAACCCGACCGGCGACGTGACCGTGATGGGCCACGTCTCCTCCGGGGCCGAAGTCCTCGCCGGCGGTTCCATCCACGTTTACGGCGCCCTGCGGGGGCGCGCCATCGCCGGCGCCGCCCGCAACCCGCGCGCCCGAATTTACTGCCGCAAGTTCGAGCCCGAGCTGCTGGGGATCGACCGCCTCGTGCGGACTGCGGAGGACATGGGATCGGCCCTGCGCGGCAAAGCCGCTCAGGTCTGGCTCGATGGCGGCACCATGAAACTGGCTAAGCTGGATTAAGGGAGAGCGACGCGTGGCAAAGGTTCTCGTCGTCACATCGGGCAAGGGCGGCGTCGGCAAGACGACGACCACCGCGGCCCTCGGAGCGGCCCTCGCGCAGGGTGGCCAGAGCGTGTGCGTCGTCGATTTCGACGTCGGCCTGCGCAACCTCGACCTGATCATGGGCGCCGAGCGCCGGGTGGTCTACGATCTGATCAACGTGGTCAACGGCGACGCCAAGCTGCCGCAGGCGCTGATCAAGGACAAGCGGGTCGAGAGCCTGCACCTGCTGCCGGCCTCGCAGACCCGTGACAAGGACGCCCTCACCGATGCGGGCGTCGCCCGGGTCATGGATGAACTACGCGAGAAGTTCGACTGGGTGATCTGCGACTCCCCGGCCGGTATCGAGCGCGGCGCCCAGCTCGCCATGCATCACGCCGACATCGCCGTCGTCGTCACGAACCCCGAGGTTTCCTCGGTGCGCGACTCCGACCGGATCATCGGCCTGCTCGACTCCAAGACCGCCAAGGCCGAGCGCGGCGAGGAGATGGACAAGCACCTCATCCTTACCCGCTACGACCCGATGCGGGCCGATCGCGGCGACATGCTGAAGACTGAAGACGTGCTGGAGATCCTCTCGATCCCGCTGCTCGCGATCATCCCGGAAAGCCAGGAAGTGCTCCGCGCCTCCAACGTCGGCTGCCCGGTGACGCTGAACAACCCCCTCTGTGCCCCGGCCCGCGCCTACGCCGACGCGGCCAAGCGGCTCAAGGGCGAGGACGTGCCGATGGTGCTCCCCACGGAGCGCAAGTCCTTCCTCGACAAGCTCTTCATGCGGAGGGCTGCATGAGCATCCTCGGGATCTTCCAGAAGCGCAATTCGAGCGCGGTCGCCCGCGACCGCCTCCAACTGATCCTCGCCCACGAGCGCAACGAATCCGGCAGGCCGGATCTCGTGATCCAGCTCCGGGAAGAGATCCTGGCCGTGATCGCCAACCACGTCGCGGTCGAGCCCGACAAGGTCAAGGTCACGCTGGAGCGCGGCGCCGGTGTCTCGACGCTGGGCCTCGATATCGAGCTCCCCCTCGGGGCCTCGGCCAAGCTCGATGCGAAGCTCGCGAGCAAGATCGCGCAGGTCGCCGCCAAGAGCGGCGCCAAGAAGGCGGCTTGATCGCCAATCCCTCTCCCCGTCCCGGCGGGGGGAGGGTTTCTCTTTTGTAGCCCTCAATCCCGTGCGGACAGCCGGAAGGCGCCTGGATTCTCGGGCTGCGTCGTCACCACCGCCGCCGGTAGGATCGGCTCGTTGCCGACGGGCTCGATGCGGAAGGCCGCGCAGAGACGAGCGAGGGCGATGACCGCCTCGCTCAAGGCGAATTGCGCGCCGATGCAGACGCGCGGTCCCGCGCCGAAGGGCAGGTAGCTGAATCGCGCCGGGGCTGGACGGCCCGGCAAGAACCGGCCGGGATCGAACGCGTCCGGGTCATCCCACAGCTTGCGATGCCGGTGCAGCACCCAAGGGCTGACCAGAACGATATCGCCCTTGGCGACGGGGTGGCCCGCCAACTCGTCCGGGCCCAGCGCGCGCCGCACCACCACGAAGGCCGCCGGATAGAGCCGCAACGTCTCGTCGATGACCGCACGAGTGAGTGGCAGCCGCCCATCCGCGTGGCAGCCTGTCGGGTCGGTGAGGTCGGCCGCCCGCGCCTCGGCGGCAACCTGCTCCTGAATCTCCGGGCACAGGGCGAGCATGTAGCTCGCCCAGAACAAGGTCCCCGCCGTCGTTTCGTGGCCCGCCAGGATCATGGTCGCGACCTGATCGCGCAATTCCTGCAGGTTGAAGGGCTGGCCGGTCTCCGGGTTGCGCGCGGCGGTCAGGAGATCGAGGAGATCGCCGTTGAAATTCGCGGCGGCTTCGGCACGGGCCCTGATCAGCGAATCGAGGAAGGGAATCCAACGCTTCCGAAACCGCGCACGGGGCCATCCGAGCGGCGTTGGCCAGCCCGGCGGCATCAGCACGTCGAGGACGTGGGGGCGGCCGATCCGGACGCTGTACTCGGCGATGAAGGCGCGCAGTTGCGGGCCCTGCCGGTCCATCCCCACGGAGAACATGGCCCGCCCCGCGATATCCAGGGCGAGGCTATGGAAGGTCGCGAACAGATCGACCGGACCGGCCGCCGCCACGGGGCGTAGCGCCGCGATGCCGTCCGTCACCGCCCGGTCGATATGCGGCACCAGCCCGTCGATGGCGCGGGGGGTGAAGGCGGGAGCCAACGTGCGGCGCTGGTGGCGCCACTCCGCGCCCTCGCTGATCAGGAGCCCGTCACCGAGGATCGGCCGCAGGATGCGGATCGTGCCCACGGTACGGGCGTAATTGGCTTGATTCTCGACGAGGAAGCGCCGGATCGCCTCCGGATCGTTGAGGATGTAGCTCGACCGTCCGAGCAACCCGCGCCGGGTCACCGGCTCCTCGAAGGCCGCCTTCGGGAACCCCAAGAGGCCGTTGTCGCGGATGGAACGGAGATAGGCGAGGATCGGCAGGTCGCGGCTGGGAGGCTCGCGTCGCGGCGGCACCATTCGCGGCGCGCGCGCTGCGGCTTGGCCTGTCGGGGCTGCGTCCGTCGGCATGGCATCCATCACGGGCGCGGTCATGGCCGACGCACGGCCGGGAGTAAACGTCGAACGCTCATTCCGCTGCCTTCCGCATCGGTTGATCCGAAGGGACCAGGCGGAGGGCGACGGGAAACGCCTGGACCTCGGCCTCCGACGACACGGAGGCGAGGAGGGTCGCCGAGGGGATCATCTCTTCCACCACATCCAGCAGCGTTTGAACGCCTCCTTCGAGATGGTCGGTGACGCGGTCGATCACAAGGATCTCCGGCTGGCGCAGCAGCGCCCGGGTGAGACCGACGCGGACGCGTACCCGCTCCGGCAGGAGAAGCCCGCGATTGCCAACCTGCCGTTCGAGCCCGCGCCGCCGGATACCGTCTTCCAAATCGAACTCGCGGAACACGGCGAGTACCTCGCGCTGGATGATCTCTTCGCTGTGCATCCGCGCCGTATCGATGCGGCCGAACAGGATGTTGTCGAGCACGCTGGCCCGCGGATTGATGCGGGCGGGGTCGTAGGTCTCGATATCGCACCCGTCCTCCCCGCCAAGGGCGTCCTGCACCACGCTGCGCGCGCCGACCACCCGCGACTTGAGGATCGGGTCGATGAGGCCGAAACGCATGCGCGGTTCGACATAGGCCAGGGCCAAGGCGAGGAACGCCTTGCTGTCCTCCTCCGGTAGGCGACCCGTTGGGGCGAGGCGGCTCAGGCGCGCCTCGTATTCCGGCACCATTTCCGGAGTGATCAGGGAGAAGCGCCGGAAGAGCGGGTGCCCGGGGGGCACGTCCTTGAAGATCTCGCTGAGATTCCGCGCGATCTCCACACCCATCCGGTCGAGGTCGTCGAGCAAGCGCGCCTGCGCCAGCGCCATGCGGAACGGAGCCGCCGCCGCCAGGCGCAGGGGCTCGGTCAGCGTGGTATCGCGGGGGACACCGAACAGCAGGTTCTCTCCGAGTGTCGCCTGATCGTTGAAGGCGCCGCGCGAGAACGGGATGACGAGACCGGCCAGCCCCTGCTGCTCGAAATGCTCGCGGAGATGCTCGCGGGCCAGGATGAACCGCTGTCCGGCCTCCGATTCGTGAGTCACCGAACTCAAGGTGCCGAGACCGTAGCGATAGAGATCGTCGGCGAGGCCGAGGCGGGAGAGGATCTCCACGAGGCGCCGGTCGAGCCCAGCCGCGTCCTCGACGCCAAGCGCGGCGAAATCGATCCAGGGGTCTGTGATGCTGTCGAGGGGATTACCCGTGCGGAGCGCCTCGCGGAGGCTTTGCTTGGTGAAGTCCAGGCGACGGCTGGCCTGCGGCTTCACCCGGAGCCCGTAGAGCAGGTTGTCGCGGATCGAGCCGGGGAACAGGACCGGCGTGATGCCCGCGAATGCGAGGCGCGAGGAGAAGATCGAGCGGGGAAGGGTGGCAAGATCGTAATGGCCGATCCGCACCGTGCCGCCACGCGGCATCTGGAGCCCCGCCATCACCCGCGCGAATTCCTGCGCCACGGGGCCCGGCGGGACCAGCGCAAGCCGCGCGGGCAAGGGCATGTCGATCGCCGCGATGTCGATGGGCGAGCCCCCGCGCGGGTCGCGGATCGTAAGGTCCTCGGTCGAGAGGGGCGAACCGAGCCGGAGGCCGGGGCCGTCATCGTCCTGATAGGGCGTCAGCCGATCCGGGCCGAAATGCGCGGCGACCGTCTCGTACTTCACCTCCACATCGAGGCGCTGCTGATCCCAATCGATCAGTTCCTTCAGCGGAGGAGGCAGATCGCGATAGGCGGCGAGGACGGCGACGAGCTGGCCAATATCCAACTCGCCCTTCAGGGCGAAGACGCCGCCGATTGCGTAGAACAGGAACGGCGTGATCTGCGCGATGAGGTTGTTGAGGTACTTCACCGCGAACTTGCGGCGGTAGATCCGCAAGCGCAGATCGTAGAGCGCGTAGAGCCGCCCGCCGATTTCGGCGCGCTCCCACCGCCCGGTATTGTTGAGCGTGACGGCGGGGAGACCGTCGAGGACCTCCGCCACCCGGCCCGCGAAGGCGCGCGACGCGATCTGTCGCTTCCGGCTGAGCACGATGATCTGCCGCCGGAGGCGCGGGATCACCGTCATCTGCACGCCGACCATCCCCCCCGCGACGAGGCCGAGCCAGACATTCTGCATGAGGATGAACGCCAGCGCCGTGAGCGCCTGCGTGCCGAGCTGCGCCGGTACGACGATGGCATCGCCGATGAAGGACCCGATCGGCTCCACCTCGTCGCGGATGATCGTGGCGGTCTCGGACGATTTCACTTCGCTCTGCGCCTCGGCCGAGAAGCGCAGCATCAGGGCGAAGAGTTGGAATCGCAGGCGGCGGAGCATCCGTTCGCCGAGGATGCCCTTCTGCAGGTTGATCCAGAACTTGAAAGCCCCGTTCACGATCACGAGGCCGAGAAACATGAGGGAGAGGCCGAGAAGCAGGTGCAGCCGGTCGACCTGGAATCCCTCGAACACCTCGGTGCGGCCGCCGCCGAGGAAGCTCGGCCAGTCGATCTTGATCTCGAGGAAAGAGGCCGTCTCCTCTCCATGGGAGAAGGCGCGGCCGGTGATCGCGTCGTTGACGATGCGCTTCGGCAGGTCGAGCGAGGCGAAATAGAACGGCAGCGACGCCAGCACGACGACGCAGATCGCGATCTGGTCGCGCTTGGAATGGCGCCAGATGTAGCTGAAGAGTCGCGGCTCTAGCTCGCGCATGGGGTCCTTCCGGACATGGGGCGGGGCGACGCCGAACCCGGATCGCGACGGCGCCTATCTATAGCGGAACTCCCCGCCGTCGCGTCTGGACGCGCACGTCGGCACAGGGAAACCAACGCTCATTTGCCGCCTGGGCTTGCCGGAAGCGGTATGTCCTTCTATTGCAGCGCAACCGCCACACATCTGCCCATGGCCCGGGGCGGACGACCTGATGTCGTCCGATGCACCGGCACTGCCAGGGCCACCGAGCGTGAACCCGGCCCATGGATCTGCGCAACATCGCCATCATCGCCCACGTCGACCATGGGAAAACGACCCTCGTCGACAAGCTGCTTCAGCAGTCCGGCACCTTCCGTGAGAACCAGCGCGTCGAAGAGCGCGCCATGGATTCGAACGATCTCGAGAAGGAGCGCGGCATCACCATCTTGGCCAAGGCGACCTCGGTCGTCTGGAAGGACACCCGCGTGAACGTGGTGGATACCCCCGGCCACGCCGACTTCGGCGGCGAGGTGGAGCGTATCCTCTCGATGGTCGACGGCGTGATCGTGCTGGTCGACGCCGCTGAAGGCCCGATGCCGCAGACCAAGTTCGTGGTCGGCAAGGCGCTGAAGATCGGCCTGCGCCCCATCGTGGCCGTCAACAAGGTCGATCGGCCGGATGCCCGCATCAACGAGGTCGTGAACGAGGTGTTCGACCTCTTCGCCGCCTTGGACGCCACCGACGAACAGCTCGACTTCCCGATTCTCTACGGGTCCGGCCGCAACGGCTGGATGGGTCTGTCGCCGGAAGCCGACCAATCGGAAGGCCTCGCGCCGCTGTTCGACCTCGTGCTCAAGCACGTTCCGCCGGCCAAGACCGAGCCTGGCCCGTTCCGCATGCTCGGTACGCTGCTCGAAGCCAACCCGTTCCTCGGCCGCATCATCACCGGCCGCATCGCCTCCGGCACGGTGAAGCCGAACCAGTCGATCAAGGTTCTCGACCGCGAGGGTAAGGTCGTGGAGACCGGTCGCGTCTCGAAGATCCTGGCCTTCCGTGGCCTCGAGCGTGCCCCCATCGACGTGGGCGAGGCGGGCGACATCGTCTCCATCGCGGGCCTGATGAAGGGCACCGTGGCCGACACGTTCTGCGATCCGGCGGTCAACGAGCCGATCCAGGCCCAGCCGATCGATCCGCCGACCGTCACCATGTCCTTCATCGTGAACGATTCGCCGCTGGCCGGCACCGAGGGTGACAAGGTCACGAGCCGCATGATCCGCGACCGCCTGTTCAAGGAGGCCGAGGGCAACGTCACGCTCAAGATCGAGGAAGCCGCCGACAAGGACTCGTTCTACGTGTCCGGCCGTGGCGAATTGCAGCTCGCCATCCTCATCGAGACCATGCGCCGCGAAGGCTTCGAGATCGCCGTCTCGCGTCCGCGCGTGGTGTTCGAGAAGGACGAGGACGGCAACCTGCTGGAGCCCGTCGAGGAAGTCGTCGTCGACGTGGACGAGGAGCATTCCGGCGTCGTCGTTCAGAAGATGTCCGAGCGGAAGGCCGAGATGATCGAGATGCGGCCGTCAGGCGGTGATCGCCTGCGCCTCGTCTTCCATGCCCCGACCCGCGGCCTCATCGGCTACCAGGGCGAGCTGATGACCGACACGCGCGGCACGGCGATCATGAACCGCCTGTTCAAGGCCTACGAGCCCTTCAAGGGCGAGATCCCCGGCCGCCGCAACGGCGTGCTGATCTCGAACGACAAGGGCGAGGCCGTGGCCTACGCCATGTGGAACCTGGAAGATCGCGGCCCGATGATGATCGAGCCCGGCGCCAAGGTGTATCAGGGCATGATCGTCGGCGAGCACAACCGTGAGAACGATCTCGAGGTGAACGTGCTCAAGGGCAAGAAGCTCACCAACATCCGCACCACGTCGAAGGACGAGGCTGTGCGCCTGACTCCGCCGATTCGCATGACCCTCGAAAAGTCGCTCGCCTGGATCCAAGACGACGAACTGATGGAAGTCACGCCGAAGTCGATCCGCCTGCGCAAGACGGTTCTCGACCCGAACGACCGCAAGCGGGCTGAGCGCTCCAAGGAAGCCTGAGGCTGAATGAAAAGCCCGGATGGTCAAACCCTCCGGGCTTTTTTCTGTTAGCTGCTGCCGGGGTCGGTTTCACTGTTCGGCCCCTTCGGGCCTTCGCCCGGCTTGCCGTCCGTCTTCTCGTTCGGGTCCTTCACCGCGTCCGGGGCAATGTTTGCCGGGCGCTTCTTGGGTTCCTCACGCTCACTCATCGCCGTCCCTCCTCTCCGCACGGGAATGTCCCCCGGCGACCTTGGTATCGGCCTCGGGGCCGCGCGATGCCTTCTGATCGGAATGGCCGTTCGATGAGCCGCCGATGGCGGGAGGCGATGAACCTGCGGCCCCGCCGCCCATCTCTCGCCGACGCTCGGCCTCATCCTTGCCACCGCTCTCGATGCCGGTGATGGCCGCTTGCTGCGGCGTCTGATGCCCGCCGCCTGTGGGCGGCGTGCCGGGCGAGCCGACCTTGTCGTCGGGCTTACGGGTGACAGTCGCGGAGTCGCTGGTCTCGCGCATCAGCGTTTTCCATCGTCCTGGCCGACGGCGGCGGTCGCGCGGTCGATGGCCTCGGATGTGGAGGAATCGGTCTCACCGCGCAGGCGGCGCAGGTTCTCCGGAGGCGTTTCGGCTTCGGTGGCGTCGGTGGCATCCTGGCCCGGCGTGCCGGATGCGATGCGGGCGGCCTCGGCCTCGCCGGAGGGATCGCGCTTCAGATCGGCCTGCGTGTTCTGCGGCAAGCCCACGTCCAGGGGCGAATCCTGCCCCAGATCCTGACCGTTGCGGTCGGCATAGGCGTCGAAGTCCTTGAGCGACTGACGCTGGTTGGTGTCCGCCATGATGGCCTCTCGTGTCCTGTTGTATCGGGACAACGGAGGCGGCGGGTGATCGTTGCGGCCCGGCGCGGACGCCGAGCCGCAGGGTTCGGACTAGCCGATGCCGTCGAACAGCGCCGACGAGATGTACCGCTCGGCGAAGGAGCAGGCGATGGTGACGATCCGCTTGCCCTGGAATTCCGGCCGCTTGGCCAGTTCGAGGGCGGCGGCGACGTTACCGCCCGTCGAGATGCCGCCGGGGATGCCTTCCAGCTTGGCCAGCGCCCGTGCCGTCTCGAAAGCGGTGTCGTTCGAGACCTTCAGGACGCCGTCGAGCACGTCGGTGTGCAGGTTGTCGGGGATGAAGCCCGCGCCGATGCCCTGGATCTTGTGCGGGCCCGGCTGGCCACCGGAGATGACCGGCGAGTCGACCGGCTCCACAGCGAAGACCTTCAGGTCGGGCAGGCGCGGCTTGAGAACCTCGGACACGCCCGTGATCGTGCCGCCCGTGCCGACGCCGGCCACGAAGGCGTCCAGCTTGCCGTTCGTGTCGGCCCAAATCTCCTCGGCCGTGGTGCGGCGGTGGATGTCCGGGTTGGCCGGGTTCGAGAATTGCTGCGGCATCACGGCGCCGGGGATCTCGCGAAGGAGTTCCTCGGCCTTGGCGATGGCACCCTTCATGCCCTGCGGGCCGGGAGTGAGGGCGAGCTCAGCGCCGAGGAAGGCCAGCATCTTGCGCCGCTCGATCGACATCGTCTCCGGCATCACGAGGATCAGCCGATAGCCGCGGGCGGCTGCGGTGAAGGCCAGCGCGATGCCGGTGTTGCCGGACGTCGGCTCGACCAGCGTGCCGCCCGGCTGCAACTTGCCCGAGGCTTCAAGGGCGTCGATCATGTTGACGCCGATACGGTCCTTCACGCTCGCGATCGGGTTGAAGAACTCGAGCTTCAGCAGGATCTCGGCGTCGACGCCATGCTCCTTGGGAAGGCGGTTCAGCTTCACGAGCGGCGTATTGCCGATCGTTTCCGTGATCGAACCGAAAATGCGACCGTGGCCGACCTTGGCCGGCGCGTTGAGGGAATCGGCCATCGCGTATGTCCTGTCTGCGTTCATTCCGATGTCGGATGCGAAAACCCTATGCCAAGGGGTGAGGGCTTACCGGATCCGTTCCATGGGCTGCGATAGCCGCTCGATCCGGCCGGAGCAATCACTGTAAGTGCCTTATCCGACAAATCATTTTACTGAAGCCAGGGATTAAGCCCTGCTGTGGAAGATTGTATTTTAAACTCCCCTCGACCAGAGAATAACCTTCTCAAGTGGGTGTCGGTTATGAGCCACGGAACGAGACTGACGCGCCGAACCGGAATCGCGGCTTGCATGGCGATGGCGGCATGGCCGGTCTGGGCCGAGCCTCTGCGCGTGACCCTCGCCACGGCGACGCCCGGCGGAGGATTCCCGGCTTTCGGAGAGGCCTTTGCCGCCGCGATTCACGGGGCCGATCCCGATCTGGTTATCGAGACACGGCCGAGCGGCGGGTCGGCGGAAAATATCGGCCTGCTGACGCGGGGTGAGATCGATCTTGCGCTGGTGCAGGGGGCCTATGCTTATCCCATCCTCGACAGGCCCGATGGGCCGAAGGTGCTGGCGCCGATGTACTCGAGTCCCGGTCTGTTCGTGCTGCGTGCCGATAGTCCGGTGCGCACCATCGCCGACTTGCGCGGCCGGGCCGTCGCGCTCGGCACGCGAAACTCGGGATTGACGGTGATGGGACGGGCGGTGCTCGCCGCGTCGGGCCTCGATCCGGAGCGCGACATCCGGTCCATCCTCCTCGATCATGCCGGCGATGGACCCGCCATGGTCCGCGATGGACGGGCGGCAGCCCTGTGGGGCGGCGGATTGGGATGGCCCGGGTTCCTGGCCGTGGCTCGGGAGGAGGGGGGCGCCCGTTTCCTTGGCCCCTCGGCCGAGGCGATCGACAGGCTGACGGCGCAGGATCGATCTCTGACGCCCATGACCGTGGCAGCCGGAAGCTTCCCGGGGCAGGACGCTCCGATCTCGACCATCGGTTCGTGGAGCTTCATCCTCGCACGGCCGGATTTCCCGCCCGAGACCGGCTATCGGATCGTGACGGCCCTGGCCCGTGCAATGGCGGAAATGCGCTCCCGCCACGCACAGGGCGGCGAGAGCGACCCACGCCTGCTCGAAGGCCTCCTGCCGAAGGCTGCGCTCGATGCAGGAACGCGGCGCTACCTGTCCGAAGCGAAGCCTTAGCGGAAACCCGCGGCCCGGCGATCGCGCTTGCGCTCTGTCGCCGGCTGGTAGGCGATCTCGGCGTGGTGCGTGCAATAGGGGAGGCCGGTGATCGACCGGGCACCGCAGAAGCGGAATTCCGGCGTGGTCGGATCGCCCAGCGGCCAGCGGCACATGGATTCCCGCAGGTCCATGATCGTGACCCGTTGCGACACGGGGATCGCAGCCGGTTCGGGAGCGACGGCGGCGACTGGAGTAGGGGGGGCAGCCTGCGGAAATTCGGGAGCCGGGCGGTGCGAGACGACGACGGCCGGTTCCGGCGCGGCGGCGAGGATCGCGGCCTTCTCAACCTCGACGGGCTTGCTGGCGACGACCGGCGTATCCTCGCCGGACTTCACGCGACCCGCGAGACCCAGCCGGTGGACCTTTCCGATGACGGCATTGCGCGTCACGCCGCCGAGTTGCGCCGCGATCTTGCTGGCGCTCTGTCCGTCTTCCCAGAGGCGTCGAAGAAGCGCCACGCGCTCTTCGGTCCAGCTCAAGCCCGCTTCCATTATCCCCCTCCGACCCATCGCCCAGCGGCGCACGCGACGCGTTCGAGCCGGCCAGCGGGAGCCGGGCCAGTGCGACACCGTGTCTCTCCGAGCCGTCCGATGAACCCTACAGCGCCGTTCGCGGCGCTTGCAAGGGCGGGGAGACCACGGTTTCGAGCGCTCGTTGGCCTGTCCACCGCCAACCGTGGCCTCCGGCTGAATCGTGGCCGCACTGCAACAACCCCTCGTCAAGGCAAACTTGGCCTTTGCTTCCGGAACGCGAAACGGCCAAGCTCGGTTCTGCTTAGCAAGTGCGTCGCCTCGTGCGAGCCGGACGTTCGGGATGTTGACGATGGCCACCGTTCGGAATGGTTTGCGCTGCGCCGCAATCCTCGGCTTGGCCGCGCTTGTGGCGGGCTGCGGCTCCGTGCCGCGCACTACCTATACCGCCGACCAAGCCAGCGCCGCGACCGTGCCTGGCGTCGCGGACGCGCGCGTGTTCGCGGACGCTTCGGTCGAGACCATCGCTCAGCTCGCGGCCAATCCCGAGAAGCGCAAGAGCCGCTTCACCTATCTCGCTCTTTCGGGTGGCGGCGGGGACGGCGCTTACGGTGCGGGCGTCCTCAATGGCTGGACGGCCTCGGGCACGCGACCCGAGTTCACTCTCGTCTCGGGGGTGTCCACGGGCGCACTGATCGCGCCCTTCGCGTTCCTGGGACCGGGCTACGACTCGTATCTCACCGAATTCTACACGAGCGGCGTCGCCGAAACGCTGGTCGCCGAGCCCAGCATCACGAGCGTACTGTTCGGCTCCGGCCTGTTCGGGGACGGGCGCCTGCGCGACCTGATCGGCCGATATCTGACGAACGACCTGATGGACGCGATCGCCGCCGAGCATGCCAAGGGTCGCCGCCTCCTCGTTGTGACGACGAACCTCGACTCTCAGCGCGCCGTGATCTGGAACATGGGCGCTATCGCCTCGAGCAACGCGCCGAACCGGCTGGAACTGTTCCGCGACGTGCTCGCGGCGTCGGCCAGCATCCCGGCGGTATTCCCGCCGCAACTCATCGATGTCAGCGCCGGGCCCACGCAGTTCCAGGAAATGCATGTCGACGGCTCGGTCGTGACACCCGTTTTCACCCTGCCGCAGAGCCTGTTGCTCCGGGACGGCAAGCTGCGCACCCACGGGAAGGGCGACATCTTCGTGGTCATCAATGGGCGCCTCGAGCCTGATTTCGAGGTGACGCAGAACAACACGCTCGCGATCGTCGGGCGGTCGTTTACCACCGCGAGCCGGGCCCGATCCCGCGCGGCGCTGGCTGCGACCTACGCGCTCGCACGCGCCAACAATATCGGCTTCAATCTGACCTATGTGGACGAGACCGGTCCCAAGGCACCGGCCGCTCAGGGCTTCAATACCGCCTACATGCGCGCCCTTTACAAGGACGGGTTCGAGAAGGCCCGTACCAGCCATCTGTGGGAGCATACCGTTCCCGCCGCGCCCATCACCAAGGCGCAGATCGCGCAGACGGTAAATCCGTAGGCTCGAACGATCCAGGGCGGCTCGCCCTGGATCGGTATGGGCGAAGGCCCGGTTACTTCCGCAGGATCTTGGTCACGAGACGGCCGATCGGGGAGGCCGTGCTCGCGTTGCGGTCGTCGCGGATGACGGGCCGATCCTCATTGCCGAGGATCTTGGTGACGAGACGTCCGATAAGGCTCATGCGCGGGGTCCTCTCGCATCCTGCGCTAAAACGGCGCAGCTTGATCATCAACGGGCGACGGGCACCCCCTGTTCCGCAATGAACGGGCCACGCATGTCATGCCTGAGTTCGAACCGGACAACGCGTCGAGATCAGCATGAAGTCTGCCCCCCTCCTGTTTGCCGCCCTGTCGGCCGCGATCCTCCCGGTCTCCGCTGCGCGGTCAGATAGCTGCTTCGAGGGCTTGGCGGGCAAGGCGATCGAGGCCGGCGTGCCGCGCGAGGTCGCGCAGACGCAACTCGGTACCTTGACGCCCGATGCCGATGTGCTGGCGGCGACCCGCAATCAGGCCGAGTTCACGAAGCCGGTCTGGGCCTATGTCGATGCCTCCGTGACGCCGGAGAAGATCGCGGAAGGCCAGCGTAAGCTTCAGCAATGGACGAGCGCTCTCGATGCAATCGAGGCCCGGTACGGGGTCGATCGCTACACGCTCGTCGCCTTCTGGGGTGTCGAGTCGAGCTACGGAGCCGTGCTCGATGATCCCACGATTGTCCGCCCGGCGGTGCGCTCCCTCGCCACGCTGGCCTGTGGCGATCCGGGGCGGCCGGATTACTGGGGCGCCGAACTCATCGCCGCATTGAAGATCCTAGCGGCCGGGGATGCGACGCCGGAGCGGCTGACAGGCTCATGGGCGGGCGCGCTGGGCAACACGCAGTTCATGCCGAGCGTCTTCCTCTCGCGCGCCGTGGATTTCGACGGTGACGGGCGGCGCGACCTGTGGGGTTCGGTGCCGGATTCCCTGGCCTCCACGGCGAACTACCTCGTTGCCGAGGGCTGGAAGGCAGGCGAGCGGTGGGGCGCCGAGGCGACGCTTCCCGATGGGTTCGACTTCGCGCTGGCGGACGAGACTACGTCGCTCACCCTGGCCGAATGGCGCATACTCGGTGTGAAGCCCGTGCGGGACGACGGCTTGCGCGATGAGAACAAGGCGACGCTCTACCTGCCCGCCGGGGCGCGCGGTCCCGCCTTTCTCTTGATGCCGAACTTCGCGGTGATCCTGCGCTACAACACATCCTTCTCCTACGCGCTGACCGTGGCCCACCTTTCGGACAGGCTGCAAGGCTGGCCGGGTTTCGGGCGGGATTGGCCGCGCGGCGACCGGATGCTCGGCACCGAGGAGCGACAGGACCTACAAACCCTGCTCAACGAGCAGGGTCATCCAGTTGGCACGGTCGATGGCAAGATCGGGCCGCGCACGCGGGCGGCGTTGCGGGCCTTCCAGAAGGCTTCCGGCCTGCCGCCCGATGGCTATGCCAATGCCGTGATGCTGGAGACGCTGAGATCGCAGAAGAAGTGACGGTCAGGCTCGGACCTGGAGAAAGTGGCCCGCCGGGCCCGCTTCATCGGTGAAGACGCCGGCCGTCAGCGCGCCGCCATAGACCGCACCGGTGTCGAGATTCGTCCGAAAGGGCCTGCGCTCCGGTTGGCCCCCACGCTGCGGCGTGTGACCATGGACGACGTGGCGGCCAAAATCATGGTCCCCATCGAGGAACCCATCGCGAATCCAGAGGCGATCATGGACGTCGCTGTCCTCCGGCGGGGTTCCGGGCCGGAAGCCGGCATGGACGAACCAGCGGCAGGCATCCGAATGCAGGGTCGGCAGGCCTTCGAGCCAATCGAGAATGTTGCTCGGCAGATCCGAGACATCCCGCACCCCGAAAGACTCGAGGGTCGCATCGCCGCCATTGGAGAGCCAATGCAGGGCGGCCTCTTCGGTCGTGAGAGCGTCGAGCAGCATCCGCTCGTGGTTGCCCATCAGGCAAATAACGTGATCGGGTTCGGACCATTGCAGGCGGCTCAACGTCCGAAGCACCGAAGCCGAATCCGGACCGCGATCAACGTAATCCCCGAGGAAGACGATCGTCCGCTCGCGGCCATCGGCATACGCGTCGATCCGCTCGAGCAGCGCGTCTAGCTGCTCGTTACAACCGTGAATATCGCCGATGGCGTACGTCAAAGCCGTTGATTGCATGAGCCGTTGTCCACGGGACGCAGGCGCCGTGCAAGACGAGGCGATGCCTCAGGCGTTCGGCATCCTCAGCACGATCTTATCGCCGCCCTCGCGGGCCACGTCGCGATAAGCGGCAGGAGCATCGGCCAGCGGCACTTCGGTCACTGCGCCGCAGATCAGCGCGCCTTGGGCGAAGAGGTCGCCGATTTCGCGGAGCATCGTCGCGCAGGCGCGGCTGTCATAGAGCAGCGAATTGATGCCGACGATGGATCCGCCCCGCCGGTAGAGGTCGAGTACCGGCGTCTCGACATGGCCGCTCGGCGGCGCGGAGATGATGGCCACCCGGCCGAAGGTCTTGATGGCGCGGATCGCTTCCGGAAGGCGGTAACCCGTCGTCTCGAAGGCGACGTCGAAGCCGGTCGGAAGGGCGGTATCGGCCGAATAGGCGGCGGCGTCGAGGCCGATGGCCTTTAGCTCCTCAGCCTGTTCGGGGCGGCGGACCGCGACATGCACCTGAGTTCCGCCCGCCCGGGCGAGATCCGTCGCCGCGCGGCCTACCGCGCCTGCGCCGACCACGAGGAGCCGGGTCTCCGTCGTCACACCCGCACGCTTCAGTGCATCCCATGCGGTGGTGAAGGGAACGCCGAGACTCGCAGCCTGGGCAAAGGAGAGGGCCTCCGGCATGGTCGCGACGCCGTCGGCAGGAAGGGTGAGGAATTCGGCGTGGCTGCCGTCTCGGTCGAAGCCGAGATCGCGGCCCGTACCCCAGACGCGGCGGCCGATGAGAGTTGCATCACCCTCGACCACGATGCCCGCGAAATCGCGGCCGGGAATGCGCGGTACGGTCGTGTAGGGGAAGCGGCCGAGGACGTTCTTCACGTCGCTCGGGTTGAGACCCGCCGCGTGAACCGCCACGCGGACATGTCCGCGAGCAGGGACGGGGTCCGGTACCGTCTTGACCCGCACTTCATCGAGGCTGCCGGTGGCGTGGAAGCGGACCGCCTGCATGGCGATGCCGTCCTTACGGAGATGTGATTCCGCCCATGCCGCCGCCGCCGCCGCCGCCGCCGGGCGCTGGGCCCTGGGCATTGGCGCTGGGGCTGCCGCTGGAGGCGAGGGCGCGGCGCTTGTCGGCCTGCATGCTGGCGGGATCGAAGTACTTGGCCGCATCCCCGAGCTGCGCCGCAGGCTGGCAGTTCGGCGTGCAGGACAGGGATTCCCGGTCCATGCCGCGCTGAACAGTGATCGTCGCCTCGCGGGAGGCTTCGACACGGATCATCGTCTCGGCGATCAATGTGCCCGTATTGTCGAGAGCGATCAGGTTGGTCGAGCCGAAGCTCTTGCCGGTGAGGATCAGCACGCCGTTCTTCTGCGGCGTCACCTCTGCGATGAACGGATTTCCGACGACGACCGTCTGCGTCTTCTCCGGTAAGCGGATCACCTTGGCGTTGTCGACGATCACCGTAACGACCGGTAGGGATTCCGGCGGCGCGGCCTGCACCGGGGCCGTCAGCAAGCACAGCATGCTCAAGGCGAAACCGAGCCTTCCGGCCGGTGAGAAGGTGAGACGCATCGATACAAGCCCGTACACGGTGCGCGGCTACGCCGTGCTCTTCCAGCAAGCACGGAAGTGGTAAACGTTCCACTAAATGATATAGCGCTGATTGCGCGATGAAGACCGGACGTGAGTGATTATCAATTCAATTTTTATTTACCCTGTCGCGATTGTGAGCACTTTGCCGCTGGTTGTGAGATCAGGTTAACTCAATTTCAAGGCGTGGCACCCAGTGTGAACGAGCCGCCGATCGAGGCGCAACACTTCGTCGGTCACCGAGCGATATTCGTATTTAGGACCATCACCATGAAGAGCATCGTCAAGCGCTTTGCCGGCGACGAGTCCGGCGCCACCGCCATCGAGTACGGCATGATCGCCGCCCTCATCGCCGTCGTCATCATCGGCACGCTGAAGGTGATCGGCACGCAGCTCAACGCGAAGTTCGGCTCCATCTCCGCTCAGCTGAACTGATCGGATAGCAGCCTTCTCCGATCCGCGGCACGGGGAGTAACCGCCGCGTCCTGAAAAGGACGGGGCGGAAGCTCACCGTGCCGGAGCGGCTAACAAGACCGGGGACCACGATGAGCGGAACCATCATTGCCGAGTTCGGGCTGCTGGTGCTGTTCCCCTTTCTCATGGCCTACGCCGCTGCGAGCGACCTGCTGACCATGCTGATCCCCAACCGGATCTCGCTGGCGCTGGTGCTCGGCTTCGCCATCCTGGCGGGAAGCGGCCTGATGAGCCTGTCCGACATCGGCCTGCATGTCGGCGCAGCCGCCGTCGTCCTGGCAACCACCTTCACGCTCTTCGCCCTGAACATCGTCGGCGGCGGAGACGCCAAGCTTGCGGCGGCCACGGCCTTATGGCTCGGCTTCGACGGCTTGCTCGACTATCTGCTTGCCGCCTCCGTTCTCGGCGGTCTCCTGACCTTGGCCCTGCTTGCGGCGCGCTCGCACCCGCTCCCGAACCCGCTGGCCAAGCTGCCCTTCGCGCTGCACCTGCACGACCGTAAGACCGGCGTGCCCTACGGCATCGCGCTCGCTGCCGCCGCCTTGCTCGTCTTGCCCGAAACCTCCGTCTGGACGGTCGTGACCGGCGCCTGAGGATCTGGAGCGCGCGCCACGGCGCAGCTACAAGGGCCCATGCCCCTCGCATTCCTGCGACGCCCCGATCCCGACCACCTCGACATCCACCACGAGGGGACGCTGCTGCGCGTCGCCCTGCGGCGGCGCGACACCGCCCGGCGCATGACGTTGCGCGTGTCCGCTGCCACCGGTGAGGCGGTGATCACCCTGCCTCCGCGCCTTGCCGTGAGCACGGCGCAGCGCTTCGCCGCGAGTCATGCCGGCTGGATCGCCGCCCGGCTCGCACGCGTCCCCGAGCGCACCGCCTTCGAGCCCGGCGCCGAGATCCCGATACGCGGCGAGCCGCATCGGCTGGTTCTGCGGGGGGCGCGCAGCGGCGCGGCGTGCTTCGGCGAGGAGGAGGGGGGCAAGGTCCTTTCCCTCGCCTGCGACGAAGCGCATTTCCCTCGCCGGGTTCGCGACGCCCTGATGCGCGCCGCCCGGGCCGATATCGACGCATCAATCGAGCGGCATGCGGTGCGGCTCGGCCAGCGGCCCGTAAAGGTCACGTTGCGCGATACGCGCAGCCGCTGGGGTTCATGCACCGCCAGGGGAGAGCTGAACTTCTCCTGGCGGCTCATCCTCGCGCCGCCAATGGTGCTGGATTACCTCGTCGCCCACGAGATGGCGCACTTGCGCGAGATGAACCATTCGCCGCGCTTCTGGGCCGTAGCCCACCACCTCTGCGGCCATGTCGATGCCGCCGAGGCGTGGCTGAAGCGGAACGGCACGCAACTGCACCGCTTCGGCTGACGCTCAGCCCTTCACGCGCAGGACACGCCGCGTGGTGACGACTTCCGCAGGCCACGCCGGACGCGGATCGACCTCGCCGGGGTTGAGCGTGCGCGGCGCAACGCTGTCGCAGACTTCTCGCTGACGCAGGATGACCGGATTTCCGAACTGGTCATGCCGCCGGATGATGCCCCCCTCCCGGCAGAAACCCGCGATGGCAGCCGAGCCACCACGACGACCATAAGGGTTCACCGCCACGGGCGGATGCTCGACGATCAACCTGTCCGAATGCTCAAGGGAGCGCTCGACATAGGTGGTCTCACCCACCGGCAGCCCCTGTGCGCCGGCTTGCGCAAGGCTGGCGAGGAGGCCAGCGGCCGAGAGGACGAGAAGACGCATGGGACTATCCGAGATTGTGGCGGCGGTGGGGCCTGTTCGCCTTAATCTAGTCCAGAAGCGTGGCTGCGGGTAGCCGTCGTCTGCGCTGCATGGGTCATTCGCTTGACAGCGCATGGGCCCGCATGGTCGGAACACCCTCATTTTCCGGGCCGCCGCCGTCAGGCGCGGCCTCTCCGACAGGGTCAGACGGTGCCGTTCCTCGTGAGGCTCGAACGTTTCCGGCATGCGGCTGCGCTGTCCGGGTTGCTTTTCCTGATGTCGCTTCTCTCCGCCGCGCCAGCCGCTGCGCAGGGGACCGTGCGCAAGACCTTCGACGACTGGCAATTGCGCTGCGAGACGCCTGCGGGCGCCAAGGCCGAGCAATGTGCCCTCGTGCAATACCTCGCCGCCGAGGACCGGCCGAACCTGACCCTTGTGGTCATCGTGCTCAAGACTGCCGATAATCGCGGCTATCTCCTCCGCGTGGTCGCCCCGCTCGGCGTATTGTTGCCCTCTGGCCTCGGCCTCAAGATCGACCAGACCGATATCGGCCGCGCCGGATTCGTGCGCTGTCTCACGACAGGCTGCGTCGCGGAGGTGGTGATGGATAATGGGTTGATCCAGCAGTTCAAGAACGGCTCGAAGGCCACCTTCATCGTGTTTCAGACGCCTGAGGAAGGCGTCGGTATACCCCTGTCGATGAAGGGCTTCGCCGCCGGATTCGACAGTCTCAAATAGCCCTGTTCCAGTAAGCCTGTCCGGGTCCTCGTCATGGTCGGAAAGCGGATCAGCCTTCTTAGTCTCGCACTCGCGACGGCACTGTGCGCCTCGCCTGTGGGCGCCGAGGAAGGCAACATCTTCTCGAACCTGCTGAAGTATGGCGGGACCACCGTGCCGCCGTCGCAGCCCAAGGAACTCGAGGCGGCCTATTGCCCGACCGTCGATGTCGCTGAGGGCGGCGCGGCGCTCCGCATCATGGCGGGGGCCAATGTCCGCACGCAGATCAGCGTCGGCCGCATGGCACGCGAATGCGCCCGCCGCGAGGATGGCTCGATCGCCCTAAAGGTTGGCGTCGAAGCGCGGGTGCTTCTCGGCCCCGCCGGATCACCCGGCCGGTTCGACGTGCCCGTCACCGTGTCCGTCAAATATGACGACAAGGTCGTAGCGAGCCGGGTTGGTCGCACCACCGCCGAGATCGACAAGGGCGAGGCGCAGACGATTGCGCAAATCGTGGTCGATGACCTCACCGTGCCTGCGGCGATGACGCGGGATTACGAGATCGAGGTTTCGCTCGGCGCTGCCAAGGCACCGTCCAAGCCGAAGCACCGCCGCAAGCCGGCCACCGCTGCCGCCCCGGCGGGCGGAGGCGACGCTGCTCAGTGAGCCGATCGACCCGACTGCCGGACGTGCGGGGTGGCGGCATGGACAGCCGGTCGCCTTTCGCCTGGAACCGAGCGGCGATCCCAACTTCGAGTCGCGCCTGATCCTGACCGGCTGCTCCCGCGGCTGGTTCAGCATGACTTTTGTCGCGGATGCTACCGCGCCGTCGCGTCGGCCGGTCCTCAGGATCCGGCGCAGCGATGGCGACGCGCAGGTGCTCGTGCTCCCCGGCCCGGCGCTGGGCCTTGCTCATTGGATCGGCCTAATCCCCAGCGATGCGATCGACATCCTTATCTCGACGGATCCCGGCACCAAGCTGACCCGCGTCGGGCGCCGCAGCGAGGCGAGCGTGTTGCTCGAATGCGCGTGGCGGAAGCCGGGCAACGCTGCCGCTGCGCTGCTCGCCCGGATGCGGGGGCAGGGGCGACGCGTGCGGGATATCTTGCGGGGTGGCGTGGCGGTGACGCGGCGGACGCGTTTCGCTGCCTGGGCAGACGAGCGCCGCGTTGCTTTCACAGGCAAGGCGCCCCCTCTGCCGATCCGCTGTATCGTCCTCTCGGACGCCTCCGACACCGACGCCCTGGCGCGGACAGAGGCATCGCTGACCGCTCAGACCTATCCCCTCGCCACGGTCGAGGTGGTGACCAGCGCCTCCATCGGAAGCCCCGCCGAACTCCTGGGCGACGCCGCGTGCCTTTGCCTGCTACGGGCGGGGGACGCGCTCGATCCAGACGCGCTGGCCCTTCTCGCGGCGAGCCTCGGCACGGCGGACCTCGCCTACGCCGACGAGATCGTCTCGGACGGATCGCCTCGCCTCAAGCCCGACTGGAGTCCGGACCTCGCCCTGGCTACCGGCTATGTCGGGCGAGTCGCGCTATTTTCGCGGGCGCTGATCGAGCGCCTGCCTCAGCTGCCCCTCGGCCCGAGCATGGAGGCTGTGGAAGCCTTCGGCATTCTCGCGGCCCATGCCTGCCGCCGGGCCGTCCATTGTCCGCGCCCCCTCGCCAGGGTGTCTCCGGCCTCGACGCATCCCCTCGGCCGCTGCCTCGCCGCGCTTGGATCTCCGGTCCGGGTAGCCGAGCGGGACGGAGCCATGGATCTGAAATGGCCCTTGCCCGATCCGGCCCCCCTCGCCAGCGTCATCATCCCCTCGCGCGATCGAATCGATCTCATCTCCGTCGCTTGTCGCGGCGTGCTCGAAGCGACCGATTACCCGGCCATCGAGCTGGTCGTGGTGGATAATGGCTCCACTGATCCGGCCGTCCTCGCATTCTATGAGGAGTTGCAACGAGACCGCCGCGTGCGGATCGTGCGATATCCTCACGATTTCAACTTCGCGGCCATGGTCAATGCCGGCGTACAGGCCGCGTCCGGCCAAGTGGTCGTGCTGCTCAACAACGATATCGGCGTGAGGAATGCCGGTTGGCTGGGTGAGATGGTACGTCAGGCTATCCGGCCGGAGGTCGGCGCGGTCGGGGCGAAGCTGCTCTTCGGGGACGGGACGCTGCAGCACGTGGGCGTGGTGGTCGGCCTCGCGGGGAGGGCGGGCCATCTCCTGCGTCGTCGCCCGGCCGATACGCCCGGCCATCTCTGCCAACTTCGCGTCGCGCACGAGGTGTCGGCTGTGACGGCGGCCTGCCTCGCAGTCTCGCACGAAAAGTACGAAGCGGTCGGTGGTTTCGATGCCGAGAGCTTCCCGGTCGATTTCAACGACGTGGATTTTTGCCTTCGGCTCGGCGCACGTGGCTATAGGACGATCTGGACACCCGCCGCCGAACTCTATCACTTCGAGTCGGTCAGCCGGGGCCCCTCCGTCGGTGCGAAGCGCGAGCGGTTCGAGCGTGAGGCCGCCCGGTTCACGGAGCGATGGCTCGATGTGATCCGGCACGATCCCTTCTATCACCCCGCCTTGTCGCTCACGACGTTCGGCGAGGATCTCGAATGAGTCGGCCGGACCCCATGGGCGGCGTCTCTCTCGGTGAGCCAAGCGGATCGCGGCGCTCATTCAGGGCGACGGCACGGGACGTGTTGCGCCAGCCTCGCGCGGCCCTTGGCGTGCTGACGGCCCGCCTGGCGGGCAAGCGCCTTCGCGCTCGTCAGCGGCTCGCGGCCCTGATCGGCATCGATCACCGCCTCGCCCTGCCCGCCACGGAGATGGATCGGCCGCGCGACGAAGCTCCCGCCGGAGGCAGCTTTATCCTCCTGGGCAGCGGCACACTCCTGCAAGGCGCATCCGAACGGATCGAGCGTGCCTTCGCGGACGACCCGAATTTGCAAGCGCTCTACGGCGACGGGCTGGTTCAACGGGAGCCGGGTGGCCCTGTCTTCCCGATCCTGCCCCCGGCTTTCGATCCGGACCTGTTGTTGTCGGTCGATTACCTCGGCACCCTCGCCGTGCGACGGGACGCGCTGCTCTCTCCATCGGATCCGCTTTCGGCCGCCTTCGTTATCGCCGAACGTTACGGCGCGAAGGCCATCGGCCATCTGCCAGGTCTGCTCTATCTCCACCGTCCCAACGACGAGCCGGCGAACCATCGCCTTGCCGCTGTCCGCGCTCATCTCGACCGCACCGGACGCGAGGCCGTGATGCTGATGATGGAGACCGGCGGCCTCGTGCGCGTCACCCATCCGCTCCCCGAAACGCCCCTCGTCAGCGTCATCGTGCCGACGCGCGACCGGCTCGATCTTCTGCGACCCTGTCTCGACGCCCTCCGCTCCCGCACGGCATGGCCCCGTCTGGAGGTCCTGGTTTGCGACAACGAGAGCCGCGAACCCGAGACACTCGCCTATCTCCGCACCCTTGCGGGGGAGGGGAGGGGGGTCGTCGTGCCCTGTCCGGGGCCCTTCAACTTCGCGGCGATGAACAATGCGGCGGCGGCCCAGGCGAAGGGCTCGCTGCTCGTCTTCATGAACAACGATGTCGAGGCGTTCCGGCCGGACTGGCTCGTCGCGATGGCGCGTCACGCGCTTCGCCCAGAGGTCGGCGCGGTCGGCGCCAAGCTTCTCGATGGGGAAGGGCGTATCCAGCATGGCGGGATCGTCCTCGGCACGGGCGGGCTCGCCACTCACGCCCATCGCCACTTCCCGGGCGATGCGCCGGGCTATCTCTCGACCCTGCGCGTGGCGCATCGCGTGTCGGCCGTCACGGCCGCCTGCCTGATGGTGGAAGCCCGCAAGTTCCACGCGGTCGGCGGCTTCGATGCGGATGAGTTCGCGGTCGATTTCAACGATGTCGACCTGTGCCTTCGCCTCAACGCGGCGGGCTACCACACACTGCAGGTGCCGGAGGCCGTGCTCCATCACCGGGAAGCGGCAAGCCGCCGCTGGACACCGGAGGCCCGCGCCCGGCACGAGCGCGAGGTCGCTGCCTTCAAAAAGCGATGGGGGCCGCTGCTCGTGCAGGACCCCCATTATCATCTCGGTTTCGATACCGGTCTCTCGACCCATGCGAGGCTGGCGAAGGACTTTCCCCGGCAGGGTCCCGTTCGCCGCCCCGCCTGAGCGTTACTGCACGAGGCGCGGGCCGCCCAATTGCACCTTCTCGTTCTCGGCCATGATGCCGAGGCGCTTGGCGACTTCGGTATAGGCCTCGATCAACCCGCCGAGATCCTTGCGGAACCGGTCCTTGTCGAGCTTGTCGGAGGACTTGATGTCCCACAGGCGGCAGGAGTCCGGGGAGATTTCGTCAGCCACGACAATGCGCATCATGTCGCCTTCCCACAGGCGGCCGGTCTCCATCTTGAAGTCCACGAGCCGAATGCCGACGCCGAGGAAGAGGCCGGACAGGAAGTCGTTGACGCGGATCGCCAGCGCCATGATGTCGTCGATCTCCTGGGGTGTCGCCCAGCCGAACGCGGTGATGTGCTCTTCCGACACCATCGGGTCGTTGAGCTGGTCGTTCTTGTAATAGAACTCGATGATGGAGCGCGGCAGCTGCGTGCCTTCCTCCAGGCCGAGTCGCGTCGCCAGCGAGCCCGCCGCGACGTTGCGCACCACGACCTCGAGCGGGATGATCTCAACTTCCCGGATCAGCTGCTCGCGCATATTCAGCCGACGGATGAAGTGCGTGGGCACCCCGATATCGTTCAGGTTCTGGAACACGAATTCCGAGATCCGGTTGTTCAGCACGCCCTTGCCGTCGATGACTTCGTGCTTCTTGGCATTGAACGCGGTCGCGTCATCCTTGAAGTGCTGGATCAGGGTGCCCGGCTCCGGCCCTTCGTAGAGGACCTTCGCCTTGCCCTCGTAGATGCGACGGCGGCGATTCATAGGCGTGTACCGTGGTTTGAGGAAGTCCATCTGCCGGGGCTCCTGGGTAGCGCGACGAGTGAAGCGGGATCCGCGGCGAAGCGACCGGACGCTTGGTCGGGCAGCCTGAGGCCCCTCGCGAAGGGCCCGGCGGCCACGCCGCAAACTACCCGAAGCGGGCTGGCAGCACAACGCGTTAGCCCCCCGCGCTCATCCGCGGGAGGCTCGCGCGATTCCGGTTCAAGCGGTCTTGGCCGGATAACGGCAGAGATCCCGGATCGAGCAGGCGGTGCAATCCGGCTTGCGCGCCTTGCACACGTACCGGCCATGCAGGATCAGCCAATGATGCGCATGCAGCAGGTACGCTTCGGGGACGATCGCCTCGAGCCTCGCCTGGATCTTGTCGGTGGTCGCTGCGACCGCGAGGGGAATGCGGTTCGAGACACGGAAGATATGCGTGTCGACCGCGATCCGGGGAATGCCGAAGGCGACGTTGAGGACGACACTCGCCGTCTTCGCCCCGACGCCGGGTAACACCTGAAGGTCTTCCAGGGTGGCCGGAACCTGTCCGCCATGGCGCTCGATCAGGATGCGCGACAGTGCGATGACGTTCTTCGCCTTGGTGTTGAATAGCCCGATGGTGCGGATGAAATGCCGAACGGTCTCCTCGCCCAGGGCCAGCATCTTCTCCGGCGTGTCGGCCACCTCGAAGAGCGGGCCCGTGGCGATGTTCACGCCCTTGTCGGTGGCCTGGGCCGACAGCACCACGGCCACGAGCAGCGTATAGGGATTCGTGTATCGCAGGTCGCTCTTGGGCTCTGGATTGGCGTCCCGCAAACGTCGGAAAATTTCGCCGACGGTTGCGGCTTCCACCGGCTCCGGCGCGGCGGTGGCTTGGCCGTCGAGGGCGATTTTGGGCAGGCGAGCGGCAATCCGTCCGTTGGCCGCGGCGGCGGAAGACTTTCTGGCGGGCATTCGCGCGTTATATCTGGGGCATGGCGAGCGGCAATCCTTCAGTCCATCCGGACGGGCTTGATCCAGATACCTTCGACAGGCCGATCTTCACGACGACGATCCGGCCCCATCAATCGCTGAGCCGCATGGGCTTTCGCGTGGTGATGGGTGGCCTGTGCCTCGTGTCCCTGGCGGTGTCCGTTTGGGCATGGCGGATGGGCTTCTGGCCGATTGCCGGGTTCTTCGGCCTCGACATGCTGGGCATCTACCTCGCCTTGAAGACGAGCGTGAAGCGAGGGGCCTCCTTCGAGGAAGTCATGATCTCGCAGATCGAAATCCTGCTTGCCCGCGTGAGCCACCGGGGGGAGCGGCGCGAATGGCGATTCAATCCCCTCTGGACCAAGCTCGAATCCGTCGATGACGACGAGTACGGATTGCAGCGCCTCACGCTCGTCTCGCGCCGACAGGAAGTGGCGGTTGCGCGGGATGCCGGGCCCGAGGAGCGGGCTCGTGTGGCCGACGGGCTGAGCCGGGCGCTCGCCGACATCAAGAAGGGCCGCTGATCGCCTGGCAGCGCGTCACGCGGGCGTCACGGGCTTCTGCGAGAAAAATCGACCGATCGCGAAAAAGGCGATTGACGGGGCGGGGAGTGGTCCGTATACCCTGTTCATCGGCGCCGGCCGCGGAAGCGGACCGGTTGACGACGCACCTTCTGAACATCGCGGCAGGGTTGGCCGGCGAATGCCGGGCGAACTGCTGTTTTTGTCTTCAGGTGTGGAGGTTGACGGGTAGCCCCGGCGCTTCGGCTCTTTGACATTGTGATTATGAGGAAGGGAGACGCGGGCGGCGTTTTCGTTTGTCCTTGCGGATCTGGCTTCGTGCTGGATCGTGAGAGACGAGACGCTGATCGTAGATCTCCTTTTTGAGCTC
>NZ_JAGEKG010000012.1:0-96050 GCF_049887755.1 Methylobacterium sp. NFXW15 | reverse complement strand
GGACGCCGCTACCTGAAGATCCCGCTCGACGCCCTCGACGGCGCGGCGTGGGGCGAATGACGGAGGTCACCATGGCAAAGATCAGCGCGAAGGACTTGGTGGCCCAGGCCAACCGGGAGGTGGAGACTCTTTCGGCCGAGGAGGCGCTGGCACGTGTCGGCCAGCCGGACACGGTGCTCGTCGACGTGCGCGAAGGGGAGGAGTTGGCCAAGACCGGCAGGATCGCCGGCGCCGTCCACGTCCCCCGCGGCTTCCTTGAGTTCCAGGCCGACCTCGCGAGCCCGACCCAGCGGACCGAGCTCGGCGGGGGCCGGCGCCTGGTTCTCTACTGCGCCTCCGGCAACCGTTCGGCCCTGGCCGCCAAGACCCTGATTGACATGGGCCTCGGGCCGGTCGCCCATGTCGCGGGCGGCTTCCCGGCGCTGGCGAAGGCCGGCGGCACTGTCGAGCCAGCCTAATCGGGACTGGCAAACCGACAAGCCGCAGGTCACTTGCGACCGGCGGCCCCCAAGTTTGGGCGGTCGACGATCTCGACCGCGCCGCGCCGGACCTCGATTAGGCCCGCCTCGGCCCATTGCCCCAGGATGCGGCTCACGACTTCACGCACGCTGCCGATGTCGTCCGCGAGCTTCTGATGGGTCACCGCGGCGACACCTCGCGGATCGGCCTCGGCCAGGAGCCGCTGCGCGAGACGTTGCTTCAACGGCGCGAACGCGACCTCATCGATCAGCGTGAACAGGCCGGACATCAACCGCGTGTAGTCGTCCATGACGAAGCTGCGGAAGGCGGCGCTCTCGCCCATCAGGTGTTGGAACGTGCTCACTGGCAGAGCCGCGAGTTCGGTCCGCTCCTCGGCGATGCTCTGCGCCGGGAACGTGCCGCCGGACAGGAGGCACTGCGTGGTCAAGGCGCAGGTCCCGCCGGGGCCAACCTTGTAGATCAGCACCTCACGCCCACCCTCCGACATGCGGAAGATGCGCGTGCGCCCCTCCAGGCACATCAGGTAGTTGGCGCACTCGCCATCGAGTTCGTAGGCGATGGCGCCCGCGTCCAGAACCGGGAAGTGCACCGTCCCCCGGGCGATCTGGAAGTGCGCCGGGCTGAGAGCTTGGAGCAGCGGAAACCGGTCGATCCAACGTTCGACCTTCTGGGCATCCATCATGGCGGCGTAGTCCCCCCCGGCCACGACGACGGGCTGATCGTCCGGCTCGCGTTGCGTTTTTCTCCCGCCGCTCTGGACTTGTGTGACCTGGGTCACCGACCGGGTGCAGCGGCTCGGCATAGCATCGCGACACAACGAACACGATAAGGGCACCCACCATGCGTGATGCCCACCGGGAGTAAAACCGATGCGCCGCCTCGCCCTGAGCTTCATGCTCGCCGTCCTTGCCGCAAGCCCCGCCGCAGCCGAACAGGACCTGCTGCTCGGGGCCGACATGTCATCGCCCGCCATGACCAAGGCCGAGATGAGCCGCGCCGACATCGAGGCGATGATTAAGGCCGCGGACGGCAAGCCCATCGACCTGCATGACAAGTCCCTGTCCGGCCTCGACCTCTCCGGGCTGAGCCTGCGTGGTGTGAACCTGCGGACCGCCCGCCTAAACAAGACCAACCTGCGCGGCGCCGACCTCAGCGGCGCGAACCTCGAACAGGCGTGGTTCATCAAGGCGGATCTGTCCGGTGCCAAGCTCGCGGACGCGAAGATGTTCGGCATAACCGCCCGCGATGCCAATTTCAGCGGGGCCGACCTCAGCCGGTCCATGCCAATCGGCGACTTCAAGGGCGCCAACATGAGCGGTGCGACGCTGGTCGACCTCAAGGGTGGCGCCGATATCAAGAACCAGTCCATGGGCCTGATGCGGGCGGTGTTCGTGTCGGTAAACCTCTCCGGCGCGAACCTGAAGGGAGCCAATCTCGGCCGGTCGCGGCTTGAATACGCCAACCTCACGGATGCCGACCTCACCGACGTGGTTCTGATGGGGTCGGACCTGTCCGGGGCGAACCTGACCGGCGCAATTGTTACGGGCGCAGACTTCAAGAATGTGGACGTTAGCGGTGCCCGGCTGATCGACCTCAAGGGTCAGTCCGAGGCCAAGGACTGGGCCGAGCGTGTGAACGTCGACCGCGCCGTCACCCAGGCATCCAATTGAGCCGCCCGTTCGCCTCGACCCATCACCAAGGAGACAGACAGCCCATGACCACCCGTCGGTTCCTGCTCGGCGCCCTGGCCGCCGCTCCCCTGCTGTTCGGTACGGCCGCGAATGCCGCCGAGGCGGTCTTCACCCCTGATGCATTCGAGGCGGCCCAGAAGGCAGGCAAGCCGATCCTCGTCCATGTCACTGCGCCGTGGTGCACCGTCTGCGCGGCCCAGAAGCCGATCCTGGCCAAGCTAGAAGCACAGCCCCGGTTCAAGGATCTCCAGGTATTCGATGTCGACTTCGACAGCCGCAAGGACGTGTTGAAGCGGTTCGGCGTGACGACACAGAGTACCCTGATCACCTTCAAGGGTGAGAAGGAGACGGGACGCTCAGTCGGCGACACCCAGCCAGAGTGGATCGAGGGCGCCGTCGAGAAGGCTTTGTAGGCCGGCCATGGCCACGACGTTCGGCCTCGCGTTCCTCGCCGGCATCCTCTCGGTGCTGTCCCCATGCGTGTTGCCCTTACTGCCGCTGGTTCTGGGGGCGGCGGCATCGGAACACAGGCTCGGTCCTGCAGCCCTGGCTGCCGGCCTCGCGCTGTCCTTCGTGGCCATTGGGCTGTTCGTGGCGACCGTAGGGTTCGCCCTCGGCCTCGACGCCGATGTCTTCCGCACCGTCGCGGCCATCATGCTGGTCCTGATCGGGCTCGTCCTGATGGTTCCGGCCGCCCAGACCCGGCTTGCCGTCGCCGCCGGCCCGGTGAGCAACTGGACCGAGAGCCGGTTCGGTGGCTTCTCGACCGCCGGGCTCCTGGGACAGTTTGGGGTCGGGCTGCTACTCGGGGCGGTCTGGAGCCCCTGCGTGGGGCCGACCCTCGGGGCCGCGTCCCTACTCGCATCGCAGGGGCGAGACCTGAGTACGGTGGCGGCAACGATGCTTCTGTTCGGCATCGGCGCCGCTCTTCCGCTCCTGCTCCTCGGCACGCTGTCCCGCGAGGTACTGATGCGCTGGCGCGACCGGATGATGGGGCTCGGCAAGGGGCTGAAGGTCGCCCTGGGCGCCATCCTCGCGGCTACCGGCCTGATGATCGCCACGGGCTACGACAAGACTGCGGAGACCGTCCTTGTCAACGCCTCGCCGGCTTGGCTCACCAACCTGACGACCCGCCTGTGACCTCGATGGTATCCGCCTCCAGAGCCCACCCCATGCGACCCTACTTACTTCGGACCTGCCTGCTCTACGCTGCCCTCCCCCTCGGGATTGCAGGTCCGGCACATGCTTGGGAAATGGTCGGCACGAAGCAGCTTGAGCTACGAACCCGCGACGGTACGTCCGTCCCAATCGGCACCGTGACGTTCACCCCGGAGCCGGACGCCACTCGTTTCGCCGTCGCCATCGACCGGACGAAGTTCAAGGACTTCTTTCTGTCGATGCGCGAGTTCAAATGCGTCGAGGGGCCCGAGGTCCAGTGCTACGTCCCCTATCCCTACGCGAATCCGGAAACGGTCCGCGCGGGCGATTTCACGTGGCTGGAGCACGCCCTGCTCTTCCTCTACAAGGCGCCGGCCGACTACGGAGCCAAGTTAAGCAACGGCCTCTATTACGCTCTTCAGAAAACGGAGGACGGGCTAGTTGGAAGGCCGATGGCGGTGGACCTCAACGACATCGCGGCTCCGCCCCAGGATCCCTCCGTGCCCCCGTTCGATCAGGCTGCCCGTGCGGACATTGTTCCAGGCGCCCGTTGGATTGAGGCGCTTGTCATCCGCTGAGACAAGCAAGTCGCCCCACCGGACCCAGTTAAACGCGCAGGTAGCTCCAACCTGCTTCCTGAAGGGTCACGAGACGGACCGCCCCCGCTGGAACGATGCCGACGTGGGACAGCAGTTCCAAAGGGTGTCCCTCGGCCTTCTCCATAGCCTTGATTGTGTTGCCGCAGGCCGAGAGGACGATCCCGGGCACGCTCTCGCTAATGGAATGGATCCTCGCCGTCACGGGCGATGTGTCGGCCCGCAGCATGTGCAGGCCTGGGCCATAGGCGACGATCTCGACTTCCAGTTCCTCGGCCTGTTCGCTGTATTCGCGCGCGAGGTTGACCGCATTGTTGAGGGCGAGATCGAACACGCCGCCCTCGCGGGAACTGACCTGCATCGCGACCCGGTGGGTCTTCGGGCCGGTTGCCGGAGCCGCCGTGGCCCTGCTCGCCCCGAGTCCGGCCAGCAGCGCGGCCAAACCGGAGACGCCCCTGCGCGACAGCATCATCTCGTCCCCTCCGTTGTCGAACGATCCTGATCCAGGACGCGCGCTCCTTTTGGAACCCTCTCGTCAGGTCTGCAGGAATCGATAGCTGTCGCCTGCACGCTCGACATGTCCGACGCCCGAGCCCGGGAGATGAAAGCCAACGAGCGTCATCCGCTCGTTCGCCAACCGGTCCAGCAGGTTCAGGCGGGTGCGGGAAGCGAGGTCGCGGTCGAGATCGCTTCCGAACGCCCAGGCGGGACGCCGGAACGACAGGACGCCATGGCTTAGGGCATCCCCGCCGATCAGTACCTGATCCCGTCCCGCTTCGATGAGTACGGAGGCGTGGCCGGGTGTATGCCCCGGCGTCGCGACGTAGGTGAGGCCGGGAGCGATGCTCTCGCCGGGCTTACGACGCTCCATCTTCGACTCAAGACGGCGCAGGGTCCGTCGCGAGCCTACGGAGAGACCCTTCAGCCAGTCGGGCACTAGGTTCTCGACGTCGTCGCGGGTCCAAAAATCCCATTCTGCCGCCGGCACCACGTAGCGGGCATTGGGAAACCGTTCGCTGTCGTCGAAATCGTCGATCGCACCCCAGAGATGATCGGGATGGGCATGCGTGAACACGACCTGGGTGATCGCCTCGCGCGAAATGTTCCGGCTTTCCAACGACTCTGCGAGCTTGCCTGCCGTCGGCTGAAATGAGTTGCCCGAGCCAGCATCGATCAGGATGATCTCCGAACCAATCCGCACGAGGCTCGCGTTCGTCGGGATTGGGGCGGCCTCCGCGCGCTGGCCCTCGACCTTGAAGACAGTCTGCACCTCCTCGCGCGGCGTATTGGGCAGCATGAACGCGAGGGAGGAGGACAGCGTGCCGTCGCTCGCCGTCTCGATGGAGGCGCCGCCGACCTTCAGTGCTTCCGCCGGGTTGGCCGACGCGCCGTTGGTCGGCCACGCGCTCGCGAGGCCTGCCGCAAGCCCCGCCATGAAGAGACGCCTGTCGCAGCGCGATCCTGGGATAGGGGCGCCGGTCATCATTGGACCGGCGGCGCCTTCTTCGCGGAGTCGGCAGCCTTGTCGGGCGTCACGTCGAGGATGCGCGCATGGCTTGTGATGGTCGCCTCTTTGGCCAGGCAGTTGGTCATGCAGGGCTTAGCCGTCCAGAACTCCTTCTCCGCCGTCTCGCGGTCGTCCATGAAGAAGTTCTTCTCGTTCGGCAGGCGGATGCTGGCGAGATTCTTCTCGTTCACCTCGAAATCCTGATCCTTCAGAATGTCGTTGAGATAGAGGAGATAGGCCGTGACCGAGTAGGTCTCGTCCGACGTCAGGGTCTGGGCCGCGCCGAACGGCATCGCCCGGTGCACGAAGTCGAAGACGGTCGAGACGTAGGGCCAGTAGGACCCAATGGTCTTGACCGGGTTCTCCGACTTCAAGGTCCCGGATCCGCCGGCGAGTTCCGGCCACCGGCCCGCGCCTTCGCCGAACTCGCCGTGGCAGCTGGCGCAGCGCTCCTGGAAGATGGTCTCACCGAGTGCCGCCGTGCCCTTGCCGACCGGAAGCCCCTGGCCGTCCGGCCGCACGTCGATGTCCCAGCCCTTGATTTCCTCGGGCGTTGCCGCGCGGCCGATGTTTAGGCGTTCGGCCGCCACCGGCGTCGCGGCGAGGAGAATGGCCGAAAGGACGGCTGGAATGAGGTTACGCGACCTCGACATTCTCGATCTCCCCGGTGGGCAGCACGTGCCAGGTCTGGATGCCGTTGTTGTGGTAGATCGAGTTCAGGCCGCGATGCTGGCGCAGCGCCGCCTTGGTCGGCTGCACATAGCCGGTCTCGTCCCTGGCGCGGGACTGGAGCAGCAGCGGCTCACCGTTCCAGTCGAACTCGTAATAAAAGCGCGTCAGCGCCTTATCGAGGACCGGACCGTCGAGGCGGGCGGCGCGCCAGTTACGACCGCCATCGAGGGAGACGTCTACGCCATTGATCGCCCCGCGTCCCGACCACGCGAGGCCCGAGAGCACGGTGAAGCCCTTGCCGTGGATGAGCGCCTGCGGGCTCGGATTGGTGATCACGGACTTCGCGTCCATAGCCCAAGTGAAGCGCCGCGCCTGTCCGTCCGGCATGAGGGCCGTGTACTTCGAGGTCTCCTCGCGGGTGTGCCAGGGCTCGTCGCCAACCTTGATCCGGCGCAGCCACTTCACCCACATATTGCCCTGCCAGCCGGGCAGGACGAGGCGCAGGGGATAGCCGTGCTCGGGATAGAGCGCCTCGCCGTTCATGGCGTAGGCGACGATGGCGTCGTCGAGCGCCTTCTCGATCGGCACCGAGCGGGTCATGGCCGACGCATCGGCCCCCTCCGGCAGCAGCCACTTGGCGTTCGTCTTGAGACCCACCTCTTCGAGCAGGCGCTTGAGCGGCACGCCCGTGTACATGACGCAGTGGATCATGCCGTGGGTGAACTGGCAGCCGTTGAGCTGCGCGCCCTTCCACTCCATGCCGGAATTGGCCGCGCATTCGAGGAACGCGATCCGGTTGACGCGGGGGAAGCGCTTGATGTCCTCCAGCGTCAGCATCAGCGGCTTCTCGACGAGGCCGTGGATCATCAACCGGTGCTCGGCTGGGTCGATCTCGGCGATGCCGCCATGGTGGCGCTCGAAGCCGAGGCCGTTGGGGGTGATGATCCCCTCAAGCTGGTGCAGCGGCGTGAAGCTCACCGAGCTCTGGCGAGAGGCGGTCAGCCATTCAACGTCGCGGCGGATCACGTCCGCCTCGAACTTCGAGGGGTGGCCATAGGGTCGGCTCACGACACCGTCACCGAGGGATTGCGACCATTCCGGCACGTTCGGCGGCAGGTTCTTCGCATCCGGTGCGGCGGCCGCCGCACGGCCCGCGAAAGCCCCGGTTCCCACCCCGGCGCCGACCGCTCCGCCCAGAGCGAGGCCGGTGCGCAGGAAGGATCGGCGGGAGGTCGGCCCGGACGGATCGGGGCGCGGCTTCGGTTCAGACATCGGTCTCTCCGAACTGTTTCAAGTATGGCAATGTGTGAATATCTTGAAGACGACTAGGCGCCACGGACGGTGACCTGCGCGGGCGTCGGGTTCACCGTTCCCTTGGCCTTGATATGCGAGGCGACGACGTCCCAGATCGGCGGACCCTCGGTCCCCTCATTGACGCTCGCCCAGCCTGCCACGGTGTAGCTGCTGCCGGCCTCGATGGGTTTGCCGGTGCGCAGCAGGGTGAGGTCGGAGATGCGGCTGCCAGCCGGACGGGCGACGTCGATGGCGTAGGACACGCCCCCCACCCGCACCATGTCGCCCCCCTGCTGGTAGTAGGGATCGGCGTTGAAGAGGTTGTCGGCCACGTCCTCCAGCACCTCCTTCAGCCGGGCGCCGGTCATGGGCATCCGGTAGGCCGCCGGGTAGGTGATGGCGGTGGCGTTGTAGACGTCCTCGTGGGTGATCGCTTGTCCGGGCAGGAGGGTCGTGCCCCAGCGGAAGCCGGGCGAGAGCGCGATGTCGGCCTCACGCTCGGACAAGAGCGCGTCGCAGATCATATCGTCGAGGGTGCCGTTGAAGTTGCCGCGCCGGTAGAGCAGGGCCTCGGTCCGCCCGAGTTCCTGGCTCAGCATCGTGTCATGGGGTGCACGAATCGCCTGGATCTTGGCCGCCATCGCCTTCTGCGGGGCGATGACATCGGAGAAGATCGGGATGAGCTTCGAGCGGTAGCCCTTCACGGCGCCGTCCCGCACATCGAGGTCGACGCGGGTGAGGAACTTGCCGTGGCTGCCCGAGGCGATGAGCAGGGTGTTGCCGACCTTCACCGCCTGCGGCAGCGCATCGTGCGTGTGGCCGGTGAGGACGACGTCGATTCCCTTCACCCGCGAGGCGAGCTTGCGGTCGACGTCGAAGCCGTTGTGGGAGAGCAGCACGACGAGGTCAGCGCCGTCCTTCCGGGCCTTGTCGACGCTCGCCTGCACATCCTCCTCACGGATGCCGAAGGACCAGTTTGGGATCATCCAGCGAGGGTTGGCGATGGGCGTGTAGGGGAAGGCCTGCCCAATCACCGCGACCTTCGCGCCGCCGCGCTCGAACATTTTGGTGGATTCGAAGGCCGGCTCGTTCCACTCGGCGTCGCGGACATTCTGGCCGAGGAACGGGCAGCCGAGCCCGTCCACGATCTCCTTCACCCGCTCGGTGCCGAGGGTGAACTCCCAGTGGCCGGTCATGGCGTCTGGCTTCAGCAGCGCCATGCAGTCGACCATGTCCTGGCCCTTGCTCACCATCGAGGTGTAGCTGTTCTGCCAAGTGTCGCCGCCGTCGAGGAACAGCACCTTGTCGCCGCGCTCGGCGCGGATCGCGTCGAGCACCGTGGCGATGCGGTCGAGGCCGCCCATCCGGCCGTAGCTGCGGGCCAAGGCGACGTAGTCCTCCGGCGTCAGCGCATAGGCCAGCGGCGAGCCGCCGGGGATGCCGTAGAGGTCGAGGTAGGCGCGTCCGGTGACGTGGGGGACCTGACCGCGCGCCTCGCCCACCCCGAGATTGGTCGAGGGCTCGCGGAACAGCACGGGCCGCAACTGCGCGTGGATGTCGGTCAGGTGGACCAGGGTGACGTTGCCCATCGGCTCGAAGGCCAGGAGATCGTCCTGGGTCAGGCGCTGCTGGGCGAAGGCGCGGGTCCAGCCTGTCGGCACCAGGGCCGCTGTGGCGGCGGCGATCTGCAGGAAGTCGCGGCGGGAGGTCATAGCGGTATCAGACCTTCAGTTGCGCACGGCGGGCGTCTCGACCGGAAGGCCGAGGCCGCGCCACGCGACGTAGGTCTCCAGGGCGAGGAACTCGTCGGAGAGCGGCTTGAACGGCGTGGCCCGGACGTCCTGCATGCAGCCCTCCATGCGCTCGTGCAGCGGCACCAGCCGCTGGTCGCGCAGGCGGTAGACGGGGAAGCCGTTGCTCTGCCCCTGGCTGAGGAAATCGGCCCGAAGGTATTTGCCGTGGTTCTTCTCGTGGCAGCTCGCGCAGGCGAGATCGAGCTGGCCGTTCCGCTGGTAGTAGAGCGACTTACCGCGCTCGAACCAGGGCGTCATCGGCCCGTCCACCTTCACGGCGACCGGCATCCCCCGGGACTGGTTGCGGATGTAGGTGGTCATCGCCGTGAGTTCGGGCGAGCCGAAGGCGTAAGGCTCGGCCTTCAGGGCGCCGCTGCGGCAGATGTTGATTCGCTGCTCCAGATTGACCGGCTTGCCGAGCTTCTCGTTCCATTTGGGATAGGCCGCCGCAACGCCCTTCATCGAGGTCGAGGCCTCGTTGTGGCAGCTCGCGCAGGACTTGCCGGCGGCGCCATCGACCTTCGACCAGAGTTCCTCGCCCTGCTCGACGGCGAGAAAGCCCGGATTGTTGAAGTCGTCGGCCTGCATCTCCTGCGTTTCCTTGGAACGGAAATACAGGCCCGAGACGACTTCCTCGAATGGAGAATCCGGGCTCGGGGGCTTCATGCCGTGCGCCTGCCACGCCGGGCGCTCGGACGCTTCCTTCGCGACGGGCGCCGACGGCATGTCCTGTGCGTGCGGCGCAACGGCCAACGCGACGAGCGCGAGCGCTGTAAAGGCGAGAGTTGGGCGGACCATGGTGAGGGCTCCGGCGCGGCGGGGAAAGGCGCTCCGGGGCGAACGGCCCCGGTTGCGCGTCAGGCGACCTTGATCTGCTCGGTAGCCTGGATCTTCGACCCGTCGTCATCGACCCAGGTAAAGGTCAGCGCTCCGGATTCCTCGGGCTTGATCTTAAACTGGAAGTAGGGATTGGCGGAGACTGCGCTTTCGATATCGGCGCTGAAGATCGTCTTACCGTTCAAGTCACAGGTGAACTTGTTCAGGATCTTGCGCGGGATCGTCTTCCCGTCCTTGTCCTTGCGCTGACCGGACTCCATCGTGTGGGAGACGAGCGTCTTCACCTCGATGATGCCGCCCTTGGCGACCTCCTTTTTGTCCAGTTTGATCCGCGGCTTCACGTCGGCCATGTAGTCCTCCCGTCCTCGTTCGATGCTGTCGCGTGTGGGTTAGCCACCGCAGCCGCCGATGGTGACCTTCACCTGGCGGACGTCGCTGAAGACCGAGCCGTCGTTCATGCGGGCGACCGCGATGACGTTCTGGGTCTCTGCGAGACGGATCCGGGTGTTCGCCTCCGCGACGCTCGACGGCGTGAAGTGGAAGCTGATGACCCCGGGGTTCGGGTTGCCCTCGGCAACGATCATCACCTCCTCGACGTAGCTTTCCGCCGTCATCGGCCCGTCGACGCTCACCGTCATCGGAACGGTGTTGCCGTTCTCGGCGATCTCGGGGAGTTCGAGCTTGACCCTGCCCTTCACCGGCTCCTTGCCGCGGGTAAAGGCCTTGATGGCCTCATCGGTCGCGGGCTTCGCCGCCAGGGCCGGCCCGGCGCGGAAAGCGAAGGCGGTGGCCACCATGGCGCCGGTGCCGAAGGCCAGGGCTTGGCGGCGGCTCAGTGCGGGGATCTTGGCAGAGGTCATGGCAAGCGGCTCCTTCAGCCCGCGAGATCACTTCAAGGTCGTGAGGTAGGCGACGACGTCCTCGACCTGCTGCGCGGTCAGGATCGGCTTGCCCTGGAATTCGGCGCGCACGCGGTGGAGGCCGTCGATCCGGTAGAAGGCCGGCATCACGGTCGCCTCGGTGAACACGTGCTTTGGGTTGACGATGATCATCCGCAGGTGGGCCGCGTCCCACCGGCCTGCGACGCCGTCGAGGGAGGGCCCGACCTCGCCGTGGAAGGATTCGCCCTTGAGCGACGAGACCTGATGGCAGCCGAGGCAATTGCCCTGGCGCCGGTTCACGACGACCTTCGCGCCGGCCGACGCATCCCCCGGCTTGTCGGTGAGCGGCTCGGGGATCGCGTCGCTGCCGTCGATGGCGACGATCTTGAACGGGGCGAGCCCGGTGGAAGCTGTCTCGGCTCCGGCGGCGGTCGCGAGGACGCAAAGTCCCGCGAGCGCAAAGGCTGTGATCGGCCTGCGCATCTGGCGTTTCCTCGGTGCGCCGTCTTTGCGGCGAGTGCGGTCGTCTCGGACCGCTCGCCATGCCGATGGGCGAACCCATCGACATATGCGAATTATTGCAAGTTTGACGCGGATCGCTTTCAAGTCAAGCTGGAATCGCGAGGTCGCTGACTCTCGCGGCCCGACTGTCAGCCCCGCTTCGCCGTCTCCGGGGAGCGTAGGTAATCCTCCAGGGTCGTCCGCTCGTCGGCGCGTTCGGCCACGAAGGCGAAGGAGCGGCGAAACTCCTCCGGGGGCACGTAGCCCCGCATTCGCAAGACCTCGCGCTGCTGGGGCGGCTTGCCCGCGAGCGCCGTTTCCTCGGCCGGAAAGAACTGAACGGTCGGCGTGGACCGGATGCCGTACTTCTCAGCGAAAGCTTTCTCGGAAAGGATCTGCCCGTCGAAATCGGTGACTTCCCGTGAACCGATGAAGTTCAGTTGCAGGATCTCGAAGCGCTCGCGGATAAAGGCACTCGTCGCCGGATCCGCGAAGTTCACGAGATGGATCTGCTTGCAGAAGGGGCAGCCCTTCAACTCCCAGAGGATGGCGAGGCGTTTGCCGTGCTCCCGCGCCGTCTTCAGATCGTCGGGGAGATCGAGGAAGCTTTCGAGGAACCAGGGCTCCCGGTAGAGGCCGTCATCGCCCTGGATCGCCTGGGCCATGGTTTTGGAGGGAAGGCCGAGCGCGAGGGCAGCCGCCAGGAACCGGCGCCGGGTCGACATGGCGTCCCTCCAAATATTCGAGTTCCTGCATGTGTAGAGCGATTGTCCTGCCCCTGGCAATCCGGTCCTCCTGACATCTAGCCGCCCCTGAAGCCGCACGGACGACGGCGGTTTCCCGGTATTGGCGGTCACGATCACGGCGGCTGCGCCGTTGCCCCTCGAACACATTCGTCTTTTACTATATCAGGATCGGTGGTCCTGGGCTTGGGAAGGCCGATGCGGGGAACGAGGCGAGCGGTCATGGCGGGGGCGTGGGGGTTCACCTTATGGCCCGGCATCGTCGAGGCCGCCGAGCTGATCAAGTTCGAGCGGCGCGGCTGCCCGTGGTGCAAGGCCTGGGACAAGGAGATCGGGCCGATCTACCCGAAGACGGATATCGGGAAGCGGGCGCCGTTGCGCCGTGTCGATCTCGACGCAGGTCTCCCTCCCGGACTCACGCTCAAGCGCCCGATCCGCTACACACCGACATTCGTCCTCGTCGAAGACGGGTCCGAGCTCGACCGGATCGAGGGCTATCCGGGTGAGGATTTCTTCTGGGGGCGGGCCGAGCGGTTGCTCGAACGGCTCCCCGGATCCCCGTGACGGGCTTCGGGCGGCGAGGAAAAGGGTGGGATGATGCCGTTGCAACAGGCGCAACCGGTGACGAGCGTCGAGGCCCCGGGCAGCCTCGACCTGGATCTGTTGCTGGCCAATGCCCGCGATGCCAGCGAGCTGCTCAAAGCCCTTGGGCACGAGGCAAGGTTGGTCATTCTCTGCCTGCTGGTCGAGGGCGAGCGCTCGGTCTCGGAACTGGAGCAATTGCTGAACCTGCGGCAACCGGCCGTGTCCCAGCAACTGGCGCGGTTACGGGCCGACGATCTCGTCGAGGCCCGTCGCGACGGCAAGAACATCTACTATGCGCTGGCCCGGCCGGAGGTTCGCGAGATCATCGCCGCCCTGCACCGCGCGTTCTGCAACGGACGGACACCGTAACCGGCGAAGCCTCTTAGGTGTGCCGGTCCACGAGGTAGTAGAGCCCCGCGCGAGCCCCGACGAGGATCGCGCCGAGGGCGAGAATCGAGCCGACCGAGAGCGTCGAGAGCCCGCTCAATCCCTGGCCGATGGTGCAGCCCAGCGCCGTAACGCCGCCGGTGCCCATCAGGAAGGCGCCGAGCAGGTGGCGTTTTAACTCGCGGGCATCGTCAGGCGCCTCCCAGCGAAATTCCCCCGCAGCGCGCGCCGCCGCGAAGGATCCGAGCACGACGCCGAGGACCGAGGCCACACCGAAATCAATTCGCGTGCCGCTCGCGAGCATGGCGTAGAGGAGGGTATCGCCAACCGGCCGTGCGAAGCTGAAGGAGCCGACCGCCCGGGTTTCGAACTCATCGAAGCCCGCGCTTCCATTCGTCCACCAACCGGCGACGATGACGATCCCGATGGCGATGGCGCCGACCCAAAGCCGCCTAGTCCTGCGAAAATCTTTGCTCATGAGCGCCACGATACAGAGACCGATCCCCGCAACGACGCTGAAGGCGACGCGGCCGGTCCGATCCAGCCTCAATAAGGCCCCGAGACGCTGGCTGCCGAGATCGAGGCTCAGCGGTGCGGTGATCGTCACGCGGAGCAGAGCGGTCACGCCGCTGATCGCCATATAGGCCGAGAGGCCGAGCACGAAGAGGACGAAGAGGGCGCGCAGATCTCCCCCGCCGAGCCGCAGCAACGCGCCGAAGCTGCAGGTGCCGACGAGCGCCATGCCGAAGCCGAACATCGTTCCGCCGAGGATCATCGCGCCCCATTCGAAGCGCGGCCCCGCATAGATCGACCGGGCGAGGTCGAGACCGAATTCGGATTCCAAAAGCTGCGTGCCCACCACGGCGATGCCGGTGGCCAGCAACCATGCCCGGGCGCGGCGCGTGTCGCGCGCATAGACGGCATCTTCGATGGCGCCCAACGTGCAGAACCGCCCCCGGCGCGCGACCATCCCGAGCACGGCACCCAGCACGAGGCCGAGGGCCGCCCGGAGGAGATGCGCAGGCAGGAGGTCCATCATCGGCTCAGGTACGCCCAATACCGATGAGCCCTGTCAAACGCCCAATTCCGCTCCGCCTTTCAGTTTGACCGGAATGGTCAGGTAACGAACGCCGTTCGCCTCGGCCGGGGGGAACTTGCCGGCGCGGATATTGACCTGGATCGACGGCAGCAGAAGGCGCGGCGCAGCCAGGGTCGCGTCCCGGGCTGTGCGCATGGCGGTGAACTCCTCCTCGCTCACGCCCTCCTTCACATGAACGTTGCGCTCGCGCTGCTCGCCGACCGTGGTCTCCCAGGCGTACACGTCGCGGCCTGGCGCCTTGTAGTCGTGGCAGAGGTGAAGCACCGTCGCCGGAGGCAGGGCCAGCAACTTGCGGATCGAGCGATAGAGGGTGCGCACGTCGCCGCCGGGGAAGTCGGCCCGCGCGGTACCGAAATCGGGCATGAACAGCGTGTCGCCGACGAAGACGTGGCCGCCGATGCGGTAGCAGATGTCAGCCGGCGTATGGCCTGGCGTGTACAGCACCTCGACGGCGAGATTGCCGATGGCAAACGTCTCGTCGTCCACGAAGAGGTGGTCGAAATCGCTGCCGTCGGTCTTCAGGTCGGTGGCGTTGAAGACCGGGCGGAAGATCTTCTGGACCTCCTTGATGTGCTCGCCGATGCCGATCTTCGCGCCGGTCTTGGCCTTCACGTAGGGCGAGCCGGAGAGGTGGTCGGCGTGCGCGTGGGTTTCCAGCGTCCAGTCCACCGTGTAGCCCGCCTCGTCGGCGGCCGTCAGCATCGCCTCAACGGAGCGAGTGTCGACGCTGCCGCCGTTGTGATCGTAGTCGAGCACCGGATCGATGAAGGCCGCCTGCTTCGTCTCGGGATCGGCCACGATGTAGCTCACCGTGTTGGTGGGCTCGTCGAAGAAGGCTTGGATGACGGGTTCGGGGCCACGGGCTTCGGTCATTGCTTGTCTCCTGTCGGTCGTCCTTGGACGGGTGGGGTCACGCGCCGGGAAGCCGGCGTCGGCAGGTGTTGATCCCTAGGATCGTGTAGGCTGGGCAGAACCCGACGAGGGCGGTCAACGCCATCACGGCGCCGATGCCGACGGCGGCAAGGGCCCAGACTCCGGCGAGCATCGTGTAGCCCAGGCCTGCGATCAGAAGGCCGACGGCGAGGCGCAGGATGCGATCGATGCTACCGACATTGGGGGTCATGGCGGTTTTCCTGAAAGGTGCCGTCCGGTGGTCACCGAAGCGGGTGCGGCACCGGGCGCCCGCCTCGGCGACGGTCAAGGCGTCGCGGCGAAAGCGCCGGCGTTGCGGTAGAGCATGTAGCCGGCGACACCGAAGATGACGGTGGCGAATACCGTGTTGAGCGCGCCCTTGTAGCCAGAGAGCCGGTTGGCCAGCCGCATACCCAAGAAACCGCCGACGAGGCCGCCGGCGATGAATTCCCCGGCGACGGCCCAATCGACCATTCCGGACAGGGCGTAATTCGTTGCTGTGGCGAGGCCGAAGGCACCAACGGCGAGCAGCGAGGTGCCGACCGCAGTGATCAGCGGCATGCCGGTGGCGAAGACGAGGCCCGGCACGATCAGGAACCCGCCGCCGATCCCGAAGAAGCCCGACAGGACCCCGACCGCGAAGGCGACGGCCACGACCTTCCAACTCGGTACCGGACCGCATCCGGCAGGCTCCGAGGTTCCACTCTGAACCTTGCGACCCCGCATCATGTGGATGCCCACGACGACCATCAGCATCGCGAAGAGGAAAAGCAGGCGCTGGCCGTCGACCGCCTTGCCAAACGTCGAGCCGACGAGGGCGCCCAGGATGCCGACTCCGGCGAACACGACGGCGCAGCGCCAACGCACGTTGCCGGACCTGGCGTGCCCGACGAGGGTCAGGAACGCGTTGGCCGCGACCGCCAGCGCGCCGGTTCCAATGGCGAGGTGCGGCTGGGCCATGCCGACCACGTACAGCAGAAGCGGCGTCGCCAGGATCGAGCCGCCGCCGCCGATGAGTCCGAGCGTGAAGCCGACCCCTGAGCCGGACAGGATGGCGGGAAGCGCATTCATCGGCGGTGACCTCCGCGTCCAGGGGCCTTGTCGACGACCGGTCGAGCCGGTCGGCGACCGGCAAGCCCCGATCCCAACGGTCTTTCATTTAATAAAAAAACAAAATGAAAGACCGTCGCTTTCGTCACTGATGGACCTTCTTGCGGTGAACGTCAACGTATGATTTATAGAAATCGCAACTCATAATATAAATCTATTAGATGAGGATCCAGCCATGGACGTCAAACGCCTCTCCCCGGACCTGTCGGTGACGGGTCAGCTCGCTCCCTCCGATCTCGCGGCGGCGGCCGAGTCGGGCTTCCGGGCGGTGATCTGCAATCGCCCCGACGGCGAAGGCAGCGACCAGCCGGGCTTCAGGGAGGTGGAGGCCTCCGCGCGTGCGGCCGGTCTGGAGGCGCGGTACCTACCCGTCACGTCGGGCAAGGTGACGGATGGGGATGTAATGGCCTTCCGCGACGAGCTCGCGGCCCTGCCGAAGCCGGCGCTCGCCTTCTGCCGCACCGGGACTCGCTCCGCGACGCTTTGGGCGCTCGGCGAGGCGGCAGCTGCGCGGCCGCTTCCGGACATCCTGGCCGCCACCAAGGCGGCCGGATACGATCTGAGCGGCGTCGTCCGGCGCATCGCCGCTGGCGGCCGGGTTTCTACCGAGCACGACGACCAGTTCCACAGCGTGGTCGTCGTCGGCGGCGGGGCCGGCGGAATCGCCGTCGCGGCGAGCCTGAAGGCCCGCAGGCCCGACCTCGACATCGCCGTCATCGATCCGGCGGACGTGCACTACTACCAGCCGGGCTGGACGATGGTCGGCGGCGGGGTGTTCGAGCCAGCCGCCACGGCCAGGACCATGGCTTCCCTGATCCCGGACGGGGTGCGCTGGATCAAGGCGGCGGTCGCCGCCTTCGAGCCCGAGCGCAAGGCGGTGATCCTGGAGGGGTGCCGGGTGGTGCGCTACGACCGCCTCGTGGTCGCGCCCGGCCTCAAGCTTAATTGGGCCGGCATCGAGGGGCTCGCCGAGACTCTCGGGCGGAACGGGGTCACATCGAACTACCGCTACGACCTCGCACCCTACACCTGGGATCTCGTGCGGAATCTACGCGCGGGCCGCGCCGTGTTCACGCAGCCGCCGATGCCGATCAAGTGCGCCGGCGCCCCGCAGAAGGCGATGTACCTTTCCGCCGACCACTGGCTGCGGCAGGGGCGGCTCGGGGACATCGCGGTCGAGCTCTACAATGCCGGTCCGGTCCTGTTCGGCGTGAAGGAATACGTCCCGGCCCTGATGGAATACGTGAAGCGCTACGACGCGAACCTGAACTTCAATCACACCCTGACCCGGATTGACGGTCCGGCCCGGCGCGCGTGGTTCTCGCGCAAGACGGAGGACGGCAGCAGCGAGACAGTCGAGACCGGCTTCGACATGATCCACGTCGTGCCGCCGCAGCAGGCGCCCGACTTCGTCCGCGTCTCGCCCCTGGCCGATGCCGCAGGCTGGGTCGACGTGGACCCCGGTAGCCTCCGACACCGTCGCTTCCCCGAGGTCTACGCACTCGGCGACGCCTGCAGCGCTCCCAACGCCAAGACCGCCGCCGCCGCGCGCAAGCAGGCGCCAGTGGTGGCCCACAACCTCCTCGTCGAGATGGGCCACCTTCGCGGCGCCGAGGTCGCCTACGACGGCTACGGCTCGTGCCCACTTACGGTCGAGCGAGGTAAGATCCTGCTCGCGGAGTTCGGCTACGGAGGCAAACTCATGCCGAGCTTCCCCGCATGGCTGATCGACGGGACGAAGCCGAGCCACCTCGCATGGCTCCTGAAGGAGCGGATGCTGCCTCCGATCTATTGGAAGGCCATGCTCAAGGGACGCGAATGGATGGCTAAGCCGGAGAAGGCAGCCGCCTGAAGCTAAGCGGCGCCGGCTTTGTCCCGGCGCCGCTCGCTGTGCGTCGACGATGCGGGCTCAGTCGCCTGCCCTCAGCCGACAGCTAGGGTTCCGGACCGTGAGGCACGTGTTCGAAGCGGCGCGGCAGCGCCGGCAAGGTCACTGGGCTGAGGCTCGGGTTCCCGTCGCGGCACCATTGCGCCCCGATAGGCCGGGCACGCGACTGTTCACTCCGGACAGCCTGCGCCGTTGGCTACAGGCGAGGTCGTGAGCCACCTTGCCGACTGGCGTCGCCGCCACGAACAGGGCGATTTGCGGAAGGCCTAGGGAAAGCCCGGCGCGCGCTGGACCGGGACAGAGGCCAGCCAGGCCCAACAGATGCAGGACTGGGCAGCGCCGGCGAGCGGCGCGAGGAACGGGGCGACAGCGTCCATCAAGGTTCGCCGACCTGACCGAACATTGCCGCCTGGCCGAGCGCTCGCGCTCGCGCATCCGGGCTGCGGGCGGGCAAACTTCTCCGCGGCCGGCCCGCGATCAGGATGTCGTCGAACGCGTCGAGGAGGGCCTGCATGCGGGCGTCGCTCAGGCTGTAGAACACCACTTTGTGTTCGCGCCGCGTGGCCACGACCTCGGCGTTGCGCAGCTCCCCGAGCTGCTGCGACAGCGTCGGTTGGCGGATGCCGAGCTGCTGCTCGATCTCCGAGACGGACCGCTCTCCCTCCGCCAGGAGATACAGGATGCGCAGCCGGTTCGGGTTGGCGGCGACCTTGAGCAGGTCGGCGACCAGGATCGCCGTCGCCTCGTCCGTGCCGGAGGCCATCACAGGCTTCCCAAGCGATAGTACCAGTCCTGCCCCACAGCGCCTGGCTGGGCGATCTCGTCGCTCGTCAGGGGCGGGTTCACGAGCACTTGGTCACCGGGTCGCCATCCCTCCGGCGTCGAGACGTCCGACGCGTCGCAGGCTTGGAGCGCTTGCACAAGCCGAAGGATCTCGGCGATGCTGCGGCCCACCGTCAGTGGGTAGGCGATCAGCGCCCGCACGATGCCTTCCGGATCGATGACGAACGTGGTCCGGACGGTGGCGCTCGACGTCGAGCCGGCCGGCAGCATGCCGTAGGCCCGGGCGATGCCCATGGCGGGATCCTCCACGATGGGGAAGGGCACCCGCACTCCGAAACGCTGCTCGATGCTGTGCTTCCAGGCCAGGTGGGAGGAAAGGCTGTCGACGGATAGAGCAAGCAGGTCGCAGTCGATATTTCGAAAGTCGTCGTAGGCATTGGCGAACGCGACGAACTCGCTGGTGCAGACTGGGGTGAAGTCCGCCGGGTGGGAGAAGAAGACCAGCCAGCGTCCGCGATACGAAGCGAGCGTCCGCGCGCCCATCGTCGTCCGCGCGCGGAAATTCGGCGCCGCGTCCCCTATGATTGGCGGACACGCGGGCGGCGGCGCGAGCGGATCGTCGTCGATTTCGATACCCATAAAGCAAAGCTCATAACTGAGGGCGGATTTCACACACCGTGACTACCAAAAGATCGCGGGTCAATATGTGATTCGGTATTCCGTTCGGGGATCGTATCACAAATATGTATTGACATGCCTGAGCCTGGGCATATGAAGGCGGGGCGACGTTCCGGCGGCTGGCCAGGGTCGGTGCGATCCATGCTTGACCTCGCGGACGTCCCCATTCCCACCAGGGGCAGGGCCTGACGGATGCTTGCCGACCATCTCCCGAGCGCGCTCGACCTCGCGCGTAGCCAGTTCGCCTTCACGGTCGTCTGGCACTTCCTGTTTCCGGCTTTCACCATCGGGCTGGCGAGCTACCTCGCGGTGTTGGAAGCCTTCTGGCTCGCCACAGACAAGCCTGTCTATCTCGACACCTATCGCTACTGGTTGAAGGTCTTCGCCGTGGCTTTTGCCATGGGCGTCGTGTCCGGCCTGGTCATGAGCTATCAGTTCGGCACTAACTGGTCGGTCTTCTCTGACAAGACCGCTCCGGTGCTTGGGCCCTTACTTGGCTACGAGGTGCTCACCGCCTTTTTCCTGGAGGCGGGCTTCCTCGGGGTGATGCTGTTCGGCATGGAGCGGGTCGGCCCGCGCCTGCACTTCCTGGCGACCTGTCTGGTCGCGGGCGGCACGCTGCTCTCGGCCTTCTGGATCCTGTCCGCCAATTCGTGGATGCAGACGCCCGCGGGCTACTCGCTCGATGCCGACGGCCGGTTCGTGCCGGAAAGCTGGACGGCCGTGATCTTCAACCCGTCCTTCCCATACCGCTTCGCCCACACCGTGACGGCGGCCTATCTGACGACGGCGATGATCGTCGGCGCGGTCGGCGCGTGGCACCTGCTGCGCGACCGGGCCAACCCCCGCGCCCGGCTGATGTTCTCCATGGCCATGTGGATGGCGGCTCTCGTCGCCCCGGTACAAATGGTGCTCGGCGATCTCCACGGCGGGAACAGCTACCACCACCAGCCCGCCAAGGTCGCGGCGATGGAGGGCCACTTCGACAGCGTGACCCGCGCGCCCTCAATCCTGTTCGGCTGGCCCGATGCGCAGGCCGCCGAGACGAAGTACGAGATCGGCTTTCCCGGCCTCGCGAGCCTCTATCTTGCGCATGATCTTGACGCGAAGGTCACGGGGCTGAAGGATCTGCCGCGCGACACGTGGCCGACCAACCTGCCGCTGGTGTTCTGGGCCTTCCGGGTGATGGTCGGGCTCGGGCTGCTGATGATCGGCCTCGGGCTGTGGTCGCTGTACCTGCGGTACAAGGGCCGCCTGTTCGAGACGCCCTGGCTGCACCGCTTCGCCGTGGCGATGGGGCCCTCGGGGCTGATCGCGGTGACGGCGGGCTGGGTGGTGACGGAGTCCGGCCGCCAGCCCTTCACGGTCTATGGCCTGCTGCGTACGGCCGACAGCGTCTCGCCCATCGCCGCCCCCGCCGTGGCGGCCTCGCTCGCGGCCTTCGCGCTGGTCTACTTCGCGGTGTTCGGGGCGGGAATCTGGTACCTGTTCCACCTGTTCAACCAGACCCCACGTCCGCACGAATCTGGTCCTCCCGTCGGCCAACCTGTGCGGACGGCGGGTATCACTCCGGCGCCCGCCCTGGCGGGTGACGCTCACCTGCAACCGGCCGAGTGAGGAGAGCCTGCGATGGAACTCGATCTCACCCTCATCTGGGCGATCCTGATCGCCACCGCCGTGTTCCTCTACGTGGCGATGGACGGGTTCGATCTCGGCCTCGGCATCCTGTTCCCGGCGGTGCGAGGCAAGGCCGAGCGGGACGTGATGGTGAACTCGGTCGCCCCCGTCTGGGACGGCAACGAGACCTGGCTCGTCCTCGGCGGCGGTGGGTTGTTCGCGGTGTTTCCGCTGGCCTACGCCACGATCCTGCCCGCTCTGTACATGCCTCTGATCCTGATGCTGCTCGCCCTGGTGTTCCGGGGCGTGGCCTTCGAGATGCGCTTCCGGATGGCCACACCGCGCGGGCAGCTGTGGTGGGACCGTGCCTTCTCCTGGGGCAGCTTCATAGCCGCCTTCTGCCAGGGCATCGCGCTCGGCGCCTTCGTCCAGGGGATCAAGATCGAGGGACGCGCCTATGCCGGCGGCTGGTGGGATTGGCTGACGCCGTTCTCGGTGCTGACCGGCCTCGCGCTCGTCGTGGGCTACGGCCTGCTCGGGGCCTGCTGGCTGATCTGGAAGACCAACGGCGAGTTGCAGATCCGCGCCTACAACCTCGCCAAGCCGCTGGCGGTGGCGACGCTCGTCCTCATCGCCGTGGTCTCGGCGACGATGCTCGCGATCAGCGCGCCCTTCCGCGACCGCTGGCTCGGCCTGCCCGGCCTGTTCATCGGTGCCCCGGTGCCGATCCTGGTCGGCCTGCTGGCGTGGCGTTTCGCCCATGCCCTGGGACGGCGGGAGGAGGTGACCCCCTTCCTCTGCGCGCTCGGCTTCTTCCTGTTGTCCTATGTCGGGCTCGGCATCAGCATGTGGCCCTACATCGTGCCGCCGAGCGTCACGATCTGGCAGGCGGCGACGCATCCGAAGTCGCAGGCCTTCCTGCTCTACGGGGCGGCGGTGCTGGTGCCGCTCGTCCTGGCTTACACGGCCTACGTGTACTGGCTGTTCCGCGGCAAGGTCACGGCGGAAGCGGGGTACCACTGATGCGCAGGCTCGGCTGGTTTGTCCTGATCTGGGCGATGAGCGTGGCGAGCCTCACCGCCGTCGCCCTGCCGCTGCGGTGGCTGCTCAAGGGGGTGTGAAAGGTCTCGCTCGGCCCATTGCAACCGTGATCCTGCACGCCAGCGTTCAGGACGCTTCAGCTCTTGGTCGGCCCCCTCGCGCGACAGGGCCGAGTGCGAACTCCGCGATAGCGAGCCTGGAACCAATGCCGGTTTGGCGGCCGTCGCGATCGTGGAGAAGGGTCGTGCGGCGGTTGGCGCGTTCGACCAGAGTGATGTTCGTGCCGTCGGTCTCGACAGTGCAATTCTCCGGCCCGGGATGCCAGCGCACAGCCGCGATGACGTACAGTTGTGCTGGGTGACTTCCCATTGTTCGGCGGGGGGAAGCCGCCTTAAGCCTGGCTTAAGCAGGACGGCAAGGATGGCGGCATGCATGCACCGTCGTTCAGAGTTTCTCACCTTGCCTTTTCTGCGCTCGTCGCTGTGCTTCCGGTGAGGCGTAGGTTGGCTCTGGCGGCGAGCAAGAGTGTCCGCATCGCATTCGGCGGACTGTTGATGTGTGTTGCTGTCTGCCCGGCACACGCCATGAATGGTGGCGAAATCGCCCGGAACGGAACGCAGGCCGGCGTGCCGGCCTGTGCCTCGTGCCACGGGGATGCCGGGGGCGGAGATGCCGAGGGCGGGTTTCCCCGTCTTTCAGGCATCGCGGAGGGCTACCTCGCGCACGAGCTCGACAGCTTCGCCGACGGCAGCCGGGACAATGAGATAATGGGTCCGATCGCCCAAGGCCTGGCACCGGAGGAGCGGCGGGCGTTGGCCGTCTTTTATGCCGGGCTCCGCGCCCCGCCGCCTGACGGGACACCGCAGCCGGACGACACGGCATCCGACCGCGGCCGAATGCTGGCGCAGACGGGGGAGTGGACGAAGGCACTGCCCGCTTGCGCACAATGCCACGGTCCGGCTGGGCAGGGAGTCGGCGCCGCCTTCCCGCCGCTGGCCGGCCAGCCAGCCGCCTATCTCGCAGCCCAGCTCTCCGCCTGGAAAGCCGGGACACGCCGCAACGATCCCCTCGGGCTGATGAAGGGGATCGCCGACCGGTTGAGCGATGACGACGCCACCGCCGTCGCCGCCTACTACGCCGCTCTCCCCGCCACGGCGATCGGAGGTGGCCGATGAACCTTGTGACGCGCGTCACCGGACGGTCCGCTGCCTGTCTCGCGCTGGCAACGGCGATGGGGGGCCTCGCGGTCCTGACGCCCCTCGGTTCCGTAGGGGCCGAGACAACCGCGCCGCCCTTCGTGCCCAAGCCCGATTCCGCCATCCCCGACGACGACTTCGGCAAGGTCATTCGCCTGGGCGAGCGCATCTTTCGCGACACGGGCGTCGAGGCGCGGGCCTTCGTCGGCAACGATCTGCGTTGCACGAACTGTCATCTGGACCGGGGCCGCCTCGGCCATTCCGCTCCCCTCTGGGCGGCCTATCTCGTCTACCCGGCCTACCGGGCGAAGAACGGACACGTGAATACCTTCGCTGAGCGGCTTCAGGGCTGCTTCCGCTACAGCATGAACGGCAAGGCGCCCCCACTGGGCGATCCCATCCTGGTCGCGCTGGAGACCTATGCCGCCTTTCTCGCCCACGGGGCTCCCGTAGGGGTGAAGCTTCCCGGGCAGGGGTACCCGAAGCTCATCAAGCCCAAGGGCCTCGATCTGGCCCATGGGCGAGAGGTCTACGCCGCGAAATGCGCCCTCTGTCACGGTGGCGACGGTGCCGGGCAGGCGAGCCCGGACGGGACGATCGTTTTCCCGCCACTGTGGGGGGCCCGCTCCTACAATTGGGCGCGGGGATGAGTTCGGTCGTCAACGCGGCGGGTTTCATCAAGGCCAACATGCCGCTGAGCCAGGGCAACAGCCTCACCGATGCCGAAGCCTGGGACGTTGCCGCCTATATCGACAGCCGCGAGCGTCCCCAAAACCCGCGCTTCACCGGCGATCTCGCGGCGACCCGCAAGGCCCATCACGACAGCCCTTACGATTTTTACGGTCAGGCCGTGGACGGAATGACGCTCGGTGAGGCGGCACCTCCTGCCGGGACCGTGCCGCACTGAACCGCAACTGGCCCTCTGGGAGCACGACCATGACCCTCGAACGCCGCAGCCTGCTCGCCCTCGGCGCCGGCCTCGCCGCAGGCATGGCGGAGGCGCGCCCGGCCGGGGCGACCACCGCCGCCGACCTACCCGAGGGCAGCCGAACCCTGCGGGACCTCTCAGACCGTCTGGCGAAGGCCCCGCGTCAGCGGGATTTCAAGACCGTGCCGATGATCCTCGACCGGCCGGATCTCTGGGACCAGGAGGCCCTCTCGGAGGTGATCGCCTACAAGGGAGGCCCCCGCCAGGTCTGGGACAACACCGACATCGGCGGGCCCTGGCTTAACCTGATGCGCAATGCCCTGAACAATCAGGTCTGGTCATTCAAGCATCCCGATTTTCTGGCCGCCTCGGCGACCCACGGATCGGCGAATGTCGCTCTCTACGACCATGCGATGTGGGACAAGTATCAACTCACCAAGCTCGCGGGCGAGGCGTTCGAGACCAATACGCTGATCGTGCCGAAGAAAGCGGCTCAGGCCGATGCCGCGAACTACCAGGACCCGGCAGGGATGTTCTCGCCGGAGAACAACACCATTCCGGCGCTGATGGCCCGGGGCGTCGTATTCCTCTCGTGTCACAACGCAATCTGGGAACAGGCAGGGACGCTCATCCGGCGCGATCAGAACCCGGACAAGCTCTCGCACGATGCGCTGGCGGCGGAGCTGACGAACCATCTCATTCCGGGCGTCGTCCTGACCCCCGGCGCCGTCGGCACGCTGCCTGAGTTGCAGCAGGCCGGCTTTCATTACGCGAAGTGAGGCCGATAGTGCAGCGCGTGAGCGCCCGCCTTCTCGTCGGGATCCTCGTCCTCGGCGCGGTGACGGAGGTCGAGGCGGCCGACCGGACGAAACGATCGGTGGAGGCGGCCTATCTGGAGGAGGCCTTCGCCCACGAGTTCTGCACCCGCGACGACCGCGCCTTGCGCAAGCTCAACCGCGCCCTGTCCCGCAGCCCGAAGGCCTCGCCGGTCCGCCGATGAGGCGAACCGGCCCGGCGTAACGATGGTCCGCGGTCCTCACGGCCGGTATTGGCCGAAACCATAGCGGGCGAAGACCGCTCGCGCGTCGTCGCCCAGGAGGAAATCCAGCCAGAGCTTAGCCTCGGCCGGATGCGCGGCCTCCTTCACGACCGCTCCAGCATAGATGCCGGTGGCGTTCTGCTCGTCCGGGATGTCGATGCGCTCGGTCGGCAATCCAACCTGCTCTTGGAATAAGGTCTCCGAACGCCAGGTGACGCCGGCCTGTGCGCGTCCCTGCATCAGCCAGACCGGCGTCTGGCGATGGTGCATCCGCGTCAGAAGCGTCGTCCCGTCGGCGACCTTCGTATCGTAGACGGCCTTCACCAAAGCGTCGCCCCCCGCCTTGGCCAGGGAGGCTTTGATCTGGCGAGCGACACCTTCGAATTCGGGATTCGGCATGGCGAGGGTCAGCCCCGGCCGCGCAAGGTCAGCCAAGCCCTTGATGCCCGCCGGATTGCCCTTGGGCACCATGATCGCAAGCTGGTTGGTCGCGTAGATCGTCGGGGGGCCGAGAAGATCGCCCGCTTCGATGAGCCGGTTTACCGCCATGAGGCCCGAGAAATACGCATCGGGCTTGGCTGTCCAAGTCATGCTGCCGACGGTGATGCGCCCGCCGGCCTTCATCTGTCGGACGAGCAGACCGGGCGGAATCGTCTCGTAGTAGATCTGGCCCTTGAGGTCAGGGTGCTTCGCCTCGAAAGCCGCCACCAGCGGCGCCATGGCTAAGAAGTAGTTGCCGCCCACGTAGAGCACGAGACGCGCGTTGGTCAGATCGCCGTGGAAGTCGGCGAGGTTGTCGGCCTCCTTAACCGTGAATTCCAGCCCCTTGTCGACTGCAAAGTTGTTGGCCCCAGACTGCCATGGGGGAAACCGGTCTATGTGTGAATCGATCGCGTGGATCGGGGAGGCTTGAATCACAAGCAAACCGCAACCCAAAGCAAGGCTGAGAAATCTGATTTGAGGCATCGAAATCGTCTCCCTCTAACGCCGGACGGAGACGTCGCCGCTCGACCCTGCAACTTAAGTCAAGCTTAAGGAGGAGTTATGAAGCCGCGGCCAGCTCCTGATTGGCGTGCAATTTCCGGAAACGGCAGCGAGCTACAATGACGTCCCTGGTACGAAGACGTCAAACTAGCTGGCGACGTGGCTGAGGTGAGACCGGCGGGAAGGTGAGGTCCGTATTGAGGATAATGGAAGTGGCAGCGTGAAGGGTAGCTGAGTATCCCATGAGCTTACGGCTGAATTTCTTGATGGTCCGCTTTGGAGAAGGTGCCGGAGTTTACCGGACGGCCGTATTGGGCGCCAAGCCGAACGTCTGGTTTTGCGTGCGAGGGCTATCCGGCGCGGCCTAATCTGGCCGAAAGCTGCCGGTCTGCTTAGGAGAAAGTCTGCGGGAAAAGTGGACGGCCTGCTACCGACCCAACCCGGTCGCACAATACCGGTTTGCCAAGACCGATAATCAGACGTGCAGGCGCCAGGGCATCGAGGGCGATCCTTCACCAAGAAAGCGAGGATGACCTTTCGATGTTGCAACGCACCGCCTCGGTCATGTAGAAAGTCGTCATAGGACAGGACCCGGTGAAAGCCCGGGTGGCTCTTCCGGCCGCCGATCCGCCGGACAACGCAAATCGTGGTGCCCAAGTCGCGGACCTCCGAGGAGGCCGACCGGCCCTGTTGCGCGCCCCATGCGTCGAACCGAACGCGCCTGGGACAAGGAAAGCCCTTCACAACAATGGATTTCGTCCACCTACGGAGCGAGTGGGCTCCGAACGTCACGCGCGAGTTGCTGGCGGGCGCCGTCGTGGCCCTCGCCCTCATCCCTGAGGCCATCGCCTTCTCCATCATCTCCGGCGTCGACCCCAAGGTCGGCCTCTACGCCTCCTTCTGCATCGCCGTCGTCACCGCCTTCGCGGGCGGGCGGCCTGCCATGATCTCCGCTGCCACGGGGGCCATGGCGCTGCTTATGGTCGGCCTCGTGAAGGACCACGGCGTCGGCTACCTCTTCGCCGCCACCATCCTCACCGGCCTTCTCCAGATGGTCGCCGGCGCGCTCCGGCTCGGCAACCTCATGCGCTTCGTTTCGCGCTCGGTCGTTACCGGCTTCGTCAACGCCCTGGCCATCCTGATCTTCCTGGCGCAGATGCCGGAGCTCATCGGGCAGGGCACGACCGTCTACCTGATGACCGCGGTCGGCCTCTGCATCATTTACGGCTTGCCGTATCTTACCAAGGCGGTGCCGTCGCCGCTGGTCGCCATCATCCTGCTGACCGGCGTCTCGATGTACCTCGGCCTCGGCATCCATAAGGTCGGCGACATGGGCGCGCTCCCGAGTGAGTTGCCCTGGGTGACCCTGCCGCAGGTGCCATTCACCCTCGACACGCTCTGGATCATCCTGCCGGTTTCACTGACGCTGACCATGGTCGGCCTGCTGGAGAGCCTGATGACGGCGGCCATCGTCGACGAGATGACCGACACCACCTCCGACAAGAACCGCGAATGCGCCGGCCAGGGCGTCGCCAACATCGCTTCGGGCTTCCTCGGGGGCATGGCCGGTTGCGCCATGATTGGCCAGTCGGTGATCAACGTCTCCTCCGGCGGGCGGGGGCGGCTCTCGACGCTGTTCTCGGGGGTCTTCCTGCTTTTCCTGATCGTCGTGCTCGGCCGCTACGTGGCGCAGATCCCGATGGCAGCGCTGGTGGCGGTGATGATCATGGTCTCGATCAACACCTTCCAGTGGAAGTCATTCCGCACGCTGGTGACGCATCCGAAGTCGTCCAGCTTCGTCATGCTCGGCACTGTCGTCGTAGTCGTGGCCACGCACGACCTCGCCAAGGGCGTGCTGTTCGGCGTGATCCTGAGCGGGCTGTTCTTCGCCCACAAGGTCACCCGGCTTTTCGGCGTCGCCTCCTCGCGCGACGAGGCCCGCGCGGTTCGCACCTACAAGGTCACCGGGCAGATCTTCTTCGCCACGGCGGAGGCGTTCCACTCCGCCTTCGACTTCCGCGAGGAGGATCTCAAGGTCGTGGTAGTCGATCTCTCGACCGCGCATTTCTGGGACATCACCAGCATCAACGCCCTCGACCGGGTCGTGCTCAAGTTCCGTCACCACGGCATCGCGGTCGACGTGATCGGCATGAACGAGGCGACCGCCACCATGGTTGAACGGCTCGGCACCCATGATAAGCCTGGGGCCGCGCTCGGCGCACCCGGCCACTGATACGAACCGAGCCGGAGCCTGGGCGCAGGAGGAGACCTGCGCCCATGTCGCCTGACCTTAGGCTGCTCGTGGTGTGGCTTGCCGCCTACCTCGCCGCCGGGGCGTTCTACGTCCTGCGCGGCTTGGCCGACGCCGGCATGGCCGCCGGCAAGGATGAACTCTGCGGCCTCGGCCTCATCGCCCTGTGCTGGCTGCCCATCGCCGTCTGCAACTTGCTCAACCTGTCACGGACCTGCCGGGCGACCACCGCGCTCGTCCGGTTCGGTGCCGAGGCCATGCCACCCCTCGCGCTGGTGCTGGCGATAGTGACGGCGGTCCGCACGCTGTCTACGACCTAGCGTTCCCAAAGGCCGTGCCGCCGATGCTCGGCCGCGGGGTGGTCGGCTCCCATGCCCTCACGGCGCGGGAGGCCTCGCTTCGCATTGCTGGATGCAGAATGACCCCGGTTGTACCTGTCCGGGATCGATGCCATAGCCCAGGTAGGGTGCGCGGTTCGTCGGTCGGACCGGCAGGTCGAGCGCTGGTCGGGCCGCCAGCGACGGAGACCCGTGCCCGTGCCACCCACCACCCATGCCGTTCCGCGGCGCCGGCGCCCTGTGTCGGCGCTTCGCGACATCCTCGTCAGCGAGGCCGGCGGCGGCCTTGTCCTGATGGCCAGCGCCGCGCTGGCGCTCGCCGTCGCCAACTCACCGCTGGCGGACACCTACTTCGCCGCGCTGAAGACCTATCTCGGCCCGCTGTCGGTCCTGCACTGGATCAACGACGCCCTGATGGCGGTGTTCTTCATGCTCGTCGGGCTGGAGATCAAGCGCGAGGTCCTCGACGGGCGCCTGCGCACCTGGCCCGACCGTATCCTGCCGGGGCTTGCCGCCTTGGGGGGAATGGCCGCGCCGGCCCTCGTCTACGCCGCGGTGAACTAGAACTCCCCGGAGACGCTGCGCGGGTGGGCCATTCCCGCCGCCACCGACATCGCCTTCGCCCTCGGTGTCCTGGCGCTGCTTGGGTCCCGGGTGCCGGTCTCCCTCAAGATCTTCCTGACGGCACTCGCCATCATCGACGACCTCGGCGCCGTGCTTATCATCGCCCTGTTCTACACCGCCGATCTGTCGCTCCCGATGCTGGGCGGGGCCGCCGTGACGCTCGCCGTACTCTACGGGCTCAATAGGGCCGGCGTGGCACGCCTGTGGCCCTATCTCCTGCTCGGCGTCGTCCTCTGGATGTTCGTGCTCGCCTCGGGCATCCACGCGACCATCGCCGGAGTGCTGCTGGCCCTGACGATCCCGCTACGACTTAGCGTCGGCAAGCCGGACGACCCGACCTCGCCGCTGCACATTCTGGAGCACGCGGTCCATCCCTGGTCGGCCTATTTGATCCTGCCGATCTTCGGCTTCGCCAACGCGGGGGTCTCGCTCGCCGGGATCACCCCGGGAATGCTCCTCGACCCGGTGACGCTCGGCGTGGCGCTCGGTCTGTTCGTCGGCAAGCAGGCCGGCGTGTTCGGCATCGTCCTCGCCGCCGTGAAGCTCGGGCTGGCCCAGCGCCCGGCCCATGCCGGATGGTGGCAGGTCTACGGCGTCTCGCTCCTCTGCGGCGTCGGCTTCACCATGAGCCTGTTCATCGGCCTGCTCGCCTTCGCGAACGCGCCCGAGCTCGAAGCCGAAACCAAGGTCGGCGTGCTGATCGGCTCGCTCGCCTGCATGGCCGCCGGGGCGCTGGTGCTCCGGTTCGCCCCGGCCCACCCGTCCCCGCGCTGAAGCGGGATCGGCCCGCTGGACCGGGCCGCGGCCAACCCCATCCGCCACCCCAGGACCAGGTGAAGCATCATGCCTCGTCAGTTCCCGCAGCGTCGTCCCGGCGCCATCGAGGGCCGTCTCTCCGACCTCATCCTCGCCCTCACCGGGGTGCTGCTCCTAGGGATGGGGATGCTGATGCTGCTGTCCTGGCTGTCGGGGGATGCCGAGGGCGCCATGGCCGGGTACGGCATGACGCGGGATTCCTGAGATCCAGCCCCTTCCGGCCCCACGACCGATGACGACGTTCACCGCGACGCTGCGCGAGCTTTACGAAGAGGACACCGGACGCGCGCACCGCTTCCGCTACGCCCTGCTGGTGTTCGACGTGGCCACCATCATCTTCGTGGTCGTCACGTCCTTCCTGCCTTTGAGCTCCTGGATCATCGCCTGCGACGTGGCAATCGGCCTGTGCGTGCTCCTCGACTTCGCCGCCCGCCTGCTCGTGAGCCGGACACCGTTGCGCGAGTTCCGGCACCTGAGCACCTGGGCCGACCTCGTGGCGGTGGCCTCGTTCCTCGCCCCCCTGCTGGTCGAGGGCGTCGGCTTCCTGCGCATCCTGCGGACGCTGCGCATGCTGCGGACCTATCATCTGCTGGAGCGCCTACGACAGGACAGCAAACTGTTCCGCCGCAACGAGGACGCCATCCTGGCCGCGACCAACCTCGTCGTGTTCGTGTTCACGATGACGGGCATCGTCTACGCCACCCAACACGGCTCCAATCCGGCCATCCAGACACCGGTCGACGCCCTGTACTTCACGGTGACCTCGCTCACGACGACGGGCTACGGCGACATCACCCTGCCGGGCCCGACAGGTCGGCTGCTGTCGGTGTTCGTGATGATCTGCGGTGTGACGCTGTTCTTCCGCCTCGCGCAGGTGGTGTTCCGACCCTACAAGGTGCGCTTTCCCTGCACCGCTTGCGGTCTACAGCGGCACGAGCCGGATGCCGTGCACTGCAAGGCCTGCGGTAACATCCTGAACATCCCCGACGAGGGGGCGTACTGACGGCGCAGCCGAGGCGAGGCTTGGGATCGGAAGAAGTGTCGTGTCGTCCTCACGGTGCGAGGGCCGCCGGAGGGGCGACCCGAGGCTCCAACGCCGCGACGATGGTCGTCGACAGCAGTTCCGCGGCCGGCGGGAGATGGCCGGGGGCCTGGTACAGAACGATCTCGGTATCGGGGAGCTTCGGCAGCCGAAGGCGTTCCGAGACCGAGACCATGCCTTCGGGAATCATCTCCGTCGGTAACACGGTGACCCCGAGCCCGGCCTTCACCGCGGCCTGCAATCCGGCCAGGCTCGGGCTGGTGTAGACGATGCGCCAATCGCGTCCGGCGGCATCGAGCGCCGACAGGGCGCGCTTGCGATAGACGTCTGGTGTCGGCGACAGCACGAGTGGGATCGGGTCCCCCTCCTGGACGACCAGACGGGGCGACGCGATCCAGTCGAGCACCTCCCGCCAGACCCTGGTGCCGCCGCTCGGTCCCTGCGGCTTCCGCTTGAATAGGATCAGGTCGTACCGGCCCTTGGAGAAGTCGTCGAGCAAGTTGACCGTGAAGTCGCAGTTCACTTCGAGCGCGACCTGAGGGTGGGCTCGGGCGAAGCACGCCAGAACCTCCGACAAGTGCGTGGTCGCGAAGTCCTCCGGCGTGCCCAGGCGGACGAGGCCCGTCAGTTCCGGCGTCACGATCCTGGATAGGACTTCGGCTCCGAGTTTGAGCATCTGCCTTGCGCAGGTGAGCAGCACCTCGCCCTCGGGCGTCAGCTTGAGTTCCCGGCCGTCACGGTCGAACAGGCGACGGGTGAGACCGTCCTCCAGCCGTTTGATCTGCAGCGAGACGGTCGATTGCGTCAGGCCCAGCCTGTTTGCCGCCCGCGTGAAGCTCCCGTTGTCGACGATGGCGACGAAGGTGCGCAACAGATCGAGGTCGAAGGGCAAGGACGGGCTGGGCATCGACGAGACGTCAGGTCGCCTGGATCGGATCTCAAGCTCACGGATCGAGCCTTTTCCAAGCCGAAGCGAAATGTAGCGGCGGCATGTGATGGAACGCACTTCGCCTATTGGGCAATGACGCGGACGAGGATTAAACCAATCAAGCCCACATCAGGTGTGTCGAGATACATTTGTCATTTCAATGATCTCCATTGAATTTTTGAAATTGTAGAACAAACTTCGTCGCTCCAAATCAGCGTCGTGGATGAGGCGAGCGAAAGCCGGCGAATGCCGGTCCGCTTCGGCCTCGATCCACGGGAAGGTCCTCGCGACCGTAAGCATGTTTGGAGACAAGCGATGAAGGCGTCGAAGAAGCTATCCCTCATGACCGTCGTGGCCGCGCTCAGCGTCGCGCCGCTCACCGCCGCGTTCGCCGATGTGCGTGTCGGCCCAGGGTCGCGACCCCTGCCGCAGACGACCTGGGACGGCCTCGCGACCGGCTCGGTCTTCCCGGGTGAGATCTTGACCCCCACTGTCGGCGGCTGCCGCCGGAGCTCTGCCCAGGAAGGCAACGCCAACCAGCAGAACTTCCCGGTGCAGCAGTACGGCCAGGTGTCGGGCGGCTACCGCTGCTAAAGCGGGTGGGCTGCCCCGACCCGACATCCGTCCAACCCACCGGCAATCGCCGGCATAAAGGCGATCCGCCATGCCACCCCTGATGGCGGATCGCGCATGTGGTCCTCGCGCTGACGAGCCGAGCGGGCCTCCTTGGCCGGTCGCGGACTCCCGCGCCACACGCACCTCTACGGTTTTCCCGTGTCTCCGAGGCGATAGCCCGAGCTGTGTCGGAGCCGTGGCCCACCTCGCACGCCCTCGTTTCGGTCTTGAAGGTCCGCCCCCAATGGATGCGACGAAACACACGCCGCTAACGCTCGCGGAAGCCTGCGGACTCATCACCCGTTTCCTCAAGCCCGAGGCCGGCTTCGTCCGGACGGCGGCCATCTACGGGATTGCTGTGGCGCTCCTGGGCCTCGCCGTGCCGGTGTCGGTACAACTCCTCATCAACTCGGTGGCCAACACGGCGCTGCCCGCGCCCCTGTTCGTCCTGTCCGGGCTGCTGCTCGGCCTGCTGCTCACCGCCGTCCTGCTCAGCGCCGCGCGGATCTACATCCTTGCGCTGTTCGAGCGGCGCGTGTTCGCGAGGACTGTGGCGGACATCAGCCTGCGCGCCCTCCACGCTAGGAATCCGCATTTCGACGACGCCCGCCGCGGTGACCTGTTCAACCGCTTCTTCGACCTCATGACGGTCCAGAAGGCGGTCCCGCATCTCCTGGTCGGCGGCTTCGCGATCCTCCTGCAGTCCGGGATCGGTCTGGTCCTGACGAGTTTCTATCACCCGTTCTTCCTCGCCTTTAACCTGGTGGTGGCCGCCGTGCTCATCGGCATCGCGCTCCTCTGGGCGGGGCCGGCAGTCCGGTCCGGCGCGGCGCTGAGCCATGCCAAGCACGAGACCGCGCGCTGGCTTGAGAGCCTGGGCAGCTCGAACGGCTTCTACCGGCACGGTTCACGGCTCACGACTGCGCTGGCCCGGTCGGAAGGGGTGACCTCCGCCTACGTGCGGGCGCACCATCGCCATTTCCGCCATACCTTCGCGCAGACCATCGGCTTCCTCTTAGTCTACGCGGTCGCGAGCGCCGGTCTCCTGGCGATGGGCGGTTGGCTGATCCTGCGAGGGCAGCTGTCGCTCGGGCAACTCGTGGCGGCGGAGCTCGTCCTGTCGAGCGCCTTCTACGGGATCTCGCAGCTCGGCTCCCACGCGAGGACCTTCTACGACCTCGTCGCTGCGCTCCACGAACTGTCGCTGTTCGAGGAGATCGAGCAGGCGGACGACGACGGGTGGAACGGCCCGGGTCCCGCCAACGGCAACCTGCGCCTGCGCGACGTCGAGCTTGACGGCCGCCGCTTCGATTTCTCGGTCGAGAGCGGCGAGATCCTCGCCGTGGCCGCCGACGAAGGGGTCGAGCGGGCACTTGCGGATCTCACCAAGCGGAGGGTCCGGCCCGTGTGCGGGTGGGTGATGGTCGGGGGTGCCGACATCGCGGCTTACGGTCCGGAGGGCCTGCGGTCCGAGATCCTCGTCATGGATCGCCCGACGCTCGCGGAGACGACCATCCGCGAGTACCTGTCGGGCGGCGACACCTCGTGCCCCGCGCGAATGCATGAGTGCCTGGAGCGTGTCGGGCTGACTGAGCGCATACGGACCCTGCCCTCCGGTCTCGACACCCCCCTGTCCGCGTCCGGGTCGCCGCTCTCGACGGGCGAGGCCGTCGCCCTGAAGCTGGCCGCCCTGCTCCTCCATCCCCCGAAGCTCGTCGTCCTGTCGGCGCTCGTCGACCTGCTGCCGCCTGATCGCGTGGCGGCCACGCTCGCTGGGTTCCGGGAGGCGGGCACGACGGTGCTGCATGTCACCCGCCGCCCCCCGATGCCGGCCCATGATGGTCAGATCCGTCTGGGTGCCCACGGCTACGGGCGCGCCGCCGGACGTGAGGAACTGCTCGACAAGGCGATGCCGAGGAAGAGGACCCATGCTGTCGCGGCCTGAACACCTCCATCGCTTCCCGACCCTGACCGCGATCCGGCCTCCGCGCGCGATGGTCGCCCTCGGCTGGATCATCGGGATCGGGACCGTCCTCGCGGTCCTGGTTCTTCTGTACGTGCCCTGGGTGCAGACCTCGGCGGGGACCGGGCGCGTCATCGCGCCGAACCCCGCCGACCGGGTCCAGACGGTCACGGCGCTGGTCCAGGGCCGGGTGGAGCAGTGGTACGTGGAGGACGGCCAGCGGGTCCGCGCCGGGGACCCTATCGCGCGTCTCGTCGACAACGACCCGTTCCTGCTCAAGCGGCTCGCCGCCGAGCGGGAGCAGATGGAGGCCGAGATCGCGGCGGCCGATCAAGCCGTGAAGGTGGCGGAAAGTCAGGTCAGCCAGACGCGCGAGGCCGCCGAGAAGGGCTACGTGACCCGGCGCAACTTCGAGGCCGCGCAGATCCGCGTGGCGGAGCAACGGGCGAAGCTGGCCGAGGCCAAGGCCAAGCTCAGCCGGCTCGAAGTGACCGTGAACCGCCAGTCGGCGCAACTCGTGCGCGCGCCGAGGGACGGTCGCATCCTGCACATCAACGCCGCGGCGGCCGGCACGCTGGTCAATGCGGGGGATACGCTCGCCACCCTCGCACCGCATGCGCCGGAGCGCGTCGTCGAGCTGATGATCGACGGGCGGGACGTCGCCCTGATCCGGCCCGGCCAGACGGTGCGCCTCGCCTTCGAGGGCTGGCCCGCGATCCAGTTCAGCGGCTGGCCCTCGGTGGCCCACGGCATGTTCGACGGGCGGGTGCGAACTGTCGACCCCTCCGCCCAGCCGACCGGCTTGTTCCGCGTGCTGGTCGAGCAGGACCCCGACCAAGCCAGATGGCCGGACGTCGACTTCATCCCGCTCGGTGCCAAGGCGCGTGGCTGGATACGAATGGAGACGGTGTCAGTGGGCTACGAACTCTGGCGCATCCTCAACAACTTCCCGTTGGAGTTTCCGCGGACTTCTCGAAACCCGGCCTGAATGACCGAAATTGATGTGTCGAGCAGAGGGAAAATGCCTTTTTACATTGCGTGTCCGCTTTTTGAGTTCGGCGTCCGAAGGCAGTCGGTCGCAAACCCACCCGCCCCGGTCATTCAAAGTCGTCGGCCAGCGCGACGGGATCTGGCCGTAAGCAGCTGGTCCGGTTTCAGGCAGGTTCGCTTGAAAAGCGGACAGCCTCCTAACGACCCGAGCCAGCCATTTCGATAGCCAACAGCGCTCCCCGAAAGCAGTTGATCCTCGGCCGTTTGGCAACTTATTTCGCGGCTGTGGATCGGCTTTGAAACATGAGCCCGTCCGAGGATTGGCTTAACTCATTAAATCGACGGCTGGAATTTCCCGAAGGATGGTGTCACGATCGGACCCGATTGTGTTCGCATCGGGAATAGAAATTTTTTATTGTCTTTATGCAGGTTTTGTCAGCATTTGTGATGAGTGGATGGTTCGACGCCGATCCATAGCGCCCTTCAGATCGGTATCTGGAGCCTCCAGCAAATTGACTCGTCTCGCCAGTTGCGGAGAAGTCGGCTGACGTCGCTCCAGATAATCGGTAGCAGCTGCGACACCGTCCAAGACTTGTTGACCCGTCCCCCCCATCACTGCATGATGGAACGGGTACTGCAAAGATAGCACGTCGGCCATCTCCGCATGATATCCCCCGCCGCTTCGAGGATGTCCAACCGGCGTCGAATCACCTCAAGGTTCGACTGACAGACGCCGTCTTGTCGCTGCAGCGCTAAGCCACTAATTGGCGAAACATCCTTTCATCGCCGCGAGTTGCTCAACCTCATTTGCTTTATTAACCTCATCAGGATCATTATAATTTGTCCTAGCCCGGATCGCGTTGATGGTTTTGTTCATGAGGGCGCAATCAGCAGCATTAGCTCGCGTCTTTCTTGCCGGCTTTCGCGCTTCAGCTTGGCGTTCGGCTTCCGCATCCGCTTGATCGGCAGCCTTGATAGCTTCCCGCTGCCGATCTGGATCCGAGGCACTGGCGTAGAACTCCGCAGCACCCCGAAAATGCTGGGCCGCCTCTCTGAGGGACTTTATGCTGTGACTTTTGGCGGCCTTCCGTCCCAATCGCATGTATACGTCGCCATCTTTGATACTCTGATCAAGCGAAGGCGAATTTGCGTTTGTCTCGGTGTGAGCCCGACGATTTGACTGCGCGGGTATCGGGGGAGCTACGGCATCTTCGCGACCGGCGTTCGTGCGTGTTCTTCCGGACAGGATGCGGTCTACGACAGAGGACTGCGCTTCGGCGGAGGTTTCACCCACACGATCCATAGTCGCGCCAACACCCGGCAAGACCATCTTATTGGAGGATATAAGCGTGTAGTTCCAACTGCCTGAAGAATTCACATAATTCATCACATTACCTTGGCAGCTCCACGTACCCTGTTGACAGCCGATGTTGCCGCTGCAGGTGGCTGCTCCATCGGCTGTCAGCGTGGCAATATTACTCGTTCCGCCTCCGCTATGACGCCAGACGCCGACGAATCGCTTCACACAATTTGAATCAGGTGCAGCTTCTGCGATCGCTCCAAGGTTCATAAACAAAGCTGCAGCTAAGATCGGTAGACGGTACATGGCTTTGCTCGAACTTTCGTATACCATTCTATCGCAATATTTATATCGGATTTTACTCAAAGACAATAGCTCTCATGCACCATCTATATATAAATAAATTTTTGATTTGGTAAAATAGTGCGCTCTTTGCTGCCTGTATTAAATAAGTCTTGCTAAAATGTTATCATTTTTTCGACCAATTCAATACTAACGAGATTGATTCAAGGAAACTTGTATCGCCTTCTTCGTCCGAGGGCGCGCCACATGTCGGACGGCTGCAAGAAACGCAGCACGGGCAGCAGCGTCGTTGGCGGCGACTTCAAGGAGTGCGTTCTCCATAGCAGCGCACAGCCCATCTTCCGATGCATGATCCAGAACCTGGACGAGTGTGATGACCGCTGGCGCCCCGAAGCCTGCGAGGACGATGCCTAGGCGCCACCAAACCGGACTGAACGATGACCGAACGAGCACGTCGACGAGCGTGGCCATGTGCCTCTCGTCTGGCTGGCCCATGCGGATGAGATCGTCGACGAGTTGTAAGCGGAGGCGATCGTTGTCTGCCTTCGACAAAGCGATCACGACTTCATCTATGGCGGCCTGCGCCGGTTCGCCGATCAGCCCTAGCGCATAGAAGATCACGCTTCGCGTCTCCGCATGCTGAACCTGATCCAGCGCGCTTAGAAGCGGCTCGACCGCTGGCTTCCCGATCGTGCCCAGCATACTGCCGATCTGGCGTTTGACTGTCGTGTCCCATGATTTGATGAGAACAGCGACAAGCTCCTGGACCTCGTGTTCGGGCGGCCGCAGGCCTTCATCGAGCGCCTTCTGCATCCCGATGAGACCATCCCCATCCCAGGAACTGTTCCGCGCATGCCGGAGCGCCATGATCCTTGCGGTGAAGAGCAAATCTGCGGGCGCTCCAATCTTCCCCAGGGCTTGTGCGAGCGCGTCGAGCAGCTCGCGGTCAGTCGAGCCCGCCGCCGCCTGGGCGAGAACACCGACGGCTGCGGCTGCCTCCTTGCCGAAATCGCCGAGCACCTTCGCAATCAGGATTCTGACGGCGGGAGCGCCGGCTTCGAATTCCTCGAGGAAGAAGCCCAGCGCCTCTGTTCCGAGTGTCGCGGCGGCAGCGGTGATTTGCCGGAGCACATACACGTCGTCCGTGGCCCGGTAGACCTCACGAAGGGCAGAAAGATCGGCCGGCGACCGCAGGCCGATCTCGGTCACGGCTCTCGCGATGTCCCTACGAGCATCATCGTCACCAGCCTGTCGCAGTCTGTCCAGAAGCAGGTCCAACGCCATGCCGGCATCCGGACCGACCCGACCGAGCGCACGGGCGAGCACCGACCTCTGCCCGTCTTCGTCGGCGCTCGCGAGAGCCGCGTAAAGCGGCAGGACGGCGGGCAGGCCCATCCCGCCGATGGCGATGGCGATGTCGTAGGCGATCTTGGTTGCCTGGGCCGCCAGCATGCCGGCGATCAGCACATCGAGCACCGGCGGGCCGGCGGGTTCCAGGTTGTCGACGAACAGTTCGAGTTGCCGGTCCGATCGCCGACCGCACCGGGCGATGACGAGCGGTATCATTGGCGCGAAGACGGGCGCCGCGGCCGGCCCGATGCCGGCAAGGGCGTACGCCATGGCCCCAGCGACTTCCGCGTCATCGGTCGCAGTTAGCGCGCGCATGAGATCGGGGGCCGCCGCCGCGGCGTCCGGCCCGATCCTATTTAGCGCGTAGCCGATCCACCTCAGGACGTCGCGATCCTGAGTCGACGTCAGAGCCGTGACCAGAGCCCCCAGATCGGCCGCGCCCGCATGCCAGAGCAAGCCGGCGAGCCGCCGGCTGGCAACCGTTCCTTTGGAATCGCACAACAACTCCCCAAGCCCTTCTATCGGCCCCGGTGCGGTATCCGGGTCGGAGCCGCCCTCCTCGGCGGCGAACCGATCCAGCAGGGCCGTCGCGTCGCGGAAATACTCGTCCGGAACGCGCCCTGTGTTCGGCGCCGACATGCGCACGATCACCCTGCCGCGCACGACCCTGAACAGGAGGAACTCTTCGGGAATAAAATCGTCCCAGCCGGTGCCCTCGGCGCGGCCCGATGGGCAGAAGAGATCGCCGGAGATCCAAGAGGCCGGCACCGGCGTATCGACCTCATGGACGTCGAGCAGGCCGATCAGCCGTCGGGGTCGCCTGCTCCTGACGCTCGGGCCGAAGCCGTCTTCCGCCTCTCCGCCGAACCCTTGTAAGGCGAGCTGGTCTCCTGCGATCGACCATGTGGCGGTGTAGCCCCTGTAGTTTGCAGTGCTGGTCGTTCGGCTGAACTCACAGTAGTCCCAGCGCGGATGCCCGGGCGGCAAGAGTGGATATCCGGGGTATACGAAATAGGATCCGGTATCCAGTTCGAGCCTGTCGGGCACCTGTCGCGTCATTTTTTCCTCTCGCATGGCCCATCGTTCGCCGAGGTGATTTCGTCGCAAGCAGATATGACTGTTAGTTATTTGCCATCGATGGACGAAAATTAGGCCGCGAAAGATGATGCAATCCGATCCTCCGGATGTGAACGGCCCGACCATGGCGCATCGCCTGTTCGACTCGCGGGCCGTTCTAGTCATTCTCCACAAAGATATCTGATTCTATGGCTGTGCCGGGCCCATACGTTTTCGGAGGTCATGATCTCGACGTGCGGGCGATCAGTAGACGCAGGTTCGAGACGCGCTCCCGCGCTTGACCTCGACCGCCCGGATCGACGGAACATCGTAGGCGGGGGCGGCCACCGTCGCGCCGCCGCCGGGCGCGAGCTCGCCGGCCTGCGTCCACGCGGTACGCGCGGTGTTGGCCGCGTCCACGAACTGGACGGCGATCGCCAGCGCCGAGCACGCGTTGGTGATGCGGTACTCCCGGCCCCGCTCGCCGAAGCCCCCGCCGCCGGTCGGCACCACTGAAGCGCAGCGGCAGGCCTCGGGCCCGAGCGGGGCGTCGTCCGGGCGATCCTCCGGCCCGCGGCCCTCCAGGTAAGCCTCGACCCAGCCGCGGCAGCGCAGGAAGCTCTGCTGGACAGGGGGGTTGTGGCCCTGCGCCGCCATGAGCGCGTCGAAGGGCACGCGTCCACCGGCGAGAAACGCCCGGAACCGCGCCTGCGCGCCCGCATCGACAAACACCCAGTCGACGTTGCCCCGGTTCTCGCGGGCGCAGGCGGCCTTCATGTCGGGCCCGCTCTGCCCGGAGGCGCCGCAGCCCCTAGCCTCCGCCTGCGCCCGACACGCGCGGGCGGAGGCTAGGCCGGACTCCGCCACGCAGGCCGCGACGGCCCGGGTGATCGTGTCGGCACAGTCGAGGGCGCGGGCCGGGCCGGCCTGCCCGAGGAGGATCGCCGCGGTCCAGGCGAGGCCCCGGATCGGCCCGGGCGAGCGCCGCGCGGGCCGAGGGCTTAGATCTCGTCGCATCCCGACGGCATCCGTGCGCATCCGCCCGCGATCATGGCGTTGCAGTAGACCTGCAGGCACTCGCGGAAGGACCCAGCCTGACCGCTCGATCCGCCGCCGATGTCCTTCCAGTTCCTGTGGCACTGCTCGGCGTTCTGGTAGGCCGTGGGACACAGGGGTGATTCGGCCATCCGGAAGCGGCCGTCCCGACTCGCCCCATCCTGGGCCGCGAGCGGCGTGCTGCACAATCCCACGATCAACGCGATGAGCGCCCGCTTCATATTGATCTCCCACACCGCCGGTCGGTCGCGACCCTGGGTAGACCGCTGTCTCGCCCGTCGTCCGGTCCGGTGACCGCCCGCTGAAGCGAAGATGCCTGCGCTCGCGCGGGCGTTCGCCACCCGAATGGGTGGATGGCCTCGAGAAAGGCAGTGCAGCGTCGCCACCTCTTCGATAGACTTCTGTCTCGGAAAGCGTCGGTCCCCGATCGCCGCGCCGCAGGGGGACAGCGGCGATCGGGCTTGGCGAGAGACGGGGCCGGCCCGACCCGCGCGGATCGTCCAGGAGATGACACGAACAGGATGGCCGCCACGGATAGACACGCTGCGATCGAGGACCTCGGTGCGCTGGTCGATCTGGCCGCGTTCGACCTCGAACGGTGGCAGGAAGTCGTGGACGCGCTCGCGCGCGACCTGCCGGGCACACGCGTCGCGCTGCAGGTCGTGGATCCCGCCCTGGGCCGCGCCGCCCCCGCGGTCGCCGCGGGGTGGGACGCCCGTGACCTAGACGCGTACGCGAAGCACTACGGCGCCATCAACCCGTGGGTCCCGGCGCTGCTGCGGGCCCGACCGATGACGACGTTGTTCTCGGATCGGGTGCTTGCCCCGTCCGAGTTTCGCCGGAGCGCGTTCTATCAGGATTGGCTCCGGCACGTCGGAGACGCCGACGCCTCGACGGGCGTCAAGCTGCTGGACGGCGGCGGCCGGTTCGGTGCGCTCACGCTGAGCTACGACGCCCGCCGCGCCGACCGGGTCAACCCGGACGCCACGCGAGTGCTCGTCGCGCTCGCGCCGCGCATCGAGCGCGCGCTACGCGCCGGTCGCATCCACGCCATAACCCGGTGGCGGGCCGGAACCATCCCTCTACTGGGGGCCGTATCGGAGCCGATCCTAGTCGCCGCGCGCGACGGCAGGCTCCTGGAGGTCAACGCCGCCGCGTCGGAACTGGTCTCGGCGGGCGTCCTCCGCGCGGGCGCGTCCGACCGAATCCGACTGGCCGACCCGCGGCTGGACCGGATCTTCCACGCGGGGCTCCGCGCAGCTTGCGCGGGCAACCCCATAAGCGAGCCGGCGGGCGGCCTCAGGATCGAAACCCCTCTCGGGCGCTTCGCGCTGACGATCCTCGGCCTGCGCCCCGAAGTGTCGCGGACGCTCGGCTTGACCTCGTGGCTCACCGCGGGCGAGGCCGCACTCGTGGTGATGCAGCCCTGCTGCGGCCCGCCGGAGGTGGCGCGGCACCTCGTGCAGCGCTACGGCCTGTCGCCGGCGGAACTGCGCGTGGCGCTGGCCATGGACGGCGCACGCCCGCTGCCCGCCGTCGCGGCGGATCTCGGGATCGGCTACGAGACGGCGCGCTTCCATCTCAAGCGGATCTTCGCCAAGCTCGGGATCTCGCGGCAGGCCGAATTGGTGGTCTTGCTCACCAAGCTCCGGGGGGCGGACGGCGAGGCGGGATGGCTGTGAGAACTAGCGTCCGGACCCATAACGGTGGCGCGGACGGCTTGGGTGTGATTCACGGCTCCTGTGGGAGGGGCCGATGGATCATTTCTGGCTGACGGACGAGCAGTTTGCGAGGATCGCACCGCTTCTGCCAAACGACAAACGGGGCAAGGAGCGCGTGGACGACCGGCGCGTGATCAGCGGCATCGTCCACGTGCTCAAATCTGGAGGGCGCTGGACGGACGCGCCGCGCGAGATCTACGGGTCGAAGAAGACCCTCTACAATCGCTTCGTGCGCTGGGCGGCCAAGGGGATCTGGGTCGAGCTGTTCGAGACGCTGGCCCGAGCTGGCGGGCCGCCCTCTCAGGTGCTGATCGACTCCACCGCCGTGAAGGCCCATCGCTGCGCCGCGGGGGGCAAGGGGGGAGCAGAGCCAAGCCATCGGTCGCTCGCGGGGCGGGCGCACGACCAAGATCCACGCCCTCACCGACCGCTTCTGCCGTCCGCTCGCGTTCCTGCTGACCGGGGGACAGGCCGCCGACTGCAAGGCTGGCGCGCTGCTGCTCGAACGCTTGCCCGCCTGCCGCATCGTGCTGGCGGACAAGGGCTACGACAGCGACGCCATTCGGCGGCAGATCGAGGCGGCCGGGGCCGCACCCAACATCCCGCCCAAGATCAACCGCCGCTGGAAGCCGTGCTTCTCCCCCGCACTCTATCGAGGGCGTAACGCCATCGAACGCATGTTCGGCCGCCTCAAGGACTTCCGCCGCATCGCCACCCGCTACGACCGTCTGGCGATCAACTATCTCGCCGCCGTCTGCCTCACCGCCACTGTCAGCTATTGGTTATGAGTCCGGACGCTAATCGCCGGAGCGGCTGATCCCGCGCGACGTGAGGCCGTCCCGCGGCCGGTCTCGGGGGAGGCCCCTCCGTTCCCGATCGAGGCGGGCCCCGAAGCCCTCGCCGCCGCGCGCCCTCGGCGCCGGGCGCTCTACCGGCCGCCGCTTATGCCGCTCCGGTTGGACGGGGCATTGCCAGTCGGGGCGCCGGCTGCGTAGGGATGGCACGAGAAGGCGGTGCCGTAACCATTAGAGGCCGCGTAGGAGCCCGGCGGACAGCTGCGTGTGCCACCCGAGGCCCCCCCGCCGGAGAAACCGCCGCCGTGTCCGGCAGCGTAGCCCTGCAGGGCAGCCGATCCGATTGAGAGAAGGCCGCCGAGGAAGCTCGACACGTCGCCGGACCCGCCGGACCCGCGACGATCGACCCGTCCCTCCTCCTCTAACACCCAGTCCGACAGGCGATTGCCGAGCGCAAACCTGTAACAATCGCTCACACCGGCCTGCGCGCAGTTCCTCTCGGCGTCGGCGGTGGCCTCGTTCTGCGAAGCCCGCCCCCACACGGAGAAACATTGTCCCCGATCTCCGACGATCCCGCCGGCGATAGCCTTGTAGTTGTCCTTCGACCGGTAGCCCTGCAGGTTCCAGATGTCGACGCAGGAGTCGTAGATCCCCTGCGAGGGGGACCGCCAACCGGTCGAGCTCGTCGCGAGGACGCGGTTGGCATTGAAGCCGTTCAGGCGGGCGTTCTCGTCGCGGCGGTACTCCGCGTCGCGGTCCGCGAGGGCGCGCCGCGCCTGTTGCGCCACCCATTCGCGGACCCCACGGTCCCAGGCGACCACGTGGCAATCCCGTACGCCCCCGGCGTGGCAGCTCGCCTTGACGGCGTCGAGCGCAGCTGCCTGATTGGCGTAACCGCTCCCCCACCAGCAACGGTATCCCGAGGCCGCCTTGCCGCCGAACATTGCGACCGAGCCCGAGGCCGCCTTGGCACTCAGGTCGGCTCGGTCCCAGTTGGCCTGGCACGCGTCGTATATGTGTTCCTGCTCATTGCGCGCCGGTGTGGAGGCCTCCCACATCATGATCCCAGCCAGCGTTTCGGCCGCGACGCCCGGATCGCCGGCCCGCATATCAGGATTGCTGGCGTAGGTGTCGCCGACCCGACGGTCGTTGAAGCTCGATTGCTCGATGCGGACGACGACCCCGCTCCTCCGAGCGTAATTCAAGAATTTCGTCCAATATCGCGTCTTGCTCGGTTCATCATCGGTGGCGATCTGGACGACGACCGTGCATCTGGCGCATTCGCCCGTACGTTCGCCGTAGACGATGAATCTTTTTCCGCTGAGCGTCTTGTGCGGCCCGGCAAGGTAGAACGCGTTCTCGGCGATGTGCTCCTCATCGACCCGCGTGATCGCCTGCTCCTTGATGAGCCTCATCCACGACGGCGCGTCCCAGCCGACCGCCAAGCTGATCGTGAAGCTGGACGTCACCTTCTCGGCGGTGCCGTAGGTGTACGAGGCGGCCTTCTCACGCGTGGCCGGCGTGACCGCACGGAACGTGTTCGGGATCCGCATCCGGAAGGTCGTGTCGTATCCGTCCTTGGACAGGACGCGCACCGACTGCTCGCCCATTGTCTTCAGGAATGCCGCGTCCTCGCCCTGAACGACCGACATGGACGCTGCGGGCATCGCCGCGCTCGGGATCAGGATGGCCGCGAAGACCGTGAGCCGACTGCTAGACAGGGTGTACCTCCCCCCGGAACATACGTCGCCACTATCCCCGCGCGATGGATGGGCCGATCTCGCCCGAGCGCCGTGCCATCTCGACGACGGGCGCCTTCCGTTGACTGCGGTTGCGGCCGACGATGCTCCGTCGATCCATCCACAACCCTCGCGATGCTTCACCCCGCACCGTAACCCCCGGACGCATCTTCGCACTTGAGAAGAGCGACGTGTATAATGTCGATGAATTCGCTGGTCCCCACCCGATCGGGGGGCACATTGACCCTGTTTGTGGCGACCAGCCTCGTCGCTCCGCCGACCTCGGAAGCCTCGATCATTCCGATCAAGTCGCCGAGTTGGGTGCCGACTATCTGCGAAGTCCTGCCCAGCGGTGGCATCGCCGATTACACCATCTAGGATGAGCCACGTTCGGCCCGCGGTTTCTTTGCCGCGGGAGCGCCAATCCGTATTCAGACGGACGCGCAATGCCCTGTGTATGGGCGTCCAGTCCGTGCCGGCTGTTGTCCTCATGCTCATGGACGCACTGTTGGCTCCTTGTGCGCCGACGCCGAACTGGGATCGGGGGCTGAGCGACCTCTGACCGGCATCACATCAGATCATCAGGACCGAAGCATCGTCCGTCAGTGCGTGGGCGACGCGCTGCACCTGCCGAGCTCGCCCTACACGCTGAAGCAAGCAGGGCGGATCATTCGGTACTGAGATGGTGGGCCGACAAATCCCGCGGGTCCCCTCATACGAATGCGCTGGCGTCGAATAGTTGCATCTGCTTCTGGGATGGCTTCACGCGGATTGGATGACCGGCGTGGGCGCTTTGCTGCCAGTCCGGTTCCGAAGCCCCTCGACCTAAAAGCCGAGGGGCCAAACGCTCAAATCTCAGTTCCCTCTGCCGAGGTCAGGGCATCCTCGACGTCGACACCGAGGTATCTGACCGTGCTCTCGATCTTGGTATGGCCGAGCAGGATCTGGACGGCACGTAGGTTGCCGGTTCGCTTGTAGATCAACGATGCCTTCGTGCGGCGGAGGGAATGGGTGCCATAATCCTCGCTGCGCAGCCCGATGCCTGTGACACACTCATCGACCAAGCGCGCATACTGCCGGGTGCTGATGTGCGTGACCCCGTCGAGCCTGCTGGGGAAAGCGTAGTCGTCGAGCGTACCACTCCTGGCCTCCAGTCATGCGAGGATGCTGGTACGTGCGGGTTCGAGCAATTCGAACTGCACCGGTCGGCCGGTCTTGCGCTGGATAACGATGGCCCGGCTACGAACGCGGCCGCCACTGACGAGATCGCCGATCTTTAGCTTGACGATGTCGCAGCCGCGCAGCTTGCTGTCGATGGCAAGGTCGAACATTGCCCGGTCGCGTGTGCGCCGTTCGCGGTCGAGCCAGAACCGGATGGCCCAGACCTGCTGAGGTTTGAGGGCCCGTTTGGCGCCAAGCTTGCGTCCAGCATTCCAGGCCGGCCGTCCTTTGACGGCCGGATCGTGTGCAGAATGTCCCATCGTCTATCTCCTCGCCGGCCTATGCCGACGAGGCGAGGAGACACCCGAACTGATGCTCCGTTGATCAGGCCGTATGCGGACGTTCCGCTGGCGACCCAACTCAGCCATTCACGAAGAGACACGCGGCTCTCGAAAGCGGACATGGGTCCGTCATGTGCATCCTCGGCATCATGTTGGCTACCAGCGGACTGGCATTCCTTGATCTCGCGCACGCGGTAGGGATGCAGCGCCAGCGCTTAGATCTCACCGCTGTTGAGAACGCGGTGCGGCAGCACCCCATAGTAGTCAGACGGAATGCACTGGCTAACCGACGCGACCATGGCCGAACGCGGCACGGGCACGACGAATAACCCGGCTGCGCCATCCCGTTTCTCGGGCGCGAAGTCCCCAAGAAGTGCACGCCGATGTCGTCGAGGTGTTCGGCCATCATGCCCCGCCGGCGATCTCATCCTGCGGATTAAGACCGCCGACGCCCATTTGAACTCGCCTGGTCTGTTGGCAACCGCAATATCGCGAATGGGTTGTCATGCGTAACGTCGACCCGCCCTAAGTCATTTGGGACACCGGGTTTTCAGCGACGGCCAGGGTTGGGGGTTTTGCGGTGTCGGTAGCAAACGATGGTTCGGGCGGGGTGGACTTGCGGCTCCTCCAAGCCGCGGTCGAGGCGACCGGCGAGGCCATCCTCATCACCACGGCCGACCTCGACGAGCCCGGGCCGATCATCGTCTACGCCAACCCAGCATTCACCCGGCTCACTGGCTACGATGCACGAGAGGTGGTCGGTCGCAGCCCGCGCTTCCTTCAAGGCGAGGGCACCGACCGGGCGGCGTTGGACAGGACCCGCGCATCGCTGATGGCCGGCGAGCCGTTCCAGGGCGAGGCGCTGAACTACCGCAAGGACGGGTCGACCTACATGGTCGAGTGGCTGATCACCCCGGTCAGGGACGGGGGCGGACGCATCACCAACTGGGTCTCCGCCCAGCGCGACGTCACCGAGCGGCGCGCGTTCGAGGACCGGCAGGCGCTGATGGTGCGCGAGCTCCATCACCGGGTGAAGAACACCCTGGCCACGGTCCAGGCTGTCCTGAACGCCACGATGCGCTCGTCGGTCACCATGGCCGAGTTCTCGCGGGCCTTCGGCGGCCGCATCGTGTCGCTGGCCCGCACCCATGCGCTAATCACCGAGGACGAGGCCCAGGTCGCATCGTTCGAGGGCCTGCTGCGGGCCGAACTAGACGCCTACAACGAGGGCGGCCGGATCAGGCTTGAAGGGCCACGTCTCAAGCTGCCCTCGGACCTCGCGGTGCCGGTCAGCATGGCCCTGCACGAGTTGACCACCAACGCCCTGCGCCACGGCGCGCTGGGGCATCCGGACGGGCGCGTCGTCGTATCGTGGTCGGTCGCGGACGGTCCGGACGGCCCGTGGATGGCCTGGACCTGGAACGAGCATGACGGGCCTCCGCCGGCGCTTCCCACGCGGGAGGGGTTCGGGACGCGCCTCCTGAGCAAGATCTTGACGGCGCAGGTTGCGGCCGAGGTCGAGATCGCATTCGACGACGACGGTTTGCGGATAGATGTCCGGCTCCCGCTTGGGCGGCGCCAAGCGCAGTGATTTTGCCAGACCCGACGGGGATGGGTCGTCCACGGCTCCTCACGGTCGACAATGCATCCGGGGCGCTTCGATAATCCGTAGGGACGCCCCGCGCACGGCCTGATAGACGGGTAGCCGGGCCAGCGCGCCGGGCTACCATATTTCCGGCTCGAAGCCCCGCCGATACCTGCAGCCTGCCCGTGTGATGGAACCCAGTCGCAACAGCGCGGACGAGAACGCGCGCCTCCGGGCGCTGGACAGCTATCGCCTGCTCGACACCCCGCGGGAGCAGGACTTCGACGAGATCGCGGAGGCCGCCGCCGAGCTGTGCGAGACGCCCATCGCCGTGGTCAACCTCGTCGGCGACGGGCGTCAGTTCTTCAAGGCCGAGGTTGGCCTCGGCGTCCGCGAGACCCCACTTGAGAGCTCGTTCTGCCGGCAGGCCCTCCTGCAGGAGGACTTCCTGTACGTTCCCGACGCGACCCGCGACGCCCGCTTCGATTGCAACCCCCTGGTCCGAGGCGAGCCCGGCCTGCGCTTCTACGCCGGCGCGCTGCTGAAGACGGCGGAGGGCCACCCGGTCGGCACGGTGTGCGTGCTCGACACCAAGCCGCACGCGCTCACCGAGCGGCAGCGCAAGGGCCTGATGCGCCTCGCCCGCCAGGCCATGGCTCAGATGGAACTGCGCCGCTCCCTCAGGGAGCAGGCCGAGCAGCGGCTGCTGCACGAGCGCATCCTCGACAGCGCCATCGATTACGCCATCATCGCCACCGACCCCGAGGGGCGGATCACCCGATGGAACGCCGGCGCCGAGCGCATCCTGGGCTGGACCGAGGCCGAGATGCTCGGGCAGCCCGCCGACACCTTCTTCACGCCCGAGGACCGCGAACGCCGGAGGGCCGGGACCGAGATGCGCCTCGCCTGCGAGTTCGGCGCCGGCGACGACGAGCGCTGGCACCTGCGCAAGGACGGCACCCGGTTCTGGGCGTCCGGCGAGATGATGCCGCTCCGGACCGAGGCCGGCCAGACCGTCGGCTTCATCAAGATCCTGCGCGACCGCACCGACCAGCGCGAGGCGAACGCCGCGCTAGAGGCCAGCGAGCTCCGCTACCGATCGCTCGTCGAGGTCAGCCCGCAGGTCGTCTGGTTCGGGGACGCGGGCGGCACGGTCACCTACTGCAACGCCTACTGGTACGAGTACACGGGCCTGCCTCAGGACGAGGCCGGCCGGGTCGGCTGGGGGGAGGCCATCCATCCCGACCACCTGGAACCCGTGCGGGAGGCCTGGGCGGCCGCGGTCGCCTCCGGACAGCCCTACGAGATCGAGTTCCCCCTGCGCAGCTCCGACGGCCGGTACCGCTGGTTCCTGTCGCGGGCGCGGCCGGTGATGAACGAGGCCGGCGCGGTCGCGAGCTGGATCGGCACGTCGCTCGACATCCACGACCGCCGCGTGGCCGAGGACGGGTTGCTCAGGACCCGGGAGCAACTGCGGCTGGCGGTGGATGCGACCGCCACCGGCATCTTCGACTACGACCTCGTCGCGGACGACCTCGTCTGGGACGCCCGCACCAAGTCCTTCTTCGGCCTGGGGCCGGACGCGCATGTCGACCTCGATGTCTATCTCGCACGCGTCCACCCCGCCGACCGCGACCTCGCCACCGAGGCGGTGAACGCGGCCCTCGATCCGGCGGGGAGCGGCACGTACGACGTTTCCTACCGGACCGTGGCCGCTGAGGACGGGACCGAGCGCTGGGTGTCGGCCAAGGGCCAGACCCTTTTCGAGAACGGGCGGGCGATCCGCCTCATCGGCACCGCGCGCGACATCACCGCCGACAAGCGTGCCGAGGAGGCGGTGCGCGAGGCCGAGGAACGCTACCGTCTGGCCGCCCGGGCCACCAACGACGCGATCTGGGACTGGGACCTCGCCACGAACCACGTCCTCTGGAACGAGGCGCTCCATACCGCCCATGGATACGCGCCGGACGCCGTCGAGCCGACCGGGGACTGGTGGATCGCCCACATCCATCCCGACGACCGCACCCGGGTCGAAGGCTCGATCCACGGGGTCATCGACGGCACGGGGACGGGCTGGATGGACGAGTACCGGTTCCGCCGCGCCGACGGCACCTATGCGGACATCCTCGACCGCGGCAACGTCATCCGTGACCGGGACGGAAAGGCGGTGCGGATGATCGGAGCCATGTTCGACATCAGCGAGCGCAAGCGCGCCGAGGAGCACCAGCGCCTTCTCACCGGCGAGTTGCAGCACCGCGTGAAGAACACCCTGGCCATGGTCCAGGCCATCGCCGCACAGACGTTCCGGAACGTCGGCGGTGCCGAGGTGGCGCACGAGGCCTTCTCCGCGCGCCTGATCTCGCTCGGTCGGGCGCACGACATCCTGACCCAGGCGAATTGGACGGAGGCGCCCATCGCCGAGGTCGTCGAGGGGGCCCTTTCCGTCCATCGCGGGGCGGCCGCTTCCCGCATCCGCGCCAGCGGGCCGGACGTCCCCCTGTCCGCCAAGGCGGCCCTCGCGCTGGCGCTGTCCCTGCACGAACTCGCGACGAACGCGGCCAAGTACGGGGCCCTGTCCGTGGAGGCCGGCAGCGTCGACCTGCGCTGGCACGTGGTGCACGAGGGCGGTGCCCCCCGGTTCTCCCTGACCTGGGCCGAGCAGGGCGGCCCTCCGATCCTGGCGCAGCCGACCCGGCGCGGCTTCGGCTCCCGCCTGATCGAGCGCAGCTTCGCGTCCGAGGTCGGCGGCGAGGTCAGGCTGACCTACGCCCCGACAGGCCTGACTTGCCGGCTGGAAGCACCGCTCGCCGCGATGCAGGAGACACGCGGCGACGAGGCAGCCGCGTAACGCGCCCCGTTCCCCGGACCGGGCATCGTCCCGGGGAGCATCTGCCCTCGGGGCGGATCAGTTCAGTCGCTTCGGTTCCCCCATCCTGGCGGCCAGGGCCCGGCCGATCTTGAACAGTGCGTTGCGGAGGTCGGGCAGCGCCTCCTTGCCGCCGTCGACCTCGATCAGCGAATGGGCGAGGAGCAGGTGATCGGCGACTTGGTCGAGGCGGGAGCTCGGCATGGTGTTCGGATGTGGCACCGGCGGCACGAAGCGCTCGATGTTGCCGTAGGCCGTGATCGTGTCCGTCGCGCCCTCGGCCAGTTCGGTCACCGTGCCGAGATGGCCGATGAATGCATCCCCATGCATCCCGAACGAGGGGACGCCGCCGGCCCCGACCCAGCGGAGGGCGCCATCCGGCTTGATCAGCCGGTACCGGACGCTGAACTCCTCGCCGCGACGGACAGCGACGGACATGGTTTCCTCGACAACGGTCCTGTCGTCGGAATGGACCCGGGCCAGCCATCCACGTCCCAGGGCGTCGGCAACCTCCTGGCCGGTCAGCGTCGTCCACTCCGGACTGGCGTAGACGCAGCTACCGTCCGCGTCCGTGACGAAGATCATCGGCCGGCCTCGGCTTGGGCGAACACCCGAAGACAGTATCGTTCCGCCGGCGTTAGACAAGCGGCGAACCGACAAGCCGCCCGACGGCATCGTTAGCCCGACAGCCACCGAGGACTCCGTGGCATCCCCGCCGAGAGAGTTGCGGCGGGACCCGCTTGGCAAATCCCGCCGCCCGTCACCCACTCAGCCGCTTATCGACCGAGGCGGGTGAGCCGTCACATCCGGTGACCGCGGTGATGGCCCATCATGCGGCCGCGCATGTGGTGGTGGTGCATCATGCGGTGGCCGCGGTGATGGCGCATCATGTGACCGCGCATGTGGCGGTGACCCATCATGTGGCCGCGGTGGCCGTGCATGCCGTCCATCCGGACCTCGGTTACGGCGGTCGGTGCCTCGACCGCGCCGACCAAGCCGGGGGCGGCGGAAGCGGGGGCGACCGAGAGGGCCCCCAGGGTCGCCAGGATGGCGGCGGCAAACAGAGATTTCTTCATGGGCGTCCTCGCATCATCTTTGCCGGCCCGACGTCGGGTCGACGGCGGCCAGGAACAGGGAACGGCACGGCATCCGCCCCGTTCCGTCAGCTAAGCTGTCTTCCTCGGGGGAGCCCGGGACGGGCCTTCCGCGCGGCGCCCCACCGTCGAGGCGACCCGGGTCCCGACCGAAGCCCGGGGTTTCCGGCCGCGGCGTCGCGACCGGGCCGCATGCCAAGTCCGGCGTTGTCCCCCGCCGCCGCCGGGGCTATCCACCCGTGTGACCGAGGGGGCCATGGACGCCGAGAACGAGAGGCTGCGACGGCGCGAGCGAGAGCTCGAAGACCGCGTCGCGCAACTTGAGGCACGCTTGGAGGCGTCCCGGGGCGACGGCCTGCGGCGACCGGGCCAGGGGCAGCGCACCTCGGCGGCCTCCGCCGACCTGCTGTTCACGGCGGCGGAGAAGACCCGCATGCCGCAGATCATCACGGACCCCAACCTGCCCGACAACCTCATCGTCTTCGCGAACCGGGCGTTCCAGAACCTGTGCGGCTACGACGCCGGGGAGCTGATCGGGCGCAACTGCCGGTTCCTCCAAGGACCGCGCACCGACCCGGCCGACATCGCCAAGGTTCGCGACGCCATCGCCGCCCGGCGCGACGTCGTCGTAGAGATCCTGAACTACCACCGCGACGGCACGCCCTTCCGCAACGAGCTGTACGTCAGCCCGGTCTTCGACCCGGACGGCCACCTTCGTTACTTCTTCGCGAGCCAACTCGACGTCACCCGGTTCCGCACCGCCGAGGGCGTGCTCGCCGAGAGCGAGGCCCGCTACCGCGCCCTGTTCAACGCCGTCGACAGCGGGTTCTGCATCATCGAGATGCGCTTCGACGCGCGCGGGCGCGCCGTCGATTACCGCTTCGTGTAGGTGAACCCGGCCTTCGAGATCCAGACGGGGCTGCGCGACGTGGTCGGACGCAGGATGAGCGAGCTCGCACCCGCCCACGAGCGCTCGTGGTACGACACCTACGGGCAGGTCGCGCTGACCGGGAATCCCGTGCGGTTCGAGAGCGGCGCGGTGGCCCTCGGCCGCTGGTTCGACGTCCACGCCCTGCGGGTCGGCGAGCCCGAGCAGCACCGTGTCGCCGTCCTGTTCAACGACATCACCGACCGCCGCCGGGCCGAGACCACGCTCCGGGCGACGGCGGAGGAGAAGGCCACCGAGCGCGACCTCGTCTGGCGCGCCAGCCGCGACCTGCTCGTCGTCTGCGGCTTCGACGGCATCTTCCACTCCGCGAACGACGCCTGGACCGCGACGCTGGGATGGGACCTCTCCGACGTCGTGGGCGCCCGTTTCGACGCCCTCGTCCACCCGGACGACCGGGACGCCGCGGCGCACGCGTTCGAACGGGTCAGCGCCGGGGACGCCATCGACGACGTCGACGTGCGCGTCCGGACGCGCGACGGCGGCCACCGCTGGTTCTCGTGGAACGCCATCCCGACGGGCGACCGCTTCTACGCCGCCGGCCGCGACGTCACCGAACGGCGGGCCCTGGAGGAGCAGCTCCGCCAGTCCCAGAAGCTGGAGGCGGTCGGGCAACTCACCGGCGGCGTCGCCCATGACTTCAACAACCTGCTGACGGTGATCAAGTCGTCGACGGACCTGCTGAAGCGACCCGACCTCGCCGAGGAGCGTCGCGTCCGTTACGTCGGCGCCATCGCCGATACCGTCGACCGCGCCGCCAAGCTCACGGGCCAGCTTCTCGCATTCGCCCGCCGACAGGCGCTCAGGCCCGAGACCTTCGCGGTGAACCGCGCCGTGGCGGCGGTCTCCGACATGGTCGGCACGCTCACCGGGTCCCGGGTCCACGTCGAACTCGACCTGCCGGAAGGCGAGAGCCGCGACCTGCACGTGAACGCCGACCCGAGCCAGTTCGACACCGCCCTGGTGAACCTCGTGGTCAACGCCCGCGACGCGATGGACGGCGAGGGCCACCTGCGCATCCGGCTCCGCCGGGCGAACCTGGTCCCGGCCGTGCGGGCGCACCCCCGCCGTCGCGGGGACTTCGTCGCGGTCTCAATTTCCGACACGGGCACCGGCATCGCGCCGGAGAACCTGGAGCGCATCTTCGAGCCGTTCTTCACGACCAAGACCATCGGCCAGGGCACCGGCCTCGGGCTCAGCCAAGTCTTCGGCTTCGCCAAGCAGTCCGGCGGCGAGATCACGGTCGAGAGCGCGCCCGGCGACGGCACGACCTTCACGCTCTACCTCCCGCGCGTCGCCCCTGCCGAAGAGGTGCGGGAAGCGGATGAGCCGGAGGAACTGGCGGAGGGGCATGGCACCTGCGTCCTCGTCGTGGAGGACAACCTCGAAGTGGGGGCCTTCGCCCAGCAGGCACTGAGCGAGCTCGGCTATTCCACGGTCTGGGCCAAGGACGGGCACCAGGCGCTGGGCGAGATCGAACGCATCCCCTACCGGTTCGAGGTGGTGTTCTCAGACGTGATGATGCCGGGGATGAACGGCGTCGAGCTCGCGGGCGAGATCCGTCGGCGGCGCCCCGACATGCCCGTCGTCCTGACCTCCGGCTACAGCGACGTGCTGGCCGCCGAGGGCACCCATGGCTTCGACCTGCTGCGCAAGCCGTACTCGGTGGCCGACCTGTCACGCATCCTTCGCCGGGCCGTGCAGGACGCGGGGACGCGTCGCCGCAACCGGGAGCTTCGGTGAGGGTGGCCGGCTACGCCACCAGGCGGCGCATCGCGGCGGAAACCTCCTCGCACCGGTAGGGCTTCTCGAAGAACACCCCCCGCGCCGGAAGGTCGTCGGGCTCCGGGTTCACCTTGCCGGAGGTCATGATGATCTCGACGGGAGGCCATCGGTCGCGGATCACGTGGGCGAGCCTGAGGCCGTCCTCGCCGGCGCCGAGGTCGATGTCCGAGAACACGAGGCGGATGTCGGGTCGTGCCTCCAGGATGCGGACGGCGTCGTCCGCCCCGCGGGCCTCCAGGGCCTCGAAGCCCGCATCCTCGACGAGGTCCAGCGCCATCAGGCGCATCACCGGCTCGTCCTCGATGACGAGGACCGTCCCGCGCTGACCCGAACCCGATGTCACGACCACAACCCTCATGCTTGCTGCAACTGGACGAGCGGCGCGCGCATCGTCGCCTCGAAACCTTCCTCCGGATAACGCAGGTCGACGCCGCCCGATCCGGCGAGGCCCATGCGGATGAGCCGCGATCCGAACCCGGCGCGGTTCGACTGCGCGGGGGCGACCGGCGGCGGACCGCCACGCTCTGTCCACGTCAGCACCACCTCGGCGGCCTCGCCCGCACCCTCGAAGCGCCACGCGACCGCGACGCGGCCCGTCGGCACCGATAGCGCCCCGTACTTCGCCGCGTTGGTCGCAAGCTCGTGCAGGAGCAGGGAGAACGAGAGCGTCGCCCGCGGGTCGAGGTCGAACTCGGGACCCTCGACGGTGACCCGGTCGCCGTGGCCCGCCGCCGCGAGGACGGCGAGGACGACGTCGCGGGCGGGTGCCGCCGTCCACGTCTTGTGCAGGAGCACGTTGTGGGCGGTCGACAGCGCGTGGATGCGCCGCTCGAACGCTTCCACGGGCGCGCGGTCGGGAACGCTGCGGAGGGTCTGCGTCGCGATGGAGAGGACCATCGCCAGCATGTTCTTCAGCCGGTGCGAGATCTCCTCGTTGAGGATGCGCTGGTCCTCCTCGGCCCGCACGCGGGCGACGCCCGCCTCAAGGCGTTCGGCGACGTTGCGCAGGAATCCCAGGGTCTCCGGCGACCAGCGGTGGGGCTTGCCATCGTGGACGATGAACACCGCCACCGTGCGTCCGCGGTCGCGGACCGGCATGTTGACGATTGCGACGATGCCGATGTCGAGCAACGGTCGTGGGTCGTGGCGCGTGCGCGGATCGGTGAGTACATCCTCGATGACGAGGGCCTCGCCGCGACGCAGGTCGTCACGCAGGTCGCCGTAGTCGGCGAAGCGGTGCCGGCCGACGATGCTGGCGACGCCGGGGGCCGTCCAATCCGTCTCGATGTCGATGAACTCGACGGCGGCGTCGACCCGCCCGAACCCCGCGCGCGTCGCCCCGAGGGTGGTCCCGACGATCTCGGCGGCCGCGTGGACCATCTCGGGGATGGCGGTGAGGTCGCGCAGCCGGTCACCCAGCGTGAGCAGGGCCACGCGCCGCGCGTCGGCCTGAACGCGGTCGGTCACTTCGAGGAAGGTGACCGCGAACCGGTCCGAGCCGACGGCGAAGGCCCGCCCCTCGTACCACCGGTCGAGGGCGCCGACCCGACGGACGAACTCATGCGGCTGCCCGGTCCGCACGACCTCCGCGAACTCGTCGACCCAGGCGTCCTCGATTCCCGGCAGGACCTCACGGATCGTCCGGCCCACGACCTCCGTCGCATCGATGCCGACGAGGTCGCCCCAGGCGCGGTTGACCTCGACGTAGCGCCAGTCGACGACGGCGCCCGCCGCGTCTCGGACGACCTCGCCGACGATGAAGCCTTCGCTCAGCCGCTCGAACAGGCTGCGCCAGTAGGCTCCCGTCTCGGCGAGCGCCGCCTCGCCGTCGAGGCGCTCGTACACCGCCGCCATCAGTCGGGCGAGCGTCTCGAAGAAGGTCAGGGCCTCCCGGTCGAAGGCGGGGATCTGCGTCGAGGCGAAGGCGATGACCGCGCAGAGCTCACCCCGGCTGATGACCGGGAAGCCCGCGTAGGCGTCGAGGCCGAGGCTGCGCGGGCCGGCCCGCTCTGGCTCAAGCCCGACCTGGAGGCCGGTCAGGACCAGCGGCTCTCGCGTCTCGGCGACGATCCCGCAGAGCGGCGCGCCGAACGGCATCCGTTGGAGGGCCCTGCGCACCTCGGGGTTGACGTTCACGGCGTGGGTCAAGCGCAGGTGCCCCCGGTCCGGGGTCAGGTCGTAGAGGTAGGCCCGGTCGAACCCCAGGGCCTTGGCCCCGTCGTTCAGGATGGGTTCGAGGACCGCCGCGGGGTCGTCCGCTGAGACCAGGGCCGTCGAGGCCCGGGCGAGGACGTCCAACCGCTGCGCTTGGCGGATCTCGGCGGCCTGGGCCTCCAGCAGCCTGTCACGGTCCTCCACCGCCCTCCGCATCTGGAGCTGCGTCACGACCTGGGCGGCGAGCGTGCGCAGGTCTTCCTTCTGGTCCGGGGTCAGGCCCCCGGGCCGCGGCTTGGTGTCGATGACGCAGAGCGAACCGAGCACCTGCCCGTCCGGCATGCGCAGGGGCGCGCCGGCGTAGAAGCGGATGAACGGCTCGCCTGTGACCAGGGGGTTGGCCGCCGTGCGCGGGTCCGCGGTCAGGTCGGGCACGATCAGGAGGTCGGGCTCGGCCAGCGCGAACTTGCACACCGAGCGGTCGAGGTCGGTCTCGCAAGAGGGGAAATTGACCCGCGCCTTGAACCACTGGCGGTCCGCGGCGACGAAGCTGACGAGGCCGACGGGGACCTGGCAGAGCCGCGTGGCGAGGCGCACGATGCCGTCGTAGGCGGCCTCCGGGACGGTGTCGAGGATGCCGAAGGATTGCAGCGCTGCGAGCCGCGGGTCGTCGGCGACGAGAAGGTCGATGTCGTTCATGCCCGGCGTGTTCATGCCGACAACGCCCTGCGTGCGGACACGGGGTCGGGAGCCCCCTCGGGATCGAGCGAGACGAGGGTGCCGTCCGGTGCGAACGAGGCGCCCAGGACGAGGGCGAAGTGCACGTGGACTCGGCGATGGCACTCGCAGGACGCCGCCTCCAGCGCTCTCCTGTCGCGGACCGTGATCCGCGCCCGGGCGATCTCCACGAGCCCCCGCTCGTGGAGGCGGTTCAGGATGCCGCTGAGGTAGGTCCGGCGCACGCCGAGCATGTCGGCCAGCAGGTCCTGGGTGACCGGCAACACGTCGCTGCCCAGCCGGTCGTGCAGCGTCAGCAGCCACCGCGCGCAGCGCTGCTCGATGGGGTGCGCGGCGTTGCAGGCGACCGACTGCACGACCTGCGCGAGCAGGCAGTCGGCGTAGCGCACCATGGCGTTCCGGACCGGCAGCGAGGCGCGCTTGGCCGACTGCATCTCGGCGGCGCCGATGCGCACCGCCGCCCCGCCCATCTGGACTACGGCTCGGTTGAAGGCGGGCAGGAAACCCTCGCTGACGACGCCGCCCAGCGCACCCTCGCGCCCGACGGTGGCTGTCTCGATGGTCCGGCCCTCCTCCAGCGGCACGATCAGGGTGACGACGGTCCCGTCGAGCGGAAAGACCACGGAGGTGACGTCGTCGCCCGGCTCGAACAGGACGTCGCCGCGGACCAGGGAGATGAGTTCAGCGTGGGGCGCGAGCCGCCCGCGCTCACCGGGCGGCAGGGAGCGCAGGAGGAGGTTGCGCTCCATCTGAGTGGTCGAGCAGGGCGGCATTCTTTGAGGCAGGTCGGTTTCCTTCGCCCGCTCTAGCTCGGCCAAGGCGCCGTGTCCGTTCTGTAGTGAACACTTCGCGGTGAAAAGGGGCGGAAGTGCGGGTGGTCGGTGACCGCAAACAAAAGGGCCCCGGCCGCATCGCGACCGGGGCCCGCATCCTCAACCCCGAACCTTACAAGCGAGGATGACGGAAGCCGTCACAGCCGAGGTAGGTGCCCGAGGCCGGGTCGTAGGACGCGAAGCGGGCTGCGCAGTAGCCGGAACCGCCCACCGCGACGGGGCGGGCATACACGAGGGCCGGCTCGTAGACCGCCACGGGACGCGCCGCGGCGTTCGCGGCCGCCGAGCCGATACGGTGCCCGCCGTGAAGCCGAGGAGCCCGGCACCGACCGCGGCGCCGACGCCTAGCCCGCGACGATACCCGTGGCCGCCCCGCCAGCCCCCGAAGCCGGGGCGGTGCCAGCCGCCGTAGCCGCGGGACTACGAGCCGGTGGTCGGGAGTGCGCCCGCCTTCAGGGCGCTCATGGCCTTGCCGGCTCGGCTTGTGTCGGAGCGGCGGCGAGGCCCACCAGCAAGGCCAGGGTGGCGACACCGGTCATGATCCTCGTCGAATGTCTCCGTCCTCGTGAAATATGGGAAAGCCGCCCGGCAGCATTTCACGAGGGCGGGAGCGGTAACTCGGGATCGTGGTTCCAAAAATACGGCTATATTTTCGTATCGGCATGCAAAGTGGAAGACATTTGGAAACGCACGCGAGTGACTTGAGCGCTATAAATCATGAAAGGCACGGGCCGGTCGGGAGATTGGTCTTGGAATTCAAATTTTGGGTGCTTTTCCGCACGCCGACACCGCGGACATAGACCTGTACCGGTATGTGCGCATCATCGACATCGCTGACCGGCACACCATCTGCGAATCCATAAGGCCAGGCACAATGGTTCGGGCCGCGCCGGGCCTGTTCCGTTCCTCCGAGCTGCCTGCGGACCATCGGTCCGAGGGTCTTTCCCTTCCCCAGGTTGTACCGGCGCCCCCGTGCCCTTCGGCGACTGGTACGGCCGCGTGGCCGGGCCTCGCACGAGGCCCGGCCCGTGCCTTTTCGATGGAGCTTCGATGGACCTGTACTGCGAGACGGCCGTGCGCGAGGCGACCGAAGCGGGCCTGATGCCGCGCGAGATTGACGCCCTCCTGCAAGGCCGCCCGTTGACCGCGCTGGTGCCGCCGCTGCTGGCCGAGGCGGTTGACGACTACGCCGACAGGGCCACCAGCGAGCTCTTCATCCGCTACCTCGTGGAAGGTCCGGACGGCGACGCGGCCGTCGCTTGAACCGCGGTCGAAGCACTGCAGGCTTTCCCGGGCAGGTGCCGGGGGGCGGCCGCGACCGTGCATCCGCAGTCGCGTTCGTGCGTATTGAAGAACGCACGGAGGTCACCATGCCCGATGACAAGGACCGCACCGACGAGGCGCCCACGCCGACCGAGGATCTCGGCCTGCCGACGCCGCCGAGCCCGGGGCGGATGCCGCCGCCCCACCTTCCGCCCCCTCCCGAGGACGACGCATCGCCGACGAAGTCGCCCTCCGACGGTAGAGGATGATCCTCCCTTACCGGTCGGCCCCGCCACGCTGCGCGTCGGGGTCGTCTCCGGGATCAGGCGGTGAGGCGCTGCGCGTTGTCTGCGACCAGTTCTCGGTATCGGGCTACGACCTGCCCAGCGCTGCCGCCGGCCATCAGGGTGTTGGTGGCCTCCATCGCGGCCAAGACCTTCTCGCCCACCATCGAGACGATCTCAGCCTGGCCCTCGGCTCCGCCCCAAGCTATGCGCACGAGGCGCAGCTCGATGACCTTCTGAGCCTCGATGGCGAGGAGGAAGGCGGCGAAGAACGGGTTCGGCATGGAGGCTCCGGTCGGACGATGTCCTCCGGGAACGCCTGGGCGATGCCCCGGTGCATGCCTGCGATGACACAGGCGGGCGATGAGGCCCCCACGATGCGACCACCGCAGCCGTGCCGCCTGCTCTATTCGCCCCAACGGATGGCCGCCGGTTTCGCCTTCGCGTCGGCGGATCTGGTCGCCCTGTTCGGAAGCGACGTGGCGTCGGCAATTCGGCCGCTCGCGGCGACGTCGTGGAGCCGGACGGCCTCGATAGGCTGCGCGTATAGCTGTGCTCTGCCGGGCCGGTCGGGTGCGCGGGCGCTGCTGGCCCGGCCCTTCGAGGACAGGCTCTTCTTGGCCGGCGAGGCCACTCATTCCTTCGATTTCACCACCGCCCACGGCGCCCACGACAGTGGGCAGCGGGCCGCCGACGAGGCCATGGCGGCGCTCGGGTGCCAACGCGGCCAAGCGGCCTGACGGGAGCTCCGGCGGCGTCCACGTGGCCGCAGGCGCCGGAACATCAGCGGATGGGGCCGATTTCCGTAGCTCCCGGACAGCATCTCCCGACACGCGCGCCGCATGAGCTGTCCCGTTCAAAGGCGGCGCGACAGGACAGTTTCATGACCGACGCCGCCGACAAGCGCCTCACGATGCAGGACCCGCGCACCCAGTACCCGCAGCCCCCGTTCCCGCGGCAGCCGCAGGAGGCACCTGGCCTCGCGGGAGCGATGGACCCGAAGCCGGACCACGGCGAGACGAGCTACCGGGGCCATGGCCGCCTCGCCGGCCGCAAAGCCCTGGTGACCGGTGCGGACAGCGGCATCGGTCGCGCCGCCGCCATCGCCTTCGCCCGCGAGGGCGCCGACGTGGCGCTCAGCTTCGTCGAGGCGGAGATGCCGGACGCCCAGGCGGTGGCGAAGCTGATCGAGGCGGAGGGCCGCAAGGCGGTGCTGCTGCCTGGCGACATTACCGACAAGGCGTTCTGCGAGACGCTGGTGAAGAAGGCGGCGACCGACCTCGGCGGGCTCGACATCCTGGTCAACAACGCCGGGAAGCAGACGAACCAGAAGGACATCGGCGACATCACGGACGAGCAGTTCGACCGGACGCTGAAGACCAACCTCTACGCCATGTTCTGGATCACCAAGGCCGCCCTGCCGCATATGCCGGCCGGCGCGTCGATCATCAACACCGCCTCGGTCGTCGCCTACAACCCGCCGCAGATCCTGGTCGACTACGCAACCACCAAGGCCGGCATCGTTGCCTTCTCGAAGGCTTTGGCCAAGCAGCAGATCGCGAAGGGCATCCGGGTGAACGCCGTGGCGCCCGGCCCATTCTGGACTGCGCTGCAGCCTTCGGGCGGCCAGCCGCAGGAAGCGGTCGAGAAGTTCGGCTCCGAGGTGCCGCTCGGCCGCCCCGGCCAGCCGGTGGAGCTCGCGCCTGTCTACGTCTTCCTGGCGAGCCAGGAGGCGAGCTACGTCACCGGCGAGGTTTACGGCGCGACGGGCGGCAACGGCACAGCATAGGCTTCCATCATCCGGCCGGATGCCGGGGCGCGGCCGGCATCGGCCGTCAACCCCAGGCGTTCGGGCACCGAACCTCTGGAAGGACAATGCTGTCATGGCCCTGCATTTTGAACGCCTCGGAACGGGCCGGCCGCTGCTTATGGTCCATGGGCTCGGGTCCAATCTCCGCACCTGGGATCCGCTCCTGCCGGCATTGCGCGACTCGCGCGAACTCATCTTGGTCGACCTGCCGGGACATGGCAGGTCGGCCCCGCTCGTGGGTCGGCAGACGATAGAGGCCCATGCGGACGCCCTCTCCGGCTTCGTGCGTTTGCAAGGCCTGACGACGGCGGACCTCGTCGGCAGTTCGGTGGGGGGCCGGCTGGTGCTGGAGCTGGCGCGGCGAGGCATCGGTCGGCACTGCGTGGCACTCGATCCCGGCGGTTTCTGGCACGGATGGGAAACACGCTGGTTTCACTGGACGCTCGCGGCATCGATACGCTTGGTGCGATTGCTGAGGCCCTTCCATGCCGGCCTGCCGCGCCACGCCTTCACCCGTACGCTGCTGCTCGCCCAACTGTCGGCCCGTCCGTCGGCACTGCCACCGCAGCTTGTCGCAAAGGAGCTACAGAGCCTGGCGGCCACACCGGTGTTCGATGCGATGCTGCGTGAGCTGGCACGCGGGCCGTTGCAGCAGGGTTCGGCAACGGCCCCCGGCCTCGTCACCATAGGCTGGGGCCGCCAAGACCACCTGCTGCTGCCGCGCCAGGCTGCACGCTCTCAGGCAGCGTTCCCATCGGCCCGTCTGCATTGGTTCGAGCGCTGCGGCCACTTCCCGCATTGGGATCAGCCTGCCGAGACGGTGCGCGTGATCCTTGAAACCGTCGGGAAGGATGCGCCTTGAATTGCTCGTCGAACACCCGAGCTCACGGTCATCCGGTCGGGCTTCCAGGTCTACAGGGCGCTGAGCGACTGCCGCCACCGCGAGAACGGCGTGGCGGCCGAGGATACCGCCGGCATCGACCGCATCCCGGCGTGAGGAACGGCGCGAACGGCGCCTCGTTTGAATCCCGACACCCAGAAGGATGATAAGATGAGCTTGCAGGGCAAGAAAATCGCGATCCTGATCGCACCGCGCGGCACCGAGGAGCCGGAGTTCGCGAAGCCCCACGAGGCGGTGAAGCAGGCCGGGGCGACTGTCACGGTCATCGGATTGGAGGCCGGCGAGGCCGAGACGGTCAACAACGACCTCGATCCGGCCGGCCGCTACAAGGTGGACAGGACCATCGAGGGGGCATCGGCCGCGGACTACGACGGGCTCGTCATCCCCGGCGGCTGCGTGGGCGCCGACAAGCTCCGGGCGAGCAAGGACGTCGTGGCGTTCGTCCGGGACTTCTTCGCCGCGGGCAAGCCGGTCGGGGTCATCTGCCACGGGCCGTGGACCCTGATCGAGGCCGACGTCGTGAAGGGACGGACGCTGACGTCCTATCCCACGGTCCGCCGCGACATCGAGAATGCCGGCGGCACCTGGGTCGACGAGGAGGTCGTCTGCGACAAGGGGCTCGTCACCAGTCGCACGCCCAAGGACCTGCCGGCCTTCTGCGCCAAGATCGTCGAGGAGTTCGCGGAAGGTCGCCATCCAGAACAGGCCCGGAGCGCCTGAGGCGTCGGGCAGCCAACGGTTGGTTCTTGAACCTCCGGGGCGGTCCATGGGCCGCCCCGGGTCAAACCTGAACGACGTCCCGTAGCTGGGACGCCGTCGCGGATGTCTCCATCAGCCCTCGATGGCACCGATCTGCTTGAGGATGCCGAGTTCGTCGGAGGAGCCCCACCGCTCGACCATCTTGCCGTCGACGAAGCGGCCTATCTGCATACCGCGGACCTTGATGGCCTTCCCGGTCGGCTTGTGGCCGTTAAAGTTACCCTGGTGCGTGCCGGTGAGCGTATAGGCGAAGGCGACGCTATCGCCATCGGCCACGAGCTTCTTCACCTCGACCTGCATGTCGGGAAAAGCCGAGCGGAGCTGCGTGAAGAAGGCTTGGTATCCCTCGGGACCCATGTGCTGGCCCGGCGCCGGGTCGTGATCGTGGCAATCCGAGGCGACGACCTCTGGGAAGGCGTCGAACCGGCCGGCGTTGACGAGCTCGCCGAACTTTTCGGTCGCCCGGATGCTGGTGTCGCGGGACATGGTGTTCCTTGGAGATTGGGGGGCGGCGAAACGGCGCCGGATATCTCGACGCACGGGCAACTCCTGCCACGGTCGGACGTTGCCGCCGCCGCGCACGACCGGGTCGGGATGACCGCCGGCATGACGTCGGATCGCTGCGCTGCGCCCGGCCTACCGCTGGCGGGGACGCCGTCCCCGAGGGCGGACGTAGCCGGTGTGCCAGGTTGTCCGTCCCTAGGTGACGTTCACCCGCACCCGATGCCAGCAGGCGCATAGGTAGCCCTTGTGGTTCCAGGTCTCGTCCGGCAGTGCCGGCTGCGTCTGGCCGGCCGCGTCCCAGGCGCGCACGGCAAGCTCATGCTCGCCCGGAGGCAGGTCGAGGTCCGTGCTCCAGAACGTCCAGGCGAACGGAGCGTCGGCCTCCTGTTCGAGGTCGGCCTGCACCCAGGACCGGCCGCCGTTCCCGGAGACGTCGACGCGCACGACGGCCCGGTCCCCGCTCACCGCGTAGCCGCGGACCCGGTTGCTCCCCGACTTGAGGGCGGTCCCGGACCCGGGCTCGCAGATCGCCGCGTTCAGCGGCATCGTATCGATGGTGTGGCCCTTGGCCGGATCGGCGGTCTCGGCGGTCTCGGCGGCCGGGTACAGCTTGTAGTCGCCGGCCTGGATCGGGTTGTCCGAGGGGTGATCCTGGACGGTCAGGCGCCGGAGCCATTTGGGGCTGCGCACGCCGGCGAAGCCCGGCACCACCGCGCGTACCGGGAACCCATGCTCCGCCAGCAAGGCTTCGCCGTTCATGGCGAAGGCCAGCAGGGTCTCGGGCGCCATCGCCTTCGCGAGCGGGATGGAGGCGCCGTAGGGATGGCCTTCCACCGTGTCGTGGCTCTCGAAGGCGACATGGAGACCTTCGTTCTCCGCGACTCCCGCCGCGCGCAGGACGTCGCCGAGGCGCACCCCGGTCCAATCGGCGGTGCCGATGGCGCCGGCGTCCCACGGGTCGCCCGATACCGGGGCGACCGCCCGCATGTCGGCGCGGCGATTGCCGGCGCACTGCATCGTGGCCGTGACCGTGGCCCCCGGGAAGCGGGTCCGCAGTTCGGACAGCGACAACTCAAGCGCGGGGCCGGTCCCGCCATCGACGGTGAGGCGCCACGTTGCCTCGTCGAGGTCCGGCAGGTCGCCGTGGGAGCGGACGTAGAAATCCTCCGCCGGCGTCCGGAAGGAGGCCCGCAGCCGGTCGAGGGGCGGTTCGGCGTTGTAGGGCCGGTCGCCGTGGACGATCAGGCGTGCCTTGCGCTTGGTCAGGCTCGACATCGGGGCTCCCGTGCTGGTTTGGTCACGGCAGTGAACGCGCCGGGGGGTGCAAGGGTCATTCGGCGGCCCAGGGGAGAGGGTTCGAACGTGGGCCGCAATCGTCGCGGCACGTGGACGGGCGCTACGGAACCCCCGTGAACGAGGCTGACTTCCCAAAGGAAGCCTCGTTCGCGAGCGCGTTCCTCCTGATGGGAACGTGGCCTCGCCCCCGACCGGAGAACCTCGATGAAGGCACTGTGCTGGCACGGCAAGGGTGACATCCGCTGCGACACGGTCCCCGATCCCCGGATCGAGGATGCGCGCGACATCATCCTCAAGGTGACGTCCTGCGCCATCTGCGGCTCGGACCTCCACCTGATGGACGGCCAGATGCCGACCATGGAGGCCGGCGACGTGCTCGGCCACGAGTTCATGGGCGAGGTCGTCGAGGTCGGGCAGGGCTTCACCAAGTTCAGGAAGGGCGACCGCGTCGTCGTCCCGTTCAACATCAATTGCGGCGAGTGCCGGCAGTGCCGGCTCGGGAACTGGTCGGTCTGCGAGCGCTCGAACCGAAACGGCGACATGGCGGCGGCGCAGTTCGGCTACCCCACCGCGGGCTTGTTCGGATACTCGCACCTCACCGGCGGCTATGCCGGCGGGCAGGCCGAGTACGTGCGCGTGCCGATGGCCGACGTGGCGCCGATGTTGGCCCCCGAGGGCGTCGACGACGAGTCCCTCCTGTTCCTCACCGACATCCTGCCCACTGGCTGGCAGGGCGCGGAGCATTGCGAGATCCAGGGCGGCGAAATCATCGCGGTCTGGGGCGCGGGCCCGGTCGGGCTGTTCGCGATCCAGTCTGCCAAGATCATGGGCGCCGAGCGCATCATCGCCATCGACACGGTGCCGGAGCGCCTCGCGCTCGCCCGCACCTACGGCGCCACCGACATCATCGACTACGCCAAAGAGGACGTGTTCGAGCGGATCAAGGAGATCAGTAAGGGCGAGGGCGCCGACGGCGTGATCGACTGCGTCGGCATGGAAGCCAGCGCCGGCCACGGCGTCGCCAGTCTCGTCAACACCCTGCAGGAGAAGCTGACCTCGACCGAGCGGCCCTACGCCCTGATGGAGGCGATTAAGGCGGTGCGCCCCTGCGGCATCGTCTCGGTGCCCGGCGTCTACGGCGGCCCGATCCCGGTCAACATGGGCATGATCGTCCAGAAGGGCCTGACTATGAAGAGCGGCCAGACCCACGTGAAGCGCTACCTGGAGACGCTGACAAAGCTGATCCAGGAGGGGAAGATCGACATGACGTCGATGATCACCCACCGCTCCACCGATCTCGCCGACGGGCCGGACCTCTACAAGACGTTCCGGGACAAGAAGGACGGCTGCGTGAAGGTCGTGTTCCACCCGAACTGAGCGCCCGGGCGGCGTCGACTTTCTCCAACCCACCCATCCAGGGTCCTCGTCATGTTTGGCGGGACATGCGCGCCAACGGAACGAAACAGATGGATCTTGGAATCAAAGGGCGGGTCGCCGTCGTGACGGGCGCCAAGTCGGGCATGGGGCGCTCGACGGCGGAGCACCTCTTGCGCGAGGGCGTACACGTCGTCCTGACCGACAAGGAGGGACCGGAGTTGGAGGCGACCGCCGCGGAGTTGTCGGCGCTGGGTCAGGTCCGTGCCGTTCAGGCCGACCTCAGCGAGGCCAAGGGGATCGAGGTGCTCGCGGCCTTCGCCGACATGGCCTTCGCCGACAAGCCGACCATTCTCGTTTGCGCCGCCGGCATCACCGGCGCGTCCGGGGACTTCCTCGAACTGACCGACGACGACTGGCTGGAAGCGATACAGACCGACCTCATGGCCGGGGTGCGCGCGACCAGGGCCTTCATCCCGCACATGCGCAAGGCCGGGTGGGGCCGCGTCGTGCTGTTCTCGTCGGAGGACGCGGTCCAGCCCTACGTCGAGGAGTTGCCCTACGCAGCGGCAAAGGCGGGCGTTCTCAACCTCGCGAAGGGTCTATCGAAGGCCTACGGGCCGGACGGCGTGCTCGTGAACGCGGTCGGGCCGGCCTTCATCGCCACGCCGATGACCGACGCCCAGATGGAGCAGAAGTCGAAGGAGAAGGGCATCACCTTCGACGAGGCGATCCAGCAAACTCTGGACAAGGAGCGCCCCGGCATCGTCGCCAAGCGCCGGGGCAAAGCCGAGGAGGTTGCCGCTGCCGTGACATTCCTCTGCTCTGAGCACGCCAGTTTCATCACCGGTGAGTTTCTCCGGGTCGGTGGCGGCTCCGTCATGACCATGGGGGCCTGAGGCGCCGGTCAGTCCAGCGTCCTCGGCAGCGCCATCCCCGCCGGCTCCCGCGCCCTTTGATTGTCGGTCAATCATCGGCCTTCTTCAGGCAATGGGCGAGTGGCCGCTTTTTCAAAATCTGTCTCCAAAGCGGACAGGCGGGAAACCACCCACCCCAGTCATTCAAAAGACAATCATGCGGGACTGGATCTGGCCGTAAGCAGAATGGCTGCTTTGGAGGAGGTCCGCTAGAAAAGCGGACGAGCCCCTATCGACCCAACCCGGCCGCTCAGGCGCCGGTCGCCGCACGCCGAAAGCAGCCGTTCGTCGGTTGTGCGGCGACTTCGGCTCAGTGAACATGACCGTTATCAGAGGGGGCCTGAGCACCGATGCCCTCGACGTCGAATTCTACGGTCACCGGGCCAGCGCGCTCGAAGGTAATGATGCCCTTGACAGGCTCGCCCTTCTTCAGTGGCGCCTTCATGTCGAGAAACATAAGGTGGTAACCGCCGGGCTTGAGGGTCACCGCCTCACCCGGCTTGATCACCAGCCCGCCCTCGACGGGGGCCATCTTCATCACGCCGCCCTCCATCGACATGGAATGCACCTCACCCCGGCTCGCCCCGCCAAGGCTGGCACCGGTAAGTCGGTCCGGATCGGTGCCGGTGTTCGTGATGCTGAGGTAGCCGCCCGCCACCTGGGCGCCGTTCGGCGTCGCTCGCGACCAGGGATGGCTGATCCGCAGGGAGCCGACGGTGTAACTATGCGCTGGCATCGCAGGGGCTGCCTGGGCGGCGACGATGCGGACGCCGGGGGCAGGCTCCTTCAGGGTGTGGGCGGAGGTGCCCAGTGCCGGAATCTCGCTCCAGCTGTAGCTCCCTTTTTCGCAGTCCTGCTGGATCGGAAAGTAGACGGTCTGGCCGGGCGTGAAGGCGTCCGAGATCCGGGCGAAGAACGTGAACTCGTCCACTTGGTCGTCGGGTAGGCTGCCGCCGGTCCAGGTGATGGTCTTCACACCCTCCGAGATCGAGCCGTGATAGTAGGGGTATGCTCTGGCATAGGCGCCCTTCGTGGTGGTTACCTGCCAGCCGGGCTTGGGCATCGGCTTCGCGCCGACCACTCCTTCGGGAATGGTGACGCTGACCTTCGTCGTCGGCGACCCCGCGCAGCCGTGCGTGATCTGGACGACGCCCCGGTAGGAGGCGTCCGGGGACGCTTCCTTCCGCTCCAGGACCGCATGGGCCCAGGTCTCCGTCGAGGAAATCGAGACGAGGCCGATGAACGCGAGGCGAGTGGCGAGGTGCATGGCTGAAGATCCTGGACGTGATCGATCAAGGTGAGGTGGCACAACGTCTGTGCCGCCACGCCGACCAGCGCCGGCGCAGCGGTGGGAGATGCGTCCGGGCTCAGAACGAGGCGCGTACGCCCGCGAAAACGCTGCGGCCGTTGCCGGGGTAAAACGCCGCCAGCGCGGCCGCTCCGCCGACCGTGGTCCGGGCGTTGTTCACCACCGCGATATCGGAGACGTAGCGCTCGTCCGTCAGGTTGCGCGCGTCCACGAACAGCGACACGCCGTTGGCGAAGTCGATGCCGGTCTGGATATTAAACAGCGCGTAGCCGGGCGCCTGCAGGGTGTTGGCGTGGTCGGCGAACGCCCCCTGCGGCACCCAATCCATCGAAGGGGCGAAGTAGAAGCCGCTCGGATGGCGGTAGCTCAGGACCGTGCGGAGCACATCGTCCGGGATGCCGGCGATGCGGTTGTTGCCGTAGACGGGGTCGCGCACGAACCGGAAGTCGTTGTGCGTCCAGATCTGGGTGACGGCAAGCGTGTCGCCGATCCCGGTCAGGTCGCGAACGAGGTCGAGGGAGACGGCGGCCTCGACGCCCTGATGGATCGTGCGCGGTGCGTTGAAGGCAGCCGCCTGGATGCCGAGACCCGGATTGGTCGAGAAGTTGATCAACTCGTCGCACAGCTCGGCGCGGTAGAGGGTCACGTCCCAGGTGAGCCGGTCGATGTGCCCGCGTGAGCCGGCCTCGTAGGTCCAGGCGCGCTGGGCCACGAGCGGCACGAAGGTGGCGCTGATCAGGTTCTGCTGCACCAGATCGCTGAAGTCCGGCACGTCGCGCGAGCGGGTGATGTCGGCGAAGACCTGGATGTCGGGCAACGGCTGCCACAGCAATCCGATCTTCGGGTTCACCCCCTCGTAGGTGGTGTCGGCGAATTGGACGCGGGGGCTCGCCGGCAGGCCGCCCTTGTTGCTGTAGGTGCGGTTCGACGAGAACAGCTTGGCGCCGGTCATCAACGCCATGTCGGGCAGGAACCAGAACCGGTTCTCGCCATACGCTTCGTAGTTGGACGCGCTCTGCAAGGCGTTCAGCGTCTGCACGCCCCGCTGACCCTGTATGTTGACGAACTGCTGTGCGGAGTTCTGCCCGGCAAAGGCGCGCAGGCCCAGGACCGTGTCGTTGCGGAAGCCGCCGACGTCAAAGGTGCCGGCCCAGTGCGGGCTGATGCCGTAGGTCCAGCCGTCCTGGTCGATCACCTGGAAGATCGGGTGGTACAGGTTTTTGTGGATCGCCCAGGTATCGATGTCGAGCTTGCCGACGTCGAGGAGGAACGAGGTGCGGTTGGCGACCCGCTCGGTCTCGACCTGCCGCGACTGGTTGCCGGCGATGGCCGTCGGGTTCGCGATCCGTGGCGTGTTGAGGGCTTGCCCGAGGGTGATGGCGCCCGGCAGCTTCTGGTCGGTCAGGTAGCCGCCGAGGTAGAACCGCGTCTCGACGCCAGGCGCGAGCTGGTAGCCGATGTTGGCGTTGAAGTTCTGGGTGCGCTGGGTCTCGTGAAGGCGGAACCCGTCCGAATTGGTGAAGGTGCCGTTGACCATGAAGTCGACGGGACCCGAGATGCGAGAGAACTGGAAGTTCTCCCGGATCGTGCCGAAGCTGCCGCCCTCGATGCGCAGGATGTTGGGGGCGAAGGCCGTGTACGCGGTGGGCGTGACGAAGTTGGCTGCGCCGCCGAGCGTCGTCGCACCGAAGGTCAGCGCGTTGCCCCCCTTGAAGACCTCGGCCGAGCGCAGGGCGAGCGGGTCGATCTGGTAGAAGTCGCCGCTGCCGTCGGCGAGGTTGAACGGGATGCCGTCCTGCAGCACCTCGATGCCGCGCAGGTGGAAGCCGCGAGCGATGCCGGAACCGCGGATGGAGAGGCGCAACTCCTGCCCGTAACGCTCCTGCACGTAGACGCCGGGGACATCCTTGAGCACGTCGCGCAGGGTGTTGGCGTAGCGGTCCTGGAAGTCCTTGGCATCGACGAACGCGACCGAGCCGACGGTCGAGTTCACAGCGGCACGCTGTCGGGCGACGCTAGGCACCGTGACGGAGCCGGAGTTCTCGCCCGGTGTCGGCGTGATGCCGACGCTCGGCGCGGAGGAGCCCGCCACGCTGATCTCGGGAAGGGTGACGGATTGCGTGGCAGCGGACTGGGCGAAGGCTGACGTGGAGGCGAGCAGCGTCAGCAACAGGGCGGCGTACAGCTCGACCCGAGGGATGCAGTGCATGATGGGACGTCCATGGTCTGAAAGGATCGGGAGGATGCGATCGGATCAGACGACGGGCGGTGCTCTCGCGTGGGCTTGGAACCGCGGCGGTGCGCGGGGGACTGCGACGACCTCCGGCCGCCACGTGAGGCTCACCGCATGGCGACGCGGCCATGCGATGGTCGATACCGCCAGAACGGGGATATGGCTTGCGGGATGGACATGGGCTGCGGTGCAGCAGTCGCAGCCGGCATGAGCGGGCAACGGCTTAGCCGGCCCACCCTCATCGGTTCCCGAGATCCCTGCGCAGATTTGATGGTCAGGCCCGGTGAGGCTGACTGAGAGCACGCCGCCGAGGAAGCTCTGCAAGGCGAGCGCATAAAGCGCGGCCACGGCGATGGCCACGCGGACAGCCGCCGATCTTGGCCGTGACGCGCTCATGCCTCAGCGGGTAGGGCGCGGGAACGCGCTGCGTCAACGCGCAAGTGTGGATCTCTCGATGATTTCAGGTCGCTGTGACCTAAGGGCAAATCACCCGCTTTCGTCTTGATGGTGTATGCCCGCGTGAGCCGGGTTGGCGTCAAGCGTATCCCCAAAGGTTTGAGATAGACGATAATTAGGAGAGACGGCGAGGTTCGCTTCGATGGTGTTTCCGTCCGGAAGCAGATCAGCTGCACACCATCCAATCCGGCCATAACTGACTGTAGAGACTGGCTCTCGCAACCGGATTCAGAGCCGCAGCGCAAAAATCCGGCTCCGGCTGCATCCGATGGCCGAGCCCGTGGCTAGCGACCTCGATGCCGATTTTCGGCAGATGGAGAGCACCATGCGTCTGAACCTGATCGCTGCAACCCTCTTGGCCGGTACTTGCTTTGCAACGGTCTCGCATGCCGACACCGTTGCGGCGCTCGTCGGCGATGCCACTCTGGCGCACGTCGACACAGCCGCGAAGAAGGTCACGAAGACGGTGACAATCACCGGGATCAGCGGCAGCGTCCTCGGCATCGACGTCCGGCCGGCCGACGGCATGCTCTACGCGGTGATCTCGGACGGCAGCGTCGTCACGGTTGATCCGATGTCGGGCAAGGCCACGGCGAAATCGAAGCTCGATACGACGTTGGCCGCCGGCACCCCGGCCACGGTCGATTTCAATCCCGTCGCCGATCGACTGCGCATCATCGGCTCCGATGGGACCAGTCTCCGCGCCAACGTCGACGACGGCAAGGTCACGAAGGACGGCCAACTCAAGTTCGCCGAGACCGACACCATGAAGGGCAAGACGCCAAAGGTGATGGCGGGTGCCTACACCAATGCCTTCAAGGGCACCAAAGAGACGGCCCTGTACGACATCGACGCCTCCGGCGCGCTGCTAAAGCAGGCTCCGCCGAACGACGGTATCCTGAACACCGTCGGCATGCTCGGCATGTCCGGCGAGGCGGTAGCCTTCGACATCCTCTCAGACGGACAGGGCGGCAACCAAGCCTGGGCCATGGCGGGCGACACGCTCTACAAGGTGGATCTCGCCACTGGGAAGGGCGAGATGGTCGCCAAGATCGACGGCGTGTCGGGCAAGGTCCGCGACATCGCCATCCTGCCCAAGTCGTAGTTCGCTCCGCGGATGCAGGGCCGGCCGGATGGCTGGTCCTGCCGAGCGCCGGGAGGATCATGGAGCCGTTCGATCACGCGTCCGCCCTGGAGGGCTGCGCCCGCCGGGACCCCGCCTCGTTGCGTCGACTGTATGACCACGAGGCGGGGTTCCTGCTCGCCGTCGCGCTCAGGATCGTCCGGCGGCGGGAGGTTGCCGTCGACGTCCTCCACGATGCGTTTCTCGATATCTGGGAGCGCGCCGGCAGCTTCGATAGCAGCCGCGGTGCGGGTCGCGCCTGGATCACCAGCATCGTGCGACACCGCGCGCTGAAGTACATCCGCGCCGCCGGTCGGGAGACGGATATCGACGCGGCGACGGTGGCGGAGATCGTTGATGCTGCGCCCGATCCGTTCGCCGCGCTCGCGGCGTCTCAGGACGGCGCTCGCCTGCACGGTTGCCTCGCGCGGCTCGGCGCCGACAGGCGACAGGTGATCCTGCTCGCCTACGTCGATGGACTATCGCAGTCTGAGATAGCCGAACGGCTGGCAACGCCGCTCGGGACCGTGAAGGCGTGGGTCCGCCGTAGCCTCATCGCCCTGAAGGATTGCCTGTCATGATCCCGAGCGATCCGGAAGACCGCGATGTCCTGGCGGGTGAATACGTTCTGGGCCTGCTGGACGCGGCGGCGACTGCGGACGTCGAGCGGGCCCTGCGTTTAGATGCAGATCTCGCGCGCCGTGTTGCCTTCTGGGAGGAGCAACTGCTGCCGGCCTCCTCGGCCCTTGGGAAGGTCGAGGTCGATCCGGCACAATGGGCGCGCATCGAGCAGGCCCTCGCGACGCGCCGGCAGGCGCCCGGTCGGACTGCGGCTTCCGCTTTTAAGCGGTTGAGGCGCGGAATGTTACGGGCAGCGTGGCGAAGCCCCACTCTGTGGCGGACCACTACTGGTCTCGCTACGGCCGCCGCGCTCGTCCTAGCATTCCTTTCGAGCCGCATGTCAGCGCCTGTCGAGAGCCCGACGCGGTACTTCGCGATCTTGCAGAGCCGCGACGCCCTCGGTCAGGAAAGCGGCCCGGGATGGCTCATCCAGGTTGCCCAGAATGGCACCGTTCGGTCGCTTCCGCTGGCTGATGTGCAGCCGGGAAGCGGGCGCGCACTGCAACTCTGGACCCTGTGGGACCAAGCTCGCGGTCCCGTTTCCCTCGGCGTTCTGCCCCCGGGTGGCGCAATCCGCTTGCCGCCGGAACGGCTGGAGGCCATCGGGGATGGGCAACTGTTCGAGATCACGCTGGAACCCGAGGCAGGCTCCCCCATCGGTCGGCCGACCGGCCGGATCTTATTCATCGGCCGCGCGAAGGGGGCTGCCACGCAGGCTCTGTGACGGGAGGAGCGGACTGCTGAAGGTGTTATTTGAGTTCGAAGCGAGTTGACACCACTCACAGCCATCCACTGCCTTCATCACTTTGATCTTTGGCAGACCGGCGACCACCAATCCTGAGCGGACCTTCCGCTGGCGACCCCACTCAGTCGTTAAGCCGCTTCTCTGTGGTTCTCGTAAGCGGACCTATGTTCCGCCGCTATTCTGGCGATGTTGATGACCTTCAGGTCACTGGAATGCCGCGTCGGACGGAAGCGACCTCCGGCTGGCCGGCTGCCACAGAACCGAAGACCCTCGCGATGAAGACGTAAAAGAGCGGCGTGACGAATACCGCGAGCACCGTCGCCGTCACCATGCCGCCGAGCACACCCGTCCCAATGGCCCTCTGGCTGTTCATGCTGGCCCCGGTCGCGACGGCGAGCGGTACGACGCCGAGGATAAAGGCGAACGAGGTCATGACGATGGGCCGGAAGCGTAGTTCGCAGGCCTCCAGCGCCGCCTCGTGCACGGGCCGCCCCTGCGCCACGAGATCCTTGGCCACCTCGATGATCAGGATGGCGTTCTTCGCCGTCAGGCCGATCACCGTGATCAGGCCGACCTTGAAGTAGACGTCGTTCGGCATGTCCCGCAGCAGCATGGCGAAGACCGCACCGACCACGCCGGTCGGCACCACGAGCAGCACGGCGAGCGGGATCGACCAGCTCTCGTAGAGCGCGGCGAGGCAGAGGAACACGCAGAACAGCGCCAGCGCGAGCAGGTAGATCGCCAGGGAGCCCGAGAGCTTCTCCTGCAGCGACTGCCCGGTCCAAGCGAAGTCGAAGCCCGACGGCAATTGCCCGGCGAGGCGCTCCATCTCGGCCATGGCGTCGCCGCTGGCGTAGCCGGGCGCCGCGCTGCCGGAGATCTTGATGCTGGGGTAGCCGTTGAAGCCCACGACCTGCGACGGGCCCATCGTCCACTGCACACGGGCGAAGGACTGGAACGGCACCATTTGCCCCTTGGCGTTGCGAACGTTGAGATCGAGCAGGTCCTCGGCCCTCATCCGCCGGGACGCCTCGGCCTGGACGATGACCCGCTGCATCCGCGCCTGGTTCGGAAAGTCGTTGACGTAGGCCGAGCCGAGGCTGGTCGAAAGCGCGTCGTTGATGTCGGCGAAGGTGACGCCGAGCGCGTTCGCCTTCTGCCGGTCGAGGACGAGCTCGATCTGCGGCGCGGTCGGCAGGCCCTCGACGTAGACGCCCTGCAGGATCGGGCTTTGGCTCGCCGCTTTCAGCAACTGGTCGCGCGCGGCCGCCAGCGCCGCATGTCCCTGCTGGCCCTTGTCCTGCAGGCGGAAGGCGAAGCCGCTCGAATTGCCGAGCGAGTCGATGGCCGGCGGCGACAGCGACATGGCGATGGCGTCCGGCAGGCCACCGAGGGCGGCGTTGGCGCGGGCGGCGATGGCATCGGCGCCATCGTTCGGCCCGCGCTCGCCCCAGGGCTTCAGCCCGACGAAGTTGAGGGCCGCGTTCTGGCCCTGGCCGGAGAAGCCGAACCCGAGCAGCAGCGTCTGGCTGTCGACCCCGGGCTCGCCCGCGAAGTGTTCCTCGATCCGCCTGGCCACGTCCGAGGTGCGGCCGGTGGCCGATTCCGGCGGCGTCTGCGCGTCGACGATGACGTAGCCCTGGTCCTCGATGGGCAGGAAGCTTCCCGGCATGCGCCAGTAGCCCCAGCCGAGGGCGGCGACGAGCAGGCCGTAGACGAGGAGCGCCCGCACGGGCCGGCGCAGCACGCCCGCCACGCCCGACCGGTAGGCCAGCGTGCCGGCGCGGAAGCGGCGGTCGAACCAGCCGAAGAAGCCGCGCTTGTCATGGCCGTGGCCCTTCTGGACGGGCTTCAACAGCGTGGCGCAGAGGGCGGGCGTCAGCGACAGCGCCAGGAAGGCCGAGAAGGCGATCGAGGTCGCCATGCTGACGGCGAACTGGCGGTAGATCACCCCGACCGAGCCCGGGAAGAAGGCGAGCGGCACGAACACCGCCACCAGCACGGCGGTGATGCCGACGATGGCGCCGGTGATCTGGCCCATGGCCTTGGCGGTCGCCTCCCGCGGCGGCAGGCCCTCCTCGGCCATGATGCGCTCGACGTTCTCGACCACGACGATGGCGTCGTCGACGAGGATGCCGATAGCCAGCACCATGCCGAACATGGTCAGCACGTTGATCGAGAAGCCGGCCAGCAGGAGCGCGCCACAGGTGCCGAGCAGCGCCACCGGCACCACGATGGTCGGGATCAGGGTGTAGCGGACGTTCTGCAAGAACAGGAACATCACCGCGAAGACGAGCACCATCGCCTCGGCGAGCGTCACCAGCACCTTCCTGATCGACGCCTCGACGAACGGCGTGGTGTCGTAGGGCACGCTCACCAGCACGTTCGCCGGCAAGGTGCGCTGAAGCTGGGCGAGCTTCGCCCTGACGCCGTTGGCCGCGGCGAGCGCGTTGGCGGCCGGTGCCAACTGGATGCCGATGCCGGCGGCCGGGCGCCCGTCGAGGCGGGTCTGCATCGCGTAGGACTGGCCGCCGAGCTCGACCTCGGCCACGTCGCGCAGGCGGACCAACGACCCGTCCGGGTTTGCGCGCAGCACGATCTCGCCGAACTCCGCGGGCGTGGTCAGTTGCCCCTTCACCAGGACGTTGGCCGCGATGCGCTGGCCTTCCACCGCGGGCTGTGCGCCGACGGTCCCCGAGGCGACCTGCGCGTTCTGTGCGCTCACGGCGGCCGTGACGTCGCCTGGCGTCATCCCGAACCCGACGAGCTTGACCGGGTCGATCCAGATGCGCAGCGCCTTTTCGGACGAGAACAGTGTCGCCCGGCCGACGCCCGGCACCCGCCGCAACTCGCCGAGCAGTCGACGGGCGGCGATGTCGCCGAGGTCAGTCTCGCTTAGGGAGCCGTCCTTCGAGGAGACGGTGACGAACTGGAGGAAGCTGGTGCTAGCCTCCTCGACGGTGACGCCTTGCTGGGTGACCGCCCGGGGCAGGCGCGCCTCGATGCGCTTGATCCGGTTCTGGACCGCCACGGTGGCCTTCGACGGGTCCGAGCCCGGCGCGAACGAGGCCGTGATCTGCGCCATGCCGGAGGTGTCGCTGGTGCTCTCGAAGTACATCAGCCCGGGGATGCCGCTGAGTTCCTCCTCGATGATGAGGGTGACGCCGTCGTAGAGCCGCTCGGGCGGCGCGCCGGGGTAGGTCGCGCTCACCTGGATCGTGATGGGTGCCACGTCCGGGTACTGCGAGACCGGCAGGTAGACGATGGATATCGCCCCCACCAGCATGACAAAGATGGAGATCGCCCAGGCGAAGATCGGGCGCGCGATGAAGAAGCGGCTCATGGCGGTCGGTCCCGGCGCGGTCAGGGCTTCGCGGACGCGGCGGCCGTCCGGGCGCCGTGCCAGGGCATCGGGTTCACCGCCATGCCGGGTTGGATGCGCTGGAAGCCCTCGACCACGACAGTCTCCCCGGCCTTGAGGCCCTCCTCGACGATCCAACCCGCATCGGTCAGCGCCCCCGCCCGCACAGGGCGCAGGGCGACCGTCCTGTCCTCGCCGATCACGAAGACCTGCGCGACGCCGGCGCTGCTTCTCTGGATGGCCTGGGCCGGGACGACGACCGCGCCCGGCAAGGTCCCCTGCGCGACGCGGACGCGGACGTAGGTGCCGGGCAGCAAGGCGACCTTCGGGTTCGGGAACTTCGCCCGCACGGATACCTGCCCGGTGCCGGGGTCGACGCTCACCTCGGCGAACAGCAGCCGCCCGGCATCCGCATGGAGCGAGCCGTCCGGCAGGACGAGGCGTACCTCCGCCCCCTCGGTACCGGGCGCGGCGAGGCTGCCCGGATCGGCAGCAGGGGCGTTGAAGTCGGCGAAGATCGGGTCGACCTGCTGGATCAGGGCGAGCTTCGTCGCCTCGCCCTGGCCCACGAGGGCGCCCTCCGTGACCGTGGCTCGGCCGATGCGGCCGGCGATTGGCGCGCGGACGGTCGCGTAGTCGAGGTCGATCCGGGCGCGGGCGAGTTGCGCCTTCGCGCTCGCGACGTCCGCCTCGGCCTGCCGCAGGGCGGCCGTCGTGATGTCGTGTTGGGCGGTGCTGGCCGCTTGACGCTCAAGCAGCGTCTCGGTGCGCTCCGATTGCCTTAGCGCCTGCACCCGCGTCGCCTCGGCCCGGTCTAGCGCGGCGGACTTGGCGTCGACCTCGGCGCGGTACACGGCGGGGTCGATGCGGAACAGGACGTCGCCCTTGCTGACGAGGCCGCCTTCCTCGAAGGCGCGCTCCCGGACGATGCCGGCGACCTGCGCCCGCACCTCCGCGACCCGCGTCGAGGCCAGGCGCCCCGGCAGGTCGAGGGTGCGAGGCACCGTCGCCGCCTCGACGACGGCGGTCGAGACCGTCGGCGGCCCCGCGACCGCTCCCGGCGCGGCGTTCCCGTCGGCGCCCCGTTCGCATCCGGCCAGGGCGAGGATGAACAGGCCGGCCGCGACCGGGTGCGGGCGACGGGGCCGCACGCGCAGGGATGGCGGGATCGGGCGCGACATCACGGACGCATCACCAGCATAGGGCATGGCTTATCCAGGCGGACGGCTTGCAGGAGAGGGACGGCCCGCCCGTCTGCGAGGCGATGCCGCCCCGGCAGGTCCGCGCCGTCGTCACGTCGAAGGAGATGCCCGTCATGCGACCGGCTTCCCGGCAAATGCGGTCGGTGGCCAGCCCGCAATCCAGGGACGCCCCGTTGTCCACGCTCGGGCAACGGGCCTTCGCGAACACGAGGACCGGCCCGAACGACGGCCCTTCGGATATGGCGGCGCCGAGGGACGCGACGGCCTCCGACCAGGAATGTGCCAGCGCAGCCAGCGGACCGTCGTCGGCGCGCGCCTGCGGCACCCCCGGGATCACGGGGGCCGACGCCGCCGCGATGGACGCCTTCAGCCCCAGCACCGCGGCGAGGCAGCATGTCATGGTCGAGCGGGCGCTCGAACTCGGAAACCGCATCTCGAAAATCCCGTCGGGCCGGGCCAAGCCCCGGACGCCCGGTTCTCCGGGCGGCCGTCGGCGACGGCAGCCCCTGCCTTCGTGGACCCGTGCCCTGGGGACGGGTGGGGGACCTGGGGCCTCAGTCGTCCCAGTCGTCGTGGAAGCCGAGCGGCTCGAACGGGGGCTCGTATTCGCGCATGACGAACCGGCGTCGATAGACTCGGTCGCACTCGGGCGGCACGTTCTCGTAGCCGTCGTCGTAGACCGGCTGCGCCCGTGCCGCGGACGCGGCGAGGGCGCCCACGGCGAGCCCCCCGACGAGGCCCGCGGCGAATGCCCCGGACCGCCCACGGGCCTGGGCTTCCGGGACGGCGGACGAGAACGCGGCGAGCGCGGCCGCGAGGACTAAGGCTTTGTTACGCATGGGGTCACCTCGGCTCCCGGGAGGGGAGTTCGGGCCGATCCTACCGGCCGAGGTTGCCGCAACATTACGCCCGGCGGGATCGGTCGAGGGCGATGGTCAGTCCGCCGCCCCTCGGAACGTGAGGAAAACCGTCAGTCCGCCGCCGGGGGTCTCGTCCATCGCGACGCTTCCCCCGTGCATGGCCATCACCTGCGCGACCAGGGCGAGGCCGAGCCCCGTGCCGTCGCTCGCCTGCCCCCGCGTGAACGGCTGGAGCATCTCCGTCCGGGCCCCGTCCCCGACCCCCTCGCCGTGGTCGATCACGAGAACGGTCCCAGGGGGACGGACCTCGACCAGCACGGACTTTCCGGAACGGGCGTGCTGCAGGGCGTTGCGCAGGAGGTTGCCGACGGCGATGCGTGCGGCGGTCTCCGACCCGGTGACGAGGACGGCGTCGCCTTCCCCGGAGAAGGCGATGTCCACGCCGGCGGCGAGCGCCGCGGGGACATGCTCTGCGGTGGTGGCGCGGACCGCCGCCACGAGGTCGAACCGGGGCATCTCCGGACTGTCCGAGGACAGCCGCGCGATCTGGAGCAGCATCGTGACGGTCGACGACAGCGACTGGATATCGGCCACGAGCACCCTGCGCAGATGCGGGTCCTCCACCCGCTCCAGCCCGGTCCGGACCCGGGTCAGCGGGGTCCGCAGTTCGTGGGCCGCGTTCGACAGGAACCGGCGCTGCGCGGCCGAGGCCACCTCGATGCGCTCCAGGGCGCGGTTGAAGGCGGCCACCATCGGGACGAGTTCCCGCGGCGCTTCATCCAAGGGCAGGCGAACGCCGTCAGACCCGCCGTCGATGCGCTCCGCCGAGTGCGAGACCCGGCGCACGGGCCGGGCGATCAGGGCGGGTACGGTGAGGAGCGCGACCAGGATGGTCGCGACGACCACGGCCAGGATGGGGATGGCCGTGTAGTTCACGTCGCGCAGGCTGCTCAGGGCGGCTTGAGCAGGGGTGTAGGCGGCGCCGCCGACCCGAATCCGTACGAGTTCCCCTCCGAGCCGCATCACCACGGTCGCGTTGGTCAGGCGCATGGCGTCGCCGCCGTCCGGGAAGGCCGAGGCGTCGGGTGCCGCGATGTCGCCGTCCCGGACCGATGCCGGCACGGCGCCGTGATGCGTCGTCCCTCCCTTCGTCGTCACGACGTACCAGAGGTCGGGGAAGGTCCGCTCGATCCCGTCGAGCTCGCTCGTCGGCGACACGACCGGCGCCCCGGCCGCGTCGCGCGAGACCGACGCCTTGATCGCCCTCGCCGCGTCGTACTGGGCGAGGAGACCGTCATCGCCTTGCAGGGCGATGACCAGCGTCCAGGTGCACAGGATGGTGGCGGCGACGACGAGGCTGAGCAGGACCGCGGCAAGACGGGCGATGGAGGGCTGCCGGCGCGGCATCACCCGGCCTCCAGCACGTAGCCCAAGCCCCGGAGCGGCTTGATCGCCACGGAACAGTCGGCGGCCCGCAACCGCTTCCGCAGGCGTGAGATGTGGGCGTCGATGGCGTTGGACTGGATCTCGTCGTCGAAGCCGTAGGCCGCGGCTTCGAGGGTTTCACGCATGGTGACCTGTCCGGCACGGCGGATGAGGGCTTCGAGCAGCGCGAGCTCCCGGCGCGGGACCGGGATCGGGTGACCCTCGATGCTGACCGACCTTGCGGCCGTGTCGAAGGACAGGTTGCCGATCCTCAGCACGCCCTTCCGGTCGACCTGGAGCCGGCGGATCACGGCCCTGGCGCGGGCGACGAGTTCCACCGGCTCGAACGGCTTCGGCACGTAATCGTCGGCCCCGGCGTCGAGCGCCCGCGCGATCTCTACGGGATCGTCGAACGCCGTCAGCATCAGCACCCCCGGCCGGGGCCTGAGTTGCGCCAGCAGCGAGATCAGCGTGATGCCGTCGCCGTCCGGCAACCTGCGGTCCAGGACGATCAGGTCGAACGGCCGGACGCTGACGGCCGCCAGCGCCTCATCGAGGTTGTCGACGAGGTCGGCATGCCCGAGCGCATCCGAAAGCGTGGCCTTGAGCCAAGCGCCCAGTTGCGGATCATCCTCTACGACCAGCACTCGCAAGACGGTCGGACCTCCCATGGATGGTGGCGGCGGGTCGGGGTGACGGGCCCCCGGCCCCCGTGCGGTGGTGCGTGGGGACCGGTATCCCGACGGGTCCGGCTGGACGGGGTCATCACGCCGCCTTGCGGACGAGACGCGCATAGGCGCCGCTGCCGCCCAGCAACTCCTCGTGCGTCCCGTGCTCGACCACCGTCCCCCGGTCGAGCACGATGATCTGGTCGGCGCGGCGCACGGTCGAGAGCCGGTGCGCGATGGTGATGGTCGTGCGGGTCGTGCCGGGTTGGTCGAGGGCACGGGTCATCGCCAACTCCGTCGCGGTGTCGAGGGCGCTCGTCGCCTCGTCGAGCAGAAGCACGCGCGGGTCGCGCAGGATGGTGCGGGCGAGGGACAGGCGCTGCTTCTCGCCGCCGGAAAAGCGATGCCCCCGCTCGCCGACCACGGTGTCATACCCGTCGGGCAAGGCCGCCAGGAGGTCGTGCAACTGCGCCGTCCGGGCGGCCGCGTGCAGGTCCGCGTCGGTTGCGTCGGGCCGGGCGAAGCGCAGGTTCTCCGCGACGCTGGCATGAAGCAGGTACGGGTCCTGGGTGACGACGCCCAGGATGTCCGTGAGCGAGTGCAGGCTCAGGTCGCGCACGTCGACGCCGTCGTAAAGCACGGCGCCGGCATCGACGTCGTAGAGGCGGGCCAGCAGGTAGCCGAGCGTGGACTTGCCCGATCCCGTGGTGCCCACGATGGCGGTGTGCGAACCCGGCGGGATGTCGATGGTGACGCCCCGGATGGTGGCCGGTCCCGCCCGGTCGTAGGAGAAGGCCACGCGATCCAGCCTGACGTGGCCTGCGACCGCGGCCTTGTCGAGCGTGACGGCGTCCGGCCGTTCTGTGATCTCGACCGGCTTGTCGAGGTATTCGAAGATGCGGGCAAACAGGGCGCGCGTCTTCCTGACCTCGACGCCCGAGCGCAGGACCTCTTCAAGCGGGAACAGGAGTTGCTCCTGCAGGGCGATCATGGCCACCAGCGTGCCGATGGTCATGGCGGTGCCCGACGCCATCATCCAGCCGCCGAGGAGCAGGGTCAGGGCCGGCATGGCCTGCAGCACCAGGTCGATGATAGACCACTGCCACTGGCCCGCCGTGTGGGACCGAACCTCCAGCGTCGCGACTTCGCGCGACGCCCGGGCGAAGCGTTGCGTCAGGTACGACGTACGCCCCATCGTGCGGGCGAGGACGATGCCGGACACGGACAGGGACTCCTGCACCGTCGAAGACATCCGCGCGATCCGCTCCTGCTGCTCGTAGGTCAGGGCCTCGCGCGTCCGGCCGACCCGGTCGCTGATCCAGGTCGCCAGCGGCAGGACGAGGAACGAGAGCAGGGCCAGCCGCCACTCTAGGAGCAGCATGGCCGCGGCGGTCATGACGACGGTGCTGGCGTTCCGGGTCGCCTCGCCGGCCGTGTGGGTCACCAGGGCCTGCAGGGCTCCGATGTCGTTGGCGATGCGGGACTGGATGTCACCGGCCCGGGTCGCCGTGAAGAACCGCAGCGAGAGCGACTGGAGGTGGGTGTACACCGCCACCCGGAGGTCGTGCATGATCGCTTGCCCGACCTTGGCGGTGACGAGGACCTGCAGCACGCCGATGCCCGCCCCCACGGCGGCGAGACCGACGAGGCTGAAGGACAGGATGGCCAGCAACGGCAGGTCGCCCTTGGGCAGGGCCTCGTCGATGATAGCCCGGAGCAGGAACGGGGCGGCGAGCCCGGTGGCCAACGCCAGGGCGATCAGGACCAGGACCAGCGCGATCCGCTCCCGGTATGGCCGGAACAGGCCGAGGATGCGCGCCACCGACACATGCGTCGTGGCGACGTCGTCGTAGGCGGTGTCGTCCGCCATTTCCGGTTCGAACTGGTTCGCTGGATTATGTCTCATGGACCTGGGGTTGCTGTCGTCCGGATTAGTGATCCACGTTTGGCGGAGGTATCGAACGCGATGCGCCGTTTGCCGTGGCCGAGGCGGCCGGCCGTTTTCTTACGATCTGCCGAGAATGCGCCTCCCCGACAGGATGACCTGCAGGGTCTGGGAGCTCAGCCGCTCCTGCTGGGCTCGCGCTTCGTAGTTCATCAAACGGACAATGATGTCATCATTCCACGAATGCTCGTTTTCCAGCCCTGAGATGACGGCCTTCGTCACCGTTTCCCTCAGCAGTATCTCGAAATCATCGTCCGGTCGTTCTGGACATTCGGCCATGAAGCGCCTTCCTCCGTGCAGGAGGGGGCTAAGCGTGCTCGATTACGGCAGCATTACGCGATGTCCGGTCCGTGGGATGCGCAAAGCCGTGTGCCTGCTCATCTCGTTCATTGCGCGGACAATCGCGATCCGAGCTACGTCGGGCATAGGACCACGCTCGTGAAGCCTGAGAATGAGTCTATTCCGAAGGTCGTCTTATGCAGTCATCGGAGGTCCGCTTCATAAGGTCTGTTACTCGAGAGCGGACGGTCTCCAATCCACCCAACTCGGCCGTTCAAAGACGCCCGCCAACGCGACCGGAGCTGGCCGAAAGCCGCTAGTCCGCTCCAGAGCTTATCGGCCGGAAAAGCGGACGGTCGCTGAACGCATAGATGCACATGCCGAAGCGCGACGGCGACACCCGGGTAGTGTCCACTCTGCGCAGAGGAACAATTCAAGCTGATCAGCTAACCTTTTTGGATCGTCCCCTGAGCGTGAGATACGGCAACCTAGGCGGATCAGTCTTCTGAACGCCCTGGCGGCTGCGGAATCATGCACCGGCGAACGGAGCAGCGGCTGCTGATGCGCGCCGCTAGGGTCTCACGTGAGTGTGTAAGGGTTGCCCTGACGACGGGCCGGGTTTGCACGGACTCGATGCGCAAACCAAAAAGGTTATGTTGTCGGTACCCGTTCACCGCACAGCCGGCGACGTCTCCGCCCCGACATACGCTAAGGATCACGTCTCCGACTGCAGCGACCGAGAGTCGACCGATGCTCAGCATTGGTGCGGACGACAGCCAAAACATGGCCGGTCGCCTACCTCACGGCAGGTCGTCATGACGCTTTCCAACATCATGGTGAGCCTCGATGCTAGCAGCGGTACCCCCGCGAGGGTTCAGTTGGCCTGCAACCTCGCCAAACGCTTCGATGCGGAACTGACAGGCGTGGCAGCGCAGGATCCCCTGCCCATCTCGATCTACGGGAAGGGATCATACCTGGACAACCACATCATCGAGACCGCGGCCGCAGGCGCACGGGATGAGCTAGCCAAACAGGAGGCTGTCTTCCGGGAGATGACTAGCGGTTACGGAAAGGCCCATTTGCGCGTGTACGACAGGGAGCCCCTGGAATGCGTGATCTCGGAATGCGCGCGCTGCGACCTGCTGGTCGCGCGAGGCAATGATGACGCCAATTCGGGTGACATCATCCAGGCGCTGAGCCCGGCCGAGATCATCCTGCGCGCGGGCCGCCCCGTGCTCATTACGCCATCGGATCTTGATGACCTTCCCCTCAAGTGCGCCGTCATCGCATGGAAGGACACGCGCGAGGCCCGACGAGCCGTCGCGGACGCCTTGCCGCTGCTGCGGAAGGCGGAACGCGTCCTTCTCCTGACCGTCGCCTCGGCGGAGGCGGAGACGAATGCGGATGCGACCGAGGCGTACCTGAAGTGCCATGACGTGCAGTGCGAGCGGGTCGAGCTTCCAGAGAGGGCAAACGTCGTCCAGGCGGTGACCGGGCTTGTCCGCGATGAAGCGGCAGGTCTCGTGGTGGCCGGGGCCTACGGGCACTCGAAGATGCGCGAGTTCGTGTTCGGCAGCCTGACCTATGAGCTTCTCACGTCGCTTCGTACCCCATGCCTGTACAGCCATTGAGTGTCGTTCATTTCGGTCGGTGCGATAGCCCCAGTTCCGGGCCACGACCGCCGGCACGGCCTTCGTGCCTGTTTCATGCCCGCCGAGACCGACATGACCACGGGTTGCCGAAGAAGGGCGCGGCAAACGGCTCCCGGAAAAGCGAGCCGAACGAGGATCACAGGTCACCAGCCCTCGACACGTCTGGAGAGGAAACGCGACGGCCGCCCGCCCAGCATGGGCGGGCGGCTACGAAAGACATGGATGATGTTCGCAACGGCCGTCGTGGCGATGCCTGAATAGGCGGCGGCAAGTCTCGGGAACGCTCCCGTGCCCACCATCAGCGCGCTGACTCTGCAACGGATGAAACATGGGCTCCCAAAGGGCCCGAACCGAATTTCGGCGTCGGTCAGTACCTGGGTTCCCGAACCGACCGCGACTGCCGGCCTATCCGCTGTCACCCCCAGCCCTGCCAACCAATGGAGATCCTCCGACATGAAGCTCACGCTCGTCCTCGCGGCCACCATCCCGGCATTGCTCCTCGCCCAACCCGCCATGGCAGAGCCGTTCGGAAGCCCGGTCAAGGCGCTGTCCGCCGGAGTCCTCCCGACCAGCTACGCCCAGTACCGCCGGTTCGGTCATCGCCACCATCGCTATGGTCAGCATTACGGCTACCGGCGCGGCTATGGCTATCGTAGGGGCCCAGGTGTCGGCGCGGCCGTCGGCGCGGGTATCGGAGGTTTGGCCGCGGGAGCGCTCATCGGCGGCGCCATCGCCAACTCGCAGGCGCAGGCCGCCCAAGGTGCGGCGGACGCCGAGACGGTCGCCGCCTGTGCCCGTCGGTTCCGCTCCTACGACGCGGCAAGCGGCACGTACCTAGGCAACGACGGCGCACGCCATCCTTGCCCCTGACTTTTCGGACCGCTCCCCCGCGCTCGCACCTCCGGCGGCACGATGCTACCGCCATCCGAAAACACGTTCACCCCAAGGATACCATGCGCCTGCGCATCCTCGTGCCACTCGCCGGCCTGCTGGCACTCACCGCATGCAAGGACGAGAAGGCGGAGACGCCACCGGGCAACCCAGTGGCTAACCCTGCGACACCGGTACCGGCCAACCCTGCTTCCCCGGTCGTGCCGGCACCGGCCGCCACGCCCCCGGCCGAGAAGCCTGCAGGGCAGTGAGCCGCGGCATCACCTGAGGCGGTGGCGCTCCCGGCAGCTACGTGCCGCAGGGGCGCCAGCGTTTCAGGATCTCAGCCCGCAGCCTCCAGCGCGCGGGCAACGAGATTGGAAGCCATCAGCAGGCAGAACGCGGCGAGCATGGCAGTCGCGACGATGCCGAGGACGAGGTCGGACGTGCGCGGCACGCCCGGACCCTGGCCGTTTAACGCGACGTGTCTGACGCGGCGGGTTCGGATCATGGGATGCGGCATGGCCGGCCTCCGTGCTGTGCCGTTCGAATGATCGGGAAATGGATGCCCTGGGCGGCCGCTCGCGGTCGACGCCTCGGGCGCGTTCAGGACGCGAGAGCGATCAGGAGCCCCAGGACGCACGACAGGCCCAGGAGCCCACAACCGACGGCGCGGACAGCCCAAGCCATGGCGCGCCCGCGGTTCTCGTTCGCGGGGCTGGGCAGCTCGCTCGGCCAGCGCCGCCACTTGCGGCAACGCGAGGGCGCTTCTTCGACCCAGCCTGCCGGTGGGGCGTCAAGCTGACGGCGGCATGTCATCGTTCGAGCATCGCGTGCTTGCGCTGCCTGGGGCAAGCACGCCCGAGACATGGTCGTTGGCAAACTCAGGCACGCTCAGGCCGCCACCAAACCGCGCCAAGTCCTCGACGGAGTTCCTCCCCGCCGACGATGGAACCGTCCGGCCCGCTACCCCGGGTGCAGGTGGTCTCGGGAAGTCAGCCGGCTGGCTACGCCAATCCCGCGCGAGCCGTGCCGTCCGTGCCAGTGCCATCCTCATGCTGCCTCCTGTCGCCCACGCCGGTGTCCACGTCCAGGACCCACGCGACCGCGCCGTTCGGGTGGCGAAGCCGAGCCGCGTGTGGGGCACCCGTCCGGCCGGTCGCGCACCAGGTCCCGGGATCGTGCTTAAGCCTTCGTGAAGCGGCAAGCGCCTCGCCGGAGCCACGACGGGGGCTTCCCTCTGCGCTGTCAGGGTTGTCCCGACAGGCTTGCGGTCTTCTCTGACTGCAAGCCTGCGCCTCGCACCACAGATCACCTATCGAGCGGGATGGGGACCGCCGCCTGACCCAGGCAGCATCCAGGGCTAGGCGACACCGGCGACCGAACTGCGGTCACCGGTCCGAACCGTCCCGTAGGCACTCCGAACCATCGAGACCGTCCCGCGGCTCAACAGCCAGCCGCGGGACGGCCACCCCAAAGCCATCAGGGAGCCGAGTTCATGAAACGCCTTGCGATCGCCCTCGCGGCAGTATCCAGCCTCGTCTTGTTCTCGCCGTCCAGCGAGGCGCGGCCCTTCGGCCGGGGACATGGCTTCGTCGGCCATCACCACGGTTTCCACGGCCACAGAGGGCTAGGCTTCCGGGGCCATCATCGCGGCTTCAGGGGTCATTACCGCGGGTACCGAGGCCATCGGCACGGCTTCCGGGGCCATTACCGTGGGTACCGCGGCATCGGCTTCCGTCCGGCGCGGTTCGGCTATGGGCACCAATACGGCCGCTACGGCTACCGCCGCGGCTATCGTGGCCTGGGCCTAGCCGCAGGTCTGGGCTTCGGGCTCGCCGCCGCGTCCGCACGACCCGCCTACTACGGGGCGTCCTACGGCTACGGCTATCCCTACGCCCCGGTCGGCTACCGCTACGGCTACGGCGGGGGCCGACCCTACTGCGGCTACTGAGCAGCGGGCGGAGAGTGGCGACGGTCGCTCGACGCGAGACGAGGCTCCCCTCCGCCACGCGAACGAAGCCGGCCGGCATCGGGCGGTCCACGGACCGCCGGTGCCGGGTCATTCACTCGAAACTCCGAGGTAAAAGCCATGAAAAACGCAATCATCAGCGCCATCGCTGCCAGCGCCATGCTCGCGATGCCCGCCCTCGCTCAGGACAAGCAGGCGGCCCAGCCCGCGAGCGATCCGGCGAAGCCGATGGCGACCCCGCCGGCCGGCACCGCGATGCCGGCGACCTCGAACAGCGGGGCCATGGCCGCCGGCTCCGGCGGAATGACGATGGCCGACACGGCGACCGCCAAGATCAAGTTCGTCAGCGTCAAGCCGGCCGACGTCACGTCCTCGAAGCTTGTGGGCAAGAACCTCTACAACAACAAGAACGAGAATGTCGGCGAGATCGAGGACCTCGTCATCGAGAACGGCAAGACGGTGACCGGCGTCGTCGTCAGCGTCGGCGGCTTCCTCGGCATGGGCGAGCGTTACGTGCTGGTCGATCCCTCGACCATCTTCCTCCACCGCGACGGCGGTTCGCTGAAGGCGATGGTCGACGCCGACAAGGACACGGTCAAGAACGCGCCCGAGTTCAAGTACAACAAGAAGAACACCTGACCACCTCACCTCATGGCGGGGGCTCAGCCGTTCAACGCCGAGCTCCCGCTCGGGTCTCGCCATTAGCGACCATTGGGTGCGGGATTGTGCGGACGCAACGGTCAAGCTCCGTGACGACATCGGCCTGTCAGGGCAACCCTGACACGTGTCGGTGGAAACGGCATGTCCGCGCAAATTGCTTGCTGGATTGTAGAATTTAGGCGCTACTCGGCATGGTTGAACAGAAGATTCAGGCTGGCTGAAAGGTTCGCGCCCATGCTCATGGACATCATCAAGCTAGGTGCCCGTGCAAGGGCTGTCGGTCGACCGCGTGATGCTTGTCCGTATCCGGGCGACTCCCGTGAACGCCGGGCCTGGTTCGAGGGTTACGACGGTTCCTGCTGGGAAATGGCGTCTCGCATGCCTCACCCCGCTCGGCTCCTCCCGAACCTCGGCGACCCTGGGACCGGAGACGGCGTCGCAGCCCAGCGGCCTCTGCTGGCTTCGGCCTGAGCCCCGTCTCGGCACGTCAGGGCTTGTTACGCCAGCTCTGAAGCCGGCTGCTGCCAAGCCGGACCTGTGTGGGTGCTTCTCCCGACATGCGCGGCGCACCAGTGACGGTTACACCATGCCCCACACGATCCCAGTTGCCGCGAGGGCGTGATCCGGCCGCGCCTCGGCCAGGCTCCGCGAGACTGGGCGAACGACGGGGAGGTCGAGACGATGCGACGAAAGTCCCTGGAAGCGCTGAAGAACCGTTCGCTGGGTCGGCTGGAGCGGGTCGTGACCGTTCTGGTGGAGGCACAGCTTACATGCGGAGCGCCGCCGCCGGACTTGATCGGCCGGCTGCGGCGGATGGAACGCACAGTGCGGGAGCACCGAGGCGATCCTCAAACCATACAGGTCATCGAGTCGGGACGTCGCCTCTTGGGTGACGTAGGCGAGCTCGCCCCTACGGAATGCAATGTTCCGTCGGATCCTAGTCCATCGGATCCCAGAGTGTCGCGGGATGATCGATTGGTACCCTTCGGACGCCATAGCTAGGATCTCAAACCGTCGCCGCCGGTCTACGGACAGGAACAAAGCTTTGGGCTGCCAGCTCCCGAGCTAGGACTGCTTCCCTGCCCGTCGGCGGAGGACCTACACAAGCGACTGTCGATGACCGCACGGAGGCCAGGTGAGCACGATCCAACGCCCGCCGAACGGCTGAACCGCGGCAGCGGCCGCACCTTGGTCGCCCTGGCGTTCGCGGCCGCTATCCCGGTGCTGCTGCTCAGCGGCTGGGTCGCCACGCTGATGGCTCAGCAGCAGCGCGACCTCACGCGGGACGCCGCCGTGGCCAGCGCCACCCGCGTTGCCGAGCGCGTCGCGTCCGACATCGCCTCTCAGATCGCGGTGCTGCAAGCCGAGGCGGCCTCGGCCACCCTCGACAAGCCGGACCTTGCCGCCTTCTACGCCGAGGCCGACCGCCTCCGGCAGGCGCACCCGCTCTGGGCGACCGTCGAGCTCGCCGACCCCGACGGCGCCCAGGTCGTCAACCTCCTCCGCTCCCTCGACGAGGAACTCGGTCCCACCGCGGACCGCAAGAGCTTCGACGCCGTCGTGCGGACGCAGCGTCCCGTAATCGGCGGCATCGGCCCGGTCGGGCCGATTTCGGGCAAGCGTCTCGTCGCCCTGCGCGTCCCGGTCATCCGGGAGGGCAAGCTCCGCTACGTCCTCTCCGTTCGGCTCGCCACCAACGCGGTCAGCTCGATCCTGCGCGACGCCGGTGCACCGGAGGGCTGGGTCGGGACCATCGTCGACGCGGACGGCAACACCATCGCCCGCACCCGCGCCGAGTCGGAGGAACTCGGCCATCGTGCGAACGCCGCCCTGCAGGCGGCCATCCGGCGGGCTCCGGAAGGCTTCTACACAGGCTCGACGCTGGAAGGCTCCAACGTCGAGGTCGTCTACCGCACGCTGAAGAACACCGGCGGTTGGTCGGTGCACTTCGGCATGCCGGCCGCCACGCTGAACGCACCCGTTCTGCGGTCCTATGCGGTGCTCGCGGGCGGCAGCATCGTCAGCATCGGTCTCGGTCTCGCGCTGGTCTGGCTGGTCGGTCGAGACATAGCGCAGCGTCGGGCCGGCGAGCAGGCGCGGTTCGCCCTGGCGCTGCGGTCGAGCGAGGAGCAGGGCGCCGTGGCCGTGGAGGCCGCGGAGCTCGGAACCCTACGATGGGACACGGTGGGGGAAAGGGTGACCGGCTCTGCCCGTGCAGCCCAACTTCTCGGTTGGAAGGCCGCGATCCTGGAAGGCGGGGAGAGCGAGGCGGATGCCCGGGAGGTCCTGAGCACGGTCCATGACGAAGACCGTGAGCGGCTGTCGGAGGCCCTTCGGCAGAGCCTAGCGGACGGACGGCCTCTCGACATTGAGTTCCGCGTTGTCACACCGGGATCCGGCCCGCGCTGGATCCGCATGACCGGGCGCGTGCCGCAGTTGCAGGAGACACACGCCGGCCTGATCTACGGCGTGGTGGTGGACATCGAACCGCGCAAGGCTGCCGAGGCCGAGCGCGCCGAACTTCTGCGCCGGTTGAGCGAGGCGCAGGAGAACGAGCAGCGCCGGATCGCGCGCGAACTCCACGATCAGGTCGGGCAGACGGTCACCGGCCTGTCGCTCGGGCTCAAAAGTTTAGAAAGGCTGCTCGGGAACGGGGCTCAGGGCGACGTAGGCCGTCACGTGCAATGGCTGCAGTCGCTCGCCGGTGAGATCGGGCGCGACATACACCGAGCCGCCGTCGACCTCCGACCGACTGCCCTCGACGACGTCGGCCTGCGTGAGGCGCTCGCCACCTTGCTGCGCCAGTGGACGCTGCGCCACGACATCCGCTCGGACTTCCAAGTCCTCGGCGAGAGCGTCCGCCTCCCGGCGGCGGTAGAAACCGCCATATATCGCATCGTGCAGGAAGCGCTGACCAACGTCCTAAAGCACGCGCGAGCCTCGACGGTCAGCGTGTCCATGGAGCAGCGCGCCGAGGAGGTGCGGGTGATCATCGAGGATGACGGCGTCGGCTTCGACGGCGAGGCGGATCCCAGGCCATCCGCCAAGCCTCGGCTGGGTCTCTCCGGCATCCGCGAGCGGCTGTCCCTGCTGCGAGGAAGCCTCACGCTTGAGACGTCGCCGGGATCGGGAACCACGCTGTACGTCCGCATCCCGCACCCGCAGCAGATCGCCTGAGTCACGGAGAACGTCAAATGAACCGCATCCGTGTCTTCCTCGCCGACGACCACCCCATCGTCCTCGCGGGCATCCGGACGCTCCTGAACGCCGACCCAGAGATCGAGCTCGTCGGCGAAGCGACGAACGGCGGCGAGGCCCTTCCTCTGATCCGCACCCTCGTCCCCGACGTCGCGGTGCTCGACGTCTCCATGCCGGGCCTCAACGGCCTCGAACTGACGCAGCGGGTCGCCGCCGAATGCCCGACGACCCGCGTCCTGGTGCTGACGGTCCACGAGGACGCCGCCTACGTCCAGCCGCTGCTCAAGGCCGGCGCGCGAGGCTACCTTCTCAAGCGTTCGGCGGCGGATGACCTGCTCCGCGCGGTCCGCGCCGTCGCGACGGGTGGCGTCTATCTCGACCCGTCCGTCGCCGGCCAAGCCCTTGCCGACCCGTCCGCCTCGGCCGGCGGGACCGGGCCGGGCGAGGATGGCGAGGCCTTGAGCCCGCGGGAGACGGAGACCCTGCGGCTGATCGCGCAGGGCTTCAGCAACAAGGAGATCGCGCGGTGCATCGACGTCAGCGTGAAGTCCGTAGAGACCTACAAGGCGCGGGCGGCCGAGAAGCTGGGCTTGCGAACGAGGGCGGAGATCATCCGCTACGGCGCCGCGCATGGCTGGCTGGACGCGCTTACGCTTCGCTAGCCCCACGTCTCTCCACCAACTGCAGCGTGCTTCGGCGGAGCCGCGGCCGAATCGTTCGGGAGGAACCATGCAACACCGCATCGCCCCGCTCGTGCGCGAGGCCGCGACGTTCGATGCCATAGCCGACGGCCTCGCCCGGGGGGCGACTGTCCACGTCCGCATGGGCAATCACTTCGGAGCCCGGACGCTCCTGCGCATGTGCCGGGAACACCGGGTGAAGGCGTTGAAGAGACGCTGCCAGGCTGCGGCGATCCTGGGCCGCGAGCTGCCTTCGACCGACCCGGTGAGCCGTTAGGCGGTCGTGATGGGTCAGATGTCGATGCGGGCGCCGATCTCGACCGCCCGTTCGGCCGGGATGCGGAAGTAGCGAGAGGCGTCCGTCGCGGCCAGCGCCATCGCGATGTACAGTCGGTCCTGCCAGACCGGCATGCCCGTCACCGGCGAGGCCACGAGCACCCTCCGAGTCAGGAAGTAGGACAGGCCGCCGGCGTCGAGCCCGGCGCCGGCGAGGGCTTGGGGCAGGTCAGGCAATTCCGTGAAGCCGTAACGCACCGTCACGCCGGCGAAGGCGTCGGACAGACGCTCGACGGTGACGCGTCCGGCCTCGAACACCCTGGGCACCTCTTCGGTCACCACGGTCAGGATGAGGTTGCGCTCGTGCAGCACGTGGTTGTGCTTGACGTTGTGCATCAGCGCCCCGGGCGCGTCCTCCGGCGACCCGGTGAGGAAGACGGCCGTTCCCGGAGCGCGCAGGACCGAGCCGGTCTCGGCCATGCGCGTGAAGTCGGCCAGCGGAACGCGGTGCTCGTGGATGTGCGCGGCGATTAGCGCCGAACCCCTCCTCCAGGTCCACATCGCCGTGACGAGCCCGGCGCCTGTGGTCAGGGGCACCCAGCCGCCGTGGAGGATCTTGAGGGCGTTGGCGGAGAGGAATACCAGCTCGACGAGGAGGAAGGGCGCGAGGACGAGGGCCGCGACTGCCGGCGGCCAGCGCCAGAACCGCCACGCCACGACGAAGACGAGGCACGCCGTGATCACCATGTCACCGGTGACGGCGATGCCGTAGGCGGCGGCCAGCGCGCTGGACGACTTGAACAGCACCGCCAGGAACACGACCGCGATCAGCAGCCACCAGTTGATCCGTGGGATGTAGATCTGGCCTTTCTCGGTCTCCGACGTGCGCAGGACGCGCATCCGCGGCAGGAGGCCGAGTTGCATGGCCTGCTGCGTGATCGAGAACGTGCCGGTGATGACCGCCTGGCTGGCGATGACCGTCGCCACGGTCGCGAGCAGCACCATCGGCAGGAGGGCCCAGGACGGGTAGAGCAGGAAGAAGGGGTTCTCGATCCGCTCAGGATGGGCGAGCAGCATTGCGCCCTGCCCGAGGTAGTTCAGCGCCAGGGCCGGCAGGACGAGGCCGAACCACGCCGCCCGGATCGGCTGGCGGCCGAAGTGCCCCATGTCCGCGTACAGCGCCTCCGCCCCGGTCACGGACAGGAACACGGCGCCGAGCGCAAGAAGGCCGGCGGTGCCGTGGCTCAGGAGGAAGGCGATGCCATGCGTCGGGTTGAAGGCGGCCACGATGCTCGGGTCGTCGAGCAGGTGGCTGAGGCCGCCGAGCGCCATGACGGTGAACCAGAACGCGGTCAGGGGACCGAAGAACAACGCCACCCGCGCTGTGCCGTGGCTCTGGACCGCGAACAGCCCGACCAGGATGGCGAGGCTCAGGGGCAGGACGTAGGGGTCGAGGGCGGGCGTCACGAGCTTCAGCCCCTCGATGGCGGACAGCACGGAGATGGCCGGCGTAATGATGGCGTCGCCGTAGAACAGGCTGATGCCGATCATGCCGAGGACGATTACGAAGCCGCCGGACCGGCCAAGTGCCCTCTGGGCGAGCGCCACAAGGGATGGCGTCCCGCCCTCGCCGTCGTTGTCGGCGCGCATGACGATGAGCACGTACTTCAGCGTTACGATGAGGATGAGTGCCCAGAGGATCAGGGAGACCACGCCGAACACCATCTCGCGCGTGGGTGCATGTCCGCCGCCTGCGGCGGCATGCAGCGACTCTTTCAGCGCGTAGAGCGGGCTGGTGCCGATGTCGCCGTAGACCACGCCTACTGAGCCGAGTGCCAGCGCCCAGAAACCGGTCTTCGAGCCAGCACCTGCGTCGACCGGTTGGGGCGTCTGCGACGTCGAAAACTCGGTCCTGGCGGTTGCGGGCATGAAGGGCTCTCCAGGTTCGTGACAGGGCCACGATCGCGAACCGTGCCTCCAACGGGCGAGCGGCCAGGAACGTTCGCGCGGCTTGGCGCGCACACCAAACGCATCGGCTTCCGTGTTGGGTTCGGACCGCGGGGACGATGCGTGAACCCGCTTGGATCAGGCTTCAACGACTTTTCGTCAGGAGGCGACGGGTCCGGCGATGCATGCCAAATCGGCCTACCTGTGAATGCCGGGTGATCTCACATGCGCTCCTTGATGCCCGTCGACACGAGCCACCAGTTCACCGGGTATTCCAGGTCCTGCAGGGCCGCGGGCCGGCGGCCGAAGGTGAGCGCCCGGCCAACGGCATCGTCGGCCCCCTCGACGCCGGCGGATAGGTAGGCGACCGGCAATCCGTTCGGGACGCAATGGCCGGGGCGAACCCGCAGGGCCACGACGACCCCATGCTCGTGTGCCCAATCCGCGAGCCCGTCCACGTCGAGCGCCTGCAGGTAGCCTCCAGCTGCCGCCGCGACGGGCGCTCCCCCGGGCACCTCGGCCGGGGGCTGCGTGTCGGCGGCCGTTAGAGCGTTTTCGGTTTAATCTGGCTCATATCCCGCGGCGGCGAAGAAGTTGGCGCATTCGTCTGGCGTGATGGTGTCGATGAGCCGGCCGATGGCCGTCCACAGCCCTTCGACCGTGCGCTCAGCC